>JAFRXH010000052.1 GCA_017437785.1 Lachnospiraceae bacterium
ATGGGAAAGGTTTGTCTGGAAGCGGTCGATCTGTGCAAGACTTATATAGTCGACGGATACAGTAACAATGTGCTGCAGAATATCAATCTGAAGATCGAAGAAGGTGAGTTTGTATCTATCATGGGCCCCAGCGGATCGGGCAAATCCACGCTGCTTTACACGATAAGCGGCATGGACAGCATGACGGCAGGTAAAGTGATCTTTGACGGGGAGGATATTTCCGGGATGAAAGAGAAGGAATTGACCCGGCTGCGGCTTTTGAAGATGGGTTTCATCTTCCAGCAGATGTATATGATGAAGAAGCTCTGCATCATGGATAATATCGTGCTTCCGGGCTATCAGGCAAAGCTCGTATCCAGGGAAGAAGTAAACCGTCACGCCGAAGATCTTATGCGCAGATTGGGCATAATCGATACTGCGGAACGCGAGATCACGGAAGTTTCCGGCGGACAGCTGCAGCGCGCCTGTCTTGCCAGAGCGCTGATCAACAGCCCCAGAGTGCTTTTTGCAGATGAACCTACGGGCGCG
This sequence comes from Lachnospiraceae bacterium, assembly GCA_017437785.1. Lineage (GTDB taxonomy): Bacteria > Bacillota > Clostridia > Lachnospirales > Lachnospiraceae > NK4A136. The sequence goes on from JAFRXH010000052.1 coordinate 529, forward strand.
CTGAATTCAAAAGCCTCATCAGAGGTATTAAACGAACTCATCAAAGCAAATGAAGCGGGCAGCACCATATTGATGGTAACGCACAGTGAAAAGGTGGCTGCCAGTTCGGACCGCATTATTTATCTTGTCGATGGTGATATACAGGGAGAACTGAAGCTTGGAAAGGTTACGGTAAAGTCCGATAAAACGGACCCGAGAGAGGAACTGCAGAAACGCGAACGCAAACTCAGGCAATGGCTGGATGAGATGGGGTGGTAAGCTATGTATTTCAGAATGTTAAAAAAAGACCTGAAAGATAAGATGGGCTTAAATATCGTGCTGTGCATCTTTATGATCATCGCAGCCACACTCTTAGTCATGAGTGTGGAATTCTTTTACTCTCTGATAGGCGGGATAGAAAAGACCTACGAAAAATGCAATACATCGGATGTGATCTTTACCGTAGACCGGTCTGTATCGGATAAAGAAGGGCAGAGAAAAAAGATAGATGAACTGATCAGATCGGATCCGCTCATAGGTGAAGTGGAGATCTCCGAGCGTATCCTTCTGCGTACATCCCGCCTGGAATTCGAAGGCGTCGACCGCAGGCGTATCGGCGGACTGTATGAGAACGTAGTGCTGATCGCTCCGGTGAGCCGTTCACAGAACATACCTTATGATATCAACGATTCACTTTTTACACTTAATGACGGTTGTGTGGCTTTGCCTCAGTATATAGCAAACAGCACGGGAAACAAGGTCGGTGACAGTATAAGGCTTACTACGGATCTTGGGAACATCTATGAGTTTACGATATCCCATATCTATAAAGATCCCAGTACTTCTGCAATACATAAGATACTCTTTTCGGATAATGATCATGAGGCTCTGAAAAAAGAATTCTTCGGCATGACGGATCTGTACGAGATAAAACTGACACAGCCGTTTAAAGATTTTGCTTCGCTGCAGGATTGGGGCTGGGATCTGGAGATCAGGCTTCAGGAGCTGGCGATAAAAGGCGAGATCTCTGCAATGCCGCAGAATATCAACACCGGAAAGACAAATGTAACTACGGAAGAAGCACTGGTATCCCTGATCATAGGTATTTTCATGGTCATAATGGGAGTAGCGCTGATCGTGCTTATCTTTATGTCGATCCGCTTCAGCCTGCAGGCAACGATCAAGAGAGAGCAGCGTGAGATCGGAACGATGAAAGCTATAGGTGTGGATTCACTTTCCTACCGGACCTTATTCATAGTAAAATACATCGCTTTTGCTTTATTTGGCGGTGTGATCGGAAGTATCGCAGGCACTGCATTATGCAGATTCATGATAAGACATTTTATCAGCAATACGCTTAATCCGGAAAATTCAGTGCTGGTCATGACAGGTATACTCTGCAGCGTGTTCTTTATCCTTATGATGATCCTGTTTTCTTTTATAGCGCTTAAGAAGATGCGTAAGATATCTGTTATGGATACCATACACGGCGAGAACAGAGGCGAGCGTTTTCATAAACTCCCCGGCGTATTTCTGCACAAAAGTAAAAAAATATCCGTACCGTTATTCCTGGCAGGCTGTGATATAACAGGCAGGTTAAAAAGATATCTGTACCTGATCGTAAGTTATACGATGGGCATGGTGGTGATACTGATGGCCGTGCAGTTAAAGGCAACGGTAGTGAGTGATGATTACCGCAGGACTTATATGCAGTATGGCGACAGAGAGCTTATCATCCGGCCGGAAGATGAGATAAGAGACCGTATTATCGATCAGGAAGGAAGTTACAGGAACGCGTTTCTTTACTATGAAAAATACTATAACGAACACGGCATCCCTTTAAATACGCAGATCACGGATGAGCAGGAGGTTACGCTGTTAAACGGCGGTAAACGGGATGGGGCGGTATTGCATTTCGGAGATTATGATATCGGTAAGCTTAAGCTGGTGAAGGGCTCAAAGACGCCTAAGCTGCCAAACGAGGTGATCATATCGCATCTGTTTAAAAAGATGAGGGGGATCAATATCGGAGATACGATAACGCTGGAGATGAAGATCTTTGAGGATGACGGTTTTACGATACGGACAGTGCAAAGGGACTTTATCGTGACCGGTTATGTGGAATCGACGAACTACAATAAAGTATTTATGACCGGAAACAGTGATGATATCGTTTCGGATGACTGGTCTGTATTCAACCAGGGTATAGATGCAGATGATACGGAGTATCACGGATATATCGAAAAAATGCGCGCCGTCAACAAAGATATACTGATACAGGATTTTGATGAGGTGCTGGATTATGATCTGGGACGTCAGTACGGAACGCTCTTTGACGCGCTGATCGTTACGATGGGGATCATAATGACTGTTACGTGTTTTGCCATGACATTTCTGTACCAGCAGATCTTTATGGAAGAGGAGACAGCGGATATCGCAATGTTAAAGAGTTTGGGCATCGATAAAAAAAGCATAAGGGCATGGCATTACGAAAGGCTGCTGATACTGGTGGGTGTTGCTGTAGCAGCTGCAGTGATCATGGCGCTGACTGTGAACAGATTCATATTTGACAGGATAGGAGTAGCGGTACTGCATGTGGCGGAATTTATCATCGCATCGCCTACGGCAGCATCACTGATCGTGCTGCCGCTGTGGATCACTTTACTGATCAGCGCAGTGATGCTGATATCCTTTAAGACAATGGATAAGATACAGATCTGGAGGGTAAGAGATGAATAGGAAAGTTTGTATGAAGAGTCTTACTGTCGCTGTAGCGTCGCTTTCAATGTTTATTGGCGGCTGCGCACAGACAGCGCTTGTCACGGGAGCCGGCAGTATGGTAAAAGTCGGATCCGTCAATGTGGAAGAAGAAGTGCATTACAGTGATGAGAGCGCAGCAGACGAACTGATCGCAAGCTGTGCATCGCAGGACGGTCTGTGTGAGATAAAACAGTATGCAAGCTATTATGATGTGACTCTGGATTATGAAAAAGGCAGTCCGGAAGAAGTGGGGGCAGCATATGCCGCGACGCTTAAAGAGGCTGTCCCGGCTTATGAGGCAGTCATTGAGCCTTATCTTTATGAGAATATACGGCATTCTTTCGGCGGCAGAAACGTGAATTACGATGCACTGACAGAACGCATCCTGACGCTTGAGGCAGCGATACCGGATGATTACAGAAAAGAGATAGAAAGCTTTGCTAAAGCAATGTCAGATGGTGAAGAAGGCTACAGCGCGAACGGGGAGCTTAGCTATATCGAGCTGCTGACAGCGCAGATCATCCCTGATGCACTGCGCCCCACGGCCTGCAGCGCGCTCTCCCTTTCCGGAAGCATGACTGCTTCAGGGCAGCGCATCACCATGCGCAATCTGGAATGGAACTTAGGCAGTGATGCGCAGATAGCCGCTATCCACGCTGTTACGCATATGAAAAAAGCGGAACGTTCGATTACTGCCATCGGTATGCTTGGTATCCTTGATATCATCACGGCGGTCAATGATGACGGCGTGATGATAGGCATCCTGGATGTGGGTTCGGATACATCGGCTATGGAAGGAATGCCTTATGTATACGAAGGAAAGAAGTGCTACACCTTTGAGATCCGCACTGCTTTGGAACGCTTTGACAATGCAAAGGACGCAGGAGAGTTCCTGCTTTCGGAGAGCGGCGCTTTTACCTGGTGCAACAATATGCTGGTATCGGATAAAAAAGATGTGTTCTGCTGCGAAAATGCCACACGCGAAGTACAGGAAGCAGGAAGGGCAGTATCTGTTTTGCGAAGCCCTGATACGGAACTGATGGAGGGACTTTTATGGGACAGAAAAGATGCCTTCTGCATCGTTAACTCGTTTGCAACGAAAGGAAATAATGATTCATTTACAGGGATGCAGGGCAATATCGACCGCTTCGCCAAATATGATCTGTGGGTAAACGAAAAGGAAAAATTCTCAGCAGCCGATGTTAAGGCTCTTATGGCTAAAGAGCATGTGAAGGAATACGGCGTGGTGAATGTACACAACAGCGGAACGGTACACACGGTGATCCTTGATTACTCTACGGGCAACATACAGGTGGCATTTACAAAGGATTATTATGCGGATGATGTGCCTGAATATGTAACCATCGGACATTTCTGAGGGCACTGCCTCCCCCCCTGGAAGGTGGCATCGTATTACCGCGCCTAATTGCCTTCCCCCTGTGGGGGAAGGTGCCATCGTATTACCGCGTTCAACTGCCTTCCCCCTTTGGGGGAAGGTGCCCGAAGGGCGGATGAGGGCGGCTTGAAAATACCTCCGGATTTTGCTAAAGTAGGACTATGACCGACATCCTTATCATCGAAGACAATGAAGAACTCGGAAAGCTGATATCGGATTTCCTTAAACGTGAAGGCTACAGCGTGGAATGGTGTACCACCGCGGAAGAAGGGATCGGAAAGCTTAAGACAGCAGCATGCAAGATGCTGCTGCTTGACGTGATGCTGCCCGGGATCGACGGCTATGAAGCGCTGCAGGAGATACGAAAAGAGCAGAAGATCCCCGTTCTGATGATGAGCGCGCGTACCGATGATGACAGCAAGATCCTGGGGCTTAAGCTGGGGGCTGACGATTATCTGGATAAGCCTTTCTCCGTATCGGTACTGGGCTTTAAGATCAAGGCGCTGATGCGCCGCGCGTATGATATGGCGGAAGAGAGGCAGATACTTACCTATGGGAATATAACTATGGATATGACCCAGAGGGAGGTATTTAAGGACGACAAGAAGATAGGTATAAACGGTAAAGAGTTTGATCTGCTGGAATACTTTATGCGGCATCCCGAGCAGGTCATAAAAAAAGAAAAAATGTTTAATGAAGTATGGGGCTTTGACTGCATGAGCGAGCAGGGAAGCTTAAACGTCCATATAAGATGGCTGAGGGAAAAGCTTGAAGAGGATCCAAAGGATCCCAGGCTGATACAGACCGTATGGGGCGTGGGTTACAGATTCGGAGGCACTGCGGAATGAAGAAACTGGGAAAGCTTTTCATTTTTACGGTGCTTCTTTTCGTATGTATCTTTATATCCGCTAATATCTGCTTTGATCATTTCACCAAAAAAGACGATGACAAAACATATATCATGATGAACCGTGTGGTCGGCGCTCTTAAACAGAGCGCTGATGCAGCCGCATCCGGAGAAGAGATAAATGCATATTTAAGCTCGTATCTGGAAGAAAACAGAGCGGGATTCACCGCTGAATACGGAAGGAATGCACTGCCCGATAAAGTGAGCTACATCCCCTTAGAGAAGGGGAAAAGCGATGTATCCGTACTTAACAGGGGAAATGATTCCGATATAGTTTGGGTGCTCAATACCGGCAGCGGCATCGCGGGACTGGTGGTGTTTTCTTTTGAAAACACTATGACCAACAGACTGCGTCTTATGATGAACGTGATAATCGCCGTGGCTTTTATACCGGTAATGGGAGTCCTGATATACATAAGCGCAGTGGTGCTTTCGCCTTTTGAGAGGCTTGCGGAATACCCGCTCAGGCTTTCGAAAAACGGGACACCGGATAAGCTGCCCGAGAGTAAGAACCGCTTCTTCGGTAAATTCATCTGGGGTATCAACATGTTAAGCGATAAGCTTGAGAAAAACAGGGTGCGTGTGAATGAGCTGAGCAGGGATCATATGACAATGCTTACGACCATCGCCCATGGGATAAAGACGCCTGTGGCAAATATAAAGCTGTATGCGGATGCGATAAGTACGGGATTGTACCAGAGCGACGGAAAGATAAACGAAAGCGATGCACAGGTGGCCGTAAAGATAAGCAAGAACGCCGATGATATAACAAAGCTGGTGCAGGAGCTGATCGATAAGGCTTCCGGAGCGGTAGTGGATTTTAAACCCGAGACCACGGCTTTTTATCTGGAGGAGCTTAAGGACTTCCTTGAAGAGGAATACAGTAACCGCCTTAAGGTACTGAACATACCGTATTCGTTTGAGCTGGGGCATAACGCTGTGATAAAGAGCGATAAGAGCGGACTGATAAGGATATTGATGCAGCTTATGGATAACGCCATAAAATACGGAAACGGCGGAGGCATATATGTAAGCATAAATAAAGAGGAAGATGCTTATTACCTGACGGTAAAGAATAAAGGAGAGGTTCCCGACGAAAAGGAACTGCCGTATCTGTTTAACGGTTTCTGGAGAGGATCAAATGCGGATAAGCATGAAGGCAGCGGAATAGGCCTGTATGAGGCCAGGCAGATAGCACTGAAGCTGTATGGGGATATATACGTAAAGGCCGATGCAGCGGCTAAAGAGATGGAATTTGACGTATATATCCCGGATACTTCCAAAGGATGAGTGTCTTAATGCTCATCTATCGTGATCACGTCTTTGAGAATGTAGTTAAATAAGGGATATGAAGTATCTGCGTTTTCGGTGTAGCCGTTACGCAGATCGATGGTATCGGAAGGATCATCGGGATTTACGCCCGTATAATCGCCTTTAAATACGATGTCGGTATTCCCGCGCTTGAACTTATCTATGGCGCTGTTCATGGCTTCCTGTGTTCCGGGAGCGCATACCTGCTGGTTAAGGTCGACCATTTCTACCCAGCCTTTTTCAAAACCTGCACATGTATCTGTTCCGTGGATATCGCCGGAAACAAAGGATTCTATCTCCTTTTCGCTAAGCACTGCGGCAACGGCAGAGAGTACATAAGGTTCCCAGCAGATACGTGATGTTACCAATGAGGCGCCGGGGGCCACTTCCGACATGCTCTGGTTGTAGCCTACGAAATATACGGGAGAGTGTGTGACGGCTTCCTCGCAGGCGATAGCGGGGCCTATGGTATCGGTATGCTGTGAGATTATCACACAGCCCTCGTTTATCAGCTGAACGGCAGATGCTTTTTCCAGGGCGTAGCTGCTCCAGGTGTGGGTGTAGCATACGTGCATCACAGCCGTAGGCACTACCGAGCGTACACCGAGCAAAAATGCCGTGTAGCCGGAGATGACTTCGGAAGTGGGGAAAGCTGCGACAAAGCCGACTATGGCTTCATCGTCCGTGATGATCCCGTCGCTGATCAGCTGTTGTATCTTCATTCCTGCGGCGATACCGCTGACATATCTTCCCTGATAAGCCTCGCCTTTAAACGTATGATAATTAGCGGGCACTTCCTGATCACTCATATCCATGTAGGAAGCCTGGCAGAACTCCGTATTTGGATACTGCGTGGCCAGATCGCGTACCAGTGTGCTGTATCCGTTAAAGAAGATGATATCGCATCCGCCGTCAGCCAGTTCGCGCAGCGGCTCTTCCATATCTTCGTCCAGAACATTGCTGCGGCTTAATATTTCTACGCGGTCCGGATATTTCTTTTCCAGCGCATCCTTTGCCAGCGAAAAGTTGTAGGTGTAGGGCGTGCTCTCGTCATTATCGTAGATGAATCCCACTTTGATGTGATCCCTGCCGCCGGACAGGTTTAGTATCCTGAAGCAGCAGATAAAAGCAGCCATTATGACGGTGCACGTCAGTGCGGTCAGAAGATATACACGTTTCATGCCTTAGTTTCCTTTCTTATCGTCGGAGTCATTCTTCTTGTCGTCGGAGTCATTCTTCTTATCATCGGAGCCGTCCTTCTTTCCGGAGGCCTTATTTTCCTTTTCCTTCATCTCGGCTTCCTGGATCTTCTTATCTTCTTCGACACGGCGGCGCAGTTCTTCCTGAGCTTCCTGATCCTCTGCCTGCTGTATCTCGGCGCGCTTCTGGGCATAGAGTTCTTCAAGGTTGATCACGCCTTTGTCTACCAGGCGCAGGAAGGCATCCAGCGCATCGGGATCGAACTGGCTGCCGCGCCCGCGCTTCATCTCGGTCATAACATAATCGGTGTCCATGTGATTACGGTACACACGGTTAGAGGTCATGGCATCGAAAGCATCGGCCACACCTATGATACGGGCAAAGAGGGGTATCTCCTCACCCTTGAGTCCGTCGGGATAACCTTTGCCGTCGTAACGCTCGTGATGATATCTTGTACCGTCCGTAACATGCTCGACTAAAGTAAAGTCCTTAAGTATCTCTGCACCGCGCACAACGTGCGATTTCATCTTTGCATATTCATCGTCGGTCAGACGGCCCACTTTGTTAAGTACGCTGTCGGGAACGGCTATCTTTCCTATATCGTGCATCTGTGCGGCTTTGCGCAGGTTAGACAGCATCCTGTTACGCTGCCACCATTTAAAGCAGCCCATCTCGCGTGCTATCATTTCCGAATATTCGGCCACGCGCATGGAGTGCTGGTGTGTGCGCACGTCCTTGGCATCGACTGCGTTTGCTATAGCCATGACTGTTTCATTTGCCATGTTTATCTTGATCTGCTGCTGGTTTAACTGTCTCTGCACCACGAACCAGGTGAGCCAGATGATAAAGAGCGCCAGCAGGATCAGCATATATACGATGAATACAGGCTGCTCGTAAAACTCACCTTCCTTGACCAGTTCGAATTTGCGCTCTTCGAGAACGCGGTTACCGGCACTGTCAAAGATCGCCAGACGGAAGGTATATCTGCCTGCGGGCAGATTTGTATAGATGATGTTGTTGAGATTGTTCTGGGGGATGATCGTCCACTGCTGGTCAAAACCCTCCAGGATATAACCTACGTTGGGTTCCTGTATGGTGTAGTTTAATATCTCGGGGGCCAGCTCTATACGGCTGACGCCCTGGCCTACGGTGATGGCTCCCATGCGGGCCAGCGGCTGCTGTATACCGTCCAGCTTAACGGAGGCAAGCTGCATACGGTAGGAGCGGACATCGCTGTTATACTTATCTACATCGATGATATATACACCGGTATCGCAGGGAAGGAAGAGCTCGCCTTTATTGTTATAGCAGTTCCATGAATTGGCGGTGAGCGAAGTTCCCAGACCTCTTCTGGCATCCAGAAGCTCCCAGGCTATCTCGCCGCCTTCTACGAGTTCGTCACGTTCCACCACATAGATACCGGCACTGGACATTACAAAGAGTGTATCCTCATCCTTTGCCCAGATATCGTAGTTGTTGAAATAGGGGAATTTATCGAGCACACGTATTGAACCGTTCGGATCGCGGTAGCACAGGCTGTTACTGGTAACGATGAACACGCCTTCCGATTTGGGGTCTTTTATCGTACGCAATATAACACCGCTGCTCAAGCCGTCTTCGCGGGTCAGCATTTTATCGACCTGTTTGTCTTTGATCACGGCGATACCGTCACCGTCGGTCCCGGCTAATATCGTGCCGTCGTCCATTTCGGTGATCGTAAGTATCATCGAATTGATAAGACCGTCTTCGTTGCTTATGGTCTGTTCTATTTTGTGATCGCGTATAAAGCTTATGCCTGTATCACCGGCGGCCAGGATGCTGCCATCGGAAAGCCCGGTCACTATACGGGCACGGCTTCCGAAGCTGCCGTTTTCGGCGTTGTAATGCCAGGATCTGCCGTTGGCCGAATATTCGATAAGACCGTTACCGTAGGTACATACCCACAGATGGTTATCACCGTCAACATACATGCAGCGGATACGCATGCCCGCAAGTTCGGTGGTAAGGAGATTGCTGTAGCTGCGGCGGCAGTTCTTGTCTACAACATCCAGCCCCTTGTCGGTACCTATGTAATAACAGTTCTGCCAGTACACTATGGTATTTACCACCTTCCTGTCCATGCCTATTGATCCATATACATCCTTAAAAGGTGACTTGGCCAGACGAAGCAGGCCCAGTCTGGAAGAGGTGAACCAGAGATTGCCCTGGTAATCGTAGAGCATGTTGTCGATGGAATTGTTGAAAGCGTTGGTATTGAGCAGATGATAGCCGTCTGCGTCGATATAGGATATACCGTTATCCGTCGACAGGAAGTATGTACCGTTGCTTAAAAAGTTGATGTTATTGATGGTATTTATGCCATCGCAGGTCTTTACTCCAAGGGATTTGAAATCTCCCGATGAGATATCGTAACTGTAGATGTGATCGGTGGAAGAGCCCACCATCAGTGTGCCGTCCGGTGCAAAGGCGCAGCACTTGAACCATTCGTTGCCGTCGGGCGACTGAAGAGTGGAGAGGATCTCGCCGCCTTTCAGAAGAAAGAGCCTTCCGTCGGTAGTGATGGCTGCTACATGGCCGTTCTCATCTGCGGTTATGCTGTCGGCATAATTGATCTCTTCAAGTGTGTTGGTTGCCTTAAGGCCGTTGTTCATGACCAGTATCTGCATGCTGGCGGTGGTGCCTATGTAGTAGTAACCGTCGGTAGCGCAGATGATGCAGCGTACAGAGTTGGAAGGAAGGCCGCTGGACTGGTCCAGGATGTTTACTATCTTCTCGCGTATCATTATGGAAAGGCCGTTATCGTTGGTGCCTATCCACATACGTCCTTCCTCATCCACATAGAGACAGTTTACGTTCTTTACCGATTCGTAATCGTCCACCCAGCGGAACTCACGGCCGTTATAACGGTACAATCCGGCATAGGTGCCTATCCAGAGCACACCGTCATTGGTCTGGGCGATATCGTTTGCTTCGCCGCAGGGAAGGCCGTTGTTGCTGCTGTAAACGCTCTGTACGTAATCGTTGTAATCGGGAGAATCGGAATCATCGGCCGCCTGTGTATATAAGGGGGCGGATAACGGAATGAGTGCGGTTACGATAAGGATAGCGGCAGCAGCCTTGGTTGCGCTGCCGGAGTTTTCCGTGCCGGATCCGCTGCCGTTTCTGATACGCTCTATAAGTATCAGCAGATAAACTGCGGCTATGGTCAGCACTTTATCGGCAAATTCGATGGACAGCTGTCCCAGTATGCAGCTGACAGAGAAGGGCCATTTCTTATCAAGAAGGAAGACGATGACGGCATCGCCCCATGCATTTCCGGTATAGCCTTCGGAGAGGAGGATGTTTAAGGGCACCGATACCAGCAGTGCTGTTACCATGGTGAGTGTTGCAGCCAGCATAAAGCCGTAGAAGCGGTCGAACCACTTGCGGCGGGCAGCTATGCCTACGATAATGCCCAGAGCTATGCTGGTAAGGGAATAAGCTATTGAGAGATGATCGATCTGTGAGTAGGCCACGTTACCGGCAAGCCCCACCATGGCGCCGCATATGGGGCCGGCTGTATATGCGCACAGCGCGGTACCGAAGGAATCTGCCCACAGCGGCAGGTTGAAGTGTACTGTCAGCAGCTTTCCGCAGACATTCAGACATACACAGACTGCTATAAAAAGAACGATCTTTACGCTTTTCCACTCTTTCATGATGTATGCTCCTCCCTTTATACAGCAATATGATTATATCAAAGAACAGAGCATAAGTAAAACCCGGTCTGCTTATTCGAACTGGCTTTGGTATAAACGGTAATAGGCTCCTTTAAGGCTCATCAGTACATCATGGCTGCCCTGTTCGATCACGTCGCCGTGCTCCATGACGATTATGTTATCGGCGTTTCTGATGGTGGAGAGCCTGTGGGCTATTATAAAGCAGGTCTTGCCGTGCATTAGCTTCTTCATGGCATCCTGTACCTTGCGTTCCGTTGCGGTATCCACATTGCTGGTGGCTTCATCAAGTATCAGCATGCCCGTATCGTACAGCATGGCGCGGGCGATCGTGATCAGCTGTTTCTGTCCCTTGCTGATATTGCCGCCGTCTTCGCTGATAACAGTATTATAACCGCCGGGCAGCTTCATTATGTAGTTATGTATGTGTGCGGCTTTTGCGGCTGCCGCCACTTCCTCATGGGTGGCGTTTTCCTTTCCGTATGCGATATTGTCAAAGATGGTGCCGTTAAATACCCATGTATCCTGCAGTACCATGGAATAGCTCTTGCGCAGGCTCTCCATGGTATATTGTCTGTTTTCGCGTGAGTCTACGCAGATGCGGCCGCGCTGCGGATCGTAGAAGCGCATCAGCAGGTTGATCATCGTGGTCTTGCCGGCGCCGGTGTGGCCTACTATAGCCACGGTCTCGCCGGGCTTTGCTTCCATGTTAAAGTCATGGAGTATGGTCTTTCCCGGGAGATAACCGAATTCCACGTTATTCACGCTTACGTGACCCTTTGCGTTTTTCAGAGTCACTGCGCCTTCGATATCCCTTACTTCCTCCGCTTCATCGAGCAGTGCAAATACTCTTTCGGCAGCAGCTAAAGCGCTGAAGATCTCGTTGATGATATTGGATATCTCGTTTATGGGACCGCTGAACTTGCGGCTGTAGAGTATGAAGCTGGAGATCTGCCCCAGGCCTACTATGTTATACATATAAAGTATGGCGCCGCCCAGGCCTATGGCGGAGAGCCCTATATTACTGATCATGCCTATGGTGGGACCCATGGTCAGGCCCAGGCCGTCGGCATCTTTATAGGCTTGTGCGGCTTTTTTGTTTATTCCGGAGAAGCCTTCGCATACCTGATCCTCATGGGCATAGGCCAGTATTGTCTTCTGCCCGGTGAACATCTCCTCTGCATAACCGTTCATCTCACCGTAGGCACGGCTTCTGGCGCGGTAGAGCGGTCTTGTCTTTTTGCCCATGTATCTGGTAAAGAGCACGGAGGCAGGGATGGTAAATACCATACACATGACTAAGGGCAGGGATATCATGCACATCATTATAAAGCTGCCCACGACAGTGACAAAGCTCGTCAGTATCTGGACGATGTCGGAAGAGAGGCTGGTGCAGACAACATCTATATCGTAGGAGACGCGGCTTATGATATCGCCGGCCAGATGCTTGTCAAAATAATCCACTGGCAGCTCCATGAGCTTGTTGAACACATCCCTCCGCAGATTGCGGGCCACCTTGCGGCCTACGCGCATCATGCCTATATTGACCAGGAAGGAGAGTATATTGCTGCCCACATATACCAGCAGCATCAGCAGCCCGTAATGTATCACCATGGGCATGTTGACATTGCCCTTGCCGGCCGTGGCTTCGTTGATGGCGCGCCCTGCAAAGTCGGGACCGTAGAGATTGCCTATATTACTGGCAAAGGCACATATCAGCAATATGAAAAACACCCATCCGTATTTCAGCATGTATCCCAGCAGGCGCTTTAAGGTTTTTGAGGCGTTCTTCGGCTTTTGCTTTTCTCCGCCCCTGTCTCCGGGTCCGGGCATCTTATCTCCTTTGTATCAGCTTGTCTGCATCTCGTAGGTCTCACGGTATGCGGCGCAGTTTTTCATCAATTCGTCATGTGTACCAAGGCCTATGCATCTTCCGTTATCCATTACCATTATCTTATCCATGTTCATCACGCTGCTGACTCTCTGTGCTATCAGCAAGAGCGTGCTGTCTTTGTGGTTTGCGCTTATGGCGTGCCGCAGGGCCGAATCGGTCTTGTAATCAAGGGCACTGGAGCTGTCGTCTAAGATAAGTATCTCAGGAGTTCCGGCAAGAGCGCGGGATACCAGCAGCCTCTGGCGCTGTCCGCCGGACAGGTTGGCGCCCTTTGTATCCGCCATATGATCAAGACCTGCGTCCAGGGCGTCGATATACTCAAAAGCCTGGGCGTCTTTTGCGGCTTGGAGCAGTTTTTCGTCATCAAAGCCGCGGCCGAAGTCGATGTTATTACGCAGGGAATCCTTAAATACCATGTCGTTCTGGAACACGACGCCGAAGAGCTTTCTCAGCTCATCTTTTCCGTAGCTGTTTACATTCCTGCCGTTTATGCTTATGCAGCCGCTGTCGGTGTCGTAGAAGCGCATCAGCAGATTGACTATCGTCGTTTTTCCGCAGCCGGTGGGGCCTATGATCCCCAGGCTTTCACCTTTCTTTAAGCCAAAGCTTATATGATCGAGGGCTTTTTCGCGTTCGCCGCCCACAAAGTCGCTGCCCTGCCGGCTCTCTTTACCGTAGGAGAAGCTGACGTTATCAAATCTGATAAAATCTTCAGAGGATGCGGCAGCCGGGGCCGTATCATGTACCACCCATTCATCGCCGTGTGCGATCACGGCATCGATCCTGAGCGCGCTGGCGCTGGCTTTGGACATGCTCATGAATATCCTGTTAAGGCCCATGACGCCCATGGTGATCATGTTAAAATATGTGAGGAATGCCAGGATGATGCCCGGCTCCATGAAGCCGTCGTTTACACGCTTTGCCCCCAGTATCACTACCAGCGTGAGCCCTACGTTAAGGCACAGCTGCATGAAGGGACCGGGGATGGCCATTACCGTGCCGGCGGTTATATCGCTGTCAGTCATATCTTCGTTGGCGGCAGCAAAGCGCCTGCGCTCGTAATCGGATTTGCTAAGGGCCTTTACCACGCGAATGCCCGTGATATTCTCACGCATGATGCGCACCACGGTATCCAGTTTCTGCTGCACCCTTGCGTATATGGGGATGCCCTTTGAAGAAACGATAAAGACCACTGCGATCAGAAAAGGCAGCATTATCACCAGTATCATTGCAAGATAGCGGTCCATGAACAGTGTCATGATGACGCCGCCCAGAAGCATTATAGGCGCCCTTACGCACAGCGACTGAAGCTGGGCCACCGCAGTCTGTACATTATAACTGTCGGAGGTCATGCGGCTGATAAGGCTGGGAAGACCCACTTCGTCGAAGCTTTCACCGGACAGATTGGCGGTGACCGCAAACAGATCCTGGCGCACGTTATAGCTTATCCTGTGGGCATTGTCGATGGCGCGCCTGTTGGCGATAACGTTAAACTGCCTGCAGCAGACGGTGGCGATGAACATCAGACCGCCCCACAATATCACCATCTTAATGCTCTTTGAGGGGACCACATGGTCGATCATATACTCCAGGATATACGGAAGCGTAAGCTCAAACATCGTTCCGATGAGCTTGATGAAGATAGCCAGGAAAATGGCGTATGCATATTTTCTCATGTATCTGAAGATAAGCTTCATGTACGATGCTCCTAAAAGGCCTGCGTCTGTTCATAAACAACTCCTTATTATACCATATTCCGGCTGTATGATACATACAAAATATATGTAGTATTACAGGGCCGATTCTGATAGAATGCATCTATAACGGTTAATTGAGGATCCGCAGCAGAAGGATAAGGAACCCGGGATGAACGAAGCATATAAAGAATGGGTATTAAGATCATATGAAAGCAAAGCCAACAGGCGCAGCACCGCGATAGGGGAAAAGATCCTGCGCGAGCATATCGGCGGCAGGGGCACGAAGAGAAAACGAGATGCCCTGAGGCGCAGCAGCGCATACCGGCAGGAGCTGGAAAAGATGCGGCAGGAGGATGAGATATACTGCTATTATCACGGCCGCACACAGCTCATCAAAGCCGATGAGGAATACTATGAGGCGAACATGGAATGGATCGACCGCATGGCGGAGGACGGCATGCACGATTTCTCCGAATATGCCATAAAGGACTACCGCAGGAAGCTTGAAAATACGCAGATAGTAAAAGAAACCTTTGATAAGCTGGGCGTTAAGGACGTTTATGAGCTGGTAAGCATACACACGCCGGATCTGTGCGGGATGATGAGACAGACGATAAGGGAGTATCTGTCATCAGCAAGGATCGATACCTCTTATATAGTATCCACTCAGAAAGGCGCCTATCACGAACGCGAGCTGGGTATAAAAAATTACGAAGAATTCATAAAGGGCCTTCCCGATAAGACGGGATGGAGGTCTTTTTACTGTGATATCGTACTGATGAAAGGAAGCCGCTATCCCGAAAAGCCTTTCTGCGACTACATACTGGGGATCATCAAAGCGGCGATGCCTGCAGGTATCAGCAAAAACAGGAGGAGTGAGATATGCAATCTTATCCTGGAGGAAGCGGAGAATGCCTGCTATATCTGCCTGAGCGATTATTCTGAGAGTATCAGTCCCATAATGTCAAAAGATGAAGCGCTGGGGCTGATAGCTGAAAACCCCATGTATAAAGGGCTTGATAAGAAATACAGACGCATGAAGGAAAAGGAGCTGGCTCTTAAGGAAGCCGTGCTCGATCATATCCCCGATAACATGATAGATCTGTATCCGGCAGCGCGCAGGATAAGCAGGCGTTTCGTGCTGCATATCGGCCCTACCAATTCCGGAAAGACATACAGTGCCATGCAGGAGATGATAAAGTGCGGCAGCGGTGTGTATCTGGGACCGCTGCGTCTACTGGCTTACGAGCAGTATGAAAGGCTTACGGATATGGGCCTTTCCTGTAAGCTGATAACCGGCGAAGAGGAGATAATAAAGGAAGATGCGGCTTTTCAGGCGTCGACTATCGATGTGCTGGATTTTAAGAAAGGCTACAGCTGCGCCGTGATCGACGAAGCGCAGATGCTGACGGATGAATTCCGCGGCGGAAGATGGACGGCAGCCATAATGGGCATAGTGGCCGATACGATACATGTATGTGCCGCTCCCGAAGCAGAGGATCTGCTCGTAAAGATGATAAAGGAATGCGGCGATGAAGTGGAGGTGCAGTATCATAAGCGTTTAAGCACGCTTGAGTGTGATAAGCAATACTGCGACTTCCCCGAAACGGTGCAGAGAGGCGATGCACTGATAGTGTTCTCGCGCAGGTCCGTGCATGCCGTGGCGGCCAGACTGCAGAAGCAGGGATACCGCTGCAGCGTGATATACGGGGCGCTGCCCTATGATGTGCGTCACGAAGAGGCCAGAAAGTTCATGGAAAAAGAGACGGACGTACTGGTGGCTACCGATGCGATAGGCATGGGACTTAATCTGCCCATCAGGCGTGTGGTGCTGATGGAGACCTCTAAGTACGACGGCCGTGAGAGAAGATACCTGAATCCCGCGGAGATAAAGCAGATAGTGGGGCGGGCCGGCAGGCACGGCGTATTCGACCGCGGCTTCTATACCGTCGACGCCGAAGCAGGCATGGAACTTGAGCAGCTGCGGCGCAAGGTGGAGAATAAGCTGCCGGATATAAAGAGTGCCAGGATCGCTTTCCCGGAGAGCCTGCTTAGTCTGGAGGGAAAGGTGTCGGAGCTGATAAGCCAGTGGGATAAGATCCCGGTATCAGCGCCTTTTGAAAAGGCATCTTCGGAGAGAGAGATAAGACTGGCGGAGATGCTTGAGCAGCATACTAAAGATAAGCAGATGATATACGAGCTGATAACCATACCCTACGACGAGAGCAAGCAGGAGCTGTTGGAACGCTGGCTTTCGTTTGCCTTGGATCTGATAGGCAAAAGGCCTCTGCATTTTAAGATAGGCTGGGGGATGGATCCCGTGCAGGATCCGGAGGAACTGCGCGAAGCGGAGCGTATGTATGAGGATCTGGATCTGGAATACCAGCTGTGTAAAAAATACGGAGATAAGGACAGCTGCGATGCGATCATGCGGCAGAAGACCATAATATCAACCGAGATCAATCGCTTCCTGGCTACTCAGGCACTTAAGGAAAAAGAATGCGTGATCTGCGGGCGCCCCCTTCCCTGGGATAGTGTAAAGAGCAGGTGCAGGGCTTGCCAGCGTGACAGATCCGCGTCGCATTCGCGCAGGGGCGGCAGGAAGAGGCACTCTGACTAAACTATCACTACATTCTTTCCGCTGTTTTTACCCTGATAGAGTTTTTCATCGGCACGCTGTATCCATTTATCGATGGATCGCGTGTCTTTTTTCTCAGCCAGGCCTATGGTGATGGTTACATCTATCTTATTGCCGTCAAAAACGAAATCGGTGGATTCCACTTTTTTACGCAGATCTTCCATGCGGCTGTGTATATCTTTACTGCCGGTACTGAGTATCAGGAATTCTTCACCGCCCCATCTTGAGATGACATTTCCTTCGCAGGAGCTGCGCATTATGTCGGAGAGGTTTTTTAATACGTAGTCGCCGGCATTGTGGCCGTATATGTCGTTGATCTTTTTGAAATCGTCGATATCTATCATTATCACGGCTGCCGAAGGATCAAAGCTGTCGATTGCAGAAAGCTGCTCCATCATGTAATGGCGGTTGTACAGACCGGTGAGGTGGTCGACATAGCTCATCTGTTTCATTGCCTCTTCGGAGCGTATCGTGGTCCGTATAAGGATGAGTGTATAAGTGATCAGGAAAGTAAAAACGATGAGTGAATTGATGAACCAGAAAAAGCCTGCAGCGCCTTTGGGGCCTTCGTATAACGGACCGTTGATGGCGGCATAGCCGGTGCTGAAGAGATAGCAGGCTATGATGGCTGCACTGAATATACTGGTCTTCATCTGCTTTAAGTTAAGTCTGTAAGCGATGTAATTCGAGTAGTAGACTATGGGGATCATTGACAGACAGTACAGGCAGAAGCCGTAATTATGGCCAAGGCAAACGGTCGTTAAGCTCATGTAGAGCGTAAGCCAGGTGTAGACCATGCGTACATAGAAATAAAGCTTGCGTTGCATGATGACTATATATCCGAACAGATATACAAACAAAGTGGGAATACTGAAATATACCAGTATCGTTGCATTGCAGAGGTGGAAGAAGTACATTAATCCCAATACCAGAATGATGATAAAGGTATTTATGTACAGTGTGAGTTTTTTTACATTCTTTGCATCCATGGGCGGGTTTTGACCTTTCAAAAATGCATATATATAATTATAACATGTTCCGGAGGGGATTTACAGTATTTTTTGATACAGAGTGTTTTTGCCGGGGGGAGAAGAGAGACCGGCTGCTTTTCTTTACCGGATGATACTGTATATGTTATAATCGACCCGTATAGCTGCGTTCAGGTGTAGGATGGGAGGGTATGTACAGTGCAGAACAAAGCACGCAGCAAGTCCAATAAAAAGTTTATGCTGTTGTCGGCTATCGGTATACTGATGGTCGTGGATCACCATACCTGGATAACCTTCAATCTGTTCGGTGATTTTATCCCCTATAATTCATTCTTTATGCCGATGTTTGTATTTATATCGGGATATTTTAATAAAGTGGATGATTCCACAGATCTTGCCGGATATGCCCTGAAGAAGCTAAAAACACTGCTTATTCCATATATGGGCATATCTCTTCTGGCCTTTGCGCTTCAGTGGCTCATCAATCTTTATAAGACAGGCGCGGCAGTGGGTGTGCCTTCGGGATATCTATTATATGTTCTTGAACGGGTAGTAACTATCGGTTCATCAGTGTCGATAGCCGAGCCCATGTGGTTTGTGATCGCACTGTTTGGCGTGCTGCTGGTATATGCGCCGGTAAAAAAGCTGATGTTTAAGATCTGGAACAGCTATGTGATGCTGGTGTTATTCTGCGGCATGCATGTTGCTTCGGTATATCTGGCAAAGAACCTGCCGGAAGAGAGCCTTACGCCCCTGCTTCTGCCGCTTAAGTGCATGTTCTTTATCCCGTTTATCGAGATGGGGATCATTTACAGAGATCATCTTGAAGCTAAGCACAACAGCCTCTCGGGGGACAGGAAATTACTGCTGATGCTGATACTGCTTCTGATAAACACAGTACGCAGTATGTACCTGCCTTCTGCTTATGATATGGCCTTTGACTCATTGGGAGAGATGGCCGGATTTACCAGTCCTTTTATCGTTACACCGATGATCTCCTCGATAGTGGGGATACTTTTCTGGCTCACGCTCACCGACATGGCGGGCGGTGCACTGTTTGAAAGCCGCTTCGTTAATTACATGTCCTGCAATACTTTCTGGATAATGGGGCTGCATATCACATTCTTTAATATAGTAAACTGCATACTGCTCACGGTACATGAGCATATAACACCGCTATTGTATTTTGATGCGGAGTATTTTAAGGAATCTGAATGGTATTACTGGGAGATAAGCCCGGCATTTAAGCTGGTATACCTTACGACAGGTATACTGGGGCCGCTGGCTCTGAAAAAACTGTATGATCTGACTGTGTACCGGATATTTTACCGTCCGGAGAAGATACAGGAAAATAAATAAAGCATTCCTATAGAGAATGAAAAAAGAACTTTGACAAATAAATAAAATCTCCCAGAATGATGTAAGTATGAGCCGCAAACTCAAATACATCAAACAAAGGAGATTTTATAGCAATGAAAGTAAAGTATGAAGACCGC
>JAFRXH010000053.1 GCA_017437785.1 Lachnospiraceae bacterium
CACATACGCTATCCTTCTGCAGCCCTCGCGGGCATCCGAACTTGAAAAGGTCATCACCTTTACGCCATCGGCCACCATACCATCCAGGACAGGCGATATGATATTTTCATCCGCCACATCCACGCCTATTACATCGTAGGCCTTTTTCTCCGCGATCTGCAGCCTCTGCTTCTGGTCGGCAGCAGATGCCGCAGCGGGCGCCATATACTCGTAGGTAATGCTTATGCCTTTATCAAGGAACTGCCTCTGGGCGTCTTCCATGCCAAGGGCCACCGCATCCCACCAGGGATGTACGGTCTTGTATGTAAAATAAAAGTTATAGCTGTCTTTGAGCGGTTCGTAATCATCCAGCTCATGATCAAAGTCCACCGCAGAATCCGCCGCAGCCGCAGCAGGCTCCCCCGGCGTTTCTACAGCTGTGCCGGGCTCATCCGCCCCGGTGCCGCCTCCTGACGCAGTACACGCCGTAAGGCAGAGCACTGCTGCCGGCACTATCGCCGGTATTCTTTTTATCTTAATCAATCCCATAAGCTGCTCCCCTGCTTTACATATAGTAAGCTTCATAAGACCGGATCCAAAAACAGAGAAATCTTACATCCTATTATAATACAGAATCAGTCAGAATAATATCATAAATTTTCACACCCTGCCCGGGGCTGCAGCGGTCATTTTTTGAAAAACCAGGTATCCTGAGTGTTACGGCAGGATCTTTTATTAATGTTTTTCCCTTCGGATCGCATCGGCCATTGTCAGGAAATACTGCGCCTTGATGATAGCCATACCCTGGGATTCATCACCGAGTACCACCAGCTCATCCCCGGGAGATATGTTAAACAGTTTTCTGGCTTTTGCCGGTATGACGATCTGTCCTTTATCACCGACCGTCACCATACCAAACAAATGCTTTCCCTTGGGCGGCATATCCAGCCCAAGATTCTGCTCCGGTTCATAATTGGCCAGATCATCCAGGGATATCCCGAACGCTTCTGCCAGCAGGCGGCATTTTTCCAGATCGGGGATCGTCTCGCCGCTTTCCCATTTGGCAATGGCCTGCCTGGTCACACCGACCTGTTCTGCCAGATCCTCCTGTGTCATCTTTCGCATTTTCCGCATATGTATCAGATTATCCTTAAACATCTTTTTTTCCTTTCTTCCTGATCCCCAGTACCAGCCAGCGATAGACCGGGATCCGGGAAATGACCGCATACAGCCCGAATCCGAATGCAAATCCGGCCAGCAGGCTTAACAGATAACAGAGCGGTACCGGTACAAGTTTCGGCTTTGCGATAAACAATGCCACCGACGAGATCCCCAGATAATGAAACACGTATAATCCGAAACTGTTCCTGCTCATCCATCCGGTAAAGGCATTGCTGAAGTCACCGTATCGCGCCATCCCTGCAAGCACCGCCAGAGAGCCGAAATAGGCACAGGCCGCATACAGGGCGCCCCGGTTGATCGGCCGGTCTGCGTAGTTTCCGCCAAAAAACCGTACGGTAAATACGATGCATAATACCAGCGCAATAAAAATCAGTACTGCTGCATATTTTTTTAGCCGCTCCATTACCTCTTCGCAGGAAAATACATAGTATCCCAAAAAGAAGAATACCAGATACAAGCCGCAGCGATAGACGGAGACGATCGGCATATTGAAAAGCTGTCCCGCGCCCCACACCGGAAAGAAAAACAAAGCGATCAGCCACAGCGGCGTTTTGGCGCCAAGCTTTTGCAGCCTTCCTTTTTCGATCCTGCGGATCAGCAGAAGCAAAACGCTGTAGAACCATAACAGATGGCAAAACCACAGCACACCGCTTCCCGATGCCACCATGATAAAAAAGATCGCAATCTGCGGTACTCCCGCTTCCTTTAGTCCCGCAAATCCGTTGCCAAGGGATATGCTGATATATCCCTGCATAAACTGAAAAGCGAACAACCCCAGTGTGGACGGCACCAACAGTTTCAATGTTCTGCTTTTGAGATAGTCCTTTCCGCTGTGTCTTTCCAGATACAGCGATGAACTGATCCCCGCAACCAGAAACAGCACCGGCATAAACCAGGGATACACCATATACTGGAATGCATCGTAATACTGTACCTCCAGATCCGAGATCTTCCCAAGGCCGCCCAGGATCCCTTCCCCGTTATACATATACAGCACATGATAGATCACAACTATCACGATGGTCATCCAGCGAATGTTGTCCAAGTAGTATTTTCTCATAATCATCCCACCTTTGCAATTATTTTTAACATTATTGTAATTGTTTGGCAGGGCGCAGTCCACCAACGTATCCATACATTTACGGGCGGATTTTGTTATCTTTTGTTGCATCAGAAATCCACACCCAATATAGAATGTAGTAATCTTGTCTATCCCCTCTCACTTCCTCAAGGGTGCAGGTATCAGGATCCTCTTCCATCTCTCAAGTTTTCTGTTGACCTTTATCCCTTCCATGTACTCACGGAAGTTGAAGTCCGACCTTACCTCTTCGTCGGGATAGCGGTATCTTTCCATAGCCACAGATGCTGAATCTTCCTGTGTCAGCTGCTGCATCGCGTCCTTTATGGAAGAAGGCTCCTCCAGCATGCGTACATAGGATGCATCAGGCATTCCGAACCAGTCTGAGATATCTGCATCACTTACTCTCTTATCAGCGATCAGAAAGACATACCAGCGCGCTTCCTTTTTATCCCCGATGAACGGCGGCTGCTTCATCTGTTCATCAAGATACTCCTGCAGTGAAGCATAATTCTCCATACCGGGAAATCCATCCGCCCAGCAGCGCTGCGCGCCATATTTCCTGACATCCATATCATGCCCGTTTATGACATCCTTATCGTGCAGGCAGTATGACCAGTGGTGGATCTGTTCATGCGCTAATGCGCTTTTGATGAAGGCCTCGGAATCTTCTCCCCTGTCGCCTTCCCTGAAGTTCAGAATGAAAAACCGTTCTTTTGCCATCTTTCCTCCCCGCATATACATCACTTTATTCCGCATATATGTTATTATATCATTATATACCGGAACCGGGCAAAAAATGCCCGCAGCCGTCCGCTTTCGCAGACAACCACGGGCATACCCTCAAACCATATTATACCCTTTTCGTATACGACAACGCAATCCACCCTACTCCGCTCTTCAGCCTTCCCCATCCAGCCTTGAACCGTTTCCGCCTATAAATGTTATAGCTATTATCCCCCCCTAGAACAGTGATCAAGGGGTCTTGAAAACTTTTTCGGGAGCTGAGCGTTTTTTCCCTGCAATAAGGAGCGTTAACAGGGCAGCCAGCAGTTCTGCCGCGCCAAGTACCCAGAATATACGGATGAGACTGTTGCCGGATCCGTATATATCAAGCACGCCCTTAAGCAGTAGTCCCACCGTTACCGTGCTCAGCCCCGCGTTCCACAGGCTTGCCGGGAAAGCCGCTGTCATCCTGTGTTTCCTGCCAATGATCTTCCAGAACACCCCGCCTGCAGCGAACACACCGAAGGCATAGATCATGGCGAAGGAGAATACTCCGAAACTGAATATCTCATAGATCATGCCAAACAGTGCTGTTATCAGTGCAGCTGCCATGCAGCCGTCAGCCATCTTCAGTGTATCTGCCATTTTTTCATCTGATGTAGACAATGTCACTCACACTCCTTTCGCCTATCTTCTTTCCGCCTGTTGTCGGATTGTTGATCAGCTGTCCCTGATATACCATGGTGGAGGATCCCCCGCCGTCCAGGTTGTAGGCAGTCTGCACGCCCAGCTCTTTCATAAACTTCGCAAGCTCACTGAGCGTCAGCCCTTCACTCTCCGTTGTCCTTCCGTCTGCCACCACAAAGACATAATGTAATTCATCTATGATACCGATGGCCGTCCTGGGATTGCTCTGCATGGCCTTGCCTACTTCCTCACCTTCGCTGACAGCGATCTCTCCTTCACTCACAAGAGCCGGCCCGAAAGAAAATACATTCCATGCTCCCATATCCAGAAGCTCCTGCGCGCCTACTTCGCTTTCGTTTATTATCCTGAAGCTTCCGTCCTTCATTATCACCAGGTCTTCGTTCCCCTCTGCCGCCCTGTCGCGGTAAAGCACACCTTCCCTTATCACGTAACCGCTCTCTCGGCTTCCGTAGAAATCTCCATTTATGGCAAGTACTGCTCCGTTGTCTTCAGCGATCCGGGAAGTCTTTGCGGTGACGTTCCTGCCGTAGCAGTCCCCTGCAAATGCGGTCTTTAAGCTTTCTGCGGACTGAAGCTTTATGTCTGCCACATATACATCCGTATCGTTTACCCTGTATTCATTTAAGCTGATCTCCGTTCCTGCCTCTTCGTAATGCGCGGATGCAGTCTTCTCTGTATCTGCAGACTCCGTTTTTTCTGACTCTCCGGATGCTGCCCTGTCTGTATCTTCGGCCGCCAAGTCACTCTCAGCAGCAGCTCTTTCCTTTCTCTTTTCGCCGCTGCCCTTCCGGGCTCTGCTCTTTACACTCTCAGCTGTCCCGGCATCATCTTTTGCCACAGACTTATCTTTCTCTACGACTTCTGCAGCTGGCGCTTCATCTTCAGTCACTTCTGTAACTGCCGTATTTTCTTCCGCGATCACGACCGGCTCTTCGCGGCTTTCAACTTCCGCATATCTGTGAGGTATAACAAAGCTGTCCAGCAGCACATAAGCCGTAAGTCCCGTTAGCAGCAGGCCGTAGGTCAGTGCGAATATTTTCGTGCCGGATACTTTCATAACTCGGTCCCTTCCTTCGTTTCTTCATTTTCCATCTGTCTCTTTCCTCCCATACGGCCGCCACCGGGCATGCCTTCTGCATTTCCTCTGCCGTGCATTTTTCCACCGCCTTCAAATTCCTTCATTTCAGGCAGCTCTCCGTCTCCTCCAAAATCCGGCATCTCGCCGTTTTCACCAAAGTCCCCCTGTTTTCCCATACCGCGCATGCCTCCGCGGCCTCCCATCATCTGGTTCGATATCGCATTTGTCTCTTTGCCGTTCTCTATGATGGTTCCGCCGTTGTACTCCGCATTTCCGTCGTAGTCAAAGGTAGACTGTCCTGTAATGCTGATGGTCCCGCCGTTTATAACGATATCGCCGTTACTGTCCACGCCGTCCGTATCGCCTGCGCCCATTGCTATGCTTACATCTCCGCCGTTCATCTCAAACAGGGGTGTGAGTGCGGAGGATTTCTTTGCTGCATTTATGCCGTCATCCGATGCCGTTATATCTACTGTTCCTCCGTTTATCTGTATCTGCGTACCCTCGATACCTTCAGCCGCTTTCAGCACTATTTCTCCGTTATCAACTGTTACAGCAGTGGTTGCATGTATGCCGTCATCGACTGCAGTGATATTCAGGTTTCCTCCGTAGATCCTGATATTTCCCACCGTATCATCGTCGTCATTTTCGGCATGTATGCCGTCATTGCATTCGCTTACTACTATGTCTGCGTCGGCGATCAGTATCTCATCATGTGCTTCTATGGCGCTTCCCTTGCAGGATATCATAAGCTTTCCGCCGGTCAGCTTTACATCGTCCTTTCCTGCTATACCGTTATCGGAAGAATCTATCACTACCGTTCCGGTTCCGTTCAGCACCAGATCGTCCTTTGAAAAGATCACCGCATCCGTGTTGGTATCTCCGTCAGCCGTAAAACTTCCGCTCACTGTCAGCTCGTTATCATCCGATACGCTGGTTATGAATACCTTATCCGCATTCTTTACATAGATGCAGGGACTGTCCGTATTGCTTATCTTCAATCCGTCTGTCACCAGCTGTACCTTATCTTCATCACCCGCTTCTACAGTGACCGTTACCTCCGATGCCTCACCGCTCAGCACATATACTCCTTCACTGCTTATGCTTATGTCTTTTCCGTCTGTGACCGTGATATACTCTGCGTCTGCCAGCTCCGGTTCCTGCTCCAGATCCCTGTTCGTAAATGCATCTTCCTTATCTGTTGCAAGCTCTACAGTCTCCACATCGCCGGACTTGTAAGCAAGCTTCTCGGAAGTCACCACTCCGCTTTCACTCTCTTTCTCAAGCTCTACGCTCTCCACGCTCTCAGCACTTTTTCTACTTTCCGTCGTTTCCCTTCCGCATGCCGATATCGATAATGCAGCCATAAGTATCATCATCACTATTTTTCTTTTCATCATCTTATCTCCTTTTCATCTCCGAAATGCGACTGTATTTACAGCGCTTCCATGGGCTCGATCATCCGTCCCAGGCTTATATCAAGATTTCCGTTCAGTGTTCTCAGCTCATCAAGGAATTCCCTGGAGGAGCTGTTCTCCTTCATCACCACGCTGAGTGTCAGCTTGTAAAGGCTTCCCATATTTGTTGTTCTCACTTCTTCGTATCTGTACTCTTTTAAATATCTGCCGAAAGTCTCTTCAAATCTGTTTTCATAATCAAGATTCTCAGGCACCGATATCTTCAGCATTTTTACGCCCCTGTTCTCTGAACCGAAAGCTGCCAGCCTGAGTATCAGGTTCACTCCCGATACAGCTATGGCAAACAGCAGTGCTATTCCCACATATCCCATTCCTGCGGCCAGTCCTACTGCCATAGCCAGGAAGATCTCCGTTATCTCCTGTCCCCGTCCCGGTGCGGATCTGAAACGTACCAGACTGAAAGCTCCTGCTACTGCCACTCCGGCTCCCAGATTGCCGTTTACAAGTATTATCACCAGCTCCACGATCATGGGCAGAAGCACCAGTGTCATCACAAAGCTTTTTGAATAGCGGTTCTTTATCATGTAGGTCCCTGCGATTATCATCCCGCAGATAAAGGCTATCGCCGTCACCAGTACAAACTCTTTTCCTCCAAAAGCCGTATCCGTAAGTATCGTTGAAAAAATATTGTTAAACATATGCTGCTACTCCTTTCATTTCCATTTTTTCCGCTCTTCTGTTTGTAAACTGTAATATCTTTTTATCTATTGCCTCAGAGTTCCTGATCATATCCGCATATCCCGCTCCGTATTTCGAAAAAGATGTGGGAAAGATCTCAAGCTCGCTCAGCTTCTCCGACAGTTCTCTTGAAAATGCATTTCCCACCTTTATCTCCATCAGATGCTGTCCCGGTTTCAGCAGCGCCCTTCCGCTCTTTAAGTCTCTCAGATCGCTGTTTTCATCGTTCCATTCTATGTTGCTGTCAAAGGTCACCCTGAAGTCCCTATCTTCCGTTCCCGCCATTGCTATCCTGTCGTAACAGATGCTCATGGCCGGCCTCAGATCCATGTAGAGTTTTCTGAAAGCCTCTATCTCTCTTGCTATCTGCGAACTGCCTATGTCATCACTCTCTCCGCTCAGATACTCATGCATTTTTTTATACGGTCCCGATATCCTTCTCTTATATACTATGCCCGCGTATTTCTTTTTTATCTCGATGAAAGCATTTGTTTCATCGGAGGTTTCACCGTAAGTCCTGAGCCTCAGCTTCTCCTTATACAGCGGCTTCTCCATTGAAGTTCTTATCAGCCTGTGGTCCGGAGTATCATAGTATATGTTGTTGATCCGTGAGAGACCGTATTCATCCGTCTTCGCAAAAGTCTCCAGGAAAGGTACGAGCCTGCTGTACTGATCTTCATTCAGCAGATACTTTATCTCCTTTCTCTGAAACACCTCTCTGTATGTACCCATTACCTGCACTTCCTTTCGTTTTTTCTCTTTGTATGCTCATATGATACGGTCCCTTCCTTAAACGAATATTAAAAAAACACCGCAAAAGAAAAATCTTTTGCGGTGTTCAGAACTAAGTACAATCTCCTATTTCTTTAAACTTACACGGAATACCGTCTTTCCGTCAGCCGACTCGGCATTTATATCTCCGTTATGGTTTCGAGCTATACGTCTGGCTATGGCAAGACCCAGACCGTAATTATTCTCCCTGCGGCTCCTGGATTTATCGCCGCGATAGAAGCGTTCAAATATCCTGTCCTTATCTTCTTCGGGGATCGGATCGCCGGTGTTGACTATCCTTATATCTATCAGACCTTTATTCATCACGGCAGTCACTTTCACACTGCTGTCCTTATAACTGTGTCTTACCGCATTATCCAGAAGAATGGCAGCCATCTGCTCCATGTCTTCTTTATTGCAGTGAAAACTCATTCCCTCTTCTATCTCCGTTTCTATCAGGACGCCCTGTTCAAAAGCCACTGCCTCATAAGCCATGCAGGTCTTTTCAAGTATGAGGCTCAGATCCTCCTCCCTGTACGAAGCCGCATCTTCCCCGTTTTCCAGACGGGAGAGATTCAGCAGTCCCTTTATCAGCTTGTTCATCCTCTCCGATTCATATCGGATGTTATCTATATACTTTTTATCCTTCTCGGTGCTTTCCAGTTCATCTGCCGACGCCATTATCACTGCAAGCGGTGTCTTAAGCTCATGCGAAGCGTCTGCAATAAATTCCTTCTGCCTTGCAAACGCCTCCTCTGCAGGCTTCGTTATCCATTTTGCGATCAGTCCCGATATAAAGACTATAGCGGCCTCAGTTATCGCAAAGAGCACGATGCTCTCTATCAGAAGTCTCCACAGCTTTTTCCTTATCTCTCCCGCATTGAGTATCACTATGGATTCGCCTGCACGGTATCTGTAAGCACTGTCCTTAAGATAGAGATTCCCCACACTGATGCGGTCATCTTTTTCTTTTGCAAGTATCTCTTCCGCTACGGCATTTGCATCAAAGCCTTCGGAGCTGTTTCCCGCATTGAATACTTTTGTTATCGCTCCGTCGGCGATCTCCACGATATAGATCTCGTAATCCATTATCATCACGTTTTCCATATCGCGCGGTCTCATTCTTCGCTCATCCGGCTTCGGCGCTTCTTCTCCCGGCTTTTGCCCCTCGGGATCACGCATGCCTCTTTTGTTCTCGAGTATATCGAGAGAACGCATGATGCCTTCCTTTTCACCGGCATAGTAACGCACATTCACAAGTATCATAACCGACAGCAGAATGAAGCTCAGTATCGATACCAGTGTAAGTATTGTCTTTTTACGTAATTCCTTCATATACCCCTACACTTCATACTCCAGACGATAACCCATATTTCTGATGGTCTTTATGCTTACTCCCGAGCCAATCACCTTCAGTTTTTTTCTGACAAAAGACATGTATGCTTCAAGATTGTTTGATACCGCTTCCGAATCCATGCCCCATATCCTGTCATAGATCGTTTCTCTTGACAGTATCATATCGTGATTGTTTATCAGGTATTCAAGCAGCTGGAATTCCTTGTTGTTTACTCCCACATCCTCGCCGCTCTTTATGCAGCGCAGTTTTGAGGCCCGGTAATCAAGACATATATCGCCGTATTCCAGTTTGTTCTCAACTGCCTTGGCGATACACAGCTGTGCATTAACCCTCGCAGCCAGTTCATCTATATGAAAAGGCTTCGGCACATAGTCGTTTGCCCCGTTCTCAAACCCGAGAAGCTTATCCTCCAGCTCTGCTTTCGCCGTGAGCATTATTATCTTTACTTCCTTATCCTGCTTACGTACTTCCTTAAGTATGGTGATACCGTCTACATGAGGCAGCATGATATCAAGTATTATCAGATCATACATTCCGGCCAGAGCACAGTCCAGTCCGTCTTCTCCGTCGTTTGAGATATCCACTGTAAAGTGATCCCTCTTAAGTCTTGCAGCTACCAGTTCCGCCAGAGCTTTTTCATCTTCCACCAAAAGTATGCGCATGATCCCTCCATCCTGCATTCATCTGCTCTTCGTTTCCGTTGATTATACCCTACTCCCCCTCCGGTCGCAAGCGTATCGTCACAATGAGCCTCCCCACTCACCTAAAGGTAATTGGTCTTTCTTCATAAAAAGGCATGGTAGAATAAGCTTGGGAAGAAAGCATCGACTTTATACTCTAGACTTATGTAGCCCCATTATGTCAACAGC
>JAFRXH010000054.1 GCA_017437785.1 Lachnospiraceae bacterium
TTAATTAACCCTTTATTATGATACCGCAAATGTTCAAAAAATGCAAGCGAAAATGCTAAAAAAGCCCATATTTTCGGCTTTTTCCACCTCGGTCTTTGAGGCCTAAAGACGTTGAGGGTTAATTATCAAGGAAGTTCAGATGAATATTATTATAATACGATATATCATCAAAATTACCCGATAGGTAATCTTGAAAAAGAGGTTATGCCTTTGAAATTAATATATTCAAATGCAAAGGTTGAAAAGCAGTGTACCAGTCTTAGGAAAACCAGAGTTTTTGAAGTCTGCTCTTTCTTGGAGCAAACTTGAGAGCGAACAATATTTTGTTATACGCGACTATTCGCGATTATGTGTAGAGTATTATTTTAACAAATATAGTCCAATAGAAGCGGAATTTATAGTTTGGGAATTAGAAAAACGTATTATACGATGAAGTTTTGGGTGAAAATGGAGAACGCTATATCAAAAAAACGATATTTTTGAAAATGCAAAAGATATTTTCGAAAGGGATTCAAAGATAAGTATTGTTAATTTTATTGATGAATTTTGTAGACCTAGTTCTTGATATAAGATATTCTATCCGGAGGCATAACCCAATAACATGAACCACATTATAGACCCATATCCCATCCCAAAAGATAAGGCGCCGATCTACATCAACGCGCCGTATTTGATAGATAAATCTCTTTCCGAAATGATTATTCACGAGGAGCCGGAAGATGAGGAAGATAACATACGCGTATACCTTCCGATGGATCTGAATCGAAAGGCTATCATGCGTAGATTAGATCGGGTGATTTATCATTACGGAGAGGCTAATGAAGGGAATGAATCAGAATTCAGTCTGGATGTTCGGCAGATCATTTCACAAATTGAGATATACGACCGGGTGTGGTATATCCGCCATATGCCGGAGAGTGGTGATCACAGCGTTGAAGGAATTGAGCTTGTAAAAGAATTTGTTTCTAAATTGGAGCAGATTCCTGATGGCTGCGCAGAGCGTTTCCCTTTTGAGCAGATTGAAGAGCTTAAGAGGGAGTATGGACTTTAATCTATGCATGGCCTTAACCGAACACGATTAGTGACGGCAGATACGTATGGCTTTTGGATATAATAAAACCTTAACTTAACCACATGTACATAACGCTGGTTTTTATATCTGGATAGGAATTTGGAGAAGTTAAGGAATTACGTTTTCACCTTACATACACAGGAACGGATGTTCGAATAATCGTTGACGAAGCTGTTGTTATATGATAGAGTATTTATAAAACTGATCCTGTACAGGGGGATGCTTTAGAGTTTGATGATATGTTGCATAATACTGTGGAAGCAGGGATTGGGATGGCGGTGTGGTACTTGGGGAGAAGGGTGATTAATAAAAATGCAAAATAAAAAATACCTAGGTATGTATATAAGTATAAATCCATAAATACAATAGAAGATCTTATAAGACTGATGTGTGAACTGTTTGTTTTAATTAAGACATGAAAGACCTAAAAGGTATATAAAGAAAGGGAATAACCCGAGATATGAAAGAGTTTAACACAACAGCGGTATGCATACCGTCAAAGCATTATATGGTAGACATCTCGGACCGTATCAAAGTGATCAGGCAACTGGTTGATGATGGGAAGTATATAACGATCAACAGGGCCAGGCAATACGGGAAAACAACAACCCTTATGGCTTTAAGATTGAATCTGATCGACGATTATATAGTGCTTTTGCTTGATTTTCAGAGGATTGATAAAGAATCGTTTCGAACAGGCGGCACGTTTTCAAAAGCTTTGGCAAGGATCATTCTTGATCTTCATGAGTTTGAGAATCTTAGCATACCGGATAGTATTTTAACAGAGCTGGATAGATTTAATAACTCATCAAAAGCGGGGAAGATGGATGACCTGTTCCGCATTCTGAAAAGGTGGATGAAGGACTCTGTCAAGTCCATGGTTATGATCATTGATGAGGTAGATAGTGCATCTGATAATCAGGTGTTTTTTGATTTTCTTTCACTCTTACGGGATGGATATATCAGCAGAGAGGCGGGGGGAGTTCCGGCTTTTCATTCGGTAATCCTTGCAGGGGTTACAGATATAAAGCATTTAAGGACAAAGATTCGTGACGATAAACAGCATAAGCTAAACAGCCCCTGGAATATTGCAACAGATCTTGATGTGGATATGAGTCTTTCGGAAGCCGGGATAAAGGCTATGCTGGATGAATATGATCAGGATCATCATATAGGTATAAAGACAAAGCTTATTGCAAAATATCTTAGGGATTACACTGGAGGGTACCCATTCCTGGTTAGCCGGATCTGCGAGTTGCTGGATCATGGGCTGAATAACAGCTTATCATTATCGGATGCGTGGACGGAGAGAGGTGTTGATGAAGCGGTAAAAAATATTTTATCGGAAAACAATACTCTTTTTCAATCTGTAACAGGAAAACTCAATAACTATCCGGAATTAAGAAAAGCTATACGAAGTATTCTGATGGAAGGAACAAAGCTGACATGGAATGCGCAGCAAGAAGCAATAGTACAGCTTCAGATGTATGGATTGATTCGAAATGATAATAATACAGTGAGGATCGCAAACAGGATTTTTGAAACCATGCTTTATAATCTGTTTCTTTCGGATGAAGAGATAAAGAATAATGAATTCTCAAGAAAGGGAGAATTTGCGAAGAATCAGTTCGTGGAAGATGGTAAGCTGAATATGCGTCTGATACTGGAACGCTTTATCGAAACCTACACTGAAATATGCGGACCGTTAAAAGAGCGTTTTAAAGAAAAAGATGGCAGGGAACTCTTTTTGCTATATATAAAACCGATTATTAACGGAACAGGTAATTATTATATTGAGGCACAGACACGTGATCAGACAAGAACGGATGTGATTATAGATTATTTGGGCAAGCAATATATCATTGAGCTGAAGATCTGGCGGGGAGAAAGATATAACGAAGAAGGGGAAAAGCAGATTAGTGAGTATCTGGATTATTATGGCCTGGACACCGGCTATATGCTGAGTTTCAATTTCAACAAGAAAAAAGAACAGGGCGTAAAAAGAGTGCAATTGGGATCTAAAATCCTTTTTGAAGGAACGCTATAACAGGTGTTAATAAGATAGATAATTTGCTTGATAAACTATTGCTTTTCGGCAAGCAAAGCTTATATTGAGGTGAAGGAAAATCTCGAAGCACATACTGGAAGCATAGTTGTCAATTGTTATGAGTAAAAGCCGGAGAAATAAACATGTTAGGACAATACTACATTAAAGTAAGTAATAAAAGAGTTTCATTTGAAATCAAGATCAAGCGCAGCGTTACTATAATACGTGGTTATTCGGGGACGGGGAAAAGTACTTTCATTAATATGCTTGAAAGTGCTCTGACCGAAACAGTGACCGGAATAACTCTCAATACAGATTATGACAGGAATAAGATCGAAGTTATCCGTAATAGCAGACAGATTGAGTATGTGATCCGTAGTGCTGAAAAGAACAAGATTTTTGTGATGGATGAGAATGTTGATCTTGAAAAGTACATTTATTTTGTTGAATATCTTAAAACCAGCGGATCATATCTGGTTTATATTACTAGAAAGAATAGAACCGGGCTGTTGCAGTTTTCGGTGGATGAGATTTATACTTTTAATAGTAAAACCAATAATAACTATACAACGGTAAACATGTATCCAAAGTATCCTGATGTTGATATGGTTGTAGTTCCGGATATTATTGTAACAGAAGATTCAAATTCCGGTCACGACATCATAGAGCATATTGTTAATATCCCGGTTGAATCCAGTGATGGAAAAGACAACGTTGCAAATATGATAAATGATATACGCGATAAGGGGTATTCTTCTGTATACGTCATAGTGGATTGTGCAGCATTTGGAAATTGTATAGAGAAGGTATTGGCTTTAGGTGCACATGTTTGCAGAATAGAATCTTTTGAGTATATGATGTTGAATACTTATGTTTTCGGAAAATTCCTGAATAACGAATTGACTGAAACGTATCTTTATGCAGAGAGCAGCTGTTATTATACGTGGGAGCAGTATTACACAGCGCTTCTTCAAGAGTTATGTAAAAAGTTCCCGAATTGTTCTTATAGAAAAGATACATGGAACAGATTGAATGCTATGTTTAAGGCAGACAGATTCTTAGATGATATTGCAGGACAGCTAAAAGACTTGGATGAATCAGTTAAAACAGTGCAGTAGTTCTTAA
This sequence comes from Lachnospiraceae bacterium, assembly GCA_017437785.1. Taxonomy (GTDB): domain Bacteria; phylum Bacillota; class Clostridia; order Lachnospirales; family Lachnospiraceae; genus NK4A136. The sequence continues at coordinate 4,245 of JAFRXH010000054.1, forward strand.
GAGGAGATATGTTATGGTTAAAGTGTTATTCGGTAAAGATTTTGGTGAAGATAAAACTATTTTAGATATAGATACATATTTTAATAATGTATATGAAAATGACTGGATGACTGATCCTGAAGTGAAGAAGATAATCAGAGATATAGATGGATCGGAGCTGGAAGGATTAAATGTTATAAGTCCCGTTTTAGGATCTATTTCAATCCGCGATATATCCGGAGGAGCAAAAGCGCTGATATGTTTGTTAAAGGAAGTCGAACCACAGGGATATATCGATTTGGTAGTGCTGGGAGAAAATTGTGAAAAATGGCTTGCTTACATTTTTGAGAGGAAAGATGTGCAGGTATGTATGACGGGGTATCATCTTTTTTTCAGGGATCATCAGGTTTCAGGTGTATGTTTAAATGATAATTCGGATATCAGAAATTCTGAAGACTGGAGAAATAAACTGTTTGAGTTTGGATAATACGACATATATTGTGTAGAAGCCCGGGGCATAGCCGAGGGGCTCTGAGATTGGCTTCCGATTAAGGTTGTAACTATTGACAAAATCTATATAGCATGATAGCATGAGATTACCCAAGGGGTAATCTCATGCTGCGTTTCGGGGGGATTTTATTTGGAATTGATATATGCATCCGAAAGAGTTGAAGAACAATGTACCAGTGTTAAAGTGGCAGGTAAATTGTTTGGCGGAGATAAAGGGCTTGCTTTAAGCCTTCTGTCAAGAGTTAATGCGTTGAAAAGTGCAGAGACAATTAAGGATATCATAATACAACCGACATTTCATTTTCACAAACTGTATAATAAAGATGGAAGAAATCTGGAAGGCTTTTTCGCAATAGATGTTAAATCAAGAAAGGATCAATGGCGTATTATCATTCAGCCACTTGATGAGAACAAAAAACCGTATGAATCAGTTATGATAGATCAGATAGCATCATGTGTCAGGATTGTTGAGATAATGGAGGTGAGTAAACATTATGAGTGATTATATTGAATACAATGACAAGATAGCCTTTCATCCCGGTTATTATATCAGAGAAATTGTTGAAGAAAGCGGATTAACACAGGAGGATTTTGCAAAGAGGCTGGATACAACTCCGAAGAATCTTAGCTTATTGATTCGTGGTGAACAGAGTTTATCAATAGATATTGCCGTGAAACTATCGAGAATGATAGGGACCAGTGTTATCTATTGGTTAAATCTTCAGAACTCGTATGATGCTTTGATTGCAGAATTTAAGTCGGAAGAAGAACTGGTCAATGAAAGAAAGGTTTTTTCTTATTTTGATTACAGATTTTTCAGGGATAATTATGGCTTGCCGGATCTGCCACGACAGAGGGATGAACAGATCAAAGCATTAAGAGCTTTCTTTAAAGTATCTTCACTTACTGTACTGCGTAATAGAGATCTGGCAGTCAGTTTTAGGAGTGCAGCGGATGATCTGACTGAAGCGAGCACCGTTAAAGCAAATGCTATGGTACAGATTGCTATAAATAAAGCCATAAAGATTGACGCGCCCAGATTTAATAAGAAAAATTTTGAGAAGGTAGTAGAATACGCTTTAACACTCACAAAAAAACACGATGAGTTTTACATGTTATTGAGGAAAGCTTTTTTAGAGGCAGGTGTTGTTTTTGTGATTTTACATAATATATCCGGATCCCAAACGAATGGCGCAACTAAAAAGATTGGTGATAATATTTTGCTGATGGTAAATGACCGCAGATTAAATGCAGATTCTTTTTGGTTTACTTTATTTCATGAAATAGGTCATATAATTAACGGGGATTACGGTATATCATTTGAACAGGATAACGGTAACAGGGAAGAAGCGGCAGATAAATATGCGCAGGATAGTCTTATACCCGCAGAACAGTATAAAGAATTTATAGAAAATGGCAGATTTGATATACAGTCCATCCGTGAATTTGCAGATAGGATAGATCGAGATCCGGGGATTGTTTTGGGAAGACTGCAAAATGATAAAAAGGTTGATTATGACGATTGGACATTGAAACCGTTAAGGCATAAATATACTGTAAGAATGGGGGGATGATGGACGGGATGGATCTGATAGTGATAGTATTTGCACTAGTCATAACGCTTCTGATAGAAGTGCCGTATGTGGCGCTGGTCATGAAGTACAGGCCGGTAAAGAACATCTTGGGCATCAACGTCTTTACAAATGTGCTGATCAATACTATCCTGTATGTGTTTAATGAGTCCGATCATACTTTTATTATATGGCTGGTATTTGAGCTGATATTCATACCGGTAGCGGAGTGGTGGTTTTATATAAACACGGATATGAATGGACTTAGCAAAAAGCGGATCATAATCAACACTTATATTGCCAATAGTTTATCCGCAGGTATCGGCGTAGTGCTGACCGAGCTTTTGTATGAAATGATCTACTATATGTGAAAGGAGCATTAACATGATCGATTCTTTTGGAATGCTTTTGGATGCGGCGCCGCCTGATCCCATCAATACCAGTTCGGAGGGCTTTGGTATCCTGTTAGCTGCACTTATCATCGTGCTGGTTATTTCTTTTATCTTTTGCGCGGTGCAGGTTAAGAAGGCAAAGGAAAAGAAAAAGATGATGCAGGCTCAGCAGGACGAAAATAAGGAAAATACGGATGGTAAGCTACAGCAGTAAGAATATAAAGACGGGTGTACTTTACTTTTTCGTACACTTCGTTATAGAGCTGATATCCTTTGCAATCCTGTCTACTAAATTTGCGGCAACGCAGGTTATATTTACTATCCTTTTGTTTGACTTCCTGGCGTTTGCACCGCAGGGGATACTGGGCAGGTTTTTTGAGACTCATAAAAAGGTAAATATCGGCTATATCGGCATGGCGTTTCTGGCGGTGTCCGTTATACTGTGCAGTATCAGCGATGCTCTATGGTTTAATATCGGTATAGTATTTCTGGGCATCGGCAATGCGCTGCTGCACGAGCTGGGCGCTATCGATACCATTTCGCGTTCGGAATCAAAGATATTCGCCAGCACCATATTTGTGGGCGGCGGGTCGTTTGGCCTGTGTCTTGGTAAGATGTATAAATACATAAGCGATGATCTGCGCTGGCTGCTTATAGCCGTTGCGATAGGCTTTGTTCTTATATATATTGCGGACAGGCTCAGGGACAAAACCTTCTACGAAGCGGAATATAAATACCCGGATTTTGATATCGTTAATCCTGCAGTACCTGCGATGTTCATCCTGGCATGTGTGCTGCTTACTACCACGATAAGGGGCTTTGTGGCTTACACCATACCTACCGCCTGGTGCGATGAGATATGGGAGATCTGCGCGCTGTACATCTTTATGGGCAGCGGCAAAGTGTTCGGCGGCTACGCCTGTGACAGATGGGGCTACCGTCGTGTGGGAATATTCACCACTCTGTGTGCTATCCCTTTCCTGATACTGGGGAACGACAACATGATCGTGTCCGTATCAGGCATATTCATGTTTTCCATGACCATGGGTATCTCTTTTGCCATGGGCATCAGTGTGCTAAAGGAATCGGTTGCGCTGGCTTTTGGTCTTACGACCATAGGGCTGATACTGGGCACCTATATGAATTACATCTACAGGCAGTCGCTGTTGACAAATATCATCCTGATCTGCGTGATATCGGTGATCTGCGCAGTACTGTTTGCGCTTACGCTTAAGAAGGATGTTAAGCCATCCGGAAAGGATCCGATCAAATGAACCCTTCAGGCAAACGAAAGTTCAATAAATATTCATTGCTGCTGATACCTGCGCTGGCTTTGTTTATCGTGGCGCTGGTATTGTTCCTGCGAGGCATGGATGCCCAAAAGGATAAAGTATCCGTGCGTGGCAGATTCCAGGCGCGCACCGCAGAGATGCGTCAGCGCCTTAACGAAGAGGCAGAGGAAGAAAAGCGCAGTGCTGCAGAGAAAGCAGCGGAGAATGCACGCCTTCAGCGCGAGGCGGCTGCACAGAGCAAGCTGGTGCGCCAGAGTCTGGTCACACCGGTAGGTGGCGGTAATGACGAAGTTACCGTGCTTGTATATCTTAACGGATCCAATCTGGAGACCTACAGCGGGTTTGCCAGTGAGGATATAGCAGAGATGCTGGAGGCACAGAGCAGCGATAAGCTCCACATCCTGATACAGACCATGGGCACAATGGAATGGTGGGATCAGCGCATCTCCTCCGATCATGCACAGCGTTTTGAGATAAAGGATAACGAGCTGCAGCTGGTAGATGACAGTCTGCCCCAGCTGGACTGCACAGATCCGCAGACACTGCTGGATTTCCTTACATGGGGCGGGGAGCGTTACCGTTCAGACAGGTATTTCCTGGTGATGTGGGATCACGGGGCCGGCTCCGTGGATGGCTTTGGTTATGACGAATGGCAGGATATGGATGCTTCCCTCACGATAGATGAGATGGTACAGGCGCTGTATATGAGCGGGCTTAAGTTTGACTTTATCGGAATGGATGCCTGCATCATGTCGTCCATCGAGGTCTGCTATGCGTTATATGATTATTGTGACTACTGTGTGCTTTCCGAGGATTTCGAATCTGCTCTGGGCTGGTCTTATACCGGCTGGCTGAGCGCGCTGGCGCAGAACACATCCATTGATACTCCGTCACTGGCAAAGATCATCATAGATGACATGGTAAACTTTAACGCTGTCGATTACTTCGGCTCCAGCTCCACGCTGGCTCTTATCGACGAACGCTACATCCCCGCAGCCTTTGATGCCTGGATGAATTTTGCCTACGCCAATGAGGAGAGCCTGCTGGCAGTGAACTACAGCCGTGAGGTGGAGCGCAGCGGCCGCGCGCATCCCAAGGTAAGCAGCGACCTGGCCAATTATTACATTACCGACATGCTGGCGCTTACGGTTTCCATATCGTCACCGCTTACAAAGAGCATGGTGAGCAAGCTGGCCGACTGCGTGGCTTATTACAATTGCTCTTTTGATAATACGGGCCTTACCGGCCTGTCTGTCACTCTGCCTTACGGTGATAACGAATTTTACGAATCATTGGGCCGCGTCTTTGCCGGTATAGGCATCGACAAGCGCTACATCCAGTGGCTGGGCAATTTCCAGACCCAGGCCGCCGCCGATAACTACTACGATTACTACGAGTTCGACAACGAGTGGGAAGGCTGGGACGACTTTGAGTACGAGGATGACTGGGATTGATGCCGGGCACTAGTTCCGGTCTTATTCTTAATATAAGTGTGTTTATTATTTTATGTAATCTTGCGTGGCGATAGTTACTGTGCTATACTCCTCCTCAAGAAGCATAAGAGATTTGAAATTCTATAGATCTTAATTCTGTACTTTCTTAATTCCCTATGCTTTGTATCACACATTTAAAGCGGGGAATGAGGAAGAACGTAATGGCTATCTTTCATTTCCTGCATCAAAATCATTTGAAGGAGGAAATGGAATGGTAACTATCAACAGAGAACACAAGGACCGTCTTTTTAAGATGATCTTTGGCAGGCCGGAGCACAGGCAGTGGACGCTTAGCCTGTACAATGCAGTAAATGGTACATCTTATGATGATCCGGAGCAGATCGAATTTAACACCATGGACGATGTGCTTTACATGGGGATGAAGAACGATCTGTCGTTCATCCTGGATGCGTGGCTGAGTATATACGGCCATCAGAGCACCTTTAATCCTAATATGCCGGTAAGATGCTTATTCTATCTTTCGTGGCTATGGAGTAAACATCTGGTAGGCGGAGATAAGGTCAGTATTTATGGAAAAAGGCTGATCAAACTGCCTGTACCTAAGTTTGTGGTGTTCTATAATGGCACAGATGAGGAACCTGATGAGCAGATACTGCATTTAAGTGCTTCTTTTCCGGAAAACAGGCGCGAGCAGTCTGATGTAGAGCTAAAAGTCCGCATGGTAAACATAAATCATGATCACAATGCGGAGCTTCTTGAAAGATGCAGGCCGCTGTATGAATATTCCTGGCTGATAGGAAAGATACGGGAATATGCGCTGACCATACCTATAGAGAAAGCGGTAGATAGAGCCTTGGAGGAAATGCCTGAAGGCTTTGGCATAAGGAAGTATCTGATGGAAAACAGGGAGGAAGTGTGTATGAAGATCCTGACCGAATACGATGAAGAGAAGACCATGAGGATATTGGCAGAGCAGGCTCGTGAAGACGGATTTGAAGAAGGCCGTGAAGAGGGTCGTGAAGAAGGAGAAGACCATCATTTGGTAGAGCTGATATGCAAGAAGCTGCGTCGTGGTAAGGATGTAGAGCAGATAGCGGATGAGGTAGAAGAAGACCTTACGCGTGTAAGCAGGATCTGCGATGTAGCGGAACGTTTCTCACCTGATTATGATCTTGATGAGGTTTTTAAGGCTGTTGAAGAGGAAGTTTTGGCGGATAGCGTAGTTTGATGAACGCTTTTAAGTGCCCGGCGTCCGCCGGGCACTACTTCTTGACGGGGCATCACGCCCTGCCACAACATGTTCTGTGTTTTGTCACAAATGACGAAAATCTTGACATGAATCAGCTATAGTTGTATAGTTTTATATGTTGGGATAGGTGGGCCCCTATAGCCGTTTTTTCAGTGCGATTGAAAGCAGGCCCGAGCGGACGATCATAATTGCTGAAAGATAACGAGACATGTAAAGGCAAATACTGAAACCAACGCTGCAGGTGTAATAAAAAAGCAAAAGACCTGCAAACGATACAGATGGCGGAGCCAAAGCAAAACTGCAGTGAGCGCATGCTTATATAGCATGACGGCGGAGCGATCAGCCGGAAGGCCCGGTGCAGAGGTGCGGGAGACGAAGCCGGAAGTGTCGTGGCTGTTTGAAGACTTCCTTATATATGTGAGTCGCCAACGCAGACCTGTGTCGCAACGGTCTAAACGGGGCAGTGCCCAATGAAGGTCAAAGCGCCGGTCCGGCGATAGCGGTACATTAGTAATAGGAAGAGTCTGTGTTAAGAAACCCATGTCATTCTGAGCGAAGCGAAGAATCTTATAAGTGAAACAGGAGATCTGCGATTTCCGTATCACCATCCGCCGACTGTAAGGGAGGGGGACTAACAGATTCCGGACTTTCCTGCTTGGGGATCTTCCGACAGACAACCGGATAGCAGCCGATCCACAGGGGGGAGATTAAAAATACCTTGTGTGGAAAAAGTAACTGTTAACCAACTATTTACGAAAGGAGAAAGACATGAAGAATCGTAAATGGCAGCGCGTGCTGAGCTGGTTGCTCACATTGACTATGCTGCTGGGTACATTCGAGTCTAACATCCTCGCAGTCAACGCTATGGACGACGAAGCGGTTGAAGCTGATGCTGAGATCGATGAGGAAGACGTAGCCACGGCTGATGAAGATGTTGAAGAGCCTGAAGTAGTAGGAGGCACTTATACTGACAACAGTGGCGTCAGCATTGAGGGCTCTCTTGCTGCAAAAGATCTTGGTCCCGAAAATAATCAAGTTGGGCTCACAGCATACTATGGGAAGGAGTTTAATCCCATAGCAAAGTTTACCGCCAAAAACGCAGGCGATAACGTAACCTGGAAACTGTTTGAGAGAGATAGCTGGAAAGAGGCTACTCTGTCTGACGGACTTCAGGGCACAGCGGAAGGTGCTGTATACACTATAAGTGGAACACCTACCGGAAAGACAGGATATACTACGTATAAACTGAGTGCGGTTAGTGCAAATGGAACTGCAAGCGCTAATGTTTTAGTAAATATTTTTGTAGATCCTGTAGATTCGGACAGTATTGAAAAGTCAGCTAAAGATGCCAAGTGGGATGGCGTAAAGATGGGTTATACCGTTGATGCATCAGCAGCTTCCTCATCTACTAATGTGGTTCCTAAGACCATCACCCTTACCAACGGTACAGGTATCGACCTTACAGGACTGACTGTGAAGCTGACCGGTGACGCTAAGGATAGTTTTGATCTTACCGGAGCAGGAACGGATGTTAGCATTGCTAAGAACGGAACTCTGGATCTTACCGTAGCTCCCAAAGCCGGCCTGTCAGTAAAGGGTCTTAAAGCCGGTGAGGTTAAGACATTCAGTGCAGACATATCTATAAGTGCAGATTATCTGGTTAATTATAATACGGGTAGTAATGCGATTACTATTCCCGTAGAATTAAAACTTGCTCATAACATGGACGTAACCGTTACCAAGGCTGGCGAAGCGTTCACAGGTAACAAGATTACTGTAAGTGCCGGCAATGCTATGCCTACACTGGTATTCACTGCTACCGGCGGTAACGATTCGATCGCATGGCAGGACAACGGAATCCAGGACAAGCTTCCTAAGGGCGTTACTGCCAACAGGAATGGCGCAGTTCTGACTATTTCCGGTACTCCTACAATCAGTTCAGATGCAGTTAATACATATTCATTTGATCTGGTTGCATATGATAATGCAGGCGAGACCACAAATAACAACACTATCTCCGGAAACTTTACCATTGATGTTGTTAAGGCTGATGTAAGCTACAAGGTTAATGGCGAAGATAAGCTGAATGTTGTTAAGACTGCAGCAGCCGGCTATTATCAGGAAGATGTAGCGCTTACCGTTACTGTAACCAATAATGGTGAAAGTGCTGTTAAGGTTAATGCTAACCTTGACAATAGCGCAAACTTCTCATTCTATCCCGATAAGAAAGCTGCTAAGACAATAGAATTAGCTGCAGGTGCAAGTGCAGATCTCAAGATCTATCCTGAGACAAGCGTAGAAGATGAAACTGTAAAGATTACATTTACAGGTGATTCTATCGATCCTACTGAAGTTACCTACAGACTGATCTGCAAAGCAAATGTTCTGCTTATAACAGAACCTGCTGACGGAAAGCTTACCGACGCAATCGTAGGTGAGAAGTACAGCTATACTTTCAAGTCAGAAGGCACAGTTCCTGCTGCTGACAGAAAGTGGAGCATCTCTGATAATGCAGCAACCATTTCTGCTAATGATCTTAAGAATATCTATGGACTTACCCTTAGCGATAACGGTGTTCTGTCCGGTACCCCCAAGGCTGTAAGCGCTGATGGTATTAAGATCCTTGTAGCTGTATCAAGCAACGATGTTGTTTCTACTAATGAAGTAACCCTTAAGATCGTTTCTACCAACAGTGCTCTCGTAGTATCTGCAAATGGTGTTGAGCTCAAGGGTAAGACCGCTTCTGATAATGTTGTTGATCTGGGCACAGTAAACACCAAGCTTACTGCATCCAGCATAAGCAACAATACTGCAAAGATCTGGATCAAGAATACATCTGAAGTGGATCTTGGAAATGTTGATTTCTCGATCGTAAAGACAGAGAAACTTGGCAAAGATGGCAAGTATGTTGATTCTACTCTGAACATTTTTGATCCTGCAGACAAAGCGGGCGTAGTAAACAGCGAGTTCACTGTTAGCCCTAATGTAGCAGTGATCGGAGCTGATGCTTTTGGTGCTGACAATGCAGGCACTTATCGTGCTCTTTGCAAGGTTAACACTAATGCTAACATTGTAGCTAAAGAATTCTATGTAACCTTAACCATTAAGAATGCAATTGAGATTACGGGCGCAAATAAAGCACTTGTTTTCGATTTCAACAAAGAGGTTAAGGGTGTAAGCTTCAATGCAGTATCTAAGAACAGTACAACTCCTCTTAAGGATGTAACCTGGTCATGGACCGCAAGCGGTAACAGCAGCCTTCCTGAAGGACTTACTCTTGATGAGAAGGGTAATCTTACAGGTACTCCTACAAAAGCTGGTTCCTATGACGTATCAGTTAACGCTGTAGACAACAACAATCAGGAAACTGATACCAAGTCATTTACCATCACCGTAAATGGAACTTCTGCTATTGAACTTACCAAGGGTAATGGCGATGCCATCACAGCTGTAACTTTCGACGGTATCATTAATGGTGATGAGATCAAAGCAGATGAGCTTGAAGTTGCTGTAAAGATCACCTCCGGTGATTCTTTGAGCGATGTTAAGGTTTCTGTTGAAGATCTTCCCGGATACGCAGGAAGTGCTCAACACTTTAAGCTTAGCACAGATACTATTGCAAAGATCAACAAGGGCGGCTTTGAGAAGTTTACTGTTGTTCCTGTAGGCAATACAGAGAGCGGAACTTTCAAGGCTAAAGTTGTTGTAAGCAGCAATGCTATTGAAGCTAAGTCATTTGAGGTTTCCTTTACTGTTGCTGATAAGCTTACCATCAATGATGTTCCTGCTGATAAGCTTGTTGCAGAAGTTGGCCAGAACTTCAGCCTTACTGTAAGTGCAGCTTCTATTTCTTACAATAAGGTAGCAAAGGAAGGAGAGGTTAACTGGACTATTTCAGAAGTAAGCGCAAATGGTGCATATGAGAGAATATTTAAAAGTGCGAATGGATCGGCTATAGAAGTGAACAATTACCTGTTTGCTAAGGCAGGCACCTATTACTATGTTGTAAGTGCAAATATCGCAAAAGATGATACTCTTAAGGTTCCTGTAAATAAGGCAGAACTTAAGCTTACAGTTGAAGTAGGCAAGAGTGCATCTGTAAATGTGATAGGAGTAACTGCTAACGCAAGTGGTTATTCAACCGGTAAGGCTACTCCTGAGAATCCCAGCGCAAGCAACAATGTAACAGCATATACCTTTGCATCACGTGCAGAAGGTTATACTGATACAAATAAAGAAACTGCAACCTTCACAGTAAAGAATGATTCATGGTCAATTTTAGTTGTTTCCGGTAATGCATCAAGTACTGACTTTGTTGTAACCGGTGGTGATGCAGCGCCTATGGTTGGAACAGAGGACATCAGCGTTTCTCCCAAGAAGGGTCTTGCTGCAGGTACCTACACGGCTGATCTGGTTGTAAATGGTCCCGAAGTAGCAGACAAGGTTGTAACACTTTCCTTCACTGTTGAAGAAGCTAAGGACAGCATTGAAGTAAGCTCTAACAACGTAGTTGTAGCTGAAAGCGGCCTTACACTTAAAGAGACTATGAAGGGTAAATCTGCTGTTGACACTACTGTAGTATTCAAGAACACCGGTAATGTAGATATTAATGTAGTCAGTATCAATGAAGTGCTTGATGCAGACGGAACAGATATCGACATTAATGATAACTCCAAGTTCAAGCTTACTATCAATAAAGCAAGTGCAACTGGATTAATGATCCCCGATGCAACAAAGAGCTTTACTATCAGACCTACCAAGACAGATGTAGCCGGCGAGTACACTGCTTATGTGAAGATCACTTACACTGTAGGTACTTCTATTAAGACACCTGTTGTATTCAAGGTTAACTACACTATCTATAAAGATTCTGTAAGCGTAAACGTTACACCTTCTGCAAATACCGTTTCTATCAACGGTACCGCAAGCGTATCTGAGAACTATTCTACCGCATACAGCGTTGGATTCTCAGTTGCTAACGGCGAAGCAGGTGTAGCAGGCGATACTACCGAGACCCTGTACAATCTTAGAGTAGCTCTTACCGGAGCAGATGCAGATAAGTTTGAACTTACTGCTGCAAAGGTTAGCGAGAACAGCGCTGAGTACGGTGCTGATAAGATCGCTAAGGGAGCATCTTACAGCTTTAACATTGCTGCTAAGAGCGGCCTGTCATACGGCGTATACAAGGCAACTCTGAAAGTAAGCGCAAGCAACATGACCCCTATTACTAAGGAAATCGTATTTACCGTAACAGGTAAGGCTGGCAGCTACACCAAGGATATCAATTCCAAGGGCGTAAGCGACAACGTAGCAGTAAATGCTAACCGTATCAGGAACACCCTTCAGGCACTGGTTGATAACAGTGTAGCAGGTGTTACAGCTAACGGTGCAGTATATACTGTTCAGAAGGATATCACTGTAGATTTCACTGTAGCAGATAGCGTTGAGATCAAACTGGATCCTAAGCACAGCATTTCTACCGACAGCGTAAGCGTTAACAGAAATGGCAAAACAGCTACTACTACTGTAGGTGATGGTTCTTACTACGATACCATTTACTTCAACATCTACAACATTGTTACCTTTAAGGCTAACGGCGGTAAGTTTGCAGATGGATCTGATATCGTATCTGTTAACGTTGTTAACGGCAGCAAGGTAGCTGAGTTACCTTCAGTATCCAAGAACAACGCTTCACTCAAGGGTTGGATGGATGAGAAGCTTAACGAGTTCACTACTGCTACTACCGTAAGCCAGGATATCGTTCTTACAGCATCCTGGTCAGCACACACCTATCCCGCAAGCGCAAGCGGCAACAAGGCCGGTCAGATCGAGTGGACATGGAACGGAACTGCAAGCGATAACTTCGCAGGCACCTTCGTAACCATCTACTGCACAGATACTGATTGCCCTGACAAGGCAGCAAGCGCTATCAAGCTTGATGCTACCATCACCGTATCCGGTAAGGATGCAAGCTGCACCAAGGGTGAGGCTAAGGTTTACACCGCTACCGCAGCTAAGGATGGCAATGTTTACACAGATACTCAGACTGTAGCAGGCGAAGAAGGTCTTGGCCATAAGTGGGTAGTTGATGCAAGCAACCCTGTATGGGCTGAGGATTACTCAAGCGTAAGCATCAACAAGACTTGCGAAGCTGCATACCACACCAGCGAAGATGGCGACAAGACTGTTGCTATCGTAACCAAGAACATCAGCTTCAATGGTGCTGAGGCAACCTGCACCACAAGCGGAAACGGCGTATACACTGCAACCTTCACAAGCGAAGATGATCCCGCTATCAGCGAGAATATCGTAGTAAGTGTAAATGCTGCAGAAGTACCCGCACTTGGACATGACTACAAGGTTAAAGCAGAATGGACCGATAACGGCTTCGAGAACACACCTAGCGTAAACGCAGTACTTGTTTGCTCAAGATGTGAAGAAGTTGTTAGCGAAAACCTGACCGTATCCGTTGAACTTGTAAGTGAGAACGAAGCTAAGAAGGATTACAAGGCTGTTGTTACTTACGAAGACAAGACTTACGAGAGCGAAATCTACTCTGTAATGAATCACACCGAGCACTCTTGGAGCGTAAGCTTCAACTGGACCGGCACCACTTCCGAGAACGCTGTTGTAGAAGCAATTGCTACCTGCGCTAACGGTGGTGAGACTGTTGTACTTTCACCCGATGTAGAGAAGAAGGTTACTTCTAAGAACGTTACTTACACAGCAACCGTTAAGGATCCTGATGGTAAGGAATGGAGCGAGAAGTACACCGTTAACCTTGAGTCCGGCGAAGGCAAGGTAGGCGGCGGCGAAGGCATCGAGATCCGCGACCTTGAGGATAGCTATCCTCTTACCGGAAAGCAGATCAAGCCTGCGATCACCGTTTGGGATCTTACCCGCGACGTACAGCTGGCTTACAAGGTTGACTACACTGTTAAGTATGGCAAGAACAATGCAGCAGGCGAAAAAGCTGGTTCCATTACTATCGTTGGTAAGGGTAACTACACCGGCCAGACTGTAACCGCTAACTTCGACATCGTTGATCCTATGGAAGGTATGAGCGAAGATGAAGTAGCTGAGCTTGCAGCACTTAAGAAGGCAAAGATCGCTAAGATCGATGCTGCAACCTTTACCGGTTCTGCAATCTATCCTGAGACCATCTCTATTAAGACTAAGAATGACGGCGAAGTTGTTATGAAGTCTAATGGCGACGGTACTTACGAAGCAGCTGAGGGAAGCAAGAGTGTTGTTGTAGTAGTAACCAATAACATTAACAAGGGTACGGCTACTGTAGCAGTAACCGGATCCGATGCTACAACCCTCAAGAAGACCTTTAAGATCAAAGCAGCTGATATCAACGCAGCAGTTATCGCTGATATCGACGCAACTACATTCGCAGTTAAGGGCGCTACTCCTGCACTGGATGTAACCTTCAAGGCATCTGACGATGCTGAAGAGATCGCACTGGTTCAGGGTATGGACTACACTGTATCTTACAAGAATAACAAGGCTGTTGGCACCGCTACCGTAACCCTTAAGGGTAAAGGTAACTTTGCTAAGAAGGGCCTGAGCAAGACCTTCGAAGTAACTGCATTCGATCTGAGTGAAGTAGAAGAAGATGCTATCGCTGTAAATGCTTTTACCGGCATTAAGGCTGGCAAGGTTAAGGTAACCGTAGTCGATGGCAACGGTTCCGTGATCCCTGCTAAGAACTACACGGTAGAAGTATTCCAGGGCGAAAGCGAAACCGCTCTTGCAAAGGGAGCTAAGCTTGCAGCCGGTGATGCTACCATTAAGATCACCGCTAAGGGCAGCAACCTTACCGAGTCGGTTGAGAAGAGCATCGTTGTAGCTGACAAGATCAGCAAGGCTAAGGTAAAGGTTAACCTTACCAAGACCTACACCGGCGAAGCTATCACTCTTACCGATGAAGACTTCAACAACATAGCAGTAACGCTTAACAAGGCTCCGCTTGTATATGGTGAGGACTTCGTAGTAGCAAGCTATGCTAACAACATCAAGAAGGGCAAGATGACCGTAACTATCGAAGGTATCGGCAAGTACTCAGGAACCAAGACCTTCAAGGTTAAGATCGTTCCTCAGGAAATGAAGCCCGCTGAGTAATTAAAGCCCATAAAGCTTTAGTTGCGAAAGCAAAAGAGTAACACAAGGCCCGCCCCCGCAAGGGGGCGGGTTTTTTAGTGCGCAAATATGCATAAAAAAAGCCCCACCCGATACGGGTGGGGTTTGTAAATATCGGTTTTTAGTTACCTTCCTGGTTAGCGTAGTCGTCAAACATCTTCTGGACGGCTGCGTAAGTATCCTGGCTTATCTGCGGAAGTTCGTCGCCCCAGGCATTGGTGGCCTGCTTGAAACCTTTTTCAAAGGCCTTTCGCATATCCTCCATCTTGGAAGGATCGCCGCCGCTTAGAGCTTTTGCAAAGTCGAAGATGCGCTCGCTGGTCTGCTTAACGCCCCAGTAGCCGTCTTCGGCAATATCTGCCTGGGCCTGAGCCTTAGTTGCCGCATCTACTTCCAGTCCCTCAAATACTTTCTTTAAATTGGTGCCGGTAGCGATGTTAAAGGTCGTGCCCTGCTTTGATAACAGCTGGTTAACAATGTTCTGAAGCTGCGCCGTGCGCTGCTCCGCATCCGCTTTGAGCTTGCTGATCAGCTCGGGGTCCTGCTTGTAGGTCTTGGTATCGGATGCTGCTTTCTTTTCTGCCGCCGCATCAGTGCTGCGTTCGAATATAACGCCTTCACTGGCTGCCGTGGACTTAGCGTTTACTTCTGCCGTCGAGGTCTTTAAGCTTTCGGACCCGGTCTTCTTACCTGCTGTATAGGTGTAAGCCTCGGCAGAACTGCTTACTGTTGCTACATTTGCCGTAATTCCATTTACGCTCATGTTTCACCACTCCTTTCTGAGGTTTTATGTAGCGTTTATAGATACAGAGTAATTATATCATATACTGCAATCCGTGTAAAGGGTGAAGTGTACACACAATTAACAGAAGTGAAATGTACAGAAGGCCGCAGCAGCCTTCCCGGGCACTGATCGGGGGATCAGTAAACAAAAGCCGGTGAACTCTGAGAAGGCAAATTTACCTGTTTTTGCATTTAAACCGGAGGATCCTCGATCTGTCCGTAAGATGAGCACCATTTCCTTTCATAAGGGAAGGTCCGTGAAATATCCCTGCGGTGTGTATCTTAAAGACGGTGCCGGTAATGCCGCTGCGGTCATAAGAAACATAAGACATTCGGAATACGAAAAAAATAAATGTGTGTTGTGTATCTGTGTTATACGCTTAAAGTTTTTAACAATCAGGGGAACTGCTTAAGGTATCCGGAAAAGACCGGAAATAATTATTATTGTAAGACAACGTCACAGAATCGTGACTAAAGCAGTTTCGCAATTGAATGGGCCAAAAGCCTTGAAAGAATTAAATGCAGAAATGGTGTACTATATACTGACCTCCTTTCGTGTTTTATTTCCCTGCAATGTCTTATGCGCCGCATTATAAGACAGAGCTGAATCAAAATCAAGCCCATAAAAAATAAAATTTGTTTTTTATACTCTATGTCAACCTGAGTCGCCCCCCTTCCGGGGCGGATTTTATAAAACTTGCAAATCAAGTGCCATAAGTGGTATAATACATCGGTATGTCTGGAAAGATAAAGATAAACGGAAAAATCAGGGCTTATGTTCAGGCACCGGTAATATTGGGTGTGATACTGCTGCTTGTGAATATTTCGGTCTACTTTGTAGATGTGCGCGCAGGCATCATACTCAGTATATTTGCTGCTGTCTATGTGATAACTATGGTCTGCATGATCATATTTGCACGCCCTGCCCTGAATGCCGAACTCATAAGCTTTGCAACGGAGTACGGGCAGATCCAGAAACAGCTCTTAAAGGAGCTGGAGCTGCCGCATGCTCTTTTGGACGAAAGTGGCCGTGTCATATGGATGAACCGCGCGTTCGAGAAGCTGGATAATAAGGAGCGCTTTAACAAAAAGAATATCCACTCCTTCATGCCGGAAATGAAGCGCGAGCAGTTCCCTGAAGGAGACGCCGTAAAGGACATCGACGTAGTCTTTAACGATAAGGAATACCAGGCCAGGGTCAAGCGCATCTGCTTAAAAGACATGGCTGCCATTACGGAAACAAAGGAAGGCGAGGATTATGACGGCTTCCTCTTTGCCGTTTATCTATTTGACCGCACGGCACTCAACCTGGCGTTGAAAGAACTGGACAACCAGAGCGTAACTGTTGGTTACATTTACATTGATAATTACGAAGAGGCGCTGGCCAGCGTAGAGGATGTGGGAAGGAGCCTTTTAGGTGCGTTCATCGACAGGCAGGTGAACCAGTACATCAGCGATCTGGACGGTATAGTGCGCAAGATGGAGAAGGATAAGTACTTTGTGATCCTCAGAAAGAGCGCACTCACCCAGGCACAGGAAGGAAAGTTCAAGCTCCTGGAGGATGTAAAGGGCATCAACATAGGCAACGAGATCTCTGTCACCTTATCGATAGGTATGGGTATAGGCGGGCTTTCGTATGCGCAGAACTGCGAGTTTGCCCGTAATGCCATCGACCTGGCGCTGGGCCGCGGCGGCGATCAGGCCGTAGTAAAGAACAAGGACAACTTAAGCTACTACGGAGGCAAGAGCCAGACCAAGGAGACGACCACCCGCGTAAGGGCCAGGGTAAAGGCGCAGGCAATGGAGGAGATAATCTCCACCAGGGAGCGCGTATTCGTAATGGGCCACCGTAACGGCGACATGGACAGCTTTGGCGCGATGGTGGGCGTAAGGGCGGCAGCCTTAAGCCTGCAGAAGACCTGCTACATGGTACTGGATGAGATAACCCCTTCGCTGCAGCCGTTAGTGGATCTGTATAAAGGATATTCGGATTACGAAGAGGGCGCGATAGTATCGCCCCAGCAGGCAATGGAATTATCCGATGCCAACTGTGTTGTGGTAGTTGTGGATGTTAACCGTCCCAGCATCACGGAATGCCCGGAACTGCTTAAGAAATGTAAGGCCATCGTGGTGCTCGACCACCACCGCCAGGGTCAGGAGATCATCGACAATGCCACGCTTTCCTACGTGGAGCCCAATGCCTCCTCCGCCTGCGAGATGGTATCGGAGATACTGCAGTACATCAATAACGGCGTTAAGTTCAAGGGCGTGGTGGCGGACTGCATGTACGCCGGAATAGTAATGGATACCCAGAGCTTCACCACAAAGACCGGTGTGCGTACCTTTGAGGCGGCGGCGTTCCTGCGGCGTAACGGCGCGGATGTCACCAGGGTGCGCAAGATGTTCCGCGAAGATGCGGCAGACTACATGGCGAAGGCAGAGGCCATCAGGAATGCGGAGGTTTACCGCAAGGAATACGTTATCAGCTACTGCCAGTCGGAAGGCTTAAAGAGCCCTACCGTGGTAGCGGCGCAGGCAGCCAATGACCTGCTTAACATTAACGGCGTGAAAGCAAGCTTCGTAGTAACGGAATACCAGGGCCAGATATTTATCTCCGCCCGTTCCATCGACGAGGTGAACGTGCAGATAATCATGGAGAGATTAGGCGGCGGCGGACATATGAACAGCTCCGGCGCGCAGCTTAAGAACACCACGGTGGATGCAGCGATAATAGTAGTTAAGAGCACACTTGATTCTATGATACAGGAAGGAGATCTGTAATGAAGGTAATATTGACCGAAGATGTAAAGTCACTCGGAAAAAAGGGCGATATAGTAGAGGTAAGCGACGGCTACGCCCGCAATTTTATATTGAGCAAAAAGAAGGGCATTGAGGCAACTGCCGCAAACCTTAACAACTTAAAGCTTAAGAAGGCGAATGACGAGCGTATCGCCAAGGAGCAGCTGGATGAGGCAAAGGCATTTGCAGCCGATCTGGCAACAAAGCAGGTGAAGCTCTCCATCCGTCTGGGTGAGGGTGGAAAGACCTTCGGCTCCATCACCTCAAAGGAAATAGCTGCTGCAGCCGATGAGCAGCTGGGACTAACCATCGACAAGAAGAAGATCGTGCTTAAGGATCCCATCAAGACCGCAGGGGTTCAGACGGTGCAGATAAAGCTCCATCCCCAGGTCACAGGCGAGCTCAAGGTGATAGTAGAGGAGGAGAAATAAGATGGCGGAAGGTGCTGCTGCTCCTGCCCGCCGTGTCAAACCCAATAACAAAAAGGCCGAAGAAGCCGTTATCGGCGGCCTTTATATCGATAACAAGGAGATAGGTGCCGTAAGGGACCTGCTCCCGGACGGGAGTTATTTTTATAACGAGCTGTATGGCCATATCTATGACGCCATACTGGAGCTGGGCAAGAAAGGCTCCGCGATAGACGTGCTCACCTTAAGGGAGATGCTTAACGAAAAAGGCATACCCGAGGAAGTAGTGAGCGAGCAGTTCATAATGGATATCATCGACAGCGTGCCCACATCTGCGAATGTGAAGCACTACGCCAAGATAGTTTCCGACAAGGCGCTGATGCGTGACCTGCTTAAGGTTACCGAAGAGATAAGCGAGGACTGCTACAAAGACAGTGATGATGTGAACGATCTGCTGGAAAAGACGGAAAAGAGCGTCTTTAAGGTGGTTCAGCGCCGCAGCGTGGGACGTATCACACCTACGGCGGATATAGTTATGAAGTCCCTTGAATCCATCGACAAGGCGGCCAGGGCCACAGGCAGTATAACGGGCCTGCCCACCGGCTTTACGGATCTGGATCATAAGACAGCGGGACTGCAGGCAGGTAACCTGGTACTGGTGGCTGCCCGCCCGGCTATGGGAAAAACCTCCCTGGTGCTGAGCATCCTGCAGAACATAGTGGTAAAGCAGCAGAAGGCGGCTCTTATGTTCTCTCTGGAAATGAGCGAGAACGAGCTCATGAACCGTCTGCTTTCCATGGATTCCGGTGTGGATTCGCAGAAGTTCAAGACAGGACAGCTTTCCGATGCGGACTGGGAGCTGCTTACCGAAAGCGGCGGCAACCTTGCCAATTCAAGGCTGTTTTTGAACGATTCCGCTACCACCTTAAGCGAGATAAGCTCTATCTCCAGAAAGATAAAGGCGGAGAATAATCTGGAGCTGATCGTTATCGACTACCTGCAGCTGATGAATTCGACCAGCAAGCGTAACGACGGCCGCCAGCAGGAGATATCCGAGATATCCCGAGGCCTTAAGCTTTTAGCGAAGGAGCTGGGCATCCCCATCATCGCCCTTTCGCAGCTTAGCCGTGGTGTGGAGAGCCGTACCGATCACAGGCCGGTATTGTCCGACTTGCGTGAATCCGGCGCCATAGAGCAGGATGCGGATATAGTAATGTTTATATACAGGGATGAGGTATACAACAGCGACAGTGAAGATAAGGGCATCGCAGAGATAATCATAGCCAAGCACCGAAGCGGCCCCATCGGAACCGTCAAGCTGGTATGGATACCCGAGTTCACCCAGTTCAAGAATATGGAATACCGCTAATGCCTTCCCTAAAAGCCTTCCCCTTGAGGGGAAGGTGTCAGCCGAAGGCTGACGGATGAGGTGTAATACAATAAACTAAATTAATCAATATCAATAACATGGCATCAATAAAAAAACTTACAAAAAAAGAATACGAGGAGCGTCTTCGTGAACAGGACCTTTACTTAAACGAAGGCGACGAGTACCTTGAGGATCCCGATAGCGACGGCTATTATGAAGACGGCGGCTATTACGACGAAAAAGGCGGATACTATCCGGATGAGGAAGCCGGCGAGTACTACGAGGACGGCGAAGCCTATGATGATGGGGCTTACGACGACGGAGAATACTACGAAGACGACGGAAGCTATGATGGTTCTTCGGATGAGTATTACGAAGAGGATGCCGCTGACGGCTATTATGAAGGATCATCGGAAGACGACGCTTACTATGCCGATGAAGCATACGAAGACGAAGCCTATGATGACGATGATGACCTTGAGTATCTGGACGAAGAAGAGTTCTATGATGAGGACGGCAGGTCTTTAAGCGAGCAGGCAGAGGCGGATGAAGAGGGAGATATGCCTTATTATGAGGAGATCCCCATGCCCCGCCGCAGCGACAGGACTTCGATAGGAGGCGGAAGCCGTACGTCGCGCAGCAGCAACTCAGCATCCCGCAGGCAGACTGCCACGGGTTATTCACGCAGCAGACAGGCAGAGAGCGGCTACGCAGCCGGATCCGGCAAAAAGCGCGGCGCAGGCGCAAAGATATGGGGCGTGGTATGGCGTGTACTGGTATTTTTACTGGTAACGATAGTCATGCTGGCGGTATTCTTATACGGAGCTGTCAAGCTGATACTCTTAGGGCCCTCCAGCGCCATGTCCACACAGTATGTATCTACTTTCCACGAGACCAGCGCCCTTAAATGGCTGCCGGGTCTGTTCATGAGCGATGAGGAAGTCGAGGCCATCCTGGCAAAGAACATGATGCCCGAGGTAGAGGAAGGTACGGTTTCCGATAAGGATCTGATAGTGATAGACGAGACTCCCAAGGAAGATGTGGAGCCTATCGAGGTGGAAGAGATCTTTGGCGCCACCTATCACGGTTATATGATGATAGTACAGGACCCTTCAACGGTATATCTTGGAGTGCTGGATCAGTTCGCCCAGAGTACGGGCTGGATCGTGCCGCAGTTTGCCGAGAAATACGGCGCTATAGGCGGTGTCAACGGCGGAGAGTTCTTTGATGCCGGCAGCTATTCCTACACGGCATGGCCTGTGGGCGGCGTTATCTCACAGGGACAGGGCCTGTTCGAAAACAATGCGGGCGGCGGCTGGAACCTGGTATGTATGACCAATGAGAACAAGCTGCTGCTGCTTAAGGGTTATTCCGTAAAGGCTGCTCTTGATATGGGCGTGCGTGACGGCTGTCATGTGCGTCACGAGACCGGACCTTTCCTTATCATCGACGGCGAATCGTTAGAGGTGCCCGATACAGAGGTGTACGGCGGCGGAAAGAACCCCCGTACCGCTATAGGCCAGCGTGCGGACGGAGTTATGCTTTTGTGCGTGGTCGACGGACGTCAGGCGTCAAGCCTTGGTGCTACTTTTAAGGATATGATCGATATCATGAAAGAATACGGTGCAGTGAACGCCGCATGTCTTGACGGCGGTACCTCCACCCAGATGTATTACAACGGTGAGATAGTCAATAATCCCTATTCTCCCACGGGGCCCAGACGCTGCCCCACAGCATGGCTTGTAGGAGGAGGGAACTGATATGGCTGCTAACAGGAGACGTTCAAAAAAGCGCCTGCCGGTATTCGGCATATTTATGCTGATATACATCGTAGTGGGCGTTATAGTAAGCTTCCATCTGTGGAACAAGCTGGAAAAATATCTGATAGACCTTGAAGCATCGCTGCCAAAGTACGGCATGGATGAGGTAATGGCCGCCATCAGCGAGAACCGTGTGGATGATATCATCCGCCAGGATACGCTGGTCACGGTAGCAAAGTACGAGGGCCTGAACGAGTACAGAAGCCTGCTGAAACAGAAGCTCTCTTCCGGAGAGGTGACGATGCAGGAATCAAAGGATGCCACCAAGGAAGTGCCCAGGTATACGGTATTTGCAGGCGGTGCGCCCGTTATGGACGTAAGCCTTAAGGTGATTGGCAAGAACGACCACGACCTGGATCTGTGGGGCTACGATAAGTTCTATGCGGATGAATACAGCATAAGCGACACCGTATACGAGATAACGGTTCCCGACGGCAGCGTGGTCACGGTTAACGGACATACGCTCGGGGAGAGCGATATCGAGCTGGATGAGGAAGGTAACAAAAAGATCGCCGAGGTAAAGGACCTTAAGGTGATAGAGCAGTACCTGGATCACGTGCCCAGTTACATCACCTATGCGGTAAAGGGCTTTATCGTAGATCCCGTGTTCTCGGTAAAGAGCGTGGATGGCGAGGACATGCCTCTTACGCAGGACGGGAACAAGTTCAGCGCAGATCTGCCTTATTATGCGGATGCAGCGGAAGAGGTCAAGGCACTGGTGCCCACCATCATGGAAGCCTACGGCCTGCATTTCATTGGCAAGAATACCGGCGGCGTGTACAAGTACCTGCTGCCCGATTCGCAGTATAAAGAGGATGTGAAGTCGGTAGTGACCTACTTCTATCCCACAGAGCGCATCACCACCTACGAATTCGGAAACGAGAGCTGCGACGATTTCGTGACCTATTCACACGACTGCGTAGCCTGCCATATTTATTTCGACCTGATAGTCAAGTTCAATTCGGCGGCGTACAAGACCAAGAACGAAGGCTCGGATGCCACCTGGATATTTTTAAAGAGGGACGGTACCTGGTATCTTTCACAGGTGCTGCGCCAGAAGAGTATTGAGTATGACGGAGATTAATGATAAAAAACCGGAAAAGAAGCCTGATAAAAAAGGCAGGAAAGGCTGGCTGATAGGAGTAGTGGCCTTTCTGCTGCTGGCTGTGGGCGCGATAGTATATCTTATCATCGATATGGATACCCAGAGGCGCGCCATGGAGGAGTACGAGCGCATGCAGCAGCTGGCTGCGGCAGTAACACCCGTGCCCACACAGGCACCTACGCCCACTCCCGCTCCGGAGCCGGAAGAGACCGAGTCGACCCCTACCCCCACACCCACGCCCAAGCGTGCGATGGTGGAGGTACCGGAGAAAGATATAGACTGGGATGCCCTTCATGAAAAGAATAAGGACATCTACGCCTGGATCTACGTGCCCGATACCAGAGTGGATTATCCCATCCTGCAGCACGAGACCGACGATACCTTCTACTTAAACCATAATGTGGACGGCAGCCCCGGTTATCCCGGCTGTGTGTACACCGAGAAGCTGTGGAATACAAAGGATTTTGACGATCCCAATACGGTGCTTTACTCCCACAACTTAAGGAGCGGTGAGATGTTCTCCACCCTGCATTATTTTGAGGACGAGGAGTTTTTTGAAGGGGACCACTACATCTTCATCTACCGTGAAGATAAGGAACCTCTGGCATATCAGATATTCGGAGCCTACGAGACGAATTCGATCCATCTGCTGGCAAACGGGGACATGCATAATGTCTATCAGTACGAGCAGTACCTTCAGAACCTTTATTACGCCGGCAGCAGGATCGCACATTACCGTTATGACATACAGCTGGATACGGATGACTATATAATAACGCTCTCTACCTGCACCAACGGGGCAGGCAAGGACAGACGCTGGCTGGTACAGGGCGTGCTGCTCAATCCGCCCATGCCGCAGAGTGACCTGCCCGATATCGATCTGTAAGCTATGAAGGATTTTTTTAAGAAAAAGTGGGTCAGGGTCATACGAAACATCCTGCTGGTGCTGGCAGCAATAGCGCTGGTCATAGTGCTTGTGGTGCTGGGACTGCGCTATAAGGGAAAGCGCTCCCTGATGGAAAATACCAGGGACCTGCCCGCCATAGACTTAAGCGTATCATCGGACGGCGTAGTAGTGCAGCAGGTATCAGATGAGACTGAGGATACACCCAGGCAGCTTAAGGAAGGCGAGGTCATCTATAAAGACAAGCTGTATTCCTATAACCGCGATGTGATATGCATGCTCATCATGGGCATAGATAAAAAGGGTGAGCTGAGCGAGGCAAAGGACGGTATAGACGGCGGACAGGCCGATGCCCTCTTTCTGCTGATATTGAACCCGCACAATAAGATCTACAGTGTGCTGACGATCAACCGTAACACGATGACCGATATCGATGTGTTTGACAGGGAGGGGAATTTCGTGGGAACACGCCCGGCGCAGATAACCCTGCAGCACGGCTACGGCGACGGCAAGGAAGTGAGCTGTGAGCGCCAGATACGTACGGTATCGCGCTTCATGCATAACATCCCCATCCATACCTACGCAGCGATAAATATAGCTGCGATACCGGCGCTGAACGACGCCATCGGCGGCGTGGATGTGACGGCACTGGAAGATATAAAGCACGGAAAGACGGATATAAAAGCCGGAACGGAAGTGCACCTTATGGGCGAAGATGCCCGTAATTACGTGCAGTATCGCGATGTGAACGTATATGCATCCAACGACGCACGGTTTGCAAGACAGAAGCAGTATCTGGCAGCCTATGTTCAAAAAGGGCGGGAACTGTTAAAATCTAACCCCGGACTGGGAGTGGATCTGTATAATATAGCAACAGACTACATGGTCACCGATATCGATGTAAGCCGTGTGACCTATATGACTACGGAATTCCTGGGATATACGATGAACGAGAAGGGTATCATGACCGTTCCCGGCAAGCTTGAACAGGGCGTTAACTTTGAGGAATTCTATGCTGATGATGAGGCCGTAAAGGATCTGGTGGTGGAGCTTTTTTACGAGCCTGTAGAGGAATGAGTTTTGAAGATCACTGATATACACTGCCATCTGCTCCCCGGAGTGGACGATGGCGCAAAGGATATGGACGATACAAAGGCTATGCTAAAGATAGCCGCGGATGACGGGATACAGAGGATAATGTTCACACCCCATATCCGCAGACCCTGGCTTAAGAGGCCCTGGTCGAAGGTACTGGAGGCTTTTGAAAAGGTTAAGGAATACGCGGCATCTGCCCACCCGCAGCTGGAACTGTACCTGGGCAGTGAGTTTGATTATTCGGGGACCATACTTCGTGAGGAGCCGCACCAGCTGCATGACTTAAGCGGCAGCGGCATGATACTGGTGGAGTTTAAGCCCTACGATAAGTTTGACCGCATACGCGAGGGCATACAGCAGGTGCAGATGGCGGGCTATGATGTGATGCTGGCCCATATCGAGCGCTACGATGTGATGCTTACGGATATAGACCTGGCGTCGCGTATCGCGGATCTGGGTGCCCTGATACAGGTCAATGCGGACGATATAGTACATCCGGGCAGCTTTAAGATGCGCGGGTATATGAAAAAGATGATAGACAGGCATCTGATAGACCTGGCCGGAAGCGATGCCCATGATGTGAAGTTCAGAAGACCGGAGCTTTCAAAGGCGTACGAGATAGTAAAGAAACGTGCCGGTGCGGATTATGCCGATTATGTATTCGGCGGCTGCGCGGACAGGATCATAAAAAGGGATGTATGAGCAGTGGATGATAAACTGATACTTGAAAAAGATGATACTACGGAAATAGATCTGGCAGAGCTGATATTTGAGCTGTGGATCAACAAGTGGCAGATACTGATGGCCATGATCTTTACGGGGATACTGGCGTACTTCGTATCTTCCTGCCTGATGACGCCCAAATATACCTCGGTGACCAGCCTGTATGTGCTGGCACAGCAGGATAACGAGGCACTGACTACGGCGGATCTGAGCGTCGGTACCCAGCTGACCAACGATTATGCCGTGCTGGTCAAGTCAAGACCCGTGCTGGATCAGGTGATCACGGATCTGGATCTTACGATGAGTCCGGACCAGCTCGAAAAGCTCATAAGCGTAGAAAACAAGAGCAACACCCGTATCATAAAGATATCGGTGACATACGAGGATCCACTGCAGGCGCGGCTTATTGCCGACAGGCTGCGTGTGGCTGTGGGTGAGCAGATCGTATCGGTCATGAACATCGATGCGGTAAATACCGTGGAGGAAGCCAGCCTGCCTAAAAAGCCATCAAGCCCCAGGGTGCTCAGAAACACCCTTATAGGCATTATCGCGGGAATGGTACTGGCAGCGGCATTCTTTGTGATCCGCAGTGTCATGGACGATACGGTAAAGACTTCGGAAGACGTGGAAAAGGCTCTGGGATTGCCGCTTTTGGGCAGTATACCCGATTCAAAGAGCAACGATATAGCCAAATCCAAAAAATAGGTATCGGTGATGGAAGAAGAAAAGAGAACTGAAGTACAGAGTGAAGCGGCGTCAAAGCCGACACGCAAGAGGATAGTAATGCGCCTGCCGCGTTATGAAGACGACTATGCGTTAAGGGAGGCCATGAAGGCGCTTCGTACCAATATAGAGTTTATGGGCGAGGATAAGAAGGTCCTGGCTATCACCAGCTGCGTGCGTGATGAGGGCAAGAGCTTTATATCCATGAACCTGGCGATGAGCCTGGCAGACAGCGGAAAGAACGTGCTGTTTATCGACGCTGATCTGCGTAAATCCGTTACGATAGGCCGTTATAACATAAAGGGCCAGAGCGAGGGCCTGTCCAATTATCTTGCGGCCAGGGTAAATATCGAATCCGTGCTGGTGAGCACCAACTTAAACCACCTGGATGTGATCGTGGCCGGCCAGATACCGCCAAATCCTTCGGAGCTTTTAGGTACCAGGCGTTTTGCAAAGATGATGAACATCTTGCGTGCGCATTACGATTATGTTATAGTGGACTGCCCGCCCATCGGTGAGGTCATCGATGCGGCCGTGGTGGCAAGGGCATGCGACGGGGCCATACTGGTCACGGCATCCGGCCACGACAGCAGCCGTTTCCTGCGCGATGCCAGGGAACAGATGGAAAAATCGGGCTCCAGGGTGCTGGGCGTAGTGCTCAACAAAGTACCCAGAGACCGCCGCGGCAGCAGATACGGCAGATATTACGGCAAATACGGACGTTATTACGGCCGCTACTACGGTCAGTACGGCTCCTACGATAACGGTGACGAACAGGACAGCAGTAAATCCGGGAAGAAGAAGTGACTTTACTGTAATGCGAAGCGAAGGATCTTACAAACAGGCATAGAAAATGAAAAAAGCATTATATTTTATAATTTTATCAATCTTATCGATCGCGCTTCTGGCAGCTACCATCGTGATCAGAAAGCAGAAGGACACCGAGGCGCCCGGGATCAATCTTCCCGCCGGTACGCTCAGTTATAACGAAGGTGATCCTGTAGAAAAGCTTTTAAGCGGTGTCAGCGCCTGGGATAATAAGGACGGCGACTTAAGCGCGGATGTTTTTGTGTACGAGCTGGTGCCCATCCAGGCTACCGGTATGGCCAAGGTGGTCTATGCCGTGAGCGACAGTTCCCAGAATGTTGCTACAGCCGATCTGATGGTAAAATATGAAAGAAAGAAGAGCGTAGTGCGTATGGGGCTGGGCGGCGAACCCGTCATCAGGCTCACATCATCCGGTACCACTATCAGCAAGGGCGAGATCTTTGATCCTCACTCTTTTATCCAGTCCGTTTACGATGACAGGGACAGCAAAGAGGATCTGTACAACCATCTGGTTGTTAAGGGCAGCTATGATCTGACCCGCGTAGGCCACTACCGCCTGCAGATGTACATCACCGACAGCGAAGGCAACGAGAGCAACAAAGCGGAATTTCTTCTGGTAGTGGAATAACGTTATCATTTTTTTATATATTCTGCCATGTTTTAATCTGCATTTTTTCATGTTATAATGTAAAAGTTACTGAAAAAATCCTGTACATAAAGGAGATAATTATGGATAATCTTGAACTTAAGCGTCATGCTAATGAAGTCCGCAGGGGCGTTGTCATCGGCACCCATGCAGCCGGCGCGGGACATCCGGGCGGATCCCTCTCAGCAGCCGACATCTTTACTTATCTTTATTTCGAAGAAATGAACGTTGATCCCGCTAACCCCAAGGATCCCAAGAGAGACCGTTTCGTACTGAGCAAGGGACACACCGCTCCCGGTCTTTATGCCGCACTGGCAGAGAAAGGATTCTTCCCCAAGGAAGAGCTCACTACGCTTCGTAAGCTGGGTTCACATCTTCAGGGGCATCCCTCACTCAAGTGCACACCCGGTGTTGATATGAGTACCGGTTCACTGGGCCAGGGTATCAGCGCTGCTGCAGGTATGGCTATGGCAGGCAAGCTTGATAATGCGGATTACCGTGTATATACACTTCTTGGTGACGGCGAGATAGAGGAAGGCCAGGTTTGGGAGGCTGCTATGTTCGCAGGCGCAAAGAAGCTTGATAATCTGGTGGTCATCGTTGATAACAACGGTCTTCAGATCGACGGACCCATCGAAGAGGTCAATGACCCCAACCCCATCGACAAGAAGTTTGAGGCTTTCAAGTTCCATGTAATAAATGTGGACGCTCACGACTTTGATGCTCTGCGCGCAGCTTTCAAAGAGGCACGCGAGACCAAGGGACAGCCTACAGCTATAATCGCCCACAGCTTAAAGGGCAAGGGCATCTCCTTCATGGAGGGTCAGGTAGGCTGGCACGGCAAGGCGCCCAATGATGATGAGTTTGCCAAGGCTATGGCAGACCTGGATAAGATAGAGGAGGGCTTGAAATAATGGCTGATGTTAAGAAGATTGCAACAAGAGAAAGTTACGGAAATGCTCTGGCTGAGATAGGCGCAGAGTATCCCAATATGGTAGTACTTGATGCCGACCTTTCTGCAGCAACCAAGACAGGCGTGTTCAAGAAAGCTTTCCCCGACCGCTTTATCGACTGCGGTATCGCAGAGGGCAACATGATGGCTATCGCAGCCGGCATGGCTACCTGCGGCAAGCTTGTGTGGGCTTCCACCTTCGCAATGTTCGCCAGCGGCAGGGCTTATGAGCAGGTTCGTAATTCCATCGCATATCCCCATCTGAATGTAAAGATCGGCGCTACCCATGCAGGTATCACCGTAGGTGAGGACGGCGCAAGCCACCAGTGTCTTGAGGATATCGCACTTATGCGTGTTATCCCCGGCATGACAGTGATCAGCCCCGCTGATGATATCGAGACAAAGGCAGCAGTACGCGCAGCATGCGAGCTGGACGGACCGGTTTATTTAAGAACAGGCCGTGCAGGCGTACCCGTTTTCAACGACAATCCCGATTATAAGTTTGAGATAGGCAAGGGCATACAGCTTAAGGAAGGCGGCGATGTAAGTATCGTTGCTACCGGTCTGATGGTAAACTCCGCCCTGGAAGCAGCTGAGCTGCTGGCAGCAGACGGCATCAAGGCTGATGTTATCAACATCCACACCATCAAGCCTATCGATAAGGACATCCTGGTTAAGACAGCTCAGAAGACCGGCAGGGTATTCACCGCTGAAGAGCATTCGGTTATCGGCGGCCTGGGTGCAGCTGTTGCGGAGGTGCTTTCTGAGGAGTGCCCTACTAAGATAAAGCGCATCGGCGTTTACGACGTATTCGGCGAGAGCGGCAGCGCTGGCGCCCTTCTTGTTAAGTATCGTCTTGACGGCAAGGGTCTCTACGAGCAGATCAAAGAGAATATGTAATGTCATACAGGGAGTAATGCCACCCCGCGTAAGCGGGGTGGTTTTTTTGTTGACTGAGTATTTAATCATAGGTATAATTGTATATACAATGATACTGTTATTCCGAATGGAGGTGCGATATGCAGGAAGTAGCATTAAAGGCATGGGGAAACAGCATGGGTATAAGGATACCTTCAGATGTGATCAGGGAACTTAATGTAGAAAAAAATGACATATTTGAACTGAGTGTAGAGAATGATGCGATCATCCTGAAAAAAAGATTCAAGCACAAAACTTTTGAGGAAAGACTGGCTGAGTATAATGGTGAGATCCATATCACTGAGTTTGACTGGGGAGAGCCTGTCGGGAAGGAGCTTATCTGATGCAAAAGATATTTCAAGGGGATATCGTAAAGATCTCCGGGTTTGCCGTAAGCTTTCTGGTGGTCAGTAAAAATGCCTTTATTGAGCATACGGGGATGTTTCATGTTTGTCCGATATTAAAGAATGAAAAAGAAGGTCCTTTGCATGTTACGGTTAGCGGGAAAAGGGAAAACGGGACCGTAATATGTGAGCAGCTTAAACTTATTGATCCAAAGCGCGGGTGCAACAGAGTAGACCGGATTCCATATGCGCAGATAATGAATATATCAGATGCTATACAGGGGATATTTGAATACGATTAGAAGAGTTGTAATGGTAAAGAAAGTTGTGAAAATAAAATTACCTCGTTTTGAACAATATATAGCAGGAAAGAGCGATTAGTGTTATAATACCGCCTATGAGATATGTATCGTGGAATGTGAACGGCCTGCGCGCCGTCATGGGGAAAAATTTTACAGAGGATTTTAAGCGCCTGGATGCGGATGCCTTCTGTCTGCAGGAGACCAAGCTGCAGGAGGGACAGATAGAAATGGATCTGCCCGGATATAAGCAGTATTGGAACTATGCGGAAAAGAAGGGTTATTCGGGCACGGCCATTTTTACAAAGAAGGAGCCGCTTAGCGTAGCCTATGGGATAGGCGTAGAGGAGCATGACCATGAAGGCCGTGTGATCACGCTGGAATTTGATGATCATTATCTGATCACCGTGTATGTGCCCAATTCCCAGGACGGCTTAAAGAGGCTTGATTATCGTATGCAATGGGAGGATGCGTTCCTTTCTTACATAAAGAAGCTGGATGAGAAAAAGCCTGTCATCTACTGCGGCGACCTTAATGTGGCGCATGAAGAGATAGACCTTAAGAATCCGAAGACGAATCATTTAAACGCCGGGTTTACGGATGAAGAGAGGGCGAAATTCGGCGCGGTATTGAATGCCGGATTCATCGACAGCTTCCGTTATTTCTACCCCGAGCAGGCAGACATATATTCCTGGTGGAGCTACCGAATGCAGGCCAGAACAAGGAATGCAGGCTGGCGCATCGATTACTTTGTGGTATCGGAGCGCTTTAAGGAGCGGCTGGTGGACGCAAAGATCCATACGGATATAATGGGATCCGACCACTGCCCGGTAGAACTGGAATTTAAATAAAGACATTTCGGAATTACATAATTTCAAAGGAGTAAATACATGGAGAACAAAGGAA
This sequence comes from Lachnospiraceae bacterium, assembly GCA_017437785.1. GTDB lineage: Bacteria > Bacillota > Clostridia > Lachnospirales > Lachnospiraceae > NK4A136. The sequence goes on from JAFRXH010000054.1 coordinate 35,458, forward strand.
AATATTACATAACAACGGCCATTGCCTATACCTCAGGCAAGCCCCACATAGGCAACTGTTACGAGATAATCTTAGGCGATGCCATCGCCCGTTACCGTAAGGCGGAGGGCTACGATGTGCGTTTCCAGACCGGAAGTGACGAGCACGGCCAGAAGATCGAGACCCGCGCCATCGAAGAGGGCGTAAGCCCCAAGGAATTCGTAGATGCTACAGCCGGCGAGATAAAGCGCCTGTGGGATATCATGGGCACCGACTATGACCGTTTCATCCGTACCACGGATGCCGATCATGAAAAGCAGATACAGAAGATGTTCAAAAAATTCTATGATCAGGGCGACATCTACAAGGGTGCATACGAGGGCAAGTACTGTACGGAGTGCGAGGCTTTCTACACCGAGAGCCAGCTTAAGGAAGGCAAGTGCCCCGTGTGCGGCGGAAATGTTCATGAGGAAAAAGAGGAAGCGTACTTCTTTAAGATGAGCAAGTATGCCGACCGTCTGATCGAGCATATCAACACACATCCCGAATTCATACAGCCCGTATCCAGGAAGAACGAGATGATGAACAACTTCCTCCTGCCGGGACTGCAGGATCTGTGCGTATCACGTACATCGTTCAAGTGGGGTATCCCCGTAGACTTTGATGATAAGCATGTAGTGTATGTGTGGCTGGATGCCCTTTCAAACTACATCACCGGCATAGGTTATGATGCGGACGGTAACAGCACCGATATGTACAAAAAGTACTGGCCCGCAGATCTGCATCTTATCGGTAAGGACATAATCCGCTTCCATACCATTTACTGGCCCATCTTCCTTATGGCTTTGGGCGAGCCCCTGCCCAAGCAGGTGTTCGGCCATCCCTGGCTCTTACAGGGCGGCGAGAAGATGAGCAAATCCAAGGGCAATGTGATCTACGTGGATGATCTGATCGATATCTTCGGCCTGGATGCGGTGCGTTACTTCGTACTGCACGAAATGCCTTATGAAAACGACGGCACCATCACCTGGGAGCTTATGACAGAGCGCACCAACAGCGATCTGGCAAACACCCTGGGCAATCTGGTGAACCGTACCGTAGCGATGAGCAATAAATATTTCGGCGGTGAGGTTAAGGATCCCGGCGCTAAGGAAGCCGTGGATGACGATCTTAAGGCAGTTGTGACCGGAGCCGCAAAGAAGGTTTCCGATTGCATGGATACCCTGCATGTGGCTGATTCGCTCACCGAGATATTCAACGTATACAAGAGACTGAATAAATATATCGACGAGACCGAGCCCTGGGTTCTGGCCAAGGATGAGACAAAGTCAGACAGACTGCGCACCGTACTCTACAACCTGACCGAAGGCCTGATCATCGCCACTTCCCTGCTCAAGCCCTTCCTGCCCGATACCGCGCAGAAGATAAGCACACAGCTGGGAGCAGACTTAAGAGACTTTGATACACTTGATAAGTTCGGTCTGATAAGCGAAACAAAGGTTACCGACAAGCCTGAGATACTCTTTGCGCGTCTCGACAAGGAAGAGATCCTAAAGAAGGCTGCTGATGTTGAAGCAAAGCAGCGTGAGGATTTCCGCGCACACGAGAAGAAGGCTGTGGAGAATCTGTTAAAAGCAGGACGTATCTCACAGGCCGATGCGGATGCAAGACTTGCCAGAGCAGGCATAGGTGCAGCTGCCGAGGCTTCCGGAGCCGATATCCATGTTGAGAAGGCTGATGAGATAGAGTACGATGATTTCGCAAAATGCCAGTTCGTCGTGGGCGAGATCATAGCGTGTGAGGAAGTGCCCAAGAGCAAGAAGCTTCTCTGCTCACAGGTGAAAGTCGGTGATAAGACAGTGCAGATACTCTCCGGCATCAAGGCTTATTACAAGCCCGAAGAAATGGTCGGAAAGAAGGTAATGGCGCTTCTTAACCTTAAGCCAGTTAAGATGGCGGGACTTGAGAGCCAGGGCATGCTGCTCTGCGCCGAGGATGATGAGGATCATGTAGTCCTTATGACCCCCGAAAAAAATATCAAACCCGGCAGCAAGATCTGCTGAGGACCGTCCCCGCGTCCTCACAAACTGTGCCTTCCCCTTGAGGGCTGCAAACTGAGCCTTCTCCTTGAGGAGAAGGTGTCAGCCGAAGGCTGACGGATGAGGTGTTTGTAATTTGTACCTGCGTATCAACAACCACGAAATAAACATACTCCATGCAACACCACAGGATTGGGAGGGCGCCATGGCTTTGGCCTGGCGCACCTTTTCTCGTTATGATGCTCCCATCTATACGGATGAAGGATGTGAGAGTTTCATCAATTTCATTTCCAGCCAGACCCTGCATAAGGCTTTTCTGCTGGGGCGTTACCGGATGTTTGTGGCAAAGGATGACGATGAGATAGTGGGGATAGGGAGTTTCCGTGAACAGAATCATATATCCCTTTTGTTTGTGGATGATAAGTATCACGGCTGCGGCATAGGACGCGCACTGATAATGTGTATGGAGGATTATCTCTTCAGGCGCCGGGTCCTGCCCCTTGATAACGAGGATGATAAGATCCTTGACGTATTATATGAGAGGGCCGATGAGAATTATATCAGCGTATTTGCGGCTCCCAACGCCGAGGATTTTTATAAGAAAATGGGCTTTTACCGTCTGGCGGACGAAGACACCTCGGACGGTATCACATACATACCAATGATAAAAAGAGAAAAGGAAGGAGAATGAGACCTATGAAGATCCTGTTTTATGCAGCAAAAGTTTACGACAAAAAATCCTTCGATCCGTTAATGGAACGCTTCCCGGGGATAGAGATCGATTATATCGATCATGAGCTTGAGCCTATGACCGCGGCTCTTGCCGAAGGCTACGATGCGATCTGCGCTTTCGTAAGTGCGGATGTGGGTGCAAAGACTCTGGAGATATTAAACGAAAAAGGCGTAAAGACGGTGCTGATGCGCTGCGCCGGCTATAATAACGTGGATGTTGAGAAAGCAAAGGAACTGGGCATCACCGTTAAGATCGTGCCCGGTTATTCTCCCGAGGCGGTAGCCGAGCTGGCTATGGGCCTGGCACTGGCCGTAAATCGCAGGCTTTATAAGGCCTACAATAAGGTGCGTGAGAATGACTACAGCTTAAGAGGTTTAAGGGGCGTCAATTTCTACAAAAAGACAGCCGGCATAGTGGGAACCGGAAAGATAGGTGCGGCAATGGCCCGTATCTGCAGGGGCTTCGGTATGAAGGTAATAGGCTACGATATGTATGAGAACCCCGCACTTAAGGATTTCGTGGAATATGTGAGTCTGGATGAGCTCTTTGCAAGGAGCGACCTGATATCGCTGCACTGCCCGCTGCTCGATTCGACTTATCACATGATCAACATCGAGAACATCAAGAAGATGAAGGACGGCGTGATACTGGTAAACACATCCCGCGGTGCGCTGGTGGATACCGATGAGCTGATCGAGGGCATCCGCCTCAACAAGTTCCTGGGCGTAGGCCTTGACGTATACGAAGAAGAGACCGGAAATGTATATGAGGACAGATCCGACGACATCATGATGCACTCCGTAACAGCACGTCTCCTCTCTTTCCCCAATGTGATGATCACATCCCATCAGGGCTTCTATACACTGGAAGCATTAAACGCCATTGCCGAGACCACGCTTCAGAATATGATGGATGCATCAAAGGGTGAGCGCACTAAAAATGATGTGGCTTAAAAGCCCCGTAATGCGCTTAAAATGCGGAAAAAAGCTCTTGTGTAGAGATGACTAACTGTGATATATTATTAAGCGGATTTTTTATTTTAGAAAGATGAGGTGCATATTATGTTCAAGATCCTATCCATGAAATTTCTGAACGAGAACATCTTTCAGATGGTGGTAGAGGCCCCCATGGTGGCCAGAGCCTGCCTGCCCGGACAGTTCGTTATCGTCCGTTCCAACGCAGATGCAGAGCGTATTCCCCTTACCATCTGTGATTACGACAGGGAGAAGGGAACCGTTACCATAGTGGTTCAGACTATAGGTGCAGGTACCATTACTATGAGCAAGATGAAAGCCGGTGATGAGCTTGCTGATTTCGTGGGTCCTCTGGGACAGCCTTCGGATCTTGTTACCGACGATATAGAAGAAGTTAAGAAAAAGAAGATAGTGTTCGTGGCCGGAGGTCTTGGCACCGCACCCGTTTATCCCCAGGTTAAATGGCTTAAGGAGCACGGTGTAGCTGCTGATGTTATCATTGGCGCAAAGAACAAGGATATCCTCATCATGGAAGAGGAGTTTAAGGGCGTGGCAGAGAACCTCTACATCACTACGGATGACGGTTCCTACGGACGCACCGGTATGGTTACCAAGTGCCTTGAGGATCTGGTAACTAATGAGGGCAAGCAGTACGATCACTGCGTGAGCATAGGCCCCATGATCATGATGAAATTTGTCTGCCAGCTGACCGAGAAGCTGGGCATACATACTGTAGTTTCCATGAACCCCATTATGGTAGACGGTACCGGTATGTGCGGTGCCTGCCGCTGCAGCGTTGAAGGCAAGACAAAGTTTGCCTGCGTTGACGGACCCGAGTTTGACGGACACAAGGTCAACTGGGACGAGGCCATGAGACGTTCAGGCATGTACAGGGATCAGGAAGCAAAGGCAAAGGAGGGTATCTGAGATGATAGAAGTAGATGTTTTAAAGAAGGTGCCCGTACGGGAGCAGGAGCCTGCGGTAAGAGCTAAGAACTTCGCCGAGGTTTGCCTTGGTTATAACGAAGAGGAAGCTATGGCAGAGTCCACACGCTGCATCAACTGTAAGAATGCACGCTGCATACAGGGCTGCCCCGTTTCCATCAACATTCCTGCGTTTATAGCAGAAGTAAAAGAAGGCAATTTTGAAAATGCATATAAGGTGATAAGCGAGTCCAGCGCACTGCCCGCAGTATGCGGACGTGTATGCCCCCAGGAGAGCCAGTGCGAAGGAAAGTGCGTACGCGGCGTTAAGGGCGAGCCTGTATCCATCGGCAAGCTGGAGCGTTTTGTAGCAGACTGGGCAAGAGAGCACGGCATCAAGCCCACTCCAGCAACGGAGAAGAAGGGCAAGAAGGTTGCAGTTATCGGCTCCGGCCCCGCAGGTCTTACCTGCGCAGGTGATCTGGCAAAGATGGGTTATGATGTGACCATCTTTGAGGCACTGCACAAAGCCGGCGGCGTGCTGGTCTACGGTATCCCCGAGTTCCGTCTTCCCAAGGAAGCCGTTGTTGAGAAAGAGATAGAGAACGTAAAGAGCCTGGGCGTTAAGATCGAGAAGGACGTTGTCATCGGCAAGTCAATCACCATCGACGAGCTCATCAATGAAGAGAAGTTCGATGCGGTATTTGTAGGTTCCGGTGCAGGTCTGCCCAAGTTCATGGGCATTCCCGGTGAGAACGCAAACGGCGTGTTCTCCGCAAACGAGTACCTGACAAGAAGCAATCTGATGAAGGCCTTTGACGAGAAGTCCACCACTCCCATCATGAAGAGTAAGAAGGTGGCTGTAGTCGGCGGCGGTAACGTGGCAATGGACGCCGCACGTACCGCACTCCGTCTGGGCGCAGAGGTTCATATCGTATACCGCCGCAGTGAGGCGGAGCTTCCCGCACGTGTTGAGGAAGTTCATCATGCAAAGGAAGAGGGCATCATCTTTGATCTGCTCACCAACCCTACCGAGATCCTTGAGGACGAAAAGGGCTGGGTTAAGGGCATCAAGTGCATCCGCATGGAGCTGGGTGAGCCCGATGAGAGCGGACGCCGCCGTCCCGTGGAAGTAGCAGGCAGCGAGTTCGTTATAGATGTAGACACCGTTATCATGAGCCTTGGTACTTCACCCAATCCTCTTATCACATCTACCACTAAAGGCCTGGAA
>JAFRXH010000055.1 GCA_017437785.1 Lachnospiraceae bacterium
CGGCAGCAGTTTGAGGGAGTGTTTCGCGCTGAATAAGGTAAGCGTGTATGTTGCGCTTCTGTGCATACCCTATACCTGGATGGTAACGCCGCTTACGGCAGCGCTAAATGTCTCAACCCTGTTCTTTACGCAGAACCGTGCCACGCAGATATTCGACAGCCTTTCCGGGGCCGGATTTTTCCTGGCTGCGCTTTTTGCGGGATGTATAGCGCCCGTCTGTGAGGAACTCACATTCAGAGGGATCATATTTGCAGGCATAAGAAAGAGCGGATCGGCGCTGCAGGCGATATTTGTGAGCGCTCTTCTCTTCGGGCTGTTCCACATGAATTTTAACCAGGCGGTGTATGCCTTTGCACTGGGGCTTTTCTTTGCGGCGGTAAGGGAAGTGACGGGATCCATCATACCGTCGATAATATGCCATATGACCTTAAACGGCGGAAGCGTGTTCGCGGTGTGGCTGGAACGCGATGTCATAATGGATACGGAGTTTATGGAGGAGGCCGCTGAGCAGGCATTGGAAGCGTCTTCCCTGGCAATGGTCCTTGGCGTGTTCATCATAGCTGCTTTCATCGGAGTGGCTATGGCTCTGTGCATGCTGGCGTATATCGCCAAAAAGCACGGCAGTCTCAGCAGGTTTAAAGCCATAGCAGACGAACGCATAAGCAGCAGGGGCAAGGTGAACAGTGTGCCGCTTATCGCAGGCAGTGTGCTGGCGGTACTTTTTATGATAGTCGTGGCAGTACTTGAAAATATAGAGCGCGCAGGCTGAGAACGGTTCTGATAAGAAAAAAATAAGACAGGAGTGCCGGTCCTGTCTTATCGTGCTTTATCATCATTAGCGGATAAGTCTTATACGCTTACGTCGAAATTACTGCCGACCGCGGGATTAACGGAGCGTTCCATGGCAGCCGCATCCAGCATCTTAACGATACCGTTACCTTCGGTGGTCTGCTGATCAAGGGCTTTGCTGAGCATGATCGTACCTATATCACCCATGGTGCCCTGTTTAACCGATGCTAAAGCAACGCTTGTATTGATACTGCCGATACTCATGTGCATCCCTCCTTTACATCTGTATATCATATAAATTATCCGATATCAGAGGCGATTTGTCAAGAAATCAGGGCGATTGTAAACTTTTTATGAAAAATGCGAGTATTGCTATGGATTTTTTTGTAGAAATGTTTTAAAATAGCTGAGGGGTATAGATAAACTACAAAATTATCTATAGGCGCTATTGTAAAAAATGACTATTACAAGAGGCATGGATGTAACGGGGGGGAGGAGTATCATATGATTTCTAATCAGATTCTGCAGAACACTATCGACGGAATGACTGCTATCACGCATGTGGAATTTACGGTAACGGATACTGAGGGCCGCGCTGTAGTCTCTACTATGCAGGAGAGAAAGAATTTTGAAAAGGCTGTGCTGGACTTTGTACGTTCGGCAGCAGATTCCCAGGAGCAGCAGAACTATCATTTCTTTAAGATCTTTGATGAGCAGCAGCTCGAATATGTATTGATAGTGGGCGGCAGTAACGAAAATGCTTATCTTGTCGGAAAGATGGCGGCTTTTGAGCTTCAGAGCCTTCTTGTGGCTTACAAGGAGAGATTTGATAAGGACAACTTTATCAAGAATCTTCTTCTGGACAATATGCTGCTGGTAGATATCTACGGCAGGGCAAAGAAACTGCATATGCCTGTTGACGCAAGACGTATAGTCATGATAGTGGAGACCGCGAGCGGTAAGGACAATAATGCCATCGACCTGGTAAAGGAATGTCTGGCAACAGGCGGCGGAAAAGAGATAGTTACGGCTGTTGATGAAAAGAATGTCGTTATAGTCAGAGAGCTTGCGGATGATGTGAATGCCAAGGATATCGAGAAGTACGCAAAAGCCATCGTAGCCTTTATGAACAAGGAAAAGGTTGAAGGCGTAAAGGTTGCGTACGGTACCGTTGTTGATGAGATAAAAGAAGTGAGCCGCTCCTATAAAGAGGCTAAGATGGCTCTGGATGTAGGAAAGATCTTCTTTGCGGAAAAAGATGTCATCCCTTACAACGAGCTGGGCATAGGGCGCCTTATCTATCAGCTGCCCCTGCCTTTATGCAAGATGTTCATTCAGGAGATATTTGGCGGGAAGAATCCCGAGGAGTTTGATGAGGAGATACTGACAACCATACACAAGTTCTTTGAGAACAGCTTGAATGTTTCTGAAACATCAAGACAGCTGTTCATCCACAGAAACACGCTGGTATACCGTCTGGATAAGCTTCAGAAGAGTACCAATCTGGATCTGAGGGTATTCGAGGACGCCATTACCTTCCGCATCGCGCTGATGGTAGTGGAGTACATGAAGTACATGGAAGAACAGAACTATTAAAGAAAGGAAAAGCATTTTGGCAAAGAGAAAATTGAACGGTGATTCCGAAGAGGTAAAGGCTGCGATCGAAGACCTTAAAAGGAAAGCAGCCGCAAACGACTCCGAAGATGCTGAAGATATGTACGATGATGAGGAGAAACTGCCGGAAGAGAGCGATATTGCCGTAAAGAGTTTTGAGGACAGGATAAACGATACTGTTCCTTTGGGAAATGTAGGTGATCTGATAAACGAGACTACAGAGGAGCTGGAGGAACAGCAGCGCTACGAGGAGGAAATGGAAGCGGAGGAACGCAGGCAGCGCAGGGAGATGCGCCGCCGCAGCCGCATGAATGAGCTCAGGGAAGAGAGAAACTCCGGGAGGGTTGAAGAAACAGAGGAGAGTGCGCCTCCCAGAAAAAGAAAGAATAAGAATTATAAGCCCGATGATGATGTTATCATAGAGCTTAGCGGAGTCAGCAAATCCTATGTCAAGGGAGTGCCGGCTTTAAATGATGTTAATCTCAAGATAAGAAAAGGTGAATTTGTTTTCATAGTAGGCGAGAGCGGTTCGGGTAAATCCACGCTCGTTCGTCTGCTTTTGCGTGAGCTTAAGCCCACCACCGGGAGCATATGGGTAAACAAATACAGGGTCGAGAAGCTTCGCCGCTGGCAGATACCCAAGCTCCGCCGCAGTATGGGCGTGGTGTTCCAGGATTTCCGTCTGTTAAAGGACAGGAATGTATACGAGAACGTGGCATTCGCCCAGAGGATAGTCCAGACTCCCATCAGGGAGATGAAGAGGAATGTCCCCAATATCCTGGCAACGGTTGGTTTGGCGGGCAAGTATAAGGCGCGCCCCGATGAGCTTTCCGGCGGTGAGCAGCAGAGAGTGGCTCTGGCAAGGGCACTGGTAAACAAGCCGCCGATCCTTCTGGCCGACGAGCCTACGGGTAATCTGGATCCTAAGAATACCATAGAGATAATGAACCTTCTGGATACCATCAACAAAAACGGGACCACTGTGCTCGTGGTAACCCATAACGACAAGATCGTTAATGATATGCAAAAGCGCGTCATCACCATCAAGAACGGTGTGGTGGTGAGTGATGAAGAGATGGGTGGATATATAGATGAGGATTAGAACTTTCTTTTATGTAATAAAGCAAGGTATCAAAAGTACCTTTAAGAATAAATGGTTCACACTGGCTTCGGTTGCAACGATAGGAGCGTGCCTGTTCCTTTTCGGTATAGGATATTCGATAGTCATGAACCTGCAGTATATGGTAAAAGCGGCAGAAGAAGGCGTATCTATTACCGTGTTTTTTAACGATGATATCACCGACGAGCGTATAGCCGAGATCGGAAATATCGTGACTAATCACCCTGCTGTATCAAAGGTCGTATATGTATCGGCCGATGAGGCATGGGAGCGGTACAAATCCAAGTATCTGGCTGATGAGTACAAGGATGGTTTTACGGAAAATCCCCTGGAACATTCGATGAACTACGAGATCTATCTTAAGGATGTGGAGAGGCAGGCCGAACTGGTATCCTATCTGCAGAGCCTTTCGGGGGTGCGCCGCGTTAACCGTTCCGATGTTACCGCAAATATGTTAAGCGGTATGAACTCACTCATAGCTTATGTTTCGGTGGGTATCATAATCATCCTTCTGGCGGTTTCCATCTTCCTTATCTCAAATACCGTAATGATAGGTATTTCCGTCAGAAAGGAAGAGATAGCCATAATGAAGTATATCGGAGCCACGGACTTTTTCGTCCGCAGTCCCTTTGTCATTGAAGGTCTTCTTATAGGTGCGGTGGGAGCGCTGCTTCCGCTGGGGATCATATGGTTCCTTTATGATAAGACCATCACCTATGTTATGGGACGTTTTCCCATACTGTCGGGCGTCCTGAACTTTATGGCAAAAGAGCAGATATTTGAGAGACTGTTCCCCGTATCCATGGCGGTGGGTGTGGGCATAGGCTTTTTAGGAAGCTTTGTGACTGTACGCAGACATCTTAAGGTATAGGATCATGAGTAGATTAAAAGGGAAAAAATACATATTGATGATAGCTTTTATCTGGCTTCTGGGACTGCCCTTATTCCTGCCCCGGACGACCAGCTATGCTGATGATAATACCAATATCGATGATATAAAGAGACGTATCAGCGAAAAGGAAAAAGAGAAGAAAAATCTGGAAAACGAGAAGAATCAGATCCAGCAGGGTAAACGCAATGTCCAGGGCTTTATCTCAAATCTTGAAGGAAAGAAGGATGAGCTTTATGGTATTATCAGCGATCTGGATAATGAAGTGGCACAGATCGAAGAAAATATCGGTGAGCTTAATAAAAAGATCGAAGATAAAGAGATGGAGATAGAGACCACCCGTAAAGAGCTGATCGCGGCCGAAGAGGTGGCTCTTGAGCAGTACAATGCCATGAAAGTCCGTATCCGTTATATGTATGAGCGGGGCGATAACTATTATGCCGAGATACTTTTGGGCGCTGAATCGTTCGGGGATTTCCTTAACAAGTCCGAATATGTACAGATGTTAAACGAGTATGACAGGAATAAGTTAAAAGAATACCAGTATGTAGTCGATAACGTGCGTGCAACCAAGGAAGTTCTTGAGGAAGAAGAAGCGGTACTTGACGAGACCAGGCAGGCGGCATTGGAAGAAGAAGAAAATATCAACACGCTGATAGAAGAGAAGAAGAAGCAGATCGAAGAGTTCAAGCAGCAGATCGCCGATCAGGAAGAGCTGATAGCGCAGTACGAAGCCGAAGAGGCGGCGCAGGCAGCGGTGATCGCAGCAGTGGAGGCACAGCTGGCAGCAGAGCGTAACGCACTGGCAGAGGCTGAACGCATACATTACAACGGCGGAAAGTTTTGCTGGCCCGCACCCGATTATGTGCGTATTTCCAGCCCTTTCGGTTATCGAATACATCCCATATCGGGAGTATCGAAGCTGCATGCGGGAGTGGATCTGGCATCGGGCATGGGCACCAGGATACTGGCGGCTTACGACGGAAAGGTGATAGCAGCCGGATATAACGGAAGCATGGGCAACTATGTTATGATAGATCACGGTGACGGACTGGTGACGGTGTATATGCATGCCTCCGCATTACTGGTATCATCGGGACAAAAGGTAAGCAGGGGACAGCCGATCGCAAAGGTAGGCTCTACCGGAAACTCTACCGGACCGCACCTGCATTTCGGAGTACGTCTTAACGGAGCGTATGTGGATCCCATGCCGTACCTGCGCGGATGATGGGCAGAAAGTGACGGTAATGCGCCCGTATCCGAAGCGGGGGTTTATAAAGAAAGAAGGCAGTATAAATGGAAGACAGCAATAAAAGATCATATTTTCTGGGTTTACTTACAGGCTGCATAATAGCAGCCTTTATTCTGTGCCTGGTATTGATAGTCAAGGTCATTACCGGCGGGCCGGTGGGCGGCGGTGACAGCCGCGGAAATCTGAAAGTTACACCGACAGGATCGGAAAGCAGCGGGAGCGGCAGCGGTACTGCAGAGTCAAAACCGCCTGTGGAAGATGACGGCTATGTACTGGATGATCCGAAGGTGACGCGTAAGATCGAATACCTCGAGGATCTGATCGATAAGGAATTTATCGACAGCGTGAGCAATGATTCGATCGCGAACGGGATCTATTCGGGTATAATGGGATCGCTTAATGATCCTTATGCCGTTTACTATACTCCGGAAGAGTGGATAGCCATGCAGCAGTCGACGCAGGGCATCTACTATGGTATCGGTGCGTATCTTACCAAAGATACCGAAACGCTATATCCCCGTATTTCCGGTATCATAAAGAATACTCCGGCTGAAGAAGCAGGGCTTATGGAGAATGATTATATCGTGGAAGTGGCCGGGGAAGATGTATTTGACTGGAAGCTGGATGATGTGGTCTCAAAGATAAAAGGTGAA
>JAFRXH010000056.1 GCA_017437785.1 Lachnospiraceae bacterium
ATGCTCTGCAACATACTTCTTTATCTTTTCATAGGTTGCCTTTGTTTCAGCCGAAGTGCCCTCTAATTCAGCTACATCCACATCTACATCAATATAATCATCCGGCTTCTGACGGAGTTGGGAAAGAAGGACAACCGTCTCAATATTCCCCGTAAAAGGGAACATGTCTACCATGCCCCAGCGGATTATACGATAACCGGCCGAAGTAATGGCGACCATGTCGCGCTCGAGACTGGTAGGCTTGCAGGAAATGTAGACCAGGCTGTCCACACCGTAATCAAGTATCTTCTTTAAGGCCTTGGGATTGATGCCGTCACGGGGTGGATCAAGGATAATATAGTCCGGCTTATCACTGATATCATCCAAAGCTTTCAGTACATCGTCAGCGATAAACTCACAATTGGAGATGCCGTTAAGCTTTGCATTCTCACGGGCAGCTTCTACGGCTTCCTCCACTATTTCCACCGCTATGACCTTCTCTGCTGCCGGGCTGATCATCTGGGATATCGTGCCCGTGCCGCTGTACAGATCAAATACAGTCCCCTTAACGCCTTCCTGCATAAGATATTCCCGTACCAGTGAGTACAGCCTCTCCGCTCCCGCGCTGTTGGTCTGGAAGAACGAGAAAGGCGATATCCTGAACTTAAGCCCCAGCAGTTCCTCTGTAATGTATTCGCTCCCGTCAAGCAATACCAGACGGTCGCACTTAACAGCATCTGCAAACGCATCGTTTATTATGTGCAGCACCGATGCAAGCTTTCCCTCAAACTTACACTTCTTAAGGCCTGCACACCATTCTTCAGCCAGCGCTTCGTCCAGCTCCGATGTGGTGACCAGCCCCGCCATTATCTCCCCGCCGGCATGGGACTTACGCAGCAGCAGATGCCGCAATATACCCGTATGCCTCATCCTGTGGTAATGCGGTATGCCACGCTCTTTAAAAAAGTTTAAAGTATAGTCAAGTATCACGCCAAAATCCGCAGGTGCTATCACACAGCCGGGTACGTTTAAGATATCATAAAAACTCCCTCTCTTATGAAGCCCCACAGCCAGAGGCCCGTCCATATATTCATCGCCGAAGGTGTACTCCATCTTATTACGGTATCCTTTATAAGAAGGACTGTGGATCACCCCGTCATACACCGCATCTGCGGTATAGCTTCCCAGAAGGCGCTTTACCTGCGCCTCTTTAACCTTTACGCTCTCTTCATAAGGGAAGCCCTGATACAGACATCCTCCGCATATACCGCTGTATTCACATTTATCCGCGCCGGCTTCGCATGCCGCAGGACTCAGCACCTCTATCTGGCGGCCTTCTGCTTTACCGCCGCGCTTCTTATTAACCATAAAGGATATTCTGCGGCCCGGAAGGGCGTCTTTTACATGGGCATACTCTGTCCCTTCTTCAGTTTCTACACGCACCACTCCCTTATTTGGAAAATCCATGCGTTCTACATAGCCTTCGTATATATTACCTTTTTTCATTGAACCCTCACATTCTAGTCACAAGAAGGGGCCCGCCTTTTGGCATTAGGAGGGACCCGCAGCAGTATAACATAAAAAGAAAGCAGACCACAGCTATAGCGCGATCTGCTTTCAGATAATTCATAATAACATTAGCGATTATTCAGCGTCAGACTTCTTGGACTCGTCAACTACCAGATCATCATCATCAAAGAAATCATCATCGAAATCGTCATCAAAATCATCATCGAAATCATCAAGATAATCAGGAGTCATAAACTTATAAACTGCATATGCTATAGCAGCCACTACGGCTACAAGCCCGATTATGATCAGCACAGTCTTTAAAGTGGACTTCTTTTCCTTTACTTCGATGACGGGTTCTGCCTTCTTGTTGAGCAGATCATTAAGCTTTACTGCTGCCAGAACGTCTTCAACTTTGCTTGCCATTATTTTTCCTCCTAGTACTTTCTATAATTCCGGCACACCAGCCGGTAAAATACATTTTTTTCTTAACTCATGCCATTATAGCACAATATTTAGGGTTTATCCACAGATTTTTTAAAAAATCTCTCATATTTTTTGCAGCTTGGCAAAAGCGGCATACATTACTTTCTGGCCGTTTTCGTCAAACATCACCGTAACCTGATAATCCCTGGGTCCTTTTTCTATAGCCAGTACCTCACCATCGCCGTATTTGACATGCCTTACACGGTCCCCCACTTTATAATCCGGCTCGGGGAAACCAAGTTCCGCCACCTTCGACAGTTTTATGGGAGCTTTGGGTGCGGTCAGCGGAGCTCTGGGCACAACCGTCTTTTTCTTTGGCGGGATATATCCTCCAAGCGGAAGATCATCATCGTCATCATTGCCAAAGGGCATCTCCTTAAAATGACGTCTTGGTGCGTCGTCATCATCAAAGCTGAACCGTCCGCGGCTCACAGTCTCTCCTTCCCGCTGCAGCAGCTCCTCCGGTATCTCCGATACAAAACGGCTCACGGGATTGAAGCTGGTCTCACCATGCGTCATACGGCTTCTGGCAGCGCTTATATTCAGTACATCCTTTGCTCTGGTGATCGCCACATATGCGAGCCTGCGCTCTTCCTCCATATCCTCGCGGCTGTCACTGTTTATTGTCATATAGCTTGGGAACACTCCGTCTTCCATACCTGCCAGCCAGACACGCGGGAATTCGAGTCCCTTTGCCGAATGCACCGTCATAAGCAGCACCCGGCTGCTCTCCGAATCCGCATTGTCCAGATCGGATACCAAAGCGACCTCCTCGAGCAGGGCAGATAGCGTTCCTTCCGGATTCTCTTCCTCAAAGACCGCTATACGGTTAATGAATTCCTCGATATTCTCAATGCGTTCCTGCGCATCATCTTCATCGGAATCCCTTATCTCATCCAGATACCCCGTCTCATCCAGCAGGTTTTTGGTAGTCTCCAATATACCGTAATCTCCCAGTGCCGCCTTATAGGACCGTATCATTTTGGCAAAAGCCATGATCTTGTCTCCGGCTTTTCCTATGCCCGGTATGTCGCGCGCACGACTGCAGGCTTCAAAGAAATCAATATTATTGATATCCGCATAGTCCACAACCTTCTGTACGGAAGTGGCGCCTATACCTCTCCTTGGAACATTTATTATACGGCGTACCGCCAGGTCATCCTTCGCATTATCTATGGTCTTAAGATATGCCAGCACATCCTTGATCTCTTTTCGGGCATAGAAATTAACACCCCCGACGATGTAATAGGGAACATTCTCATGCACGAACGCCTCTTCAAACTCACGGGACTGCGCATTGGTACGGTACAGTATCGCACAGTCTTTCCAGTCAGCCTCCCCTTTACGGTGCAGGCGGCAGATCTCGCTTACTATTTCCTGCGCTTCCTCACGACCGCTTCCATACTGCGTAAAGTGTACAGGTTCATCTGCCTGTCTGTCGGTCCAGAGCGCCTTAGACTTTCTCCCCTTATTGTTCCTTATGACAGCATTTGCCGCATCCAGGATATTCTTCGTGCTGCGGTAATTCTGTTCCAGTTTTATTACCTTTGCTCCATGGAAAACATTCTCAAAATTGAGGATGTTCATAATATTGGCGCCGCGGAACTTATAGATCGACTGGTCGTCATCACCAACCACACAGATATTTTTCCTCTGCCCTGCCAGCAGGCGGACCAGCTCAAACTGCGCATTGTTGGTATCCTGATACTCATCCACGCAGATGTAGCGGAAACGGTCCTGATAATATTTAAGGACCTCTGGGCAGGCCTTGAACAGATGTACGGTCATACGGATCAGATCATCAAAATCCAGCGCATTATTCTTAAACAGTGCCTCCTGATATTCGGTATATGCTTCAACAAAGCGTTTCTTCCCAAAGTCATGCTCATTTATCTCCGCGTATTCCTTTGGCCCTATCAGCTCATTCTTCGCATTCGATATCTCACGCAAGACCGTAGCTTCCTTGATCTGCTTGGGATCAAACTTAAGCTTTTTGAATACAGCCTTCATTACGGATTTAGAATCATCCGTATCGTATATGGTAAAGCTGTTGTCGTAGCCTATCTCGTGTATATGCCTGCGCAGTATGCGCACGCAGGATGAATGGAAGGTCATTACCCACACACCTTCCGCGCCTTCACCCACTATCTTATCAACCCTCTCGCGCATCTCACCGGCTGCCTTATTCGTAAAGGTTATAGCCATGATATTCCACGGGTTAACACCGCATTCCTTTATCAGATATGCTATGCGGTGTGTCACGGTCTTGGTCTTTCCCGATCCCGCACCTGCGATTATCAGCAGCGGCCCGTCCACATGCTCAGCGGCCTCACGCTGCCTGTCGTTTAATTCATCCAGTAATCCCATCAAAACACCTCAAAAATCTATTACATATATTTCCTACAATATCCCTGTCATTATACCAGCAATTATTACAGCTGCACAGAGCAATTTATATCCTATGCCCTTTTCCTTAAAAACAAGCCTTCCGCCTATTATCGTCACTATGCAGCCCGACTGCTTTATCAGGGTCATCACGGTCACCTTTGAATCGGGTATCTGATTGGCCATGAAAAGCGCACGGTCCGCAAGTATAAAGATAAAACTCAGTATCCAGATCCAGTAATTCTTTACCGTCTTCTTCCAGTCCATATGCGTGCGGCTTATCAGGATATATACCGCATAGAAAAGCGTCAGGAACAGCATATACCAGAACTGAAGATCCGCAGGCTTGATATCTTTGGTCAGGATCTTATCCATGGTGCCCGATACCGCATTTAAGAATGCAGATGCAAAAGACATCAGCACAAATACCCACATCCGGCCTTTGTTTGGTGCCCCGGCATCCGTTTTTTCTTTCACTGCTTTTTCTTCACTCTGTGCCTTTGCACCATACAGCTTAAGATGCACCTTATCCTCAAAGCGGAGGGCTAAAAGACCTGCTGCCACCAGACACATACCCACGATACGCGCGGGACTCAGCACCTCTTTAAGAAGGAACACTCCCAGCAGCATTGAAAAGATAACGCGCGACAGATCCAGCAGCCCGTAAAGGCTCACCGGTATCTCCTTGATGGCTTTGAAACTGCAGATCCACGCCACAAATATCACAAAAGATTTGAGCGCGACCATAAGCATGAGTGAGGGCTCAACAACGCTTACTTCTCCCACATCCGGCAGCAGCATAACAAAGCCTATCAGAGTATAAAAGAAAAGTACCTCCATTACGGTACTTTTCTCTAAGGATTTCTTTTTTACTATCTCACGCAGACCCTTTACCACTCCGTAAAACAGGGTCAGCAACATCCATATCATTTTTATAACACCTTATTTCTTAAGCGGTGACTCCCTGTAGATGATATCTTCCCTGGAAGGGCCGTTGGATATCATTGTGATGGGATAACCTATCTGCTGTTCAACAAACTCAATATACTTACGGCAGTTTTCGGGAAGCTCCTCGTATTTGCGGATACCGCTTATATCGCAGTTCCAGCCGGGAAGGGTCTTCCATACGGGCTTAGCCTTGTTAAGCAGATGCGTAACGGGGAAATCGGTTGTTACTGCTCCGTTTATCTCATAACCCACGCATACGGGGATCTCTTTAAGATAGCCCAGTACATCCAGCACGGTAAATGCCACATCGGTAGTGCCCTGCAGCCTGCAGCCGTACTTGGATGCCACCGCATCAAACCAGCCCACACGTCTGGGGCGGCCTGTGGTAGCGCCGTATTCACCGCCGTCTCCGCCGCGGTTACGCAGTTCCTCTGCCTCATCACCAAATATCTCGGATACGAAATCACCGCCGCCTACTGCGGATGAATAAGCCTTACATACGGTCACAACCTGCTTTATCTCATAGGGAGGCACGCCGGCACCTACAGCACCGTATGCCGCAATGGTATTGGAACTGGTTACCATGGGATAGATACCGTGATCGGTATCCTTAAGCGTTCCCAGCTGGCCTTCCAGCAGTATGGTCTTGCCTTCTTTAAGCGCATTGCAAAGGAACGCACTCACATCGCCAACATAGGGCTCAACCATCTTTTTATATTCCATAAGGGTATCATAAAGCTCGTTCTCATCGATCAGCGGCTTATGATAAAGATGCTCTAAGAGCACGTTTTTCTGCACGATCACGCGCTTTATCTTATCCCTTAAAAGCTCCTCATCTTCAAAGAGCTCGTTGACCTGAAAACCGGTCTTGGCGAATTTATCCGAATAAAACGGAGCTATACCGGACTTGGTCGATCCGAATGCCGCGCCTTTTAAACGCTCTTCCTCATACTCATCAAACTTGATATGATAGGGCATAACTATCTGCGCCCTGTCGCTTATCATTATCTTAGGCATGGGCACGTTCCTGTCCGTAATGGACTTTACTTCCTCAAAAAACTTGGGAATATTAAGCGCCACACCATTTCCTATCACCGACGTGGTATGCCCGTAAAACACACCCGAAGGAAGGGTATGAAGCGCAAACTTACCATATTGGTTCTTTATGGTATGTCCCGCATTTGCTCCGCCCTGAAAGCGCACTACTATGTCGGCATCCTGTGCCAGCATATCGGTTATCTTGCCTTTTCCCTCGTCACCCCAGTTAGCACCTACTACTGCTTTTACCATTGCTTTATCCTCCATAAATTGATGGGTTCAAATGCGTATCTCCGGGCACAAAACCCGGAGATATAATGCTTAATTGGTATAGTTATCAAAATATCCCTGAACCAGGACTACAGGGGTTCCCTTATCTCCCGATCCCGAAGTCAGATCGCAGAGTGATCCTATAAGGTCTGTGAGCTGTCTGGGAGTGGTTCCCTCGCTGGCCATCTTGCCTACCAGATTTGCATCCTTTGCCCTGATACTGTCGGATATCGCCTTCTTGAGTTCCTCACCCGAAAGGTTTGCAAAATCATTGTCTGCAAGATATTTGAGCTTAAGCTCGTTGGGCGTACCGATAAGCCCATCGGTGAACGCAGGTGATACAACGGGATCCGCAAGTTCCCAGATCTTTCCCTGGGGATCCTTGAATGCACCGTCGCCGTACACCATTACCTCAACATGCTTTCCGGTCTTGTCGAGCACTCTCTTCTGTATATCCAGTACCAGATCCTTGCACTCTCTGGGGAAAAGCTTGACCGTATCTTCGGTAGCCTTGTTCGAACCCAGCAGACCATATCTTTCATTGCATCCGCTTCCGTTTACCGGAGCGTTCATTATCTCATCAAGACCGAATACCTTTTCGGCTCCTGCTGCCAGAAGTATCCTCTTTGTGCGGACTCTTGTATGGATGTCACAGTTGAGGACATTCTTTGTATAGTCCAGTATCGCCTTTGCCTGATTTGCAAAGATTATCTCAACTTCGGCGCCTGCCTCTTTGATCAGGTCGCTGTAGTAAGCCACATAATCCACTCCGGTGAACTCGTGCACGCCGTAGCCGAAAAGCTCACGGTATTTTTCAAGGCTCAGCACATCACTGTAAGGATTAACGCCGGCCTCATCTATCTTATCGATATTAACCAGGCAGTTTCCCACCTCATCCGAAGGATAGGAAAGCATCAGTACTATCTTCTTCGCTCCCATAGCGATGCCCTTAAGGCATATCGCGAAACGGTTGCGCGAAAGTATGGGAAAGATAACGCCGACGGTCTCTCCGCCAAATTTATTCTTAACATCTTGCGCTATATCATTTACACTGCAGTAATTTCCCTGTGAACGCGCAACTACGGATTCGGTGATCGCTATAACATCACGGTCACGCATTGCAAATCCTTCGGATTCAGCCGCGCCCAGCACGCTGTCTGTCACTATCTGAGCCAGATCGTCGCCCTGACGGATTATAGGGCAGCGTATGCCTCTTGATACAGTACCTACTCTTCTTTCTTCTGACATTTTTTTTCCTCCTGAATACATTCCCCATTATGCCGTTTGAACCCGCCGTTTATTCGCTATTGAAAAAACGGACAAGGATAATTATAATCAAAACATCAATATAAGTAAAACAGAATATTTTAATATCTGACATAAGTAATTCTTATATCACCGGAGAGGGAGATATGAAGGCAAAGATCGAGCATTATAAGATATTTAAAGCCGTGGCGGATAACGGAAACATCTCATCCACCGCAAAAGAACTGTATTTAAGCCAGTCTGCCATAAGCCAGTCGGTCAAGACCCTGGAGAATTCCCTTGGGGTAAAACTCTTTTCGCGCACTCCAAGGGGCGTACAACTTACAAACGATGGTCATACGCTCTATGAATATGTATCCGGCGCGCTCTCACTGCTTGAGACCGGCGAAGTGCGCCTCAACGAATCAAGGGAGCTGGTGCGCGGCGAACTTACCATAGGCGCCAGCAACACCCTGACCGAATGCTATCTGTTAAAATACCTGAAACAGTATCACCGCATATATCCCGGAGTTAAGGTACGTATATTAAACGGCACTTCAAAGCGCGTTATGAGTTTTCTGAACAACGGCACGGTAGATATAGCTTTTGCAACCACAAACGAAAGAGATAAACGCTTCGAATCCTATATGTGCTTTAAAACGCATACAGCATTCGTAGCCGCCGCAGATTATCCCATCGACTTTTCAAAGACCTACAGCTTAAAGGAGATCTCTGCCCTGCCCCTCATTCTTCTGGAAAAAGAGGCGGGCTCACGCCGCTTCCTTGAGGATTGTTTCCTGAAAAAGGGCCTGCGGCTGGAGCCGGAAATAGAGCTGGCAAGCTACGAACTTCTGATATCGCTGGCCGGGATAGGTCTGGGAATAGCCGGTATCACCGAAGAATTCTCCGGAGATGCACTGGACAAAGGCATAGTAAAGCGCCTTAACTTAAGCACCTCCCTTCCGGAGCGCGCCGTGAGCATGCTGTCCCCCAAAAGCGGCGAAGTCAGCATGGCTGCCCGTAAATTCATGGATCTGATACGCAGCACGGATTAAAAATCTGTTTTATCGCTCAATACCGTTCTGCCGATTTACTATACCCTGCCTGTTATGATATAATCCTGTAATATAAGGATCTGTCTGTTTACAGCCGATACAGCAACACTGTTAACCGGCAATAGGAGTTATTTTATGAGAATTTCTTTTGATCTGGATGAGGTACTGTTTGTCGATCCCGATACTTTCGAAACCGAACCTCCGCTGCGTTTTCCCTTAAACCGTGTGTTCAGCGAGCGCCTCCGGAAGGGCACGGTTGATCTGATCCACGAGCTCCAGGCCCGCGGATTTGAAGTATGGATATATACTTCATCTTTCCGCGCCGATGTATATATCCGTAACCTTTTCAGACATTACGGAGTTAAATTCAACGGTATCATCAATGGCTACAGGCATAACGCCGAGGTACAGCGCGGCCGGAGCGAGATATTGCCCCAGAAGATGCCCGGCCACTACCATATATCACTGCATGTGGATGACGAAGATGCTATCATCGCCAATGCCCGCAGCTTTGGTTTTAAAGTCTTAAGGGTATGCGAACCTGACGAACACTGGGCAGAAAAAGTCCTGGCAGAAGCAGACCGGATACGTAAGCTTGAAGAAGAGGCCGAACGGCAAAGGAGGGGCAGATGAGCTGGAGCAGTGATTTTCTCGAACGTGTCCGCAATGACATAAAAACATATAAAGACCGGCGGGAGATGGTCAGGGTCAACATCCTCGTGCGGCTGATGGTGCATAAGCTTCCGCCTGAAATGCTTAAGCCCAACCCGGACGATGAATTTACTTTTGACAATATCGGACCTAACGAACGTATTATACAGGGTTATTGTGAAGTGATCCGCAGAAACCAGCGATATGATGAGGATATATTTCCCGAGCCGATCATAATACAGAGGATGCAGATAGGCGGATACATGATACTTAACGGCCATCACCGCTGGGCAGCCGCCCTGCATGAAAAGATCCCTATGGTACGCGTAACGGTAGTAAATCCCCGAAAAAAAGGAGATAAATAAATGAAGAATAACAGTATTAAAAAATTCATCAAAGTCATTCTCCTGATCGGAGCCGGCTTTCTGATAAATGATATTATAGAGATCGCCCTACGTTACTTTAAAGAGCGCATAGCCCTGCGTGACTATGTCGAAAAAGAGTTAGATAAACGCGCTAAAACAGATCCCTCCAAAAGCAGCATGCGTGATGTTGAACGCATGGCTGAATACGTCGAAGCGATGCTGTTAAAAAACGGTGCCGAGCAGATCTTTACCTCCGGCGAAGAGAAATACAAACTGAGACGAACATATAAATTTAACGACGCATACTACCGCATGAGCATCTCTGAGATCGATGGCGAACCCTTCCTTATCGCCAATGCCACAGATGATTCCGAATACGCCGATATCGGCATCATGGAGGAGATAGGCGCCTTTTCCCCTTCCCTGTCCGAAAGCGAGCTGGAACACGAGGTCCGCTGCCTTCTGGAACTCGAAGACTATGAAGTGTGAGGACAGAAGGACCGTCCCCCTGTCCTCTTTTTTGCATTTGAATATACAGCAGTCTTATATTATAATGTGCTCGTTGTTTTTTTATAATGATCCTAAGGAGGAGAGATAAATGCCTACAGACATCTACACAAGTCCCTTATCCGAGCGCTATGCCGGAAAGGACATGCAGTACATTTTTTCACAGGATATGAAATTCAGGACCTGGCGCCGCTTATGGATAGCCCTGGCGGAGACAGAGATGGAGCTTGGCCTTACCCAGATCACGCCCGAGATGATCGAAGAGCTCAAGGCTAATAAAGACAATATCAACTATGACGATGCGCGTGCGCGCGAAAAAGAAGTGCGTCACGATGTAATGAGCCACGTATATGCATACGGCCTGCAGTGCCCCAAGGCTAAGGGCATAATACATCTGGGGGCGACCTCCTGCTATGTGGGTGATAACACCGATATCATCGTGATGAAGGAAGCTCTTAAGCTGATCAAGAAAAAGCTTGTGTGCGTTATCGATGAGCTGGCTAAATTTGCTAAGGAATATAAGGATCTCCCTACACTGGCGTTTACCCACTTCCAGCCCGCGCAGCCCACTACGGTCGGCAAGCGCGCTACCCTCTGGATCAATGAATTCATGATAGATCTGGAAGATCTTGATTATGTATCCGGCAGCTTAAAGCTCCTGGGCTCAAAGGGTACCACCGGTACACAGGCCAGCTTCCGTGAACTCTTTAACGATGACGATGATACCATCGATAAGATCGATCCGATGATCGCAGAAAAGATGGGCTTTGAGTCCTGCTATCCGGTTTCCGGACAGACCTATTCACGCAAGGTTGACACCCGTGTGCTCAACATACTTGCAGGCATCGCTGCTTCAGCCCACAAGATGAGCAACGACATCCGCCTGCTCCAGCATTTAAAGGAAGTTGAGGAACCCTTCGAGAAATCACAGATCGGTTCTTCCGCTATGGCCTACAAGCGCAATCCCATGCGAAGCGAGCGTATCGCTTCACTTTCAAGATATGTGATAATCGACGCATTAAATCCCGCCATCACTTCCGCTACACAGTGGTTTGAGCGTACCCTGGATGATTCCGCCAACAAGCGTATCTCTATCGCCGAAGCTTTCCTGGCAACAGACGGTATCCTTGAGCTGTGCCTTAATGTAGTGGACGGACTGGTAGTTAATGATAAGGTGGTAAATAAGCATCTGATGGCTGAGCTGCCCTTCATGGCTACAGAGAATCTGATGATGGATGCCGTAAAGGCCGGCGGCGACAGACAGGAAATGCACGAAGAAGTGCGCAGGCTCTCCATGGAAGCCGGAAAGCACATCAAGCAGGAGGGCAAAGATAACGATCTGCTTGATCTTATCGCAGCCGATCCCAAGTTCAATACCACCAAGGAAGCCCTGGAAGCAAAGATGAACCCCGCCGATTATGTGGGCCGCTCACCCCGACAGGTTGAAGTTTACCTGCGTGACTTCGTGCAGCCCGTACTCGACGCAAACAAGGAACTGCTGGGCGCCAAGGGCGTGGTAAGCGTATAAGATAGCAGTCATATCTTTAAACTAAAAAAGTCATCCTGAACGGACATGAGGGATCGTGGAAGATCCCCAGGCAGGAAAGTTCAGCTTCGGAAATCATAGATTTCCTGCTTCACTTTTTCGCTTCGCTCAGGATGACATATTTTTTATACCTCAAGTTCCTTTCCTGTTAACAGGCGGTATGCTTCAAGGTATTTCTCGATGGTCTTCTGCTCTACTTCTACAGGCAGCTTCCAGTCGTGCTCGTTGCTCTTGAGCCAGTCACGGGCGAACTGCTTGTCAAACGAAGGCTGGCTCTTGCCTGCCTCATAGCCTTCTACAGGCCAGAAACGTGAGCTGTCGGGTGTGAGCATCTCGTCACCGATGATGATCTCGCCGTTCTCATCCAGACCGAATTCAAACTTGGTATCGGCTATTATTATGCCCCTGCTGCGCGCGTAATCCGCACATTTCACATACAGGGCTATAGTATAGTCACGAAGCTTCTTTGCATATTCCTCGCCCTTGCCTGGGAATTCTTTTTCAAGCACTTCTATAGATCTCTCATAGGAGATGTTCTCATCGTGATCACCTATCTCAGCCTTGGTGCTGGGGGTGTAGATGGGCTCAGGCAGCTTCTCGGATTCCTTGAGTCCTTCAGGCAGTTTGATGCCGCACACGGTGCCGTCCTTCTGATAGCTTGCCCAGCCGCTGCCGGTGATATATCCGCGGACTATGCACTCGATAGGCAGCATCGTAAGCTTCTTGCACATCATGCTCTTGCCTTTGAATTCAGGCTTTCTGAAGAATTCCGGCATTTCATTTACATCCGTGCTTATCATGTGGTTCTTTACTATGTCCTTTGTCATATCGAACCAGAACTTCGACATCTGGGTAAGCACAGTACCCTTCTTCTCGATGATGTTCTTGAGGATCACGTCGAAACAGCTGATCCTGTCCGTTGCCACCATGATAAGGCTGTCGCCGTTATCATAGATCTCTCTTACTTTTCCTTCTTTGATGGGTTTCATTTTTTCCTCCTTTTTTTCTCAGCCGGCATCATAGCGGCTGACTATACCTTCTATCTCATCCGCATATTGCGGATAAGCCATTACCAAATCCTTTATCTTATCCTGGGCACGCCCGGTGATCTGCTTATTGTATTCAAGATGTTCACGCAGCTTGCCGCGTCTGCCTATCAGCGCATGCCGCACTTCCACCATTTCCCTTGGATCCACAAGTGCACGCACCTGTCTTGTCCATATCTCGGGATCCTGTATCCCGCATTTGCGCAGTGTCTCTGTCAGCTTGTCATAATAATACTCCAGATCCTGGCGCAGCTTTTCGTCCTTTATGCGCGCATTCATCACATCTATGTAATCCGCCCAGTCAGCCTCCAGATCCTTTGACGAATTTACATCGTACTTTGTATACATATATGACAAAAGATTGGTATTATTGACGTAGCGTATCTTGACGGTGTTATGCAAAACGGTGATCTTATCCCTGGCCTTTTGCAGCTTCTTTATCTCCTTAGCCGCATCCTGGTATTTTACAAACATCACCGTAAGAGCTATCGCCCCTGCACCGCCGGTCATCATATATCCCCAGCTCACGTCCATGCCGAACGCATATTGCAGTATGGCCAGCAGGATTATCGCACATATCACGGCCACCGCGCAGATCACCGCCACACCCCTGCTGTTTGAAAGAGTGATCATGGCTTCTCTCATCTGATACCGGCATGAAGCCTTTTCCGCCTCCATCTTTCTCAGATCCATCTTGACCAGACGGCGGTATTTCTCGGCTTCCTTCATCTTCTCTATCGCAGCAGGTATGCCGTCTTCATAGCGTTTTAAAAGATCCATCCGGTAATCGTCAAGGATCAGTCCGTCTTCAAAAGCCCGGCGCCGTTCTTTCTCGAGCTTCTCTATCCTCTGGGCCTGCGTGGTGATACTGTCATGAACATCGCCCACCAGGTTCTCTATCTGCTCCATATCGTTGAGCAGGGCGGTCACCGCATCGTATTCGCTCTGATACTGCTCCACCTTGCCCGCAGCTTCACTCATCTGCTGCAGTGTTTCAAGCACATACACCGTACGGGTATCGGCATCATTGAAATATCCTGCTTTCCGTTCTCCCGCAGGCTTTTCGTCCTCCAGCGAATTCTCGTCCCACTCTTCATCTTCGTCTTCGAGATCGCCGAAAAACCACTTCCTCCAAATTTCCTTAAGCTTCGTAAAGAAACCCATGCCGATCACTCCGCCATATACTTTCTGTATCTTTCCTTTTCATCCTGAAGGAAGTTGAAAGCATTAGCCGCATATTCGTTGCGGTCGCTCCCTATACGGAGTTTGCGCATCTCATCCGTCATCTTTCCGCGATCGGAAGCCGCATACATTTTAAGCGCCTGCTCCATCACTTCTTCAAGATGGGCGGATACCGTTGTATCCGTTTCAAGGGATGACAAAAATTCCAGATACTCCATATCCCCCAGCTGCATACGTTTAGCCGCCAGCAGCGCAAACATTATATCCTCGGAAGGATCCAGTTCATAGGCCTTCATGTAATATCCTGCTGCTTCCTCAAAGCAGAACAGCCTTGCGTAGATCACACCCAGATTATTATATATCCGTGACAGCTGGCGCTCATCAGGACCGCCTTCTTCCATCCCCAGTAATCTGATGTATGTATTAAGGGCAGGCATAAAATTACCGCCTCTTAGGAAGTAATCCGCTAAAACCATGAGCCTGCCGGTCTCGGGCATGCTGCGGTTGGCCCTGATCACCCGTCCGATCCTGCGCAGTTCTTCCTCATCGACATAATTAGCCGCATTCAGGATCTCGGCAACAAAACTTTCAAGCTTGACACTCTGACGCCTTACGGCCTTTAACCTGTTGGCCAGTTCCTTAAGGCCGCACTCATCCGCGATCCAGTCGATGAGCTCATTAGATGCAAACGACTCGTCCAGAAGATCTGCATTCTCACATATGTAATAACACAGCTCCTCGATACACCATACCCTGATATATGTATTTTGATAGTGAGAGGTTCGGATGCATACCGTCCCACACACTGGAATACTCCTGTCAATATCCCGTCCTCACAATATACTGAAACTGCTCTCCCACTCAAGCCCGGATGGAGCAAATATCTCCCCGAAGCCCAGATCGGTAGCTATCACATTGACCTTTGTTTCAGATAGCATCGACAGCTTAAGATGTATCCTGGTGGCACGCCTCTGTCTTCTGGGCAGTCCCGTCAGATACATCGGAACTATCTTTGTATTCTTGCCGTTTAATGGTGTTATGATAAAATCCAGCCTGTCTCCGGGCTCCAGCATCAGCTCACAGTCCTTATAGCTGTCATACCAGTTCCTGCCGGCATCCAGAAGCGCCATATACGCTTCTTCACCGCCGCGCATCACACTCATGCCCACATTGGCCTTTACCTTGTCCTGCCCAAGGAACACGCTCATCTTCTCTTCTTCGGAGGGTTCGAGCTTCTCCCTTGCTCCGTAGCAGGCTCCCTTACTGAAGAGATTATTACCTTTAAATGCCCTGCGCCCTTTGCATATATACTTAAGGCTCTCCGAGCACCATTCGCCCTCGAAGCCCTCTCCTAAAAGATATACCGCCGATACACGCCTTCCCTCCAGGATACCGTACAGTATCTGGTAAAACTCCTGATCCTTTTTATACTTCTTGCCGTCGGCATTCTTTACTCCTTCAAGCTGTTCTGGAACGAAGTCCACATACTCGCGCTCCTGCATTATAACCACATGAGGCCTTGTCTGAATGTTTTCTGAAAACAGCGTCAGCTTAAGGCCGGTGCTCCGCAGATCGCAGATACACACATCCGCCGCCCTAACATCCCTGGCCTGATGCATTATGTAATGATATGCGCTCTCCGAATGGCTTTGGAAGAAAACGCGCTCGCTCTTAAGCCTCAACGTCTTTACCACGCGCCCCAGGATGGCTATCATCTGCTCATCCGGCTCCTCAACGGTTATCACTATGGCTGCGACCTTTTCAAGCGGAGCCTGTGAATACAGGCGCGACAGACACTTACGTATAAACAGCGCCAGCAGATCGACGGGATTGTAGTCTACCGCCTCCACCTCAACAGCCCTGCCGTTGCGGGCACGCTCTATCAGCCGGTCCACAGGAAAAGCCTCGTCAGCAGCGCTCAGCTCCATCGCCTCTTCACCGTATGACCAGGAACTCTCACCGTATTTCTTGGCAAGCATGGTGGGGATGCAGAGCCTGTCTGCCCCCGAACCGAGACTTGGCGTTACCGGCTCCTCGCTGCCGCAGGAATAGCTTACCTGCGAAAATTCATCGCTAAGATCGATGCCTATATAGAAACGGTCCTTTACGGCACCGCTTATCACATTTTTGAGGCTCTCGATGCCGCTCATCACTTATTTCCTCCCACACCGGATCCGGCCGGGACAAACAACGCTTCAGTAAGATATGCCTGCCTGTTATAATCCTCCATCAGCTTTAGGAAGGTTACCTCGTCATTCATATCCCTGGCTATCGCCATATTGTTGACCATGGTGAAGCGGTCTTCACCCTCTTCGTGCATATCGTCCCTGTATTCGAGCAGCGCCGAACGCGTAAGGCGTTCATTGCGGCCGTCTTCCTCCGTTATATAATAATGGATGCGCTCACCGTAGAACAGTGAGAAACGCTTCACGTAAATGCCTTCATAGATGTGCTGCATCTCCTCACGGCGGTATTCCGGCTCCGTATCTTCACCTGTCTCCACCGCATAGTGCAGAACTACCTGGCTGTCCTTGTGCCCTCTGTATTCGATAAAGCTCTGTCCGGCCATCGCACGGCAGAGAGGATCTATCCCCGAAAAAGCCGTAAAGAAGGGAAGGAAGATATCCCGCGCATGCATCTGCTCAAGGAACTCCCTGCACAGCTGCGTCTCATCTTCCTTAAGCTTTCTTTCCCTAACATGTTCCGATGCCTTCTTAAGCCATCCCAGTACACATACCGTCTGTATGGGTTCCTCAAGCCTGTACAGCTGTGCCGCACGTTCAAATACCTTATCGTCCATATCCTTCTGAAGGATAAAGTGATCGTAGCAGAGCCTGGCAAGATAAGCGCGCTCAAGTTCTGCGCCCACTCCGCCGCTTAAATGCCCCAGATATATCGCTGCTTTCTCATCCGTATCCGATCCGGTAAAGAGCACCTGCAGCATCATATTCTCCAGCAGATCCTGTACATCCAGCCCGAACGAGTCGGCTGCTCTCCACAGTTCTTTGCGTTCTTTAAGCGTACCTTTGCCGTAACGCAGCAGATAGAGAAGTATCTCTTCATCATATCTGCCCTGTGCCATTATCCGGCAGCAGAGCTTCAGCATCTCCGGACTGTACTCCATATCATTACGCGCCATAAGTCTGTCGCACAGACGCACTAGGATCTTTATATCTATACCCTCACAGCCGCAGAGCTTGATCCAGTCAAATGCATCTTCATAAAAACCTCTTGCGACCATGATGCGTATACAGCGCTCCCGATCAACCGCATCCATAGTCAGCGGCTCAAACCTGCCCAGGAGTTCATCTAACGGCGCTATCTCATCATTATCAAAATAGTATTCTGCCAGTGCTATCCTTATGCGCAGACGGTATTCTTCGGTTATCTCATCGCACTCGCTTAAGCGCAAAAGCACAGCCGCATTATCCTTGCTGACTGAAAGGCTGTCGCCCCCCTGCTCGGCCAGGCTCAGCATACCGCCCACCGAAAGCTCTGCCTCCGCCGTAAGACGCTTTGAATCCGGTCTTTCCTTAAGCAAAGGCCTCATTTCATAAAGGTTCTCATCGAGATAACGGTTGCCCCATTCATCCTCAAGGAAAAGACTGTACTGGTCGCCGTATACCGGGATATAAACCTCATCCAGATAGATAGGATATACCTGTTCTTCCTTAAGATGCTCGTAAACCAGGACCAGATTCACCACTCCGGGATGCTTTATCCTGATCTTCATGGTAAACATCAGCTCGGTATAGGCGTCGGTCAGTTTCTGATCCTGCTTCTTTCCCGAAAGCAGCTTTTTATAGATATACGCCAGATTATCATCCACTCTGCCCTTAAGTATCTGTTCCGAAGCAAAGTCGGTAATAGTGGGCAGATACTGTTCGTAAAGCTCCTGATATTCATTCTTGTGTCTTAAGACATTGGCATAAAGAAAGGCATTTCTGTCCACATCCAAAGGTGAACGGTATGCAAAATACATGAGCACTATGCGCGGAAGGCTGCCCTTGTGATCCAAAGGTGCGCTCATTATGTAATATTCATACAGACGGCTTAAGCGCAGTTCGCGGTCTACTGCCAGCTTATACCATTTAAACTGCCCGTCATCACAGCGGTTGCCGCGCATAAGATGCAGCGCTATCGCTTCAAGCAGCACTATACTCTCCTCGGGATAGTAACACTCCTTAAGCAGAGCGCACATCTCCTCGGAATAGGAATGCACCTCCATCGAAAGCAGGGCAAAACGCTCCTTCATCTCTTTGGTAAGTATTCCTCTTTTAAGTGCAAACTGGATAAGCGCCAGTTCAAAATCCCCTATCTCGTCCATGCGCTTGGGATCCTGCACTATAATGTGGTACGCCTCCAGCAGTAATACAGGTGAGAATGCGCCATGCTGCAGATACTGCTGCCGTATAAAACGCCATTTCTTCTTTTCGTTGCCCACACAGTCCGGATCCATGGACATAAATACCCATGCTAGACGCCAGTTGGACTCATCATTATAATACAGCCCCTTTACGTGCCCAAAGAGCCTCTCCTTATATTCATCATCATCCGAGCACAGGCTCTGCATATAAAGACGGTATGCTTCCTGGGCCGCGCTCACACCGTTCTCATCAGCCAGTACGGCAACACGGTCCAGTATCCCCTGTGCTTCATCAAAGCGCTTCTGTACCACAAGCATCTGTGCCTGATACAGCCTGTACTCCAGATCATCCGATCTGGCCTTAAGTACACGGTCTATCAGCTTCTCGGCATCACTGACAAAATCACCAAGCGTCATAGCCCCGGTACGGTACGCCAGATACAGCTTCATCAGGTACGAGCGGTTTTTATGCTCGATATTATCCACTTCTGCGCAGGGAACATTCACACATACAGGTATGTGTATCTCATCAAGCCTGTCTTTTATTATGATCTCCCCATGGTTCTCACCCGGGATAAGCGCTTCGCGCTCGATCACATAAGGGATCTGTGCCACGTTATCGGTAAAATCCGCCTCCGTGACGGTATCCTGCTCGGTATATAAAAAGTCGCCGTGACATTCGATATGTAAACCGCTGAAACCCCAGCCTTCCTTGACAAGCTTAAGATGTCTGCGCATGCTCTTTCTGGGCAGCACCATATCCACACGCTCTGTTTCGGGCGTGTATTCGGGCCTGGTCTTTTTCCTGCTGACCTCTAAGAACATCTCCATATTGGCGGCGTTTCCGCTCTGATGCGAAAAGCCCCTGTAAGCCGTAATGAAACTCTTATCAGATCCTTCGAGCACATTTTTAAAACTGCCCGAATAGAACAACTCCTGCGCCTCGTTCCAGTCAGCTTTCGCCAGATTTGCAAAATGGAAAAGATTGCGTATCTCACCCATCGACGAATCCGGTTGTCTGCCGCTTACGCTTATCTTCCAGGGCAGTTCGTACTCGCCATGATCGGATACTATAAGAAGACGCCCTTCCCTGCCTGCTCCGTGAGGCAGGCCATGGGTATCGATCGAGTATCTTATCTCGCAGTTTTTGCCCTCAAATTCTTCCTCTTCAACGGATATTCTCAGATCATCGGAATAGATATATCCTTTCGCTCCGTCTGCGGCATACACATTAAAGCTGCCCCGCAGCACCATATCGGGAAGGCTCTCCGAATATATCTCATCACACGAAAACGAGAGAGGAAGCCTTTCCTCTCCGAAGTCATATTCACCGCTCAGTATCTTTTCGAGTATCTCTTTCATACAGTTTAATAGTATAACATTTTTCTTTCAAAATCACAACCACCGGCTAAGCCGGTGGTTGTGATCCAATGCGATTACAAACAATCGGCTGCCTTATTCAGGCAGCCGGTCTTTAAGCTAGGTTTTATATATTTTTTTACTGGAAGATCTGGTCAAAAGCATCGATGTAATCTTCAGGCTCCCAATCAGCAACCTTGCTGGAATCAAGCATTACCTGGCACCAGCTGCCGTCGCCATATTCAAACGTGATGTAGTAGGTAGCATATGTGAAATCGCTGGCATCTTCGTCATACTCGCCTTCTACAGCTGCGATAACGGGATGTCCGTCATACTTAACACCCAGATCCATTACCATCTTGCAGTTAGTGCCATCCATTACCACATAATAATCATAACCGTCATCTGTTACCTTTTCGCCGTTTTTCATAACGTCTTCCCATTCAGCCCAGCCTGTAGTACCTACATAGTAATAGGACCAGCTTCCATCTGAATACATAAGACTGCTATTGGTCGAATAATCTTTCTGCAGCTCATATCCCTTAAGAGGTGCTATATCGGCAACATTGATATCCATCCAGTCATAAAGTGTAACGGTTCCGTCGGAATTGATCTTCACGCCCTCTTCCTCATCAGTATCGATGGGTGTGTTAACATCAATGTCATCACCATCGTCACCATCGTCATCA
>JAFRXH010000057.1 GCA_017437785.1 Lachnospiraceae bacterium
ATCGAACTTAAGGATAGTAGATGCGATAAATTATTCCCGGTTTTAATTGAGTTAATTAAAAAATATGACATGTTCGAAAAAATAATGCGGCCGATATATCGATCGCTTTGCCGACATTTGGTATCTCCCTGGTGTCGCCCTTTGATACACTGTCTTTATTATCGTCCTTTTTTTCGTGGGTACCCGGAGCCAAAACGCCCTGTCTCTGAGCTTCATCTGCGCTCATCGCATCCTTTAAGATGCCATGGGGGCTGACAGGCTTGGGCGAAAGAGGCTTGGGTGTAGCAGCTGTCATAGTCTGTGGACGCGCCACTTCCTTAGGTGGTGTGATGGCAGGAGCAACACCTCCGCGTGAATTGGTACTTAAACTCACGCTTTTTTCCGGCTTTGCGGTATCGGTATTATCCTTATTGCCGCTGCTGCTTTCCAAAGGCTTTATGCCGCCGGCTTTCTCAAGTATATGTTTGGGCGGAGCAAACCTGCTGGCTCTGGCTCTGTCAAGTGCACTCATCTCACTTATCTTTGTGACAGTCGGGATAGTATCTTCGTTTTTATTATCCGCAGTATCGGATACAGCTGCTTCTTTGCCGCTCTGTCCTGTAGAAGATGCGCCGGACGAAGCCGGGAGTGGTGCAGCTGCAGCCGTTTTAGGACTTTCCTGCACAATTGCTCTGGGCGATGCAAGAAGCGGATTCTGCGGATCGGATTCTACTTTAGCATTAGTCATGGCAAGATCACGTTTTTTCTGCTCGTGCATCCTGTCTTCTTCTGCCATCTTGCGTTCTTTCAGGAAATCAAGTGATTCTTCAAGTTCCCTTAATTTAGCTGCTTCTTCGGGCGTCTGAATACCGGCCAATGCGGATACCTCCTGATACTGATCTATGAGAGCGGGGCTCTTATCATTTATCCAGTAACTCTTCTATATGATACAGCGGCCTGTGTTTCGACTCGCTGTAGATCTTACCTATATATTCGCCTATAACACCTATGGCTATAAGCTGTACTCCTCCCAAAAACCATATGGAAAGGATAAGGGACGTCCAGCCTTTTTCAACATTCCCGCTCAGATAAGAGATGAAGGCATATATTGCCGCAGCCAGACACACGAACAATACCAGCACTCCGGTCCTTAATACCATCTTTATGGGTTCTGTCGAAAAAGATGTTATCCCGTTAACAGCCAGTGCCAGCATCTTTTTCAAAGGATACTTTGACTCACCGGCTTTTCTCTCACCGCGTTCGTAAACCACTTCACCGGTCTTAAGCCCCAGCAAAGGGATAAGCCCGCGAAGGTAAAGATTCGATTCATGATACTGCGACAGCTCTTCCAGCGCTTTTTTAGACATAAGTCTGAAATCAGCGTGGTTGTATATCGTCTTTACTCCCATCGATGATAAGAGTTTATAAAAGCCCTGCGCCGTACTGCGTTTAAAGAACGAATCCTTTTTCCTGCTCCCGCGGATACCGTATACTATCTCACAGCCCTCATGGTATTTATCAACCATTTCGCTGATAACACGCACGTCATCCTGCAGATCGGCGTCAATTGATATGCTGATATCAGCGCGGTCCTTAGCAGTCATAAGTCCCGAAAGCAAAGCTGACTGGTGCCCGCAGTTTCTGGAGAGCTTCTGTCCCCATACATCGTCGGACTTATCATGGTTTTCTTTGATTATTTCCCAGGTCCTGTCCCTGCTCCCGTCATCAACCAGAAGTATAAAACTTTTCTCGTTGATGCTATGAGCCGCCTTCATTTCATTAAGAACTCCCTTAAGTATGCTGATACTGTCCGGCAGCACTTCTTCTTCGTTATAGCAGGGCACAACGATAGCGAGAACTTCATTCATTATTTATCATTCATCCCAGTTGGTATAGACATTCTGAACGTCGTCATCATCATCCAGAAGATCCAGTATACGTGTAAGACGCTTAACGGCATCTTCATCTGTCACTTCAACATAATTCTGGGGAAGCCTGGTCACTTCGGCGCTGACCATGGGGATCTTTTCATCCTCAAGCGCCTTGCGTACGCTCTCCAGATCATCCGGACCGGTTATGATCTCAAAAGAATCTTCCTCTTCCGAGAAATCCTCTGCACCTGCATCCAGTGCCTTCTCCATAAGGGTATCGGCGTCAAGATCGCATTCTTCCTTATCGATTATGATCTGTCCCTTGGTATCAAACATGAAAGATACACAGCCGGGAGTACCGATATTACCGTCACCCTTTGAAAAAGCAGCGCGTACATTTGCCGCAGTACGGTTCTTGTTATCGGTAAGCGTCTCAACTATGATCGCGGTTCCGCCGGGGCCGTATCCTTCATAAGTGATATGTTCGTAATTGATATTACCGCCTTCACCGGATGCTTTTTTGATACCGCGGTCTATGGTATCGTTGGGCATATTATTAGCCTTTGCCTTAGCGATAACGGTTGCCAGCTTGTAATTGTTAGCCGGATCGGGACCGCCTTCCTTAACGGCTACTGCGATTTCACGGCCGATTATGGTAAATATCTTTCCCTTTGCCGCATCATTTTTTTCCTTCTTATGCTTGATGTTCGCAAATTTTGAATGTCCTGACATAAAACTCTCCTTATCTTGATTTAATCCATGGTATTTTACCACATATTGTTATTGTTGGCAAGTTATGTAGACTAAGTGTTATTTTGCTATCCTGCTTACACTGATGGATCTGATCACCTTATCCTCTACATCCTCTACTTTGAAATGATAGCCGCCTATATCTGTTTCGAAATGATCGCCTTCCTCCGGGATATGTTCCATAAGAGAAATGAGATAACCGTTTATCGTCTCAAATTCGGTATCACCAAAGTCTATACCCAGACGTTCCGAAAGATCCTCCAGCTTTGTAAGTCCCTCTATCAGGTAGCTGTCACCTTTATCGTCCTCGACTATGCGGTCGTCATCCTTATCATACTCATCCTGGATATTACCGACGATCTCTTCCAGTATATCCTCCATAGCTACAAGGCCCGAAGTCTGTCCGTATTCATCCACGACTATTACCATCTGCGTATTGGAGGACTGCATCTGTTTAAACAGCGAATTTATAGTCTTTGTCTCCGGGACAAATACCGCTTCGCGCAGATCGTCCTTCAGTTCTTCAAGACTGGGATTTAGCTTGGGAGTTTCTTCGCGCATACGTATGGCGTCTTTAAGATGCAGTATACCGATAATATGATCAAGATCCTCATGATAGACCGGATATCGTGAAAAGTTATTGTTGATGATCTCTTTGAGTGCATCTTTGATCTTGATGGTATCTTCAAAAGCTACGATATGGTTGCGGTGTGTCATGATATCACCCGCTTCCTTGTCGGACAGTTCAAAGATATTGGCGATCATCTCCGCTTCTTCGGGTTCTATGGTACCGTTCTCCTGCCCTTCATTTACTATGGCGATGATCTCTTTCTCCGTACCGTCTTCTGTAAGCTCTCTTTTCTTTTTAAACAGCCGCTCAAACCATCGCGGCTTAGAGTCGTCTTCCATTTTCCGCCTTTCTCCTTACCTGATACTGATTCAGTTTCTGATATAAACTCTCGGAACTCTCTTTCCTATATCGCATACAGCCTCATAATTGATGCGCCCGGAAAGGGAGGCAAATTCTTCCATCGTTATCTGCTCATCACCGTCTATACCTACCAGCGTTGCCAGATCGCCCGGTTTTACATCGTTATTGCCGGTCACATCAACCATCATCTGATCCATGCATACGCGTCCTATCACGGGATAACGTTTTCCGTATAGCAGAACGCATCCTTTATCTGATAAGCATCTGGGATATCCGTCGGCATATCCTACGGAAAGAGTGGCTATGCGTGAAGGATGCTTAGTGACAAAAGTGCCGCCGTAGCTTATCGGCGTTCCTGCGGGAACGTCTTTAACATGTATCACGCTGGTCTTTATCTCCATGGCGGGTTTTATCTTTATCTTTGAAGGATCCACCTCGTCCGAAGGCAAAAGGCCATAGGTGATGATACCGCTGCGTACCAGATCGAGATGCGTAAACGGCAGTTCCATTATCGATGCACTGTTTGCACAGTGTTTCAGTGGTATATCTATCCCCATATCATGAAGATCGTCAACGAAAGTGCTGAAGCGTGCATATTGTTCCCTGGCCGGAGTCTTATCGGATTCATCCGCTCTGGCAAAATGCGTAAAGATACCTTCTACCTTTATGCCGGGCAGGGCTGTTACCTCTTTTACAAAACGCAGTCCTTCATCATCAGGCTTGATCCCTATGCGTCCCATACCGGTATCCAGCTTGATGTGTACCAGCGCTTCACGATTACTTCTGACAGCCGTCTCGGAAATAAGCTTTGCGCTGTCCATATCAAAAAGACTTATCCTGATACCGTATTCAACAGCAAGCGGGATTGTTGAGGGAAAAGTATAACCCAGAATGAGAACAGGCTTTCCTATGCCCTGTTCGATTATATCCAGAGCTTCATCGATGGTGGCAACGGCATAGCCCCATACGGCATCCACCATGGAAAGCTCCTGGGCTATACGTACGGCGCCATGACCGTAACCGTCTGCTTTGATGACGGCCATTATCTTTGTTTTTTTGGGGATCGATTCCCGTACATGACGTATATTGTAATGGATATTATCCAGATTTACTGTTGCAAATACGCGTTCCTGATGTAACATGATATCATTCTCCGGATCCTTCTTCGGAAGCTTTATCCTGTGTGTTTTCTTTTGTGCCGGCTTTATCGGCTTTAGGCGTAGCAGCACTTTTTACCACATGTTCCACTTCGGGATTATATTCCATATCGAAGATATCTATCACTTCCGCCCCGAAGATATCGTGCATGTAGCTGTATATCTGCTGGTTCTTAAGCTCGGCTTCCTGTTTACGGACCACATTTTTCTTAAGTTCTACGCGCATTTCGGCTATCCATTCGGATATCTCGTTGATGCGCTGTGTATTATCGGCTATCTGATCATAGCAGATCTCCATCGTATCGAGCATAAGCTCGTAATTGACACGGTCGATCTCTTTGGGAAGATCCATCAGTTCTTCCTGATACTCGTCAAGCTTCTGGTTTAAGGCATTTATCTGAGATGAGTAATCGGACTGCTTCTGCTTTCCGTCTTCTTCGTCCATAACGCCCACTATCTCTTCCATCAGCTTTGATTTGCGGGCACGTATCTCACGCGACTCGGTATTTAATTTGCCCTGGCGCTTTAAGAGCTCCTTAAGCTCGGTTTCGAGCTCCTGCATATGCTGAGTATGCTCGATGCCGGCCATGAGCTTGTACCACTTGTTGTCAAGCGATATTATAGGTATCCGCTTTCCGAATAGTGCAGGTTTGAATACGTCTTCCTTTTTTGCCATTTTTACCCCAGTTCGTCAAATGTAGCTCTTATCGCCTTTATAAAGTCAAGACTGTTAAGTATAACGGGATCCTTGCAGGTAGAGATAAGCGAAAGCGACTTGGTCATCTTTCCGTCCTCTACTGTCTTTATGCAGGCCTTTTCAAGTCTGTCTGCAAATTCGCAGAGCCCGGCAATGCCGTCAAGCTCACCGCGCTTTCTTAAAGCTCCGGTCCATGCAAATATAGTGGCTATGGAATTGGTTGAGGTTTCCTCACCCTTAAGATGCTTGTAATAATGACGCTGTACCGTGCCGTGTGCGGCTTCATATTCGTATACGCCCTTAGGAGATACCAGCACGGAAGTCATCATGGACAGATCGCCGTATGCAGTAGCGACCATGTCACTCATAACATCACCGTCGTAGTTCTTGCAGGCCCAGATAAATCCGCCTTCTGAACGTACCACACGTGCTACGGCATCATCGATGAGCGTATAGAAATACTCTATTCCCAGCTCTTTGAACTTATCAGCATACTCTGCGTCATATATCTCCTGGAAGATGTCTTTAAAAGTATGATCGTACTTTTTGGAGATGGTATCTTTGGTTGAAAACCACAGATCCTGCTTGGTATCGACAGCATATTTAAAACATGCCTGTGCAAATGAGCGTATGGAGCTCTCTGTATTGTGAATACCCTGGATTATGCCGGGGCCCTTGAATTCATGTATAGTCTCACGTATCTCACTGCCGTCTGCAGCCGTATATACCAGCTCTGCCTTGCCGGCACCGGGTACCTTTATCTCAACATTCTTATATACGTCACCGTATGCATGACGCGCTATTGTTATGGGCTTTTTCCAGTTTGCCACATAAGGTACTATGCCTTTTACCAGGATGGGGGCACGGAAAACGGTACCGTCAAGTATGGACCTGATGGTTCCGTTAGGACTCTTCCACATTTCCTTTAAGTCATATTCCTTAACTCTGGCCGCATTGGGGGTTATGGTAGCACACTTTACAGCGACGCCCAGTCTGTTGGTCGCTTCTGCGGAATCGATGGTCACCTGATCATCGGTCTCGTTTCTGTGCTTTAATCCCAGATCATAATATTCCGTCTTGAGCTCTACATAAGGATTGATAAGTTCCTCTTTGATCATCCCCCAGAGTATCCGGGTCATTTCGTCCCCATCCATTTCAACAAGGGGGGTGGTCATCTGAATCTTTGACATTTTTGTATTACTCCTTTTTATTTATTTCAGGATGCCGTCCGATACGCTCTTGACATAAGAAGGCAGCTCATCAGGCAGATCGCCTTTGACGCCGATAAGCACTCCGTCTCCCACTACCAAGAGATCGCCGTCTGCGGCATTCTCCATCCAGTTATTATACCACGGAGTGAAATTAAATGCATTCTTTCCGACATATTTTACGCTGGAAGGTATCACGACACTGCCAAGCATATCACAATGATAGAAAGCTCCTTCACCGATGGAAACAAGTCCTTCGGGTAATATCACTTCCGTAAGGTGCGTACGTGCAAATGAAAAATCTTCTATTCTTTCAAGTCCGGGATCAAAGGTATATTCCGTAAGGGTCTGATCCAGGTAATGGGCATGATCGTTTATGACGCGCTTATCTGTTTTGGGCAGGGTGTTGGGATCGACCACTGTAAAATCGGCAGCGTCAACCTGAACATATGCGCGGTCCGATACGACCGGTGAATTACCCAGTATCACTCCCTGTGTGGTTATCCTTAAAGCGTTATGCTGCGCATCTTCCGATGAAGGATCAGTAAATGCGATATCCCCTGCAGGGGAAACAGGCTCTTCATCATCCGGGATGTAGCTGTCTTTTTCGGATACCAGTACAGTACCGTCCTGTGCAACAATATATACACTGTCTTCGTCTTCGCCGGTAACGTATCTTACATTGATAAGCGGCGTGGCGGAAACAGGACGGAAATTCTCATCGGCATAGCGGTAAGCATACGAATATGTATCGCAGACAAAGCAAAGATTATCCGGACAGCCTTCAAAAGCCGTCTCATGGATCTTTCCCACCGATTCGGGGATAATGACCTGAAGAAGACTGCTGCAGCCTGAAAAAGCCCTGATACCTATTTCTGATGTAGGTATCTGCATATTGACATTTATAAGACCGGTACAATTGGAAAAAGCGTGATCCGGTATCTTTTTCATACCGTTGATCACTACATTCCTGAGATTGTCACAGCCCCAGAAAGCGTAACGCGATAACTCGGTCACATTCTCGGGGATCCCGTAACTCTGGGTCAATGAGCCGGCCGCAAACTGATACAGTTTCGACCTGGATTTATTAAACACGGCACTGCCTTCGCTGCAGATATAGGGGTTTTCCGCAGCTACCGCGATAGATCTTAAAGAATCGCAATCGGAAAATGCACCGTTCCCGAAATTTTTAAGTCCTTTACCTATGCTTACATCTTTAAGCTGTAAGCAGCCCCAGAAAGCCGAATCACCTATGGTCGCAATGCTGTCGGGAATGACGACCTTCTTCAGCACAGGGCAGTCCTTAAATGCAGATTCATCGATCTTGGTGACACTATCCGAAAAGCTTACCTCTTCGATGAAGGGATTGCCGCTGAAGGCTTCCCGCCCGATCGTCTGAACTGTAGGAGGTACTACGACCCTGGTATCTGTCCCGTTATAACTGTGCAAGACACCGCCGGTCACATTGAAGTCACCGTCTGTGGATGCATTAGCATAGTATATCCCGCCTATCAGAAGTACCAGGGCGGCCGCTATTACGGGTATTAATGGTATGAATCTTTTATCCATATCTTACCTGCCGGATGATCTTTTTCTTCTCTTTTTATCCTGCGCTATCAAAGGGTTCTTCTCTTTCCAAAGGAACAGCACTGCCGACATCGAGAGCATTCCGCCCGATAAGAACCACTTGGGTGCTATGCCGTCGCCGGTCTTGGGTGTATTGTCGGTTATACCCCTTATTATATTCTTTGTATCAACATAGATGGTGTAAGGTGAGAAGTGGTTTGCGGTAAATCTCATGCAGGGTACACCGTCAATCGTTGTGTAGTTAACAGCCAGTTCCTGAAGCTGTCCGTTTATCACCGCTCCCGCCTTGTTATTTCCGGCGTACGAAAGCAGCGCTTCCGGGATGGGCAGCGTGATCGTAACGGCAAGGTTATTGGCATTTGCCACCAGATAAGTACCGGTAGAATCATAAAGCGAGATATCAAATGCCGCATAACGCAGATCCGTAAAGCGCTCGCCGTATGCCGTGCGCAGAGCTGCCTCTACTGCTGCGGTTGCTGCTGCGGAATCGGTGACCTTCACTATGAAGTTATCTGTTGAGCCGGCTACCGATGCGCTTCCTAAGTTCTTTTTATTATTATCGATGGTATCTGTTGTTATACGCACTTCCGTACCGTTGTTATATCCCACGGGTGTAGGGGTTGCGGTAGGTCCGACGGGTGTTCCTGTCGGATTGACGCCTGTAGGTGCTATGGGAGTAACAGCATTTCCGCTGGCTGATGCGCTCCTGTACGTAGCCGTAACCTTTACGTCATGACTGGGCATGATAAAGGTGGTCGATGAAGCCAGCGCGTTGCTTAAGCCTATATCGGTATTTGATGTGGTCCAGCGGTCAAAGGTCCTGCCTTCGGGTGCGGCATATGCCGTGAGCGTGATCACACTTCCGGGAGGATACTGACCTGATCCCGAACCGTTCTCGACAATAGCATAATACATCTTACCGGTATAATTCTGGCTGCTGCTTCCGCCGGATGTAGGGGTAGCGCCGGTGGGTGTGCCGGTAGGTGCTGATGTAGGATTAGTTGAATTTGTCGGTGTAGGCGTCCTGGGCGTGGGTGTTGTAGTGCCTGTAGCCCCCGTAGGCGCCGTAGTGGGGGTATTGCTGCTGGCACTGCTCTTTTGCTTAAAGGATGCGTGGCAGGTCCAGTCGCTGTTTATCGTGGCGTGATAGATGGCATCATCAGCCTGCTTTACGCCATCCGCATAGCATATCCAGCAATCGAATTCCCAGTCAGATGCATTGCGTCCGCTGACCTGGGTGGTAAGTCCCATTTTCCAGTCTTTGGGCATGAAGTTAGTATAGCCTGCTTCTACCTGCTCCTTCGCTCCGGGGATCGGCCCGCCTATATCATCATAGAAGGTAACGGTGTAATAAACAGGATCGGGAGGCGTAGGCGCATTGGTAATAGCAAATATCTGTCTGTCTTCCTTTATACCGTGTGTAGCATAATGGCCGGTGATCAGCTGCGTATTGCCGTTTCCGTCATCCATCATCCATCCCCATTCGGTAAAATAAGGTATCTGTGAGGAATCGGGCAGTTCGCTGTCTGCCAGATCGATGGCGCCGTTTTCTATAGATTTATACAGATCCGGAATAAGCTTTGTTATCCT
The DNA here is from genome assembly GCA_017437785.1 of Lachnospiraceae bacterium. Classification (GTDB taxonomy): domain Bacteria; phylum Bacillota; class Clostridia; order Lachnospirales; family Lachnospiraceae; genus NK4A136. The sequence continues at coordinate 9,771 of JAFRXH010000057.1, forward strand.
GTCACTGTCAAAGAATTCTATACGTACCATGTACATGGGCTCCCAGTGGATATGCTCGGGACCGATGCCGGATTCCACGGTACACTTATATGCGGGTGTCAGGAAACCGTTGATCTTATCTGGAGTCTGTACACGTATATAGATATCCGGCGAATAGCTGTCAAAAGCATTGACATTGATGCTCGTGTTACCGGGTATCCTTACCAGCAGATTCTTATCACAGCCTTTAAAAGCATCATCTCCGACATCCTGAAGGTTTTCGGGTAATTTGATACCGGCCAGGCTTTCGCAGCCCATAAATGAGCCGTTCTCTATCTTCTGAAGTGAAGCTGCGTTAGTAAGATCTATGGTCTTTACATATTTACAGCCTTCAAAGGCATCAGCCCTTATGCTGCTTATACCGTTGATAAGCGGATCGATGGCGTCGGATATCACCGCATCGGTCTTGTTGCTGATATTTACAGCCTTTGACCCTCTTGCATTCAGGCAGGCAATCACTTCCGAAGGCACTCCGTTAACGTTCCGGTACAATATCATATTAGCGCAGGTCAGATTATCATTTGCTCTGGTATGATCCGCCGAAAGATCCTGCAGATTATCACAGCCATGGAAGATAAACTGTCCTATCGAATCGGAAGTCTGTCCCACGTTCTCTCCGAGATTTATGCTCATCAGACGTTCACAGCTGTCAAAGCAGTAATCGGGCAGCTCTTTTACACGGGGGAGTTTAATGGTCTGTACCCAGTCATTTCCCCGTGTGCTGTCAACGGTATAAGTATCATCACCGGTAAGCCATCTCATACTGTTGATGGCACTTACCATCTCACCGCCGTTATCTACCGTTCTTCCCGAGAAAAGTCCGGGGTGGTCGCTGTCATCCGCCAGTGATGCTATGAGCGCTCTTGAAGTATAATTTGATGCGACGCTCATGCCACCGTACATCGCCTGTTCGTCGTCTTCGAGATATTTCTTGTCATTTCCCACACGTGTGTCATTGATGAAGGCGTTAACGTCGATGGTATCGACTACACCGGGAACCGATACATTTATAGTAGTTCCTACCAGATACTGCTCAGGCTGATAAAGACTTCCGTACTGTCCGTTGCTGAGTGCCGACCTTATGGATGCAGGCAGATTCTGGAATCTGGGATAGTTGATGAGCAGCGCATCCCCGTCATACTGCATTATGCTCATGGTCTGCAGGCGGCTCTTTCTCTCGGCATCCGTCATATTGGGCGTATTGGCAGGATCTGTCATGTCATAAGGCAGAGTGGTCATATAGCAGATGTGTGTATTGCCGTTGATGGTATTTTCCGGCTGCATCGCATATGCAAAAGGCGCATAGATATTGCTGTCAGCGTTACCATGGAAATACAGTTTATCGGACGTGGTCTTAAATGCATTCTGTCCGATATTAAATCCCACTAAATTAGCAGGCTGATCCCAGTAGACATCAAGCAGAACAGGGCACGAAGCAAATGCACCGTCGCCTATGTCCATTATCGATGGACCTATGGTCACTTTTTCAAGCTTGGGACAGCCTTTAAAGCAGGCATCACCTATGGTATTAACTGAGTCACCAAGCTTAACGCCCTTAAGTATCCTGCTGTTTTCAAAAGTATTGTCATCCAGGGTATTAAGGCTGTTATCGGGCACTTCAAGATAAAGTATATTATCCTTTACGCGGTTTAAGCTGCCGGGCATAAGGGCAGATACCCTGTAATCAGCCACGCTGGCAGGGATCATGAAAGGCTCTTCTTCCGTTCCCAGCTCTGTAGTTCCAAGGTTTCCGAGGAAGGTACAGTTCTGAAGCGACGCGGTCTGGCCATCACTGTTAAGCGCCAGGTCGAAAATGAACGCCTTGCCGGATGTATTGCCGCCCACCTCAAAGTGATCGGTATCACCGCGGCGGTAGCGGTAAGGCACATAAGCGGATACGCCCGAATATGTAGCCCAGGTGCTCATACGGGGCTGTGCATAATATCCGAAGCCATCTTCGCTCTCACCTGTATTGGTCGTGGAGCTCGGAGGCCCGTATACACACAGCTGATCCTGCTTTACATCACGGAAGAGATTGGCGTCAAACTCCAGAAGATCTTCATCATCAGCCAGATGTACTTCTTTGAGCTGGTCGCAGCCTAAAAACGTATTCATGGGCAGATGCTCCTTTTTGGTGCCTATGGCATCAAAAGTAACACTGCTTAACCTGGAACGGTTTGCAAAGATAAAATCGCCTACAACAGATTTATATTCACAGGGGCTTTTAAGAGCCGATACTCCGGCGCTGTCTAAGGTGACCGTATTGGGAACTACCGCTCCGCTTCCTGCGCCTCTTGCCTCGGTACCGTCTTTGAACAGATCAAGGTTTACGCCGTAGGCCGTAAACTCCCTGTCACGGTTTAACACCGAAGGGAAGGTAAAGTTTACCATCGCATCGGAATTGGATTTATCCGAAAGGGCGAAGCAGGCCTTTCCAAGCGAAACACCCAGATTCATCTGTGAAAAATCAACGGTAGCTAAGAAAGGATCATCAAAGAATGCATAATCCCCCAAAGTACAATCCTTATTGGATCCTAAAGTAACGTTGGATAATTTGGAGCATTTTGCAAATGCGCCGAAACCGATATTGTTGACCTGGTCGGGTATAGCTATCGAAGATAAAAGCGCACAGTTGTAGAAAGCCTCGTTACCGATGGTCTGTATATCACCTTCCATCGATACGTTGCTTAAGTTGGTGCAGCCGTAGAATACCCTGCTGTCTATAAAGCTTATGCCTTTTAAGGTAACATTCCTTAATCTTATACAGTTATTGAAAGCATCCTTGCCCAGGTATTTGACATCACCCTCAAGAGTTATGCTGCTTATAGAGTCGTTTCCCTTAAAAGCTCCGTCACCGACACCGATTACATTCCTGGTAACGGCATAGAGATAACCGTTGGCATCCATAAAGTTAAAGTTCTTATTTTCCGATGTATCTTTAACTATATAGATATTCTTGACATCAACATTATTGTATTTAGGCCCCGTGGGATCGTCGGGATTGACCAGTTCATCGATCAGACCGGTTGAGACCTTTTCAAGGGTATAATGATCTATAAGCGGTTCTTTTGAAAGTCTGCCTTTATGTTCCGAGCAGAAGAAAACATATGCGTCTTCCGCTTTGATATTACGGCCGTAATAAATATGGTAACGGTCCCACCCCGATGCGACCATCTCATCATACGAAGGTTCATAACCATATTCATCCTTAAACCATTTATACAGCGTGTTATATTCTTCCAGAAGATTATTGGCTTCGGGGAAAAGCTGCCCAAGCTTTGCCAAAGGCATCTCCCCGTTATTGTTAGTAAGCGCCGGCTCGCCTGTTTTGGTATCGTCATCAACGGTTATAAAAGCCTTGCCGACAGTAGGGTTTTCGACAGTATAGGCGTAATCCGTATATTTTGACATATATGCGGAATACTCTGTCTCTGTATAATAATCGTAGCATTCACATACTACGTTGCTGATCATCAGATCGGATATGGTGGAACTGATACCGGGATTGATCGCTCCGATGATACCCACCTGCGAAGGATAACCTGCAGGCTTGGTTGTATAATAACCGAAAAGTTCCTGAAGCTGGCCGTTGGCATTTACCGTTAAAGACCAGTGTGTATCCGGCGATGTGGGATCATATCCTGAAAGATCGATGGACGTACCACCCCATCCTGCATCGGGGGCATCGATCAGGTCATCCGCATAAACCAGGCCGGTGTTGCCGGGCCTGTCCGCATCATCCCTGCCATAGAAAGAGCCGTCCTCTTTTACGCCGTTAAGCATATTGACCGCGGTAAAGAGATTCATATCATCGGGGATAGCCGCGCTGGCCTTGCCTGAGCGGTCAGACGGGATGGCTGCCACGATAAGCGAAGATGCAAGCAATACACCGCCGATCGAGCGCCGTACTAAAGCCCTGCCTTTTGCGTTCAGCTTTCTTTTCTTTTTATGGGAACCGTTAACAGTTCTTTTAGATTCAGCCATTTTCATAATCCTCCCGCTTATCGGATCTTCTGTCTTATCTTCTATCTTATCTTTTTGGCCACAACTACGAACCTGCCGTTTTCTTCGTTATAGTCACAGGTAGATAATGTCAGCAGTCTGTCACCGTATTGTGCTGTAATACCGGTATCGTAATATGACAGTCTCTTCATCTCCTCCATATTGGAGGCAAACTCTTCTGCCGACTGGGCATTTATAAACTGATAATACTTAAAAACAACCTGATCCGCGTCATAAACACGCGAACGAAAGGCATACATCACCTGATATGTGCCTTTCTCATAAATGGTATCAAACTGTATGATCGGGTGACTGGCATAATAACTCTCCGATTCATACGCCGAAAGCTTCGAAAACATTCTTCCGCTCTGCAAATGATGTCCGTATATGATAAGATTATCACTTCCGCGGATAACATCACAATCACAGTCTAAAAAGAGCGTCCCGGCCTTATCGTCCTTTTTGTCAAAGTCATGAGACAGATAATACTCATTATCGGCTGCCTGCATGACGGGTCCATCAATATTTGTATCGTCAATTTTAAGCCATCCGATTAGGTCTTTGTTCAAATAATATAAAGTTTTGTACTCTTCAAGGACTTCAAGTTTGCGTGACACGCCGCGCTCGTCAGTTATAGTGGCGGTATAGAATGTATCATCGCCCTGCTGGGAAGGGATATTTGCCAGTACATCGTTTCCCACCAGATGGGACAGCTCTCCCCCGCGGTCATCACCCTTGCCTGCGTTTATATAATACAGACCGTAAGCCCCGAATCCGCCTATCATCAACAGAACAAAGGCCAGGATAAGGATCTTCCTGTTCCTTTCCGCCCTCTTTATCTCGGCTATGATCCTTTTTTGCATTTCAGGATCATAGTCTTCCAGGCGTTTGGGTCTTTCGCTTTCCTTTTCCGCGGCCTTTGCAGCATCATTTTCTTTTATATTGCTTTTTTTGTCGCTCATCACGGCTTAACGACGATGTTCACTATCCTTCCGGGTACATAGATCTCTTTTACTATATCCCCTTTTATCTTATTGCCAAGAGCTTCTTTTGCAGCAGCAATAGCCGTATCCTTATCGGCATCCTTACTGATCTGTATGGTGGTCTTTACCTTACCGCTTATCTGAACAGCGATCTCAACGGTATCCTGAACCGTCTTCGAAAGGTCAGCTACAGGCCAGGTCTGCGCGAATACGCTCTCATTATGCCCAAGCTGCTCCCAGAGCTCTTCGCAAAGGTGGGGAGCAAAGGGCGAAAGCAGTATCACTGCGGTCTCCAAAGTCTTCTTATCAACCCCGCCTGCCTTGGTAAGCTCCATGAACTTGTTATTGTACTCCATAAATCCGCTTATTACGGTATTTAAGCTGAATGCATTAAGTCTCTGGTCGATATCTCTGATGAGGCAGTTGCGCAGTCTCAACAGCTCTGCTGTCTCCTCAGCATTCTTGTCTTTGTTATCCTGGACCATATTCCAGAATCTGGTAAGGAAGCGGTATACGCCGTCAATCCCTCTGGGATCCCATTCGCTGTCCAGTTCAGGGGGACCAACAAAGAGTTCATACATACGCAGACTGTCGCAGCCGTAATCCATTACCAGCTCGTCGGGGCTTACCACATTACCCTGACTCTTGCTCATCTTTACAGGCTTATCGCCCCATTTTTCAGTATCTGCAGCCTTCTTAAGGATCATACCCTGGTTAAACAGTCTGGTAAAAGGCTCATCAAAATCAAGCACGCCTATATCTTTAAGGAACTTGGTATAGAAACGTGAATAAAGCAGATGCAGCACGGCATGCTCAACGCCGCCCACATACATATCAACAGGCAGATACTTATCAGCCTTCTCGCGGTCGACAAGTTTCTCCTTATTCTTGTTATCAACATAACGCAGGAAGTACCAGGAAGAACCTGCCCACTGGGGCATGGTGTTGGTCTCTCTCTTGGCGGGCTTTCCGCACTTGGGACAGGTGGTATTTACCCATTCGTCGATAGCTGCCAGAGGTGACTCACCGGTACCGGTAGGCTCGTACTTCTCTACTTCCGGAAGAAGCAGGGGCAGCTGATCCTCGGGAACAGCCACACAACCGCAGTCAGGGCAGTGAACGATGGGAATAGGCTCGCCCCAGTAACGCTGGCGTGAGAATACCCAGTCACGAAGCTTATAATTGGTGGTCTTGCGTCCCATTCCAGCCTTTTCTATCATCATAGGCGCTTCTTTCTTAAGGACAGCCGATTCCATGCCATTCCAGTCGCCTGAATTGATCATGGTTCCCGAAGCTTCGGTATATGCTTCCTGCATATCCTTTATCTCCACGCCATCTTTTGCGATAACCTGTATTATGGGCAGATCAAATTTCTTTGCAAAAGCAAAGTCACGGTCATCATGAGCAGGCACGCACATGATGGCTCCGGTACCGTAATCAGCCAGTACATAATCTGAAAGCCAGATGGGTACCTTTGCCCCGTTAAGAGGATTGATCGCATAAGATCCGGTGAACACGCCGGTCTTTTCCTTATCCTGCATACGATCTACATTTGATCTGGTAGATGCCCTGTAGATATAATCATCAACAGCAGCTTTGGTCTCTGCGGTAGCAAGCGATGCAGCAAGCTTATGTTCGGGAGCAAGAACCATAAATGTAGCACCGTAAAGCGTATCAGGTCTGGTGGTATATACGGTGATCTTTTCATCAGGTCCATCGATAGCAAAATCTACCTCCGCACCGTAAGAACGTCCGATCCACTCGGTCTGCATCTTCTTAACCTTTTCAGGCCAGTCAAGCTTATCCAGGTCATCAAGCAGCCTGTCTGCGTAAGCGGTTATCTTAAGCATCCACTGCTTTAAGTTCTTCTTGGTAACTTCGGTATGGCAGCGCTCGCACTTGCCGTCCACTACTTCTTCGTTAGCCAGACCGGTCTTACAGGAAGGACACCAGTTGATAGGCATCTCCTTCTCATAAGCAAGGCCTTTCTTAAACATCTGTACAAAGATCCACTGGGTCCACTTATAAAAGTCGGGATCCGTGGTATTTACTTCCATATCCCAGTCATATATAGCCGCTATCTGGCCGATCTGCCTCTTGATATTTGCCACGTTTGCAGCAGTGGATACACGGGGGTGCACACCGTTCTTAATAGCGTAGTTCTCGGCAGGCAGACCGAAGGCATCCCAGCCCATGGGATGTATAAGATAATAGCCGTTAAGCAGCTTGTATCTGCTCCATACATCAGAGATAACATAGCCTCTCCAGTGCCCTACATGCAGGCCCGATCCCGAAGGATAAGGAAACATATCCAGACAGTAATACTTAGGCTTCTTCCCGTCATTAACGTTAATGGGATGTTCTTCCCACTGTTTTCTCCATTTTTCTTCGATCTCACGATGATTGTACGAAACAGCCATTTTATGTAAACCTCTTTTCTGTTAATAATGTACTAAAAAGCACTCCGTCATTATATCTGATTATGCAAGCGCTTGTCAATATAATACAGGTATAGCATCAAGCCCTGCGGA
>JAFRXH010000058.1 GCA_017437785.1 Lachnospiraceae bacterium
GTAACAGTCTGACAGTCTAGAACTAATCATTACCGTATCCAATAGCGATTATTGCTATTGGTTTATTAAAGTCACCCATTTATAGGATGCTTCAGGTGTTCCACTTCATTGATACCAAGAATTCTTTCGCGTTTTGCTGGCCATTGCACAGTGCACATGCAATGTGTTAGTATGCAGAAAGAATGATTTCCCTTAAGTAGACGTTATTTAGACCACAGTGGTGACAGGCACCTTTTTTAAGGGCATGGCGGTGGAGGATGTCCTAAAAATAACGGAAGAAAATACCAGAAGAGTGTTTGTCTTGATTGCATAGACGTATGATGATATAATATGTCTATGCGAAAATGGAGGTGATATTTATGTTTGCACAGCAGGAAGTGATCAGACCATCTGCAGATTTACGTAATCATTATAATGAAATATCCAGACAATGCCGTGAAAACAATGAGGCAGTTATAATTACTGTAAACGGAAGAGGGGATACGGTATCTCTTAGCTATGAAGAGTATAAGAGAATGAAAGCCAGAATCGAGCTTTTGGAAATTCTTGCAGAAGCAGATGAGGATGTTAAGTATGGAAGGGTTGCGCCTATGAAGGATACATTCGATGATTTAAGAAGTATTCTTAAGGAGGGCAAGGCTTGAAGTACGAAGTTTTACGAACAGATACAGCTGATTCATTAATACGAAAGATTGTCCTATATATAGCGGATAATTTTGGGAATGATATTGCTTTGGAGAAATTGGATTATCTTGAAGAATCTATTATGAAGCTGGCGGATAATCCGCACATGGGCGTGAAACCTAAATATTCTGTGCTAAGGAGACAGGGATATCTGGTACTTATTTTGGAAAAGGATCTTGTATTTTATAAAGTTGATGATGATAAGAAGCAGGTTATTGTCTATGCCGTAGTAGATCAGAGACAGGATTACTTAAGTATTATCAGAGGGTTATGATGATAGAATATAGAATGTTATGAAAAATCAGGATTAACATTAATTCAATCTGCATTGTGTGTGCTGTCGGCGGTCGTGTTGATCGCGGCGGCGCTTTTGATATATTTTGAAGGAAGCGCGGCAAAGGCAAGTGATCCCATGGCAGACGTATATACTAGTGGAAGCGATAGCGGCTAAAGCCGTTTTTGCAGATGCGTGGCAGAAAATGGGCATTTAAGGACGGAAATTCGTAAACATAAAAATACAGGAAAGAACTTGACAGTAAATATACTATAATATGCAACTGAAATTATCGAAAACGCAACCAATTACCGCTGGTTATACAGAATAAAGCTGTTATGATAAAGGTGTTAACCCCAAACAGTATTAATGTATGATCAAGGAGGAAGAAGATGAAAGGTGTTAACTCTAACAAAGGTTTTTCGCTAGTGGAATTGATAATCGTTATTGCCATTATGGCAATCCTGGTCGGTATTTTAGCGCCTCAGCTGCTCAAGTACATTGAAAAGTCAAAAGTTTCTGCTGACACCCAGCAATGTGATACTATCCGTTCTGCTATACTATATGCATTGGCTGATCCGAATGTTTTAAGCGCGGATGATAAGAGTAAGGATTGGATAAGAGAGTTTACAAATCCCGGGGAAGATATACTTCTTTATTCAGGAGCTTATGGAGGGGATTGGTTAAATTGTGAATTTGTGCGATCCGTAACAGAGACGCTGGGATATAATCCATGGGTTACAGCGAATACTGCACAGGGTTTTAAATCCACTCCGGCAAGCGGCGGCATAGGTCTTGCTCCTTGTGCAAAGGTCAGCGATAACGGAAATAATTTTGCTGTTTATCTTGCATGGAGCGATCGCACTGGCCATAAAGACGGAGAAAACTTTAACGGAGATTATGATGAGCTGGAAGATTCAAAAGTTATTTTTGTAAAATAGTATAAGCATGTGTATACAGATATTTCTCTCGGCGGCTTGTTAAAAGCCGCCGGTTTTGTTAGCGCAGTTGTATATGCAGCTGCTTACATCTGATTTACGCAGCCTAAGAATACAGGCAGACCGGTTTCGTTATCTATTATTCCGTAGATGAATGGACGGTCTAAGATAACAAATATGTATTCTATGGGCTCAGCCACTGATGTGCAGCCGTCGGTCATTTCCAGTGCTGTGGCAGCAGCAGCTCTGGTACCTTTGCGGTCCACCTCGATATGTGTCTTATGGATCACACTGCTAATGCAGACAGGATGGGGATCACCGTTTTGTTCGCACAGCATATTGTTGAAATCGGCAAGCTCCGGATCGAAGGCGTCGGTCATTCCCATTGACTGTAAGATAGCGCTCATTTCCATATCGTAATCAAACGTGAATTCGGGAATTTCAACCACGACGTTGCCGCCTTTTGTATTTCTTATTGCTTCGGAAATATCAGCATTACTGTCGGAAAGATCTTTTATATAGTCATCAAGATCAACACCTTCCCCGGGCAGCAGGCCCATGAAAGAGTAACGGCCGCCCTTATAATCGCGAAGGAAGCCTGTGCCCCCGTTTAGTTCAAAGTAGCGGGATTCTTCGCTGTGCAACAGGGTTACTTTACTGATGCTGCCGTCAGCATTTGTAAAATCCATATCCTCATAGATCTGTTTATCTTCATATTCATTAAGCCATTCAGCCTCAAAAGCCAGCGCATTTATGATATACATCCTCGCTTCATCGGATATATTATCGAGTATATTGGGGATCATGCCGCGGGTCTCATGGTTGACCCAGCCGTTGATATCATTTAAGGTGGTGCCGTTAAACGGGGCTTTCCATACCTGGGCATCATACCATGAAGAGGCTTTGGAAGCGAACTCCGGAATCAGATCGTAGATACCCTCATCTTTTAACCATATGGAATTGGCTACGTTCCACTCAACATCCGGATCGTTCTTCATGCGCGTGGAAAGCTCATAGAGCAGAGGGCTCATCTCGTCTATTGAAGTTCCCCCGCCTATCACTGATTCGATCTGGGAAAGGGTATTTCCGCCGGCTCCGCTTTCTGCCATGCCGAAGGCCAGTTCGACGGATACGGGAGATATGCACACGTTTTTACCGGTGCCTTCCGCTGCAGCGGTTTCTGCTAAAAGCTTTGTCCCCGCTATGGAGAGCGCAGAGATCTGTTCGTTATTAATCTCTGATTCAGGTGCGCTCAGAGTTGAAACATTTTTAGTGAGTTCTTGCGATGCTTCGCTGTGATTAAAGGGTATGCTGACCTCCCTTTGTGTGGGGCTCTCAAGTACCGGCCCTTTGTCTGCGCAGGCGCCGAGCATCATTGCGCTAAGCAGTGTTACAGCAATTGTTCTCTTTTTCATATTATTTTTCCTCCCTGTCGTTTCTTTTGTTAACGATATAGTATATACGTACTGAGGCAGCGGATTTATGGCTTTATGTAAATTTTTCCCGGTATCCGCCACCCGGGAGAATGAATTAGATTTAGCGGTGAAGATGAAGACAGGGAGGAATATGAGCATTTTGTCAGACAAACACCTTTTCGGGAAATTCAGGATCAATTACGTTTTGGGAGAGGCAGATTCAGAAATCCCTGAGGCTGATAGGTTTTTGATGTTTTTCGCATAAAACGGGCACTCTGGCTGCGGGATCGGAAATGCTATCACGCAGCCTGTATTCTGCCTTTAACCATGCGGCGCCGAAGTCTTCTTTATTATCACAGATTATGGGAGCGCCGAAAACTATCCTTGTCGGATATTCGGGAGAGACCTGTTCACTGTAGACAGGTATGATCGCAGCATCTGCTTTTTTGGCTATATAATGTACCCCTGACGCCACATCTTCGGGCGTGGTCATATCTATATCCGCGATGGTCTGCTGTACAAAAACGGTTACAGCGCTGTCAGCGGAAGCCTTTAAATAATCTATGCATTTGCGCAGTACGCTTATACCGCTGGCATTATCTTTCCTGATCAGGCAGACTATCGTAAACAGCCTGTTTATGAATTCGTTAAGATGCGGGTTGGAACCCCAGTCGCTTTTGGCGACAACCAGCATATTGGGGATGATGGTACCGAAGAGAAGGCCGTCAAACTCAGTGACATGATTAGGTACGAAAACATATTTTCCGTGCTCATAATCGCCCATATCGATCAGCTGTATATTAAAGATCCGCTTTGAAGCTTCAAAGAAATCCGCACGCTTTAGGGGATCTAAGCCCATATGGGCTGCCATTTTGAATATCAGCTCCATGATCGTGGCGGCCTGGGTTGTTGTGTAACTGTCTACGCCGCCGTATCCTCTGATCAGCGCTTTCAGCTCTGAGCGGTCTATATCGTATATTTCCTGCATCGTTCTGTCTTCCTTTCCAAATGACGCTTTTGAGATTTTACTATGTTTTCTTTTGATATGCAATATCGGCTGCAGAGTGTGATAAGTCAGCAGATAAAAATGGTACAAATTGGTACAAATTGGTGGCTCATTTTCTGTAGCATGAGAGGCACGGATGTGATAAAATAGAAAGAGTTTGAGCCGGGAGTCCGGCTGTGGATTTTTATTACGGGATCAGGGCAAGTGAGCGAAGAAAAAGATCAGGAAAAAAAAGAAAAAGAAAAGCTTAGCGATGTTGAAAAAGCTTATATGGAGCTGACCGTACAAAAGCGTGTTAAATTCTATTTGGCAGGCATATTATTTGTATTGGCTGTAGTAACGATCCTCATAGTCAGGGGCTGTGCCAAAAAAGATGATGTGCCGCTTTCCGAACGTATAAGCGAGTCTATCGAAGATGTGGTAGTGGGACAGGAAGGGAAGGTTGAGCTGGTCACCGAAAGCACGCTTGAAAATGCGGTGAGGAGCGCTACGCTCTATACGGCGTCGTATCCTTATAACGGAGTGGCACAGGTGTACGGAACGATAGAGGAAGGGCTTAAATACTATGTGGCTTACAAGGCAGAGATCAAAGCAGGCATAGACAGCAGTAAGATAAGGGTGGAGCTTGATGAGGAAGAAAAGCTCATAATCATCCGCCTGCCGGAGATAGAGCTTACAGAGCCTTCCATAGACGGTAAATTCAAGTTCATCTTCATGGATGATAAATATAATACCGGAGATACCTATAATGAGGCCTTTACGGCTGCTACAGCGGATATGAACCGCCGCCTAAAGCTTAATATGTTAAACGATCTGAAGAAAACAGCTACGGATTCGGCCAAGGCTGTTGAACGTGCTTTAGTCGAGCCCTGGGTTAACCAGGTGGATCCCGAAAAGCATTATACGGTAAAGGTGCTGGCCTTTGAGGAGGAGGAATGATGGATAAAAGATATTTTGCCATAGGTTTCCTGCTCATGATCATGATGCTTTGCGCTTGCGGGAAAGACACTGTGGAGGAGATCGAAAGTACCGTTTCCGAAGACGAGCCGGAGGTGATAGTGCTGTCTGCGGACTATGTTCCGGACACCCCGGATTTCGTACCGGAGCTTTCGCGTATAAAGAGCATATGTGAGCTGTCCACGCTTAAGTGCATATACCACAATGTGGCTTACGGCACACAGTATGCGGGTACCGGACTCTCACACATGGGAGAAAAGAACCGTAATTTCATGCAGGAATATGACTGCGAAGTCGAGATCAGCTATTCCGTGGATCAGATAAAGATGGAGCAGAACGGGACTGAGATACGCATAAGCCTGCCGGAACCCAATATCACAAGCCGTAAGCTGCCGGATTCCATCTCGCCCGATTCCTACATAGAGGAACCGGACAGCACATTTAACGATAATCCGATCAAGGCTGAGACCATCAGTAAAGCCATTTCTTTTGCCGATGTGAACATGGAGGAAGAGATAAGGGAAAATACCAATCTGATCGCGAGCGCCGAGTATCAGGCCAAAAGCCTGATAGAGAATTATATCAAGCAGATAGGCCTGCTTACGGATGTGGAATATAAGATAATCTGGGAATAAGAAGGATACGGATATGCATGACAGTGCTGTTTTTAACAGGGAAGCAGACTCCATAGTGGAAGTGGCCGATACGCTCATCAGAAAGACAGAGCGCTCGGGCATGCAGTGGAGGGACCGTAAATACAGGGAACTCTGCGATGCGATGAACGAGATAAAAAGCGGTGAGAGCAGCTTAAGAAGTGCGGCATCCGCCTGCGCGGCAAGCGTGGATGCATTCTGGAATATAGCTGCGGAGCAGGTATAAGGCGATGATGGATCTGGTTGATGTATCGGTAACGGCTCTTATGGATGTGGCCGGATCACTGAATGAGTATAAGCTGGATCTGCTGCAGGCAAGGGTCAGCACGGGATATTTTAGCGCGGTCGGTGAATGCAGTGCGGAGCTTGGCAGGACAGAGGAACAGTTAAGGGATCTAGAAAACGAGCTGGCCTATGAACAGAAGGAGCTGGACCGGCTGTATGGCGAGCTGGATTATGCAAAAAAAGATCTGGCTGATGCTGAGTTCAGGAGATCAAAACTGGAAGGTGAGATAGCACAGGCGGAGCAAAGCGCCGGTGCCTGCGAAGGGGCTGCTTATAAAGCTAAAAAGGATATGGAGTTTCACGCTGCCGCAGCTGCAAACGCGCAGTATCAGAATGATGCGGCTGAGCATCAGGCGATGTACGAAGCGGCGGCAGCAGAATACGAAGCAGCGGTATCCGATGCGGAGAATTTCAAGGCGCAGGCGGCAGCGGCATCGGATGAGCTGGCTTATACGGAGGGAACGATATCCAAGCTTTATAAGGATATAGACTGGCTGCAGCGTGAGAGTTTTGATACACAGCAGAGAGTTGACGGGCTTACCGACAGAAAATACAGGCTGGAGAATAAGCTCTCCCGTATGAGGGATGCATTTAACAAGCTGGAATCGGATATAAGGTATTTTCAGAGTGAGATAGACCGCTATGTGTCGGCTTCGGACAACGTGGCCGACAGGCTGCTTGCGGCCACACAACGTTGCATCACATATATAACGGAGTATGAAGACACACGTCTGATATAAAAATACAGTCGAAGGGAGAATCGGTATGGCAGCTAATGTATCGGTAGATGCTAAAGCCATTAAAGGCGGTATCATGATCACGCAAATGTCCATGGATAAGCTAAAGGAATCGTCGGTGCGGCTGGCACAGAATTACCAGCGTGCAGGTGCAGGAGGATGGAGAGACCAGAAGTATAATGACCTGGGCGTTCTTATAGATCAGAGTATCAATGCCCTGCGTAAGCCGCTGGCACAGCTTGAAGAATGCCAGGAGAAACTCAGGCGTCTGCTCAAAGAGGTGGAAGATTACGACGCGACCAGACTGTAGCGATTGTTTGTATAAAAGGAGAATATCATGGCTGTATGTGCATCCTCGGATCTTATCCGTGAAATGGAAAATGATATAAAGAAGATGATAAACGAACTGGAGAATTTAAGTGATGGCATCGAGAAGGGGATAAAGAACCAGGCTGACTGGAACGATTCGCAGTCGGCACGCTTTCATGAGCTTATGCATCAGATAGCGGTCCTCAGTTCTGCACCGTGTTCCGAACTGATCGATGTATTGCCCAGGATGGAAAGACTGGCTTCGGCGCTTGATAATTACAACAGTGTACGTTTTTGACTAAAGGAGAGGGATGGCTGTTATGGAAAACAAAGCAGCAGAACTTGCACAGGAGTATGCAAGGAAGCTTCAGGAAGTACGCAAGGAGAAGGAAAACTGGGACTCAAGGTATGGCTATTTTAAGAATTGCGCTTTTTTAAGACTGCGCTCCGAGCTTAAGAGCAGGCTTAAAAACATAGAGAATAATGAGGAAAGCAGTGCAGCACTGAGGACCGGATATTCCCGCAGGAGGGCTGCCGTAACCCTTGAATTGTCACGTAACCTTGCAGCTAATCAGGAAAAATTTGCAAGGAAGACATCGGAGATCTTTAAATCCGATCGTAATAAGCTAAAGGATTACAGGGAGAATTATCTTCACGTTCTGAGCCCGGAGAAAGCTTTTAAGGCATATCCGGTATGGGCCGAGGTGGAATGCCCGGCTTTAGCTATAAAGGACGCAGATGTAAGGGAGAGTATGGCAGGATCCTTCGGGACCGGTGACGAAGCTGCTTTCCGGTTTCCGTATCTGCTGGGTACTGAGAACTGTAATTTCTGGCTTGATGGGAAAGAGCCCGAGCGTGATATAGATTTCAGCCACCATATACTGCGCAGCTTCCTTTCTTTTATTCCTGCCGGTAAACTTAAGGTATATGCTTATGATGAGCAGGAGATGGGTCAGAGGATACAGCCTTTTCTTGATTTCATGAACAGGACGGATGATGTTATAGATATAAAGTCCGGCCCTGATGAGCTTAAGACCCTGCTGGAAGCGCTTGACCGCCAGGTAAGGGAATGCATACAGCAGAAGCTGGGATCGAGCTATAAAGATATATTTGCATATAACCGTGCATCCGCGGGTAAGAGCGAGAAGATCACGCTTATGCTTTTATATGATTTTCCCGGGAACCTGGATAAGAAGAGCGTAGAGTATCTTCAGAAGATCATGTACAAGGGTAACAAGTGCGGGATCTATACGGTAATATGTCACAGGTCTGATATACGTTCCAGAAACTATGATGCTCCGGATGAGGAGATGGTAGAGCAGCTTTCGGAATACTGCAAAAAGATAGAATTTGACGGGGATGATATATTCCTGCTGCCTGAATCCTATAAGCTGAGCATACCTTCCGCTCCCGGACAGGATAAGATGAACGCCTTCATACAGGAGTATAAAGAGGAATGCGAGCAGATGAAGTACCGCGGCCTTTCCTTTGAGGAGACCTGTGCTCCTGCGGATGATGAATGGTTTACATCGTCTTCGGTGGAAGGCCTGCGCATACCTCTTGGCGTGGGAGACGGCGGAGAGACGCAGGAACTGGTGATAGGCAGACAGGGATATCACGGCCTGATCATAGGCGGTACCGGATCCGGTAAGTCCACCCTTTTACATACGATCATATTAAGCTCCATGCTGCATTATTCACCGGATGAGCTACAGCTGTATCTGATGGACTTTAAGAGCGGAACCGAATTTAAGCCTTATGAACGCTTCAGGCTGCCGCATATACGCCTGCTGGCGCTGGATGCGATACAGGAATTCGGTGAGAGCATCTTAGAGGAGCTTGATAAGGAGATACGCATGCGTGCCGAGCGCTTTAAAGAGGCAGGCGTGAGCAGTCTTAAGGAATACCGCAGTAAAAGCGATGTGCCCATGCCGCGCATCCTGGTGCTCATAGATGAATTCCAGGTACTCTTTGATATGGACCAGAACCGTAAAGTGGCTGATAACTGTGCGCGCCTTACCTCAAATATAGTTAAACAGGGCCGTTCATTCGGTATACATCTTCTGATGTCGACGCAGTCCATGCGCTTTGGAAACCTGACAATAGGTAATGAGTGCTTCGGAGAGATGCGTATACGTATAGGTCTCAACTGGGCCGACCAGGATACACTTTCACTTTTCGGCAGGGATTCAGGCAGGGATGTGGAGCGCCTCCACAAACTGAAGGAAGGGCCTAAGGGTACCGCGGTCATGACCGAGGAAATGGGCAATAAGGAAGAAGAGAGCTTCAGGGTATCGCTGTGCGAGAACAGGGACAGATACCTTAAGGAGATAGAGGACCAGCTCGGGGATTATGAAGAAGAACGCCATGTCTTTGACGGGCAGCGTGAATATCCTCTGCTGGATGCTTTAAAGAAATATGATAACGACGGCAGTGGCATCGTATCGGTGCTTCTGGGTGAGAAGATAAAGATCGCTCCGCCTCTTATGTTAAAGCTTCATGTGGGAGATAATCAGAACCTGCTTATCTGCGGACAGGACGGAAAGACGGAATGCAGGCTTTCTTCGGATTATCTGATATCACTTGTGAGAAATAAAAATGCCGATGTGGCGCTTATAGACGGAGAGATGATCTGCGGCCGTGCAAAGGATCAGACCCTTGAGTTCTATGATCTGTTAAAACAATATGATGACAGGCTCAAGACCGCACGGGATCAGGGGGATATCATCAGGTTTATAAGACAGGCATACGAGGTATTTAAGGACAGAAAGAATTCGGCAAAAGATGAAGCATATGTGATATTTATAAGAAACCTGCATTATATCGAGCTCTTAAGAAATATCCTTGCAGGCGAGCGTATCGATGAGGAAGCATATGCGGATGATGCAGGCAGCAGTGCCGGCTCATCACAGGTCGATCTGATCGCGGCAATGATGAACGGTGAGATCGGAGATGCCGAAACTGCAAAGGAGAAGGAAAGAGACAATACGCCGGTGGCGGATATGCTCTACCGTATGCTGCGTGACGGCAGTTCTTACGGAGTGTACTTTGTGGTAACATCCCGCGATTATTCGACGGTCAGGGAATGCGGAAGCTTTTCCGATAATCTGCTCAAGCATTTCAAAAAGCGTATACTCTTTGCTCTTTCCGATGATGAAGCCTCAAATCTGATAGAGGGAGTGAAGCTTTCAGGACTGATACCGGATACGGTATATTACACGGACGGTTATTTGGAGAAGCTTCAGTGCAAGCCTTATAAAGAGCCCGGGAAAGATGAATTGAAGGCCTTCCTTGACGGCGGAAAGGAGAATGATCGAGATGACTTATAAGGAATTGGAAGAGCTTCTGGATGAGGCTTCACAGGCCTATATCACCTGCGATTTTTCTAAGGCACAGGCGGCTCTGAAGGAAGCGGGTAATGTGAACGTAAGCGAATGCAGTTCCGAAGCATATTTCCGCATGGGTGAGGTATGCCTGGCTGCGTCGGGAGATGAAGCATTCGAGCAGGAGGCGGCAGCACAGGAGGCGGAAAACTGGTTTACGGAGGCTGCCAAAAAAGGCAGTGTGTATGCAGAGTTGTTCCTGGGAGAGATGGCAGAAAAACAGGATCCCGACTTTATAGAAAAGCTCCGCAGGGATGCTCAGGTTCATGAAGGAGCGGCTTTCTTGCTGGGATCTCTCTATGAGGAGGGCAGCAGTGTAAAAAAGGACGAAGCAGCTGCACTTAAGTATTACCGTCTGGGATACGAGATGGGGGACGGCGAAGCAGCATGCAGGCTGGGCGAAATATATAATGAGGGACTCTTAGGTCAGGCAAGGGATGAGAAAAAGGCTTATTCCTGCTTTAAACTGGCTGCGGAAAAGGATAATCCTACCGCGATGTTCATGATGGGCAGGTATCTGCAGAACGGAATGGGCGGGGTGACCGCATCGGATGACGAAGCGATAGAATGGTACCAAAAGGCACTGGAGGCCGGTGAGCCCCAGGCTGAGAATATCTGCCGTTTCCTTATGCAGCAGAAGCTGGCGGCCCAGGCGGCAGCGCTTGAGGCAAAGAAAAGGGAAGAGGCGCAAAGGGCAGCAGAGGAGCGGCGCAGGCTCGAAGAAGAAGCACGAAAGAAAGCTGAAGCCCAAAAGCAGGCGCAGGCAAAGGCCCTGGCAGAACAGAAAGCTAAGGAAAAGGCTCTTGCTGAACAGAAAGCCAGGGAAGCAGCTGCACAGAAGGCAGCTTCCACACCTGCAAAGGGTGGTGACGATACCAAAGAAAAAGTTCTGGGAGTGGTACTTATAGTGATCTGGATAATAGCCGGCGTGGTCATCGGCAAGATAGCTATGGCCATAACAAAAAACGGGTTGGTTGCTGTCATCGCCGGATTTATAGGAGGTGCCATGGTTGCCGGGGCAATCTATTCCAAGGTGGACAATTAGCGGATAATATACAGACTATTAAAGCCGACTTTTTATAAATTCTTATGGTATTGGTGTTAATAAAGTAGTATAATCATAATTGATTTTTTATACGGAGACCGTAATATGTCTGCTCTTGATAGATTTCTTGATTATGTGAGTTTTGATACCCGATCTGACAGCGGGATAGACGCATACCCGTCTACACCCGGCCAGAGAAAACTTCTGGATCATTTGTATATACAGCTTAAGGAAATGGGGCTTACGGATGTTAGACAGGATGAGAAATACGGCTGTGTTTATGCCTGCCTTCATTCCAATGTCCTTGAAAGGACTTTGCCGGCAATAGGTTTTCTGGCTCATGTGGATACTTCAGAAGCAATGAGCGGGAAGGATATAAAGCCGCGTATCATAGAGGATTTTGATGCACGGGATATAGTTCTAAATGAGGAGCTTGGTATCATAACGGCGATGGACGATTTCCCCGAGATGAAGGACCTTAAGGGGAAGACCATAGTGGTTACAGACGGCACCACCCTTCTTGGCTCTGATGATAAATCGGGTGTTACCGAGATAATGGAGATGATCGGATATTTTACCGCGCATCCGGATGAGAAGCACGGGAATATCTGCGTGGCCTTCACTGCCGAAGAGGAAACGGGCAGGGGCGTCGATCATTTTGATATTTCCGGCTTCGGGGCACAGTTTGCGTATACCGTGGACGGTGGCAGGCTGGGTGATATATCCGGTGAGACCTTTAACGCAGCCGGTGCAAAGCTTACGGCGCACGGCCGCAGCGTCCATCCCGGAGAGGGATGCGGACGCCTGATCAATGCGCTGCAGCTTCTGATGGATCTGCATGCAAAGCTGCCTGCTGATCAGAGGCCGGAATGTACCAAAGACCGTCAGGGCTTCTTTCATATGACCGATATGAGCGGCGATGTGGAAAGCGCCGTATCCGAATATATAATCCGCGATCACGACGAGGCGGAATTTGAAAAGAAAAAAGAGCTGTTTATAAAAGCAGTTAAAGAGATAAATGATCAGTATGGCTTTGAAGTATTGAGCCTTGATCTGAAGGACCAGTATTACAATATGAAGAGCCGTCTCGATATGCATCCGGAGGTGATGGATAAGGCGCTGGCAGCCATGAAGAAATGCGCAGTCACACCGCTCATCAGCCCTATACGCGGAGGCACGGACGGATCGAGGCTCAGCTTTATGGGGCTTCCCTGTCCCAATCTGTGTACGGGAGGCGGGAATTTCCACGGCAAACACGAGTATTTGTGCGTTGAAGAAATGATGATTACTATCGAGATACTGAAGCAGCTGGTGAGAGAGTGGGCTGTATAAGGAGGAAAGATGAGCGTATTATTTGCCGATTATAAGAAGGCAGAGCAGGAAGCGGCAGCGAAACATCAGGCTGAAGAAGAGGCAAAAAAGAAGGCAAAGGAAGAGGCGCGCAGAAAGGCCGAAGAAGAAGCCAGAAAGAAAGCCGAGGCGGAAGCTAAGAAGAAAGCCGAAGAAGAGGCTAAGAGAAAGGCTGCGGAAGAGGCACGAAAGAAAGCCGAAGAGGAAGCCAGAAAGAAAGCCGAGGCAGAAGTTAAGAAGAAGGCTGAAGAAGAAGCTAAGAGGAAGGCAGAGGAAGAGGCACGAAAGAAGGCCGAAGAGGAAGCCAGAAAGAAGGCAGAGGAAGAGGCACGAAAGAAGGCCGAAGAGGAAGCCAGAAAGAAGGCGGAGGAAGAGGCACGCAGGAAAGCTGAAGAAGAAGCCAGAAAGAAGGCAGAAGAAGAGGCACGAAAGAAGGCCGAAGAAGAAGCCAGAAAGAAGGCGGAAGAAGAGGCACGAAAGAAAGCCGAAGAGGAAGCCAGAAGGAAGGCTGAGGAAGAGGCACGCAGGAAAGCTGAAGAAGAGGCCAGAAGGAAGGCTGAGGAAGAGGCTAAGAGAAAGGCCGAAGAAGAAGCCAGGAGAAAGGCAGAGGAAGAGGCACGCAAGAAGGCCGAAGAGGAAGCCAGAAAGAAGGCTGAAGAAGAGGCACGCAAGAAGGCCGAAGAAAGAGCAAAGAAGAGAGAAGAGATCGAAAGGCTCTTTATAAAAGCTGAAAAAGAAGAAGATAAGAACGAACTGGAGTCTACGATAGAAGCTTATCTTAAGGTGCTTGAGAAGGCTGAGGCATTTGAGGATGACGAGATTCTTAAAAAGGCGTATCGCAGACTGGCCAGGGCAGGATATAAGCTTAATGTTTATTACACCGAAAGATCGGCAGGCTTTTATATAGATGCGATGCTGGCAGCCGATAACGGTGATATAAAGAATGAGGATGCGCTCCGCGAACAGGGCGATGAATTTGCGAAGAAAGCCAAGCAGGCAATGCTTGCATCGCAAAGATATGATAAAAGATCCAGACAGGTTAAGTAGGGCAGATCTGTATTGACCGCTAAGGATCAAAGGGAGGAATACTATGGATGAGAATATGGACAATAATAATGTACCCGGAGGGTATGTTCCGGGGCCGGGGACCAACCCCGATCCGCTGGGGCAGCCGCTGTCACCGGTAGTAAATCAGGATCCGCTTCAGCAGAATAATGCTCAGGGCGGAGCCGGTTTCAGCCAGAGTTCATATGTGCCGCAGGGCGGTTTCGGACAGGATCCGTATGGAAGTACAGGTAATTTTAACCAAAGCGGGATGAACACAAACTCATATCAGCAGAATAACTTCCAGCAGGGCGGATACCAGCAGGGGAATTACCAGCAGAACGGCTATCAGCAGGCGAATCAGAATTACCAGTATAATAACGGCTATGACCAGCAGTATTATCAGCCGCAGCCTTCACCGGGATTCTCCATTGCATCTATGATCGTCGGGATCATATCATTGGTGCTTTTCTGCTGCTTAAATAAATGGGACCTGATAATCGCAATACCTGCGATAATACTGGGTATAATAGGCCTCGTTAAGGAACCGAACGGTAAGGGCTTTGCCATTGCCGGGATCATCACCGGTGCCATAGCGCTTATCATTACCGTGATATTTATCATTGCGCTGATCGCATTTGCAAGACAGCTTGCGGCAGCAGGCGGACCGGCTATGAGTCAGTTATGGAGAGAACTGATCGAGGAGGCAATGCAGAACCAGTGACCGATGGGCATGCGAAAGAAGATAAAAAGATGACAAAAGGGCGGCTGATTTCTGCTGCCCTTTGTTTTATTACTTTTTTCATTGTTGTGAATCTTCTTGATATACGGCTTCAGGAGAATATATCGCCCAAATGTCTTTTGAGGCATTTTACGGGATGGTACTGTCCGGGCTGCGGCGGGACCAGGGCGCTGAGAAATCTTCTTGGAGGGAATGTACTGATAAGTATCATATGGCATCCTGTGGTCATAGCGGCTTCCTGCCTTGCATGGACATATCTTCTGTCTTTTTCCTTAAGCTGTATAAGCAGGGGAAAGATCTTGCAGATAAAACCGCGCCTGTGGCATTTTTATGCCATCATCTGCATTATACTTATGAGCTTTGTGATAAAGAACCTTTTATTGCAGGGATTTGGCATCAGTACGGAAGTTCTGGTGGAAAAAATACAGTCGTTTTTATATAATGTTAAACAGTAATGATAAAAGGAGGAATTTTTGAAATGGCCAGTGAAATACGTGACATCAAGCTTGCTCCCTCCGGAGCGATGAAGATAGCCTGGGTAAAGGATCATTGTGATCTGCTGCGTACCCTTGAGGAAGAGTTTACAAAGACAAAGCCTTTTGAAGGAAAGAAGGTGGCATTGTCAGTTCATCTGGAAGCCAAGACCGCTTATCTCTGCAAGGTACTTAAAGCAGGCGGGGCACAGATGTATGTTACCGGATCTAATCCCTTGTCGACCCAGGATGATGTGGCAGCAGCCCTGGTGGCTGACGGACTGGAAGTGCATGCATGGCATGGCTGTACTGCAGAGGAATACGATGCCCACATAAGGGCGGTACTGAGCATAGGCCCCAATATAATCATTGATGACGGCGGGGATCTGGTGCATATGATGCATACGGAGTTTAAGGATCTGATCGCCGGCGTGATCGGAGGGTGTGAAGAGACCACCACCGGTATCATAAGGCTGGAAGCTATGAACCGCGAGGGCAAGCTCTTATTCCCTATGGTCAAGGTAAATAACGCACAGTGCAAGCATTTCTTTGATAACCGCTATGGTACCGGCCAGTCCGTATGGGACGGTATCAACAGGACTACCAATCTGATAGTGGCCGGAAAGACCGTGGTAGTGGCCGGATACGGATGGTGCGGCAAGGGCGTGGCAATGCGCGCCAAAGGCCTGGGAGCCAAGGTGATCGTGACCGAGATCGATCCGGTAAAGGCTATAGAGGCTGTAATGGACGGATTTGAGGTAATGCCTATGAAGCAGGCGGCTGCATACGGCGATTTCTTTGTGACCGTTACAGGCTGTGATAAGGTAATAGACGAGGAAGACTTTAACGAGATGAAGGATGGCGCCATACTCTGCAATGCCGGACACTTCGACTGTGAGATAGATATGGCCGGACTTCGCAGGCTGGCTGTTTCCAGCGCAGAGCTTCGTAATAACATTATGGGTTATACACTGCCTAACGGCCGTACACTGGCTGTACTGGGCGAAGGCCGCCTGGTCAATCTGGCCTGCGGCGACGGACATCCGGCCGAGATAATGGATATGAGCTTTGCCATCCAGGCGCTGTCCGCAAAGTATCTTGTGGAGCACGCAGCGGAGCTTAAGGAAAAGCTCATCGATGTACCCGAAGTGGTCGATCGCGAAGTTGCTGTCAAGAAGCTGGCCTTCCTGGGCAAGCAGATCGATGTATTAACACCGGAACAGGAGAGGTACTTAAACTCCTCAAGTCTGTAAAAATACAAAAAGGAGCACCGATCAATGAACATACTCATAAAAGACATCCTGGCGATCCTCCCCGGAGAGCCGCAGGCAGAGGTAAAGCGTACCAGTGTTTATATAAAAGATAAAGAGATCGCGTCAGTAGGCTCTGAGCCTGAAGGCTTCATCGCCGATAAAGTGATCGACGGAGATAACAGGCTGCTGATGCCGGGACTTATCAATGCCCATACCCATTCGTATATGGCATTTATGCGTAATGTGGCCGACGATCTTTCGTTCATGGACTGGCTGTTCGGACGCGTGGATCCCATAGAACAGAAAATGAGCGATGAAGACGCATACTGGGGAGCGTGCCTTGCTATAACAGAGATGATGAAGAGCGGCACTACCTGCTTTAACGATATGCAGATGAATATCATGCAGACCACACGTGCCGTAAAGGAAAGCGGTATGAGAGCTGTGATCAGCCGCGGGCTGGTAGGCAGCGGAAACGATGAGGCCGGACGCAGCCGCCTTGAGCAGGCTTATAAGGAGCGTGATGCTTTCAAGGACTGCGACAGACTGACCTTCCGCTTAGGGCCCCATGCGCCTTATACCTGCGATGAAGCGTTTCTGCGTATAGTTGCGGAAGAAGCAAAGAAAAATAATATGGGCATTCATATGCATCTGTCCGAGAGCAGGACGGAGATAGAGAACTGCCGCAAGGATTACAGCTGCAGCCCTATAGAACTGGCAGAACGCACGGGACTGTTTGATGTGCCTTTTATCGCAGCACACTGTGTTCAGGTGGATGAAAAGGATACGGACATACTGGCGAAGCATAACGTCAGCGTAGTGACCAATCCTGCCAGCAATATGAAGCTTGGAAACGGTTTTGCACCCGTGCCCGAGATGATGGAAAAGGGCATCAATATCTGCCTGGGTACCGATGGCGCGGCCAGCAACAATTCACTTAACCTGATACATGAGATGAGCCTGCTGACCCTGATACACAAGGGAACGCATTTAAGCCCCCAGTGCGTAAGTGCACAGGAAGCGTTTAAAATGGCGACGATAAACGGCGCAAAGGCTCTTTCTCTGGATAAGGTATGCGGATCGATAGAAGCAGGCAAGAAGGCGGATCTGGTGATCATGGACCTTAAGAGACCTTCGATGTGGCCCAACAATAATCCGATAGCTGCACTTTCCTATTCGGCAAACGGAACGGAAGTGGACAGTGTGATCATTGACGGGCAGCTGACCGTGGAAGGCGGAAGAGTGCTGACCATGGACGAAGAGAGGATATATTACGAAACCGAAAAGATAATGGAGCGTATAGGAAAATAAAACAAAAAGAGCCCCGCCGGACGGCGGGGCTTTTAAATACTCTTATTATCCGACAACTTTCTTTACTGCTTCTATAACACGGTCTGCCTGGAAGGGTTTTACTATGAAGTCCTTTGCTCCTGACTGGATGGCCTCGATGACCATCGCCTGCTGGCCCATTGCGGAACACATGATAACCTTTGCACTGCTGTCATTTGCCTTTATATCCTTAAGAGCCTGTATACCATCTTTCTCCGGCATCGTGATATCCATAAGTACAAGATCGGGTTTTAATTCTGTATATTTTGAAACTGCCACAACTCCGTTTTCAGCTTCGCCTGCAACTTCGTATCCGTTCTTTGTAAGTATATCTTTGATCATCATACGCATGAAAGCGGCATCATCAACTACAAGTATCTTGGCCATGTCGAATACTCCTTAAAAATAGATTTTGCGCAAAACACTATTAGTATAGTACAACAAAAAAAGCTATTTGGCAAGCATTTTATTTGTGGTATAATGAGCTTACAAAGGGGGTGACGCCATGAGAGAAAAGCAGATAATAACAATAGGAAGACAGCTTGGAAGCGGCGGAAGAGAGATCGGTAAACGTCTGGCAAATGAGCTTAATCTGCCGTATTACGACAAGGAACTCCTGATCGAGGCGGCAAAAAAAAGCGGCTACAGTGAAGCCGTATTTGAGATGCACGACGAGAAACCTACCAACAGTTTTCTGTACTCACTGGCAATGGGGATGAACAGTTTCGGAACGAGCTTTCAGCGGCCTCTGGTGCTGGATCTTTATCTGGCACAGTTCGAAACTATGCGCAAGCTTGCGGATGAAGGCGGCGGAGTATTCATAGGACGCTGCGCAGACCATGTTTTCGCCGAGAGAAAGGATGCTCTCCATGTGTTCATCCACGCGGATATGGATTTCCGCGCGGGACGTGTCATGGAATGGGAGAAGATAAGCCGTGAGAAGGCAGAGAATATCTGCAAACGCGGCGATAAGGACAGGGCAGCCTATTATAATTATTATTCAGATCATGAATGGGGTGACAGCCGTTATTACGACATTACGGTCAATACCGGCAAGCTTGGTATAGACAAAGCAGTAGAGTTGATAAAATCCTGCCTCGATGTTTAAAAAGTTTGAAATAAAACCGTCCTGTGTTTCATTATCAGTTCGGAGGATGGAAAATGATGCTGGATAAGGCGCTTGAGCGTGTGGCAAAGGGACACACCGAGTCACTTGAGACAATATATACGCAGACCTCATCCGCCGTATACGCATATATTCTTTCCATCGTAAAGAATGCGGATGATGCGGAGGACATACTTCAGGATACATACGTAAAGGTATGTTTGAACGCATCACAGTATTCCAGCCAGGGTAAGCCTATGGCGTGGATACTGACTATAGCGCGTAATCTGTCGCTGATGAAGCTGCGAAGCGGCAAGCGTGTGGCGGATCTGGAAGATTATGAATGGGAAGCCATTGTAGACGAATCTGCGGATTTTAAGACCGAGGACCGTATGGTGCTCGATGCCGCACTTTCCGGAGTAAGTGACGAGGAAAGCCAGATTGTGATGCTGCATGCAGTAGCCGGACTGAAACACAGGGAAATAGCCGATATGCTGAATATGCCGCTGGCTACGGTACTTTCAAAGTACAACAGGGCTTTGAAGAAAATGAGGCATATCATAGAAGGATGAGAGGAAAAAGGATGGATAACAGACAGATCGAGGAGAAGCTGCGTAATGCTGCAAAAAAGGTGACGCCTGATGTCATGGATGAGGTATACAGGCGTATCGAAGCCGGAAGCGATCCGATAGTGCCCATGGATCTGCGCGTCAGGAAGAACAGACGCTTCGTATGGATCCCTGTATTGGCGTCGGCCGCGGCCCTTTTGCTTGTTGCAAATGTCGGCATGTTCTGGTATTACCATTCGGACAGGAACAGAGAAGTTGTGGAGCTTAATCCCAACGTGGCTGCTTCTGCTCAGGACGGGGCTTTGCTCATAGACCGTATAGTACAGATGGATCCGGAGTTCACACCTGAAGCATTAAGCTCATACAGCGTAGAAGAGCTCGATACCATACTGCGTGCTACACAGACACGCAGGGAAGTGGTCCGGGAAGAGGTTGTGACAACAAATACACCGCAGGAGCAGCCTGTTGAAGATACTGCTGTGACAGAGAATATCACGGACCAGCAGACGGCTGCACCGGTGATCGATGCGCGCGTATCCGAGGATGAAGATCCCCAGGCTCAGGGTGAGGTGGCCGTATCTGCCGTATCGGAAAATACGGCAGTCACGACGGGGGTGGATGAAGATCCCCAGCCTGTCGAACGTGACCAGGAGGTGTTCGATGAAAGCCTGCTTACCGAAGATGGGGCTTTTGCGGCCGTTCTTAAAGATGCGGGCGTAGAAAAAGAAAATGTTATCCATTCGGTAATAGAGAGGACCATACATACTTCTTACGGAACACTCTATAATATTGATTTTGAGACCGAAAAGTTCACCTACCATTACAGGATAACCGAGACGGGGACTTTACTGGCTGCAGGCAGGGAACTTAAGGAAGATAAAGAAGCTGAATGATAAAGGAGGTTACAAGATGGCAGCATTTCCCACGCCACATATAGCGGCTGCACCTGAGGATTTTGCAAAAACCGTGCTGATGCCGGGAGATCCATTAAGGTCAAAATTCATAGCTGAGAATTTTCTTACGGATGCGAAGCTTATCAATAATGTCAGAGGCGTCCAGGGCTACACCGGTACTTATGACGGACACAGGGTCAGCGTTATGGCCAGCGGTATGGGTATACCGTCCATAGGCATATACAGTTATGAGTTATACAATTTCTTCGGTGTTGAGAATATAATCCGTATCGGCTCGACCGGTTCGATCAATATGGATGTAAAGGTCCGTGACCTGGTATTTGCAATGGGAGCATCAACCAATTCCGATTATGCCAGACAGTTCGAGCTGCCCGGTACATTTGCACCCATCGCAGACTACAGCCTGTTAAAGACTGCGATAAGCAAGGCAGAAGAGCTTAACGCGAGATATCATGTGGGCAATATCCTGTCATCGGATACGTTCTACGATGCCCAGGAAGATGCCAATGACCGCTGGATAAAGATGGGTGTTCTCTGTATCGAAATGGAGACCGCCGGGCTTTATATGAATGCCGCAAAGGCCGGGAAAAAGGCTCTGGGGATGTTTACGGTATCCGACCATATACTGACAGGCGAGGCACTCAGCGCGGAGGAACGTCAGAACAGCTTTACGCAGATGATGGAAGTTGCGCTTAAAACTGCTGCGGAACTGGATAAATAAAGCAAGAAAATCTTATATATTTGGTATATTTCTTAGAGGAAACCCTTGTATTTTGTGGCCGCTTTAGGTATAATCACTATATGTGCTAAGGCGGCCTTTTTGTGTGCCTGAAAAATTCCTAACAGTCATAGGAGTCGGAGGTTATATTTCTTTATGAAAGAACTAATGCTGATGTACCATCCCGTGAAGAAAGAGGTGCGTTTCTGCGGCAGATTCAAGGGTGAGTTCGTCGAGATACCTTATGATGAATGTCCGCGTCTGCAGAAATACGGCCCGGGGACTGAATTCCTGCTGCAAAACCAGGGCAGTCGTTTCTTTGACGATATCTGGGAGCAGTTCAATAAGGATAATGTCAACATTACATTTAAAGGGACTAAGATAGATTACGAAGACCTCCAGAAAAAAGTTCAGGATTATAATGATACAAAGGGTAAGCAGATATTTAAAGTGGCTGATTATGTAGAGCTGCCCAGCGTATCGGAAATATACGATCAGATATTGGAATTCTGCGACGAAACGATCGACCGCTTCGAAAAGGAACTCAAGAGCAACGAGACCAAGCAGATGTTCCATAAGCGCCGCGTGCAGTTTGAAGAACGTAAGGAAGCACTTAACAATAACGAGATCAATCTCTGCCTGGTGGGTACGTATTCCGCCGGCAAGTCTACTTTCATAAATGCGATAATAGGAAAGCGTATACTTCCGGAAAGCATCAATTCCGAAACAGCAAAGATGTTCAAGATCAGAAACGAGAGCCGTCCGCGTGTTTCTTTTGCGGTACATACCACAAGAGACGCCAGACCCGACTTTATACAGGTGGCATGGAATGATGCTATAGGCCAGTTTGAAGTGCAGCGTGGCCTGGGCAATACGGAAGAGCATATCCGCAGGATGCTCGAGCTTGAATGCAGTGCGGTAGCGGAGCTGGGACTTCGCCAGCACGAGCAGCTTTGCCGTATACTGAAGAAACTTAACGATGTGCCCAATCATGAGCAGAAAGACGGATCGGGCTATATCGGCGGTGTTATAGAAGTAGGATTCCCTATCCCTCTTTGCAAGAACATCAACTTTACATTCTTTGATACTCCGGGTACCGATTCCAATTCCAGCGAGCATCTTCTGATACTTAAAGAAGCGCTGCAGCATCAGACGAATTCGATACTTATAGTGATATATGAGCCTACCAAGATGGAAGGTACCGGTAACTCTGTACTTTACAAGCTTATCGGAGGCTTTAAGGACGGAAAGAAAAATGAGGCAGGGGTTTCCATCGATCTGGACCGCTCCTTCCACGTTATCAATCAGGCGGATACCAAGGGCAGCAAGGACCTTAAGCTGTTAAGAAACAAGAAGGTCCTGGTTTCCTTAAAGGAAGAGGACAAGATATATGATGAGGAAGATATGGAGATAGATCTTTCCGAAGCAAGGCTCTTCTTCGTATCTTCAAAAGCAGCATATATCAGTAAGGCCATCGAATCCAACGTTGATCTGGAAGATGAGCGTACCTGGCTGGCTAATCACAAGAGTGAGATAAATAACGAGCCCACAAGGGACCCTTTTACGGAGAAGCCTACCGACATCTCTTCCGACAGCGGTATCTTTTACAGATACGACAAGCTTGCAGATGCCGATTTTGAGACCAAGCAGCTTCTGGCAGACTGTGAAAAAGCAGCAGATGCCTGCGATAATTCACTGGAAGGCGTTATTCACAGGATCTATATCAACTCGGGCATGTATGCGATCGAGCAGGAGATAATCAAGTACGCCCAGAAATATGCTCTGGCTGTTAAGGCAAAGGGGCTTTATGACGGGATAGAAGGTCTTATCGATTTCATACGTACCGACTACGAGGCTATAGAGAACCAGGCACGTCTTTCCAAGGAGCATATCGAGCGTAATATCGAGATAATGAAGACCAGCATGGTTCAGGATATTGAGGCTGCACATGAAGAGTTCGTTGCACGTATCACCGATGATTCCCTGGAGACCCAGGTTGAGGAGATCAAGGAGCTGGTACGCCAGATAGAGCAGCGTCAGGAGCTGGCCAGCCGTCAGGCAGATAAGATGCAGTGGATCGCGCTAAAGCCCGAGATATTCGAGAAAAAGAATACCATCATAATCAGCGAGCTCAACAGATATCTGCAGGAGATAGATGATTATTATAAAAAGATCCGTGGTGATATCCTGGCAGCCCAGGTTAATGAGCTTAAGGAGATCATCGTCAAGAAGATAAAAGAATACAAGGGTATCGATGAGGGGCTGATCCGCAGGATTGCAAATATCTCCGATACCGAGATCCCGCCTTCAGAGATAGGCGCACTTAAGATGAATGATTACATCAACGAGCAGAAGGCTATCCTGATCTTTAATACGATGGATAAGAAGGCGTACAAGAGAGACCTTGAGCGTGCTTTCAATGCGCAGACCGTTGAACAGTTCGTGGCTTATAAGGGTGAGGTAATAAAGGTAGCCCAGCAGCGTACCGCACAGATGGTGGAAGAGTTCAGGAATAATATCGATACTATTTCCGGAAGTCTGGAACTGCTCATTAAGGATGAGGGCCGCGCTATCGAGGAGCAGAAGAAAGCTAAGGAAGTGCTTGATATGATCGGTGCCCAGGATGAAGCGCTTAACCGCAGGATCTGGTCGGAAGATTAAAGAATGAAGGATGGATACCGTCCCCTGTATCCATCCCCCCCCTCCTCACTATCAATCAAAAGTAAATCTGTCGAATTCGGCTGCAACACCGTCTTCTGATGAAATAAATTCAAAATATACAGCATGCTTACCGATCACGCCGCAGTTTAAAGCTGCGGTTATTTCATTTTCGCTGCTTTTTGCGCTGAAAGATGATATTATCCTTCCGCGGTAAGAGTCAAGGCGTACGTTGATCGTAAGATCCTTATGCTTGCCTAATACAACGCTTACCGTTTTAGGAGTATTGTTTCCGAACTGCAGGTAACGGAAGCCTACGGTGGTGCCGCTGCTCATATCCACGACAGGAGAGGATATATCATCGCGTTCCTCATATACAGGTTTGACATAAGCACGGGTCTTGCTGCCGTATATGTGGCAGGCGTACCCGGCAGAGATCCATTTGCGGGCGTCAAGGCCGTTTATATGCGCGCCCTGTGAGGTCATCTCAACGGGCTTTGATGATACAGGCTCTCCGGCAAGGAATTTAATATCGCCTATATATAATCTGCCGTCTTTTCCAAGGGCAACGTCAATGGGCTCGAGCATAGCCTGCCTGGAGAATTCGTTCACGCCGGTCTGGCGATGATAGAATACATACCATTTGCCGTTTACTTCCATAATGGAACCGTGATTGTTGCCCCACTGATAAGTCATGGTGCCTACGCCTTCGCTGTCGTGAAGTATCTCTCCGCCGTTAAAGGAAAAGTCTCCGCCTTCGATAAAGGGACCGAGGGGCGAATCGCTGAAACGATAGGAGAGGAAGCCATTGCAGTCGCCGTAGATGCCCAGCTCGGGGATGGGCTTTTCGTAGCGCCTGGAGAAGATATATACGTATTTACCCAGTACTTTACGGGGGCTGGAAGCCTCAAAGAAAGCGTCGATCAATGAGATATGTCCGTCATCCTTTGGATTCCAGGGACAGGTTGAGTGGCCCATGGGATTGGACACAAGTGTTTCCTCTTTGAAGGTGGCCATATCATCTTCGAGTTCGACTATATAGCAGGGAGCTGCACAGCCGCCCCAGTAAGCATATACCTTTCCGTCGTCATCTACCAGCACGCCGGGATCGAAGCCCAGCTTTGTCTCTACAGGATTTTCAAAAGGGCCCCAGGGTGTTTTGGAAGAAGCGACTACCACAAGACTGCCTTTTCTTTCGGCTGCATACATATAATAAGTATCGCCTTTCTTGACCACGTCGGGCGCATAGAGTATGGAATCATAATGTGTTTCGTATGCTACACCGTGATATTTCCAGTTTGTCATGTCATCAACGGGAGCAGACCATACTACGTAGTTCCTGCCGCAGTACTGTTCGCGCTCTATATCGTGTGAGCCGTATACATATACACGCTTTTCGCCGTTATGTTCAAATACTCTGGGCTCTCCGTCGGGTACGTGTTCCCAGAGCGGCATGTAAGGATTTGCTCCTTTGATAAATTCTTTCATGGAATACCTCCTTCATGGTATTAAAAAACCCCCGGCTGTTTGCCGGGGGCTTATCATTAATCGGGATTTGAGAAAGGCACACCGTCGGCGATAAAAGCAAACTTAGTTGTGAACTTGATTACGTCGAACGTAGGCGGATGAGGTATCTCGATGGGCGGTATGGGAACCACCTTGTAATTGGAGAATGCAGGATACTGGTCGATATCCGCCATGTATGTGATGAACGGATATTCACGGCCGTGGAGTATCAGACATTCGCCCTTTTCCTTGCTGAAACGCTGAAGCTCGGTTACAGAGATCAGACGGCGTTTTTCAGCTCCGCCGGGACCCCATGCATCGATCTCGCCGCAAAGGAAGCTCATTTCGTTGAGCAGGTCACGCTCACGTGAGGTAAGGAAGATCCAGTTATCGCAGTTACCCTTGATGGTATCTGCATCTTCACCGTAACGTCCTTTAAGCTGGTGCAGTGACTGAACTACCAGATAGAAGCGCATGTTACGGGAACGTGCTGCAGATATCATGGAAGGCATATCAGGCACCTTGGGGATGTTACAGAACTCGTCCAGTACGAAGTTAACACGTACGGGAAGTGAGAGTGAAGCCTGGCGCTGTGCTTCACCGATCAGTATTTCGTATACCTGCTTGATGAACATGGTCACCAGGAAGTGGCAGGTGGTCTTCTCATCGGGAACGATAACGTATACAGCAGTCTTTTCATGACCGAACATACGGATATCGAAAGTATTGTGGCAGAGCATATCGGTAAGTCTCTTATTCAGGTTGAAGATGGAAACCATACCGTAGAGCACGCTCATGATGGAAGCGATGGTCTTTTCGTTCTCACCGAGCAGAGTACCCTTAAACAGCATACCGATGGTGTTCTGTGTGCTCATCTTGCCGGCCAGAGTCTTTAAGGACTCAAGAGCTGCCTGTGAGCAGAGAGCCGTAAGGCTTCGCATGTTAACCGCATTCTCTGCAGCAGCTGCTTCAAAGAGCAGGTACATATTTGCGGTCAGCAGTGTTTCTGCCATCAGGGGGTACAGAAGGTCGGTAGTGTTTTCCTTCTGTCTTGCGGAAAGTGTAGCCGCAAGGTCGTTGACCAGGTTGTTTGCTTCATCCTTACGGCCGGTGCGGTAATACTCATAGGGCAGTGCCAGAGGATCCCACATATCGCCGTAACCGATATCACGGAAGTTGAGCACTACGGTCTTGTAACCGTGCTCTTTTGCAAAACCGCCGGTACGGACATAAAGCTCAGCCTTAGGGTCAGTAACGACGAAAGATTCGCCTGAACGTATGAACATGTTAAGAGTGGGCATACAGAAGATACGGGTCTTCTTTGAACCGGTGGCACCGAATATAAGTGTATGGGTGTCACGACCGTCAAGGTATGCCGTATGTCCGTCGGACATGATGGGCACGCCGCCTATGGGATAAGTGGGTGCATCAATATCTACCTTAGTAGCGCTGCGCTGTATCTCCTCAACAGTAGCCCAGCGGGTAGTACCCATGTTACTTTTATATCTTGTGTTTTTTATCTGAGTGCTGCTCATCTTGCCTCCTCCTTAATAATTGAACTGCGCCGTAAATACTTTGGCGTTGTTTTCGATCAGCTCGGAAACATAGATACCGTCAGGTGCAAAGGCGCTGATCATGCTCTTTGTCACGATGCCGTCATAAGGCGGAGTAGAAGTATATACCGAATATACGATATCGGATGCCAGACGGTCCAGCATATCATAACCGGCAAAGTATTTATCTTCACGCAGGCGGTTAACGGATGCGATGATCATCTCCTCTGCATCCTTAGCCAGATTCAGACCGTATTCGTTGATCTCCTTGCAGATATAATTGCAAAGTTCTGCGGAATCGGGCAGCTTCATATTGATAAGCTGGATACGGAAGAACAGTACCAGAAGCTGGGTAAGCTGCTGAACTGCCTGCTGGTTGTAATTGGGTAACTGGAAGATGTAGCAGATATCATCATCCATGGTTGCAAGATATTTCATGATATCAATGAAATGCGCGTCCTCAAAGTGTCCGGTCCATTCGCTTACATCTACGGACAGAAGGCCGTGATATTCGGAGCGGAAACCTGCAGCATCTCGGATCTTCTCACCGATCTTTTCAATCTCGTGACATTCCTTGTCTGCGGGAACATAGTCTACGAAACATTCAAGGCAACGAACATTTCCGTAGAACTCCAGCAGATTGCCGGAGGTATACATGAAACTGGTAAGCAGCATGAGAAGGTTCTCACGGTCGATACCGTTATCTGCGGCCCATAAGAGGTTGGGAACCACCAGTCTGGGCTTAGCATGAAATTTTTCGACGTTATCGCTCAGACGCTGCCATTGATCAATGACTTCCTTGAACTCATCCAGACCGTGGAGAGCCATGATCTCTTTGTAGTACGCATTTTCTGACATAGAACAAATCCACCTTTCCTGTATTGTTGCCTGAATTTTTACACAGGCATCCGCGGTATATTATAACAGATAAAGGGATATTTTACCATAATAATGTAGACTGCAGAACGATATTTGTCAGATTTATACAAAAATGAAGCCGGTCTTTTTAAAAGGCCTTAAGGAACAATGGAAAAATCGGAAATAGCGGCACCTTTTTCTATCTCGTCGGCGGTATGGACGGTAGAGACGAAGGTGATACCGTTATTGATAAAGCTGCCGTTCTGGATAGCGGCATTATAAACATCATGGCCCAGGCCGTCGTAGTCGTCACTGCCGGTATAAGCCAGGATAGAGCGGATGGCGGCTTTGACATAGTCCGAAGAGGATGCGTTTTCACGCTGTTCGACGATAAGCTTATCCTTATCGGCACTGCCGGCGCTTGTCTTAAAGCGTATGTGCGTATCGTTGCCGCTGCTTAAGAGTGTATATTCGCCGGTCTTGCCGGCAACGGGACTCAAACTCATGTTATCCGCGGAGAGTTTGCTGTTTAGCGCGCTTATCAGGGCTTCCCCGGACAGCTTGCCGGGATCGGAAGCCGTATTGGAAGAAGCCGAAGCGGCAGTGGGAGTGGGAGCAGTAACAGGAGTAGGCGTGGGACCTGCTGTACCCTGCTCGTAACGGGAAACATTTATCTCGCCGGAAGCCGGAGGCATGACCGCGGGAGTGAGCGAAGGCTCCT
Organism: Lachnospiraceae bacterium; assembly: GCA_017437785.1. Taxonomy (GTDB): domain Bacteria; phylum Bacillota; class Clostridia; order Lachnospirales; family Lachnospiraceae; genus NK4A136. The sequence goes on from JAFRXH010000058.1 coordinate 28,480, forward strand.
CCTTTGGCTTGCCGTAATCGGGATTGAGAGGTGAATCGTCGGGATATTTTAGAGAACCGTCTTCATATCTTTCCGAATATGTACGGACCATGTTCCCGGATACGGCAACGGAAGGATCGTTTAAGCATTCGTTGCAGATATGGCGTTCAACGCCTACGATATCAAAAGTCTTGCAGAATTTGGTCTTGCCGCAGAAATCACAGGCTACCGGACCGCAGCCCGTAAGAAAAAGAGCACATAAAAAGAAAACTGCCCAGAGCTTTACGACAGGGACTGCATGGTATCCGCGGGATGCGGCTTTAGCTGTGCTTTTGTTTTCTTTTGTGGTAATGAACATCTTTATTCCTTTTAAACCGATATTATGTAAACGGATTATAGCATACCGTTCCGATAAAGTCTATAATCCTGTATCGACAGTAAAGGCAAAAAAAGAACCGCCTTAAAGGCAGTTCTTAATGTTTCGCGTGCGCGACAGGATTCGAACCCACGACCTTCTGGTCCGTAGCCAGACGCTCTATCCAGCTGAGCTACGCGCACCCAGGATTGAAAGTTTTTAAAGCGCTCTTTCAACGTCCACGGGATACAATACCACATGCGTGATAAAAAGTCAAATGCTTTTTTTATAGACTTATGAAAAAAAATGTTGTAGAATAATTTTGACTGTGTTCTTAGAGTCATTGAAGACTATTTAATGAGGAGGGACAGCACAATGGATGCAGAAAACAAGAATGATCAGGCAACGGATAACCGTGTATTTGTGGATGCACTGAGCGATGGTGATGCTGCCGGTAAGCAGCAGGATAATGCCATGCCGCCGGTAAACGAGCAGAAGCCGGATCCCATGCCGCCGGTAAACGAGCAGAAGCCGGATCCTATGCCGCCGGTCAATACGCAGCAGGGCAGTCCTATGCCGCCCATTAATACGCAGCAGAGCAGCCCGATGCCGCCCATTAATACGCAGCAGAGCAATCCGATGCCGCCTGTTAATACTCAGCAGAATAATGCCATGCCGCCTGTAAACAATCAGAGCCCTATGGGACAGCCCGTAAATCAGGGACCTTTTAATAATCAGGCTCCGGTAAACCAGGGACCTTTTAATAATCAGGCTCCGGTAAACCAGGGACCTTTTAGCCAGGCACCGGTTAACCAGGCTCCCGTCCAGCAGCAGAATTCACTCTTCAGCGGTCCTCCCCAGCAGGAGCCCAAAAAGAAAAAGAAGGGCGGCAAGATCATTATTGCCCTCATCATTGTGCTTTTGGTTCTTGCAGGTTTGGCTGTGGGTATACTATTCGGCTTTGGCATCATAGGACCCAAGAAAGAGATACAGCTTTCCAAGACCAGCGTTAAACTGGATAAGGGTGATGAGATCGTTATCAAAGTAGAGAACTATGAGGATGAGCTTGAGGGCATCTACCTTAACTATGAAAGCGAAGATCCCAAGATCGCGAAGATAAAGGATGAATATGATGATGCTTTCATCATCCAGGGAAAGAAGAAAGGCAAGACTACGGTCACAGTCAGCGGAAAGGGCTGCGAGACCATCACAATAAGTGTTACGGTTAAGGATTGATAAAAAAGATGAATAAGTCCGCAATAGAGATAGATCGTGTTTTTTTAAGTACAATAGATGCGTCAAAGGCTTTTGTTGAATATAATGAATGGACCATTGACCCCGACGGTGAGATATACCAGTATATACTCCAGCTGTTCTCACATAATTTTTCACAGGCAGCTGCGAAAAAAGCGCGATATGCGGAAGATTCGTTCTTAGCGCAGATCACACCCACAGAGGCAGAGGGATTTGATGCCTTTGTGGATGTGATAGGCGATGAAATGCATGAACTCTTAAAGGATGCTTACGGGATGCAGCCCGGCAGCGGACTCTTTATCTTCGCCACGGCGGATGAGCAGCCCGTTATTGCATTCTTTAAACTTAATTATCAGAGCCGCTTTGCCTGCGAAAAGCGCGACGGCAAGGTGGTATGGCAGAAAGATGCCAGGCTGCTCCCGGCCCACACACAGAAGGAATATGATTATTTCTATATCAATGTTTTCGAGCACAGGGTATGGATGTCGGATATGCGCTGTGTGATCGACGGTGAGAGTATCAACTATATGGAAGAGCGCATCCTGAAAGTTAATCTCGACAAGTCGGAGAAGGAGACGGTACAGGTATTCCAGGATGCGGTGATGGATACGATCAGGGAGTGCTATGAAGATGAGGCTCCCAAAAAGCTTTTTGAGTACCGTAAGGAAGTGGCAGAGGATGCGAAAGAGAAGGGCGAGATAAATCTCGTACGCATACCGCAGAGGATATTTGCGGATAACGAAAAAGCCGCAAAGCGTTATGAAGAAAAAACACAGGATCTTGAGATAAAGGATACGCCTGTGTTTGTCAGTCCCCAGACCAGAAGGAGCCTGACAAAGAAACAGAAGATAGTTACGGAAAACGGCATCGAGATACTTGTTCCGATCGAGTTCCTCGATGATAAGAATGTATTTGAATATAAGCAGGAAAACGGCATGGTAAACATTTATATCCATGACGTGAACGGAACTCTTAAATGATCTGAAAGGTCTAAGGCAGATATTTCATATATATGTGTGGCGGTAATACGCAAAGGGGGAGCGTATGAAGGTGACCAAAAATATCCGGCGTTACATAGACGATCAGAAGAGCCTGGAGGACAGACTCTTTGGCGTAGTGCTGATCGTGGGAGTGGCTATAGTCTGGGTATCCATGGTCGTTACCTTTATAGAGAGGCTGGGGCCGACAGCCAATATAGGCTCGGTCGCTTCGGCCATAATGCTCCTTGCCGTTATCTATGTCGCATACGGGCGCAAAAAGATGGATCTGGCCCGCCTTATGCTCTGTTATGTACTGAACTGTTTTGTTATTCCAATCTCGTTTTTTTCGTGCGGAGCCATCGACTCCGGTATGCCGCTTTATATGGTGGCAGGTCTTTTCCTGGTAGTACCTGTATTAAAAGGGGCCAAAAGGTGGGTATGTCTTCTGGTATCTTTTATCGTGGACGTAGCCTGTGTCATAGTTTCATATTATTTTATGCCGCAGGGCGTTGTGGAAGAGGAAGCATCAGGCTTTGTGGCACATCTTACGCTGCAGGCCAGGATCTTTGATATGGTCTGCTCGCTCATACTTATAGGGCTTTATCTTATCATCACCACTACGCTTATCATGGATGCTTACCAGAAAGAAAGAGAGACCGCAGAGGAACTGCTGATCAAATTAGACGAGCTCTCCAGTAAGGATGAACTTACAGGGCTTTATAACAGACGCGGTATGTTCAGCTTCCTTGAGGATGTATCCGTAAGGAATGATGAGAGATATTATTTCTGTATGATAGATATAGATCACTTCAAGAATATAAATGATACTTACGGGCATTTCTTCGGAAATGTGGTCTTAAGACAGCTGGCCGATATAATGATGGCAGGAGTGGATGAGGATAATAATGAGATAGTGGCCAGGTATGGCGGAGAAGAATTTCTTATCATCTTCAGGGCAGACCGCCAGGAAGAAGCATTCCGCAGGATAGACAGGATCCGGGAGAAATTTACGGATGTTAAGTGGGATAAGGACCCTGATCTGATCACATCATTCAGTGCAGGACTGGTGCGCTGTTCAAGATTCGGCTCAACGGCCGAGACCATAGACTTTGTCGATAAGCTCTTATACGCCGCCAAGGAAAGCGGCCGCAACCGTGTGAGTATGTGATCCGGTCCGGCAAGCATCGATACCGTGGATCATATCATCCCAAGTGTAATCCCTGTCATCCTGAGTGCGATCCCTGTCATCCTGAGCGAAGCGAAGGATCTTTAATCAAGTATATCCCTTGGATTATCACCGCTGTTTTGAAATTCTGCCCTGGGCATCTCGTCCTTCATGGGCAGTCTTTTTCTGTTATTTAAGCCCAGAATGGTCATTCCGTCATGAATATCTGTGGCTTTCTGCGCACAGCCGTACAGATTACCGTCCAACCATGAAAAGTCGATAACGCCGCGGGAGAATATCTTATCCATGGCAGTGCGGCTGATCTTAAATGATCTGTTTATTCCGGGGATCCGGATGCTGCCGCTTTTTCCAAGGTCATCGGAGTAACCCTGCGTAACTATATTCATTTCAAAATAAGTCGATCCGTCAGAGTTGTGTTTTTCATCAACCTTGATATCAAGGGATCCGTTATAGCGGGCATAAGTTTCCTGGAGTATGTTGGATATCTCAACGTAATTCTTTATTTCTTTAAGCTCTTCAAGCAGCGCATTAAGCTCATCATCTTTGGAGATCAGCATGGCGTTTTCATGCTTCATCATACGTTCACGCATTGGACCGATTATCCCGCGTGATGAAAAGAAACTGTAGAGCAGTGATATTATACCTGCTGGCAAAAAGATATATATAAGAGGCAGGATATGTAATCTTAAGAATAAAAAGCCGGCGCACGTTAAAAGGCCGCTGAGCATGTAATCCCAGAAGCGGCTGTCGCTGATCTCAAGTAAAGAGCTGTATTGTGAACGGAAATGCTCTATCTCGGTGATGGCGTTTTCTATATTTTCACTTTTGTTTTTGCTGTAGATCAGTTCGGTTTTCATAATAGCGGTATTGTATTATCCTTTCACGGAAATGCATGGGTTGGCGGGCACGGGTCTCAGTTTTCCTGGCTTGATTCGAGGCGGCGCAGCAGTACCACCGCATCAAAGAGAGGCTGCTTCATCATGTGTTCGGCGCCTACGCGCTGTACCATCTCATTCACCATCTCTTCAATGTATTCGTCGGTATATTTCCCGTCAGGACGTATATAATCAATGCTGGGTATGCTGGATACCAGACCGCTGTCGGAAAGACAACGTTTAAGTTTTATCACGATATCGTCATATTCCTTGGGAGTTTCGTTTTCTCTGATCATCAATAGTTTCATAAGTGTAACCCTCCTTATCTTTCGATAATTATATAATATTCGCGCATATCCCGCAAGACAGACCACGGTGCCGTACCACGTGGTTTTTTTGCCCGAGCAGGTGAAACAGGCGGGGGGGCCGCCGGGGCTTGACACACTTGTCTGCGCAGATATACTTATGTTATATAATAGCTGGGACGGAGGACATAATGGCAACACGGATACTGATAGTAGAAGACGACAGGGAGATCAGAAAGCTTTTAGCGGATTTCCTTAAAGCACATGGATCTGAAGTTACACAAGCAGAAGATGGCCGCGAGGCATCCGCGGTTATGATGGCGGAGAAGTTTGATGTTATCCTGATGGATATGATGCTGCCATATAAATCCGGTGAGGAACTGATCGCGGAGCTTAAGTCCGATACTTCGACAGAACGCAGTAAGACGCCTGTGATAGTTATATCCGCCAGATCAAAATTAGATACGCGTCTGGAAGTGCTGCGTATGGGCGCAGATGATTATATCATCAAGCCTTTTGATCTGGAAGAGGTTCTGGTGCGTATAGAAGTGGTGCTGCGAAGGATCAAAGAACAGGAAAACAGCACGGAGGTCTTAAGCTTCGGATCGCTGGTACTCGATGTAGGCAATAATTCCTTAAGCTATGACGGGCGCAAGATAAAGCTTACATCCAAAGAGCTTCAGCTTTTGCAGCTTTTTCTTAAGAATCCGAAGAAGACATTTACCAAGGCCAATCTGTATGAATCTGTCTGGGATGATGTCTATTATTATGAGGATAATACCATCAATGTCCATATAAGTAATCTGAGGAATAAACTGAAGAAGGCGGCAGGAGAGGATATTATAGAGACCGTTTGGGGCATAGGCTACCGCCTGAAGGCGGAGCCTACGTAGACCCATGCCCACCAGAAAAAGGTATGTCCACCTGAGCAAAGATTTTGTCATCCTGAGCGGAGCGAAGGATCCTGACTGACTGAATACTATGAATACACTATCGCTTATAATAATAATTACAATCCCGGTCATACTCTGCATCGTTCTCCTTATAATGCTTTTTATGATCAAAGCAAACATAAAAGAGATCACAAGAGAGCTTAAGAAAACGCGCGATACGGATTACGACCGGCAGTTACGCGTTACCTTAAATGACAGGGATATAGAAGAGTTGGCAAAGGAGCTTAATCTTAATCTGGATCACCAGAAAGAGCTTAAGCTTAAGGAAGAATCTGCAAAAAAGCAGCTGGAGCAGTCTGTAGCCGATATAGCGCATGATCTGCGCACACCGCTTACTGTGATAAAGGGAAATCTCCAGATGCTGGCGTCAGAAAAGCTGAGTGAAGAAGGCAGGCAGTATCTGGATGTCAGCAGCAGGAAAGCAGAAACTCTAAAGAACATGGTTGACGAATTCTTTGAACTGTCGGTGCTTGAGAGCGACACGCAGCCTGTAGGATTAAAACAGACAGACATAGTGGCGTTTATGGCGCAGTTCATTATCGATCATGAAACGCTGATCAGGGATAAAGGACTCACGCCGGATATTGATCTTCCGGAAAAGTCGGTCTTTGTTGAAGCGAATGAAGAGCTTCTGGGCCGTGTATTTTCAAATCTGCTGGCCAATATATGTAAATATGCAAAAGAGAGTTTTAAGATCTCCGTCTCTGCAAAAGATGGGAGAGTGGTAATTTCAAATAAGATCGCATCATCGGAGGATATTGATGTTGCGCACATATTTGATCGTACCTACCGCGCTGATAAAGCGCGCCGTGAAGGCGGCGCGGGCCTGGGCCTGTATATTGCAAAACTCCTTATGGAGAAACAGCGCGGCAGCATAAGCGCCAAGATCGCTGAAGGCAGGATCATATTTGAACTTGCCTGGCATCAGTAAGCTTTACCTTTATTCAGTTTTCACGGTTTTCGTTTTTTCTTATGGCTGTCTTCCCCAACCGCAAGTTTGTAAAGAGCCAAAAAGATGTTGACAGTCAGGATACTCTTTGTTATGATGTGCTGGAAGTAAAAAATCTTAAAGAAAGCGAGGTAATCATGATGTTGACAATGAAGTTTGAGATTGCAATTGAATACAGTATGAAGACCTCGGTTTGTGCATATTGATCCGATAAGGACAATTCTTTTGAAATGATCAGACCGTGGCATTCCCGTCACGGTATTTTTATGTCCATTTTCAATCCAGAGGTTTTCAGACAATCAGGGGCAATCAGGGGGACGCTTCTCTGATTGGCCCGGAAGTAAGAATCGTTTTATAGTTTTATCCCTTTTTATGTCCGTGTGCTTGAAAAGGGAAGCAGGTATTACCATTCACAGCCCGGGAGCTGTGAATAGTAACAAGTATGTATCAACGATCGGAGGAAAAAATGATCACGATTAAAGAATCAACATATGATGATATCAGGAATATCCAGAGTCTTTGGGCGGATGAAGATGTTATGAAGTATATCTGGCCGGGAGGATTACATGAAACAGAGGACGCCGTACGCGAATGGCTGGACAGGTTTATCAATGCCGGACCGATGCAAAAACATTATTCGATCTTTGAAGATGGAGAATATTGCGGAGAGACACAATATGGGATAGATGAAGCTACACATAGCGCAGCTTTGGATATCAAATTGTTTAAGTCTGTATGGGGACGGGGTATCGCAAGCCGGGCGCTGGAACACTCTATAGAGGAAGCCTTTAAAAACGGAGCAGAAACAGTGTGGGTAGATCCGCACCCGGCTAATACCAGGGCGATCGCTTTATACCGCAGACTGGGTTTTGTCCGGAAAAAAATGCCGGAGCATGTGATCGCACTGGGAGAGGATCCGGAAATATTTACCTATATGGAACTGGGTAAAGAAAAAACCGGTAGGATCTGCGAGGCCCAGAAGAACAGCTATACCATAAAGTTTATGGGCCGGGAGCTGCCTGCAGTACTGATCAGAGATTTTTATGATAAAGAGGCTGATAAACTTCCGGTAGTCGGTGACTATGTGACATTCCGGTATAACCCGGACGGTGACAGCAGGATACTTTCCGTCTGTGAAAGAAAGAGCTTTTTGCAGAGACCGGATCAGTCCAAGACAGGCGTGATGCAGTATATGGTAGCAAACGTGGACTATTGTTTCATCGTCACTTCACTGAATGACGACTACAGTTATAATCGCATAGCGAGGTATGCCGGTGTGGCGCTGCAGGGAGGCGCGATACCGGTAGCCATACTTACGAAAGCGGATCTGTGCAATAATGTCGGCCGTTATGTGAGTGAGGTGGAGACCATATCGGATAAGATCAGGGTACATGCCATATCGGCTTTGTATGATATCGGCATGGATGAACTGAAAGAGTACCTTACACCCGGTACGACCATTTGTCTGATGGGATCATCAGGTGCGGGCAAATCGACACTGCTTAATTCGCTTACGGGTGAAGAGACCATGAAAACATCGGCGATCAGGGAAAGCGATTCCAAGGGACGTCATACCACTACCTACAGACAGCTGATAGAGCTTGAAAACGGAGTGTCGATCATTGATACTCCGGGAATGAGGGAGATCGGAATGGCCCTGACAGAAGAAAGCTTAGACAACATTTTTTCGGATATCCTTGAACTGGAGAGCCACTGTAAATTCAGCGACTGCAGACATGATACCGAACCGGGCTGCGCTATAAAGAAAGCATTGGAAGACGGCAGCTTGTCAAGGGATCGTTTCATGCTGTATAAAAATCTCGGTTCGGAAAACCACAGGAACTACGCCATGAAAAAGCGGATATCCATTTTGGTAAAGCAGCGGAAGAAATACGGACTGGATGTTTAGACCGGCGCAAGTTTATTTGGAATCAATGAGGATTGACATATCATCATTGAGTCTGTATATACATACACAGGACATGATCGTTGAGAGGAGGAATGTAAAAATGATCAATTTTATCAGACTGAGGAACATTTGATCGTGTGAGACTAAAGCCTTTGATCTATGGTTTCACACATAAGAGGGAAAGTGTAACTATTCAGAGAAGTTATCGAAACACAGATCAAACGGAGGAAATATATATGTACGAAAATGAGATAAGAAAAGAAAAATATGTATTATTGATCGCTTATACCGGTGACGAGGAAGAGGCGGATGCTTCGCTGGATGAACTGGAGGAGCTGCTGGATACCGCGGACGGGATCACAGCCGGTCGGGTGAAGCAGAAACTGCAGAAGCAGGATCCGGTAAGCTATATCGGAAGCGGAAAGGCTGCGGAGCTTAAGCTTGCTATAGGACTTTGGGAGGCAGACGGAGTGATCTGCGACGACGAGCTTACACCGGCACAGATGAAAAACCTGTCAGACCTGCTGGACACTAAGGTGATCGACAGGACCATGCTGATCCTGGATATCTTTGCGGCACACGCGCATACCAGTGAAGGAAAGCTTCAAGTGGAGATGGCTCAGCTGAAATACCGGGCGAGTCACCTGGTGGGAGCCGGGAAAGCGATGTCACGTCTGGGAGGCGGTATCGGAACAAGAGGCCCTGGTGAGAGTAAGCTGGAGACAGACCGGAGAGTGATAGGAAAGCGGATCGCAAGACTGTCAGGTGAGATAAAGGATATGCAGCGTGTCCGTATGACCACAAGAAAAAAACGGATGGGTAATATGACCCCGGTAGTGGCCATCGTCGGTTATACAAATGCGGGGAAATCAACATTGTTAAACCGGCTGACGGATGCAAGCGTGCTTTCGGAGGATAAGCTTTTTGCTACACTGGATCCGACCACCCGTACCTGTGTGCTGAAGGGCGGTCAGGAAGTGCTGTTTACGGATACCGTAGGTTTTATCAATAAGCTGCCTCATCAGCTGATCGATGCATTCCGCAGTACGCTGGAAGAGGCAAAGTATGCGGATATCATCCTGCATGTAGCCGATGCTTCCGACCCTGCGCTGGATATGCATATGCAGGTCGTATATGAAACCCTGCAGGATCTGGAGATAAAGGGTAAGCCGGTGATCACCGCGTTTAATAAGACGGATCTGCTGGAGGGATCGGAGCGGCTTTATGATGGGCGCGCAGAGCAAAGTATAAGGATATCCGCCCAAAACGGTGAAAACACGGAGCAGCTGCTTGATATCATCGAGGATATACTTCAGAAAAACAGAAAATATGTTGAATACCTTATTCCCTATGCTGACGGGAAAATGCTGGATAAGCTCCACAGATACGGCAGGGTATTGGAAGAAGAATATCTTGAAGATGGGATCAGCGTTAAGGCATATGTACCGGTTTCGGTGCTTTGATATACCGGTAACTGTGATCGTTGGAGGAAACTATGCTTGAAAGAACGATGATATTGTTGAACGGACCGTCTTCGGCGGGAAAGTCAACAATTTCGCGCGAAATACAAAAGAGATTAAGAGAAATGAATGCGGATCCGCTTATCATATCCATAGATGATTATATGAGAACGGATCCTAAAGAGACGATCTATGAGGATGATATATATGAGATCATGCCGGATATGTGCCGTGACACTAAAAATGCGATAGAGCAGGGAAAGACCGTCATTGTTGATCATGCTATCACAAGCGAAAGGATCTATGATGCGATGATGGATGCGGCAAAGGGCGGAAAAGCCTATATGGTCAAGGTGAGCTGTGATATAGAGATACTGCGTAAGAGGGAGACTGAACGCGGCGACAGATGCCCCGGTTCGGCAGAGGCTTCTCTTGAGTACCTGTGGCCTAAAGACGGATATGATATCTGTATAGACAACGGAAAAAGATCTGCCGGAGAAAATGCTGAGATCATATTGGAGGCGTTATCATGACCAGACCTGATTTTGATGATATCAGAATTCCGGGAGCTATAAGGAGAGTTAAGTAAATGGAAAAAGGTAAGATCATATTTTTAAACGGAGTGACCAGCTCCGGGAAGACATCGATCGTTGATGCGTTACAGTCCCGCAGGGATGTATTCTTTTATGTGGTAGCAAATGACCTGTTTCAGGAAATGGTAGGCGAACAGTATCTGCAGGAGGATTACTGGAAGTATCTTTCGGAAGTGATCATCATGATGTATCACACTGCAAAGCTGTATTCTGATCTGGGCAAGAATGTTCTGATCGACGGGATACTGGTAGAGCGTGAGGAGATCAAACCGCATTATCAGAAGTTAATGGAGATCTTAAAAGACAGCCCGCTTGATATTGTGGAAGTGTATTGCCCGTTGGATATATGCAGGCAGAGGAATATCGAGCGCGGGGACCGCTATGAAAGCCAGTCTGATGAACAGGCAGAGCTTATGAGTAAGGATATTGATTATAGTATGCGCGTGGATACGAGTAAGTTGACAGCGGAAGAATGCGCGGAAGAGATCATACGGACGCTGTTTGCTGGGAGTGATGATACGGCTTCGGGAAAAGTATGAAAAGTGCTCTGCTCCCAATGGAGGAAAGGAAAAATGGTTTATTATCAAGATGATGAACTGGTAATACGTACTATGAAAGAGACAGGAAAGGCCGGACGATCATGCAAAATATTATGTTAAAACAATTATCGTTGGATATGGGTAAACAGGAATATGATATGCTACAGAACATTCCAGCCGTGGAAAACGGTTTTACGAATCCGGCATATAACCTGTCTTATGACGAGTATAAAGAGTGGCTGCAGATAACGGATAATAATTCAAGAGGCATCGATCTGCCGGAAGATTGGATCCCGTATACCACATATGTTTTATATATCGACAACGTTCCGGTCGGTTACGGCAGGGTCAGACATTCGTCGTCCGAGTATCTGGAAACGGTCGTCGGTGCAGGAAATTTGGGGTACGGTATCGCAAAGGGATACAGAGGAAAAGGATACGGCAGTATTTTATTCAAAGAATTATTGAAAAAATGCAAAGAGATCGGATATAAAGAAATAAAGCTGTTTCCGATGAAAAGTAATGAGCCAACCGTAAAAA
>JAFRXH010000059.1 GCA_017437785.1 Lachnospiraceae bacterium
CAAAAGGGCTGGAATTCAAAGAAGTATTCCTTGCAGATATCAACGCCGATATAATGCCCGGACGAAGCACCCGGCCCATCAATGAAGTCGAAGAGGAGCGCCGGCTCCTATACGTTGGTATGACGCGGGCCATATCGCGCCTGCATATCTTCTCGATCCACCCATCCCCCTTCCTTACACCGATCACGGGAACGAGATAGATGCCCCATATTATGAACCGGCGTGAATAAGCCCACCGGGAAAGGTTCCGATATGGTATAATCAATCATGATCTTCCGGTAACAGATTTGAAAGGACCAGCGGATAATGGTGCTTTTGGAAGCAATAGTTATCTTCATTTTGGTTATTTATGCATTCTGGAGCATTTGTTTTCCGATCATCTTGGACATCATAAGGCGTTTATCGATAGATGTACGCCATGGTGCAATACACACGAACCGCACGATTCAATTAAGCCCGGAAAAAAAGGTTTTACCATTGAACTGAGAACTGGACCCAACATGCCCGAATGTGAGAGGATTAATGTTGAGGGTTATGCTTTCACATTGATATACAAGGATTAAACGATAGACAGGTTATCACTCGTTCTTACTTTGTGTATCGGGATAAGAAGGAGGATCATGAGACTTTGCATTGTTGCAGCTCCATGCAGAGTTTGAGGAGACTGTATGGAGGAGCGGAATAGATCCGCATATCCTCAAACTTTGCTTCTTTTATAGTTGACTATATTAGATAAAGGAGCAAAGAAATGAATAAAAAAGAGAATAGTCTGAGGGATTTTTATATCCTCTGGAGTACTCAGAGTATATCGCAGCTTGGGAGCAGCATTACGGCATTTGCTCTTACACTCTGGCTTTACGAGAAGACAGGCTCTGCCTTAAGCACCGCTGCGCTGACCATATGCACTTACGCTCCGTATGTGCTCATGAGCATTTTTGCGGGCGCGCTTACGGACAGACTGGATAAGAAAAAAACAATGCTTGTCTGTGATCTTATCGCTGCTATCTGTACTCTGACCATATTTGTGCTGTATAAGACCGACAGTCTTGCGATATGGCATCTTTATGCTGTCAACGTTTTTTCGGGACTGATGAACACAGTCCAGCAGCCGGCATCGGAAGTGACGATGACACTGATAGTACCGAAGGATCGGTATCAGAAGATCAGCGGACTGCAGAATCTTTCAAGATCGCTTGTCTCAGTATTGAATCCGCTTATTGCCGCAGCTCTGTATTCGCTGGCTGGATTGGATATAGTTATCGCAGTCGATCTTATCAGCTTTGTTATTGCTTTTGCAGCATTGGCAGGATTTATAAAGGTTCCCTGTATAGCAGAGAAGACTAAAGAGGGCACGTTGAAGCTTGCCCGGGAGGGGCTTGCCTTTCTTAAAAGGACACCGATGGTATTGACGCTGTTATTGTTCATGTCAGGTGTCAATCTTATCGCATCGGCATTTAATGCCACGCTTCCCGGTTACGTTATCCCGAATCCAAGGGGAGGCTCGGCTATGTACGGAGTCGTTACG
>JAFRXH010000060.1 GCA_017437785.1 Lachnospiraceae bacterium
CGGACAGGTGATCAAAGCGGGGGATATCATTCCGGCCGGTACGGTGTTGCGTGCATTTGTAAAAGCCAAAGGAAACTATAGCGGTAATGTATTTGTGCGATACAGGGTATGCGAAAAACTTATCACCTCTGCTAAGGCAGAAATCCCTGTTAAGGAATACAGTGGTAATGCCATTACGCTGGCAAAAGAAGAGATCTCTGTAATATGTGATGGGGTGAAGCTTGGCAGCGATGATTTTGAGATAATCTCATACAGCAGCAATATCAAGCCGGGAACGGCAAAAGTTACAGTAAGAGGCAGAGGAAATTACGGAGGAGAGAAGAGCTTTGGTTTTAAGATCGTAAAACGACAAGCAAACTAAGGTTCACGGTGAGACGCTTCCCGGCGATTGTTGATAAAATAAAAAAGTTATGTTAATATAACGGGTGGTCATGCACAGGGTGTGGCCACCCATTCATTTATGTGAGGCATGTGATATGGCACAAACAAAAGGACAGGGAAATCTGGTCTTTGGTCTGGATATCGGTACCAGGAGCATAGTGGGAACGGTGGGATTCCGCGAAGGGGATATTTTTAATATCCTTGCTCAGGAAGCCAGGGAGCACGAGACCAGGGCTATGCTTGACGGGCAGATACATGATATAGCCCAGGTGGGAAATACCATACTGGAAGTAAAGCATGCACTGGAAAACAAGCTGGATATAAAGCTTAATGATGTGTGTATAGCTGCTGCAGGCCGTGTCCTTGAAACGGTAGAGGTACATATCGAATGGGAACTTGATAAAGAAAAGAGCATCACCTCGGATGATGTAGCACATCTCACATCCATGGGTATTGAAAAAGCCTATGCACAGTTTGTTGAGAGCAATACTTCCGGTCTGCATTTTTATTGTGTCGGCAATTCCGTAGTAAGGTATTATCTGAACGGATACCAGATAGGCAATCTCGAAAATCATAAGGCGCGCAGTATCGGGGCCGATATGATAGCTACATTCCTTCCGGATGAAGTGGTGGACGGGCTTTATAAAGCGGTAGAAATGGCAGGCTTAAGAGTGGTAAATCTTACACTGGAGCCTATAGCCGCCATATCGGTGGCAATACCGGAAATGTATCGTATGCTTAATATCGGACTGGTGGATGTCGGAGCCGGTACTTCTGATATATGTATAACAAAGGACGGATGCATCATTGCTTACGGCATGATACCTGTAGCCGGAGATGCCCTTACCGAAACGATAGCCAAGGCCTGTCTGGTCGATTTTAATACTGCCGAACTGATCAAGCGCGGTATAGAGACTGCGGACTATGTTGAATATAATGATATCATGGGGCTTCCGCAGCGCATAGAGAAACAGGCTGTTCTTGATATGATCCGTGACCAGATCGATGATATGGCAGGTATGGTCGGGGACAAGTTTAAAGAACTGAACGGCGGAAAACCGGTCAGTGCCGTCTTTGTTGTGGGCGGCGGCGGCCGCATCGAAGGATATACGCAAAAGCTTTCCGAACATCTTGGGATAATGGCCGAACGCGTGGCCCTTCGAGGCGAAGAAGTCATGGGCAAGATCCGGTTCAAAGATGAAGATGTTAAAAAGGATTCTCTTCTGGTAACGCCTATAGGCATATGCCTTAACTATTATGACCAGAGCAATAATTTTATTTACGTAAGCTTTAATGAGGAGCATATAAAGATATATGACAGCGGCAATCTTGCGGTCGTTGATGCAGCGATGCACGCAGATTTTCCTAATGACGGGCTGTTCCCCAGAAGAGGGAAGGCTATCAATTATACGCTCAACGGGAAAAAGGGCATTAAGCGCGGAAATCTGGGAGAGGCTGCAAAGATAAGCGTCAACGGTTTAGAAGCCGATATGCATACTCCGATACATGCCAATGATGTGATAGTGGTGGAAGAAAGCACTGCAGGTGATGCAGCTGTATTAAAGATAGCCGATCTGCCCGAATTCAAATCGATGATCGCGGTAAAAGTAAACGGAAGCCGTATACTGCTGCCGAGGATAGTTCTGGTCAACGGTGAGGAAAAGACCGAATACTATGAAGTCTGCGACGGCGACGATATCGTAATGTCCGATCATTATACCGTGGCACAGGTGAAACGTTTTATGGACGTGACACTTGAGGAAGGAGTGCAGATACTTGTTAATAACGAGACCGCTTCCGATGATACTCCCGTATATGAGAATTTTGATATAAAGTGGGCGATGAAAGCGGCGGATACCGAAGACATAACAGGTGCTTATAAAAGCAGCTTTGATGAACTGCCTGAGGATGACGGCAGTTATAAAGGATCAAAACAGTCTGAAGAGACAAGTGCCGGTGATAATAACATTCCCGTGAAAAAAGCATCCGGCGCTCGGACTATCAATGTAAGTGTTAACGGCGAGGGGATAAGGTTATCCGGAAAGAATGAATATGTTTTTGTAGATGTATTTGATTATATAGATTTTGACCTTCAGAATGTCGGAGGAAAGCGTCTCATCACCGATCTGAACGGACATAAGGCTGAATATATGGAACCTATTTATGAAGGCGCCGAAATTGTGATAAGGTGGGAAAACTGAACATGAGGATGATGAGCATATCCAGCGGGAGCAGCGGAAATTCGATCTATGTCGGCAGTGATAACACGCATCTTCTGGTAGATGCCGGCATTAGCGGCAAACGTATAGAAGAAGCATTGAATAATATAGGTGTAAGCGGAAAGGATCTGGATGGGATACTTATAACACATGAGCATTCAGATCATATAGGCGGCCTGGGAGTCATGCAGAGAAGATACGGCCTTAACATTTATGCGACTCCGCTTACCATAGAGGCTTTGAAGCGTGATAAGAGTATAGGCAAGGTTGACTGGGAGGCTTTTGTTCCGGTCAATGCCGGAGAGAGTTTCAGCATAAAAGATATCAATGTAAGTTCGATAAGGATATCCCATGATGCTGCGGATCCCGTGGCTTACCGTTTTGCTTACGGCGATACCAGGACAGCGGTAGTTACCGATCTGGGCGAATATGATGAACGTCTCATTAATTATTTCAGCGGTCTTTCCGCTATTTATCTTGAAGCCAACCATGATGTGCGTATGCTGCAGAGCGGCAGTTATCCTTATCCGTTAAAGCAGCGTATACTTGGCAAAAGAGGGCATCTGTCAAACGAGTCATCGGGAAGGCTGCTTACCGAACTGCTAAATGATAAGATGCAGCGCATATTCTTAAGCCATTTAAGCCACGAAAACAACATGCCGGAGCTGGCGTATGAAGCAGTCCGCATGGAGGTGGAAATGAGTGATACCAGCTGGCGCGGGGATGATTTTCCCATAGATATAGCCAAAAGGGATGTGCCTTCGGAGTGTATTGAATTATAAAACGCTTTGAAGTATGCTGTTATTTATCCGTAAACGGATGTTATAAAGGGAGGGATATATGAAAAAAACGATAATCACGGTAGTCGGTAAAGATACTGTAGGTATAATAGCGAAGGTATGTACCTATCTGGCGAATAACAGGGTGAATATACTGGATATCTCACAGACCATAGTCCAGGAATATTTTAATATGATGATGATAGCTGATATCTCGGGATCGGAGAAGGCTTTTGATACCATCGCAGATGAGCTTACGCAGATCGGTGAAGAGATAGGCGTGGTAGTAAAATGCCAGAGAGAAGAGATATTCAATTCAATGCACAGGATATAAGAGGGAGCTTATGATTAATATACATGAGGTCGTTGAGACCAATACGATGATCGAAAAAGAGAATCTGGATGTACGTACCATTACCATGGGTATAAGCCTTCTGGACTGCATAGACGGTGATCTTGACAAACTTAAGGCTAATATATATGAGAAGATAACCTCATCGGCGAAGGATCTTGTACATACAGGCAGGGAGATCGAACGCAAATATGCGATACCGATCGTTAACAAGCGCATCTCGGTCACGCCTATCGCTCTTATAGGTGCTGCTGCATGCAGGACTCCCGGAGATTTTGCGCAGATAGCACATACGCTTGATGATGCGGCAAAGGCTGTAGGAGTTAATTTCATAGGAGGGTATTCCGCGCTGGTCAGCAAAGGGATGACTACCGCAGATGAGATGCTGATACGTTCCATCCCCCGTGCGCTTTCCGAGACTGATATGGTGTGCTCGTCGGTGAATCTGGGATCTACCAAGACGGGGATAAACATGGATGCCGTGCGCCTTATGGGCGAAGTGATAAAGCAGACGGCAGAGAATACAAAAGAGAAAGATTCGCTGGGCTGCGCAAAGCTGGTGGTATTCTGCAATGCGCCCGATGACAATCCGTTTATGGCCGGAGCATTTCACGGTGTGACTGAAGCAGACAGGGTTATCAATGTGGGAGTCAGCGGTCCCGGCGTGGTAAAGACAGCGCTGGAGAGTGTAAGGGGAGAAAGCTTTGAAGTCCTGTGTGAGACCATTAAAAAGACTGCATTTAAGGTTACGCGCGTAGGCCAGCTGGTGGCTAAGGAAGCATCCAGAATGCTTGATGTGCCTTTTGGTATTATCGATCTGAGTCTTGCACCCACACCGGCTGTAGGAGATTCCGTGGCCGATATACTTAAAGAGATAGGACTTGAACATCCGGGAGCGCCCGGGACTACTGCGGCACTGGCTCTTTTGAACGATCAGGTCAAGAAGGGCGGTGTTATGGCTTCGTCCTATGTCGGAGGACTTAGCGGTGCCTTTATCCCTGTAAGTGAGGATCAGGGTATGATCGAGGCTGTCGAAGCAGGCGCACTTACTCTTGAGAAACTTGAGGCTATGACCTGTGTATGCTCCGTGGGTCTTGATATGATAGCTATACCCGGTGATACTCCGGCCTCTACTATAAGCGGTATAATCGCAGATGAGATGGCTCTGGGAATGGTCAATCAGAAGACCACTGCAGTACGTCTGATACCGGCTGTCGGAAAGAAGGTAGGGGATCGCGTGGAATTTGGAGGCCTGCTGGGTTACGCGCCTATCATGCCTGTGAATACTTTTGCCTGCGACGATTTTGTAAACAGACAGGGACGTATACCTGCACCCATACACAGCTTCAAAAACTAAAACCACAATATTTGGGAAATTACCCCTTTTCAAAAACAAAATGTATGGTATAATGTAATCTGATTATGTAAACTCAGATAACATTATGCCATTTTTTTAGTAACAGGAGGATTTTGAGAACATGCGTTATACGAAAGTAAAAAGGATTCTATCCGGACTGCTGACGATGGCTATGCTGGCCGGACAGGCACCGCAGGTCATGGCTGCCGGCACGGATGGCTTTGATGGGGACGGAACTGTAATAGAATTAGAAGAAGACACCGAAGAGCTGCAGACAGAAGATTCAGAAGATCCGGGAGATAGCGATGTAAGTATCTCTGAAGATGCACTCTCCGAAAATACGGTATCAGACGAGGTGCCGGATGAAGAAGCCGATGATATTCCCGTTGAAGCGGATATGGACGGTATGGTGGCGGGCGTCGATTATGTTGAAGGCAGACTGATCGCTTTGTGTGACAGCCGGGAAGAAGCAGAAGCTTTAGCAGCTTACTACAAAGGCAGCGTTGAGAGCTTTGAATACGGCGTAGCAGTGATCGCTTTAGATGAGCTGAGCGTTGCCCAGGCACTGGCTATGGAGCCTTATGGTGATCATATAGTCGATGCGGATTATATCTATAAAAA
>JAFRXH010000061.1 GCA_017437785.1 Lachnospiraceae bacterium
GAATGCTTGCCAAAGTTCTTAACGTTGTGAGTAGTGGTTTTCTTTCCGTTGCGGATACCCTGTTGTGCGTAGTATGTAGGGTCCTTACTTTTTTTATCGTAGAACAACTTCATGGCATAATTCCCCCATATATTGTACGTGTCATATATCAATATACAACATATACAACATTTAGTCAAGAGGAAATTGACACAAAAATACCGCCGTTAGGCGGTTTCATCAAAATTGGCTGTCAAACTACCGATCCGGTGATGATCGTTTAAATGATCTCCTTAAAGGGGCTGTCACATATGTGGCGGCCCCTTTTGCGCGTCTTGAAAAACATGGGGTGATATGTTAACATCTAAAAGTTAAATCGAAGGATCTTTAAGGAGTAAATTAATGACAAAACAGGAAAACATTCGGAATTTTTGTATAGTAGCCCATATAGATCATGGTAAATCAACACTTGCAGACCGTATTATCGAAAAAACCGGCCTTTTGACCGAGCGTGAAATGCAGGAGCAGGTGCTTGATAATATGGACCTGGAGCGTGAGAGGGGCATCACCATAAAGGCTCAGGCAGTCAGGACCATATATAAGGCAAAAGATGGTAAAGAATACGTTCTTAATCTTATAGATACCCCGGGACATGTGGACTTTAACTATGAGGTGAGCCGTGCGCTTGCAGCCTGTGATGGTGCTGTACTTGTGGTGGATGCGGCCCAGGGCATAGAGGCGCAGACACTGGCAAATGTATATCTGGCGCTGGATCATGATCTGGAGGTTTTTCCTGTTATCAATAAGATAGATCTGCCCAGTGCAGAGCCGGAGCGTGTAAAGGATGAGATAGAAGATGTTATAGGCATAGAGGCACAGGATGCACCTCTGATCAGTGCAAAGAACGGTATAGGCATAGAAGATGTGCTGGAGGCCATAGTAGAGAAGGTGCCGGCGCCTAAAGGAGATCCGGATGCACCGCTAAAGGCACTGATATTTGATTCCCTTTATGATTCCTATAAAGGCGTTATAGTATTTATGCGTATCATGGACGGACGCATAAAGAAGGGGACTAAAGTTAAGATGATGGCTACCGGCGCCACCGCAGAGGTGGTAGAGGTTGGCTTCTTCGGAGCCGGACAGTTCCTGCCCTGTGATGAGCTTTCTGCGGGAATGGTAGGCTATCTTACGGCTTCCATAAAGAATGTAAAGGATACTGCGGTGGGCGATACCGTAACAGAGGCGGACAGACCCTGTGCAGAGGCTTTACCGGGTTATAAAAAAGTACTGAGTATGGTATACTGCGGTATCTATCCGGCTGACGGTGCCAAGTATCCTGACCTTAAGGACGCGCTTGAAAAACTTACGCTAAATGATGCTTCGCTTTTTTATGAACCGGAGACATCGATAGCGCTGGGCTTTGGCTTCCGCTGCGGATTCTTAGGCCTGCTTCACCTGGAAGTAATACAGGAGCGGCTTGAGAGAGAGTATGATCTGGATCTGGTGACTACAGCCCCCGGCGTAGTATATAAGGTGTATAAGACCAACGGTGAGATGATCGAGCTTACCAATCCTTCTAATCTGCCTGATCCGTCGGAGATAGATCATATGGAGGAACCCATAGTATCGGCGGAGATAATGGTGACAAAGGATTTCATAGGACCTATCATGGAGCTTTGCCAGGAAAGGCGCGGACGTTATCTTTCCATGGAATATATAGAGGCAAACAGGGCGCTGTTAAAATATGAGCTCCCGCTTAATGAGATAATCTATGATTTCTTTGATGCGCTTAAGTCACGTTCGAAGGGATATGCTTCCTTTGATTACGAGATGAAGGCTTATGAAGAATCGAAGTTGGTCAAGCTGGATATACTGATCAACAAGGAAGAAGTGGATGCCCTTTCCTTTATAGTACATGCCGACAGTGCTTATGAGCGTGGAAGGCGTATGTGCGAGCGCCTGAAAGACGAGATACCCAGGCATCTGTTTGAGATACCTATCCAGGCTGCTGTGGGCGGCAAGGTTATAGCAAGAGAGACCGTAAAAGCAATGCGCAAAGACGTGCTGGCTAAGTGCTACGGCGGTGATATAACACGTAAGAAGAAGCTGCTGGAAAAGCAGAAGGAAGGCAAGAAGCGCATGAGGCAGGTGGGTAACGTGGAGATACCTCAGAGTGCATTCATGAGCGTACTTAAGCTGGATGAGGAGTAAGGAGTTATCGCTTTATATCCATATACCTTTTTGTGTAAGGAAATGCGCGTACTGCGATTTTTTGTCTTTTCCGGCGGAGGAAGGTCTAAGACAGAAGTATTATGAACGGCTCTGCAGGGAGATAGCTGAAGCAGCAGGGGATTATAAAGGCAGATCCGTGATAAGTATCTTCTTTGGCGGAGGAACGCCGTCGTTGCTTACGGGGGATATGACCTTACGCCTGATGGATATAGTAAGAGATAAATACTGTTTATCAACTGATGCGGAGATAAGTCTTGAGGCCAATCCGGGTACTGTTGATAAGGATAAGCTTAAAGCATATAAAAAATCCGGGATCAACCGGCTGAGCATAGGATGCCAGTCGCTTAATGATAAGGAGCTTGCGGTCCTTGGCAGGATACACAGGGAAGAAGATTTCTACAGGGCATTCGATGCCGCGCGTAATGCGGGATTTACTAACATAAACGTTGATCTGATGAGTGGTCTGCCCGGACAGAAGCCGGCGGACTATGAGAAAAGTATCAGGAAGCTGATCGGTCTTAAGCCGGAACATATCAGCGCATATAGCTTGATCATAGAAGAAGGTACTGAGTTCTATAACAGATACAATGATGACCTGCTTTTGCGTGATAAGGGGGATATTCCCAGGCTGCTTCCGGATGAGGAAGAGGAGCGGCAGATGCTGTATATGGGACGGGATATCCTAAGATCTGCCGGTTATGAGCAGTATGAGATATCGAATTACGCCCTGCCGGGATCAGAATGCAGGCATAATGCCGTGTACTGGCAGCGCGGGGATTATGCCGGCTTCGGACTGGGGGCGTCATCCTGTGTGGATGAGTGCAGATGGAAGAATACAGATGATATAAAAGAATATATTTCGGGCGATGCAGCCGGTCTAAAGCGCGATGAACAGAAGCTAAGTTTGGAAGAACAGCGCAGTGAGGCTATGTTTTTGGGGCTTAGGCTTATCAGAGGGATAGATAAAAAGACCTTTGCTTTAAGATACGGCGGGGATCCATATGCATTCTACGGTGAATGGATAGATAAGATGGTTAATGAAGGACTGCTGCAGGATACAGACGGGAAGCTGAAGCTAAGCCTTAAGGGGCAGGATGTGGCAAACTATGTGTGGGGAGGTTTTGTTTAAATGGATACTAAAGGTGTATCACGATATCATGTATTGATACCCGCATTGATCGCCCTGCTCATTGAGGTGTTTATCTTTAATTTCAGGACTTTTGAGTCTATGTTTAATAAAGAGATACAGCTTCCGGCAGTTAATGTTGATGTGCAGGGGGCGGAAGGGTTCGGAGAAGGAGTGTACAGGATCACGGATGAGGGCGGAAATGCTGCAATCTATCTGAAGGATCTGGAAGCTTTATTACAGGGCAGGGGATTTAACAATGTAAGATTGGATATTGCCCTTCC
Source organism: Lachnospiraceae bacterium (assembly GCA_017437785.1). Lineage (GTDB taxonomy): Bacteria > Bacillota > Clostridia > Lachnospirales > Lachnospiraceae > NK4A136. The sequence continues at coordinate 3,622 of JAFRXH010000061.1, forward strand.
CGAAGCTGAGGATGTGAGCTGGCGTGAAAGCGGCTGTATGTATATCACGCCTTATGTCAGGGATGCAGGGCATGATCAGTATGATGTTCTTGCAAAACATGTATACAGACAGGACATTGAGGATTCTAAATTTCTGTGGATAATACCTGCAGGCGGGGTAAAGACCATAGCGCTTAATATCTCTTTGAGCGAAGGAAGTGTACTTCAGATAAGGAGTATTACCCTGAATGCCAAAAGAGATATGTCTTTATCATTTGTCCGTATTATTGTATTGGCGATATTGGCTTATGCACTGTATCTGCTGAGAGGAGGATCATCAGTCTGGAAGGATGATGTAACTAAGCGGAGCGTTAAAAATGAACTTTTGGCGGCAGCGCTTGGAATATGTCTGATCACACCGGCGCTTGTGATCAATATTGCCGATCATGGGATGGATGCTGACGCTCACAGCTTCAGACCATACCAGCGTCTGGCAGAGGCATTTGCAGCAGGGCAGTTAAGCTTAAAGGAGATCCCTTCCGGAGTGCTGGCGCAGATGGAGAATCCTTATGATACAACACTGAGGGATGCTATGGGGCTTGAACCTGAAGCTGACTATCTGTGGGATATGGCATATTATAACGGGAAATACTATTGTTATTTCGGAGTGGTACCCTGTGTTTTGTTTTATCTTCCCGTATATATGATCACCGGGGCACATTTGAGTGACGGTGTTTTGATGATGATACTGGCAGCCGTTATTTATGCCGGCATATATATGCTGATGTGTGAGTGGCTTAAGAAACATGCTGCGTCAACTCCTTTTGCCTATCTTCTGCTCTTTACCGGGATGATCTTTATGGGAAGCGGTATGATGGCAAATATATCGTCGCCGGATGCCCATGATATCCCCAGGGCTGCCGGATTGGCTTTCCTGCTATGGGGGTTGTATCTATGGCTGCATTCGATACGTACGGATAAACGTGGACTGAGGGCGGGCATGTTAGCCGGCGGCAGCCTTTGTATGGCCCTGGCTGTAGGATGCAGGCCTAACCAGCTGCTGTATTCATTTATGGCTATACCGCTCTTTGGGGAATATATCAAAACCGGGGACGGCTTTGAAAAGAAAGACAGAAATAAAGCGATCTCGGCATTGCTGCTGCCCTATGTCCCCGTAGCGGTCTGCCTGATGGCATACAACGCCCTGCGATTCGGATCGATCGCGGATTTTGGCTATGATTATCAGCTTACGGTACTCGACTATTCGAAGAAGAATATCCTGGCAGACAGGATAATTATAGGCCTGCATGAGTATCTTATCAGAATGCCGCATCTGACTTACCGTTTCCCTTTTATTGAAGTGGGAGAGTTCATTCAGGAGAATGCATTCGGACACGGCAGTTTTTATTACACGCTGGGATATGGTGGTATCTTAAGCTGTAATCTGCTGTCCTGGTTTATTCCGGGGATCTTCGGAAAGAACCGGGATAAGACGGCTACGTGGCTTCTGGGGATCTCAGCAGTCAATATGCTTATCAATATCTGTGTGGCCGGCGTGGCGTATCATTACAGGGCGGACTTTGCGGCACCTGTATTGATAGCCGCAGCTTATGGGGCAGTAAGGCTGCGCGGCAGTGCCGGTAAGGGCGCTGAAGGAATGATAAGGGGATTTCTGATCGCGGCGTTTGTTATATCGGTCCTGTATCATACGGCATTTTATTATACGGGATATCTGCAGAGTGGTGATACATCCTTATATTACAGGCTTTTGTATGGCTGGCTGGGGTAAAAATGCATGAAGAGTAATACTGTTCAAAAGATGATAATAAATACGCTTATCTTTATCGTTGTTGCGATAATGGCGGAACTTTTTATCTTTAATTTCCGCTGTTTTACCACAGTCAATGAAAAGGAGATAGTGGTACCGCTTGAATACTGCAGTTATGAAGGGCTTAAGGAGCAGAGGGATGATGGCAGTGTTATACTGGATTGCGGAGAAAACGGAGCTTTTGTGCAGTTTTCGATCGCGGACAGCGGGATCATTCCGAAGAATATAGCTTTAAAGGCAAGCTGCATCGATGGTGATGAAAGCTGGTGGGGGTACATGCGTGAGCCTTATGCGCATCTGCATTCTACAGCGGTTAATGCTACCGTTATGCTTAGCGGGGCGGAAGATAATACGATAATCCGCGAAAGGCTGCTCTATGGAAGAGAGGGCAAATGGGATTTCATAAATCTTCCCAAAAGAAATGATACACAGCTTATAACCTTGCAGCTTAAAGGGATGAAAGGGAAAGAACTGCAGATAAGTGCTATTAGTCTGAACGCCAGAGTTCCCCTGCATATTCTGCCTATGAGGATGCTGATGGTGTTTACGGCTTTGGCGTTCCTTTATCATTTAAGAGCAGGGTCTTTTGTATGGACAGACAGCCTGCTTGATGAAAAAGGCAGGATGAAGGGCAGATATAGAGTGATCGCTTCGACGATACTTGTATCTCTGGTGCTGTTTGTTCCGATCATGATCAGTAAGAATACTGTGTATCTGCAGGATGAAAATGCCTTCCATCCGTATACAGATCTGGCAAGGGCTTTAGCTAAAGGACAGCTGTACCTGGATATAGAGCCATCGGCAGAACTTTTAGCGCTTGATGATCCCTATGATCCTGTTGCCAGAGAAGAGTTGCAGGTACCGTTTAAACTAGACTATGCGCTGTATGAGGGTAAGTATTATATATACTTTGGGGTTATCCCCTGTATATTTATGTATCTGCCGTGGTATCTGATAAGCGGTACGGATATGCCGGGGTGGATAGCGTTATCCGTCTTGATCAGCTTAAGTTATATAGGATTATGGCTGGTGATAAAGAATCTGATAAAACGTTACCGGCCTGATATGGCTGTGGGACCGGCAGGGCTTTTATGGATGGGATCGGCATCGCTTCTCTCATTGCCGGCTGCGATGGGAGACGCCAACAATTATTATGTGCCTATGCTTTCGGCGGTGGTCTGCTTTTTATTCGGTATGGCGCTCAGCCTTACGGCAGCAGATGAGCTGGATGCCGGTAATGTCAAAAAAGGCAGGACAGCACTGTTTTTCGGAAGCCTTTTTATGGCGTTTATCGCGGGCTGCAGGCCGCAGCTGGTGCTGGGAGCTGTCTGTACTCTTCCTTTTCTTATCCGGCTGCTGTTTCCGAAAAGAGAAAGCAAGATAAGGCCGGATTGGATCAACTGTATGGTATTTGCCCTGCCTTATATCATGGTGGCTGCAGGACTTATGACATACAATGCATTGAGATTTGGGTCTGTATTCGATTTTGGGGCTATGAAGAATCTGACTTTTGCTTATCTTGATAATGCGGGCTTTAATCTGACTGCAGCGGCTGCCGGGATTTTTTACTATCTGTTCAGATTGCCGGTATTTACGGCTTTTTATCCTTATCTGGGCTGCAGTGAATATGTATGGAGCAATCCCAATATGCTGGCCAGCCGCCCTTCGATCGGAGGGCTTATCATGCTTTACCCGGTCTTTTTGCTTGCTTTTGCATGTTTTCTGAGGCAAACAGAGCAACGCGGGAAAGAGTTGAAGATCTTAGGGATCACATCCCTTGTACTGGTGCCGGTACTGGCTGCCGTTACGGCTACAATGGGCGGCCTGATGGACAGATACCGTATGGATATAGCTCCTTTTGCGGCGCTTGCGCTGATCTGCGGCGTTATATGCTATACATCATCGCAGATCAAAAAGCCGGGTGCGGGAGTGATGCGTGGCATACTGATAGCACTGGTCATGATATCGGTGGTGGTGAGCGGGTTAACATACGCCACGGAAGGATTGAACTATCTTCAGGATGTTAATCCTGAGGCATATATGGATATAGCGAAGGCTATTGAGTTTTGGCGATAACGTATTTTTCAGGGTTCTTTCATGAAGCATGATTGAAAATCGAATAAGTTCTTTTTATCTCAAGGGTTATAGGAATTATACAAAAGTACCTATAACCCTTGATTTTTGTGCGCTGTAGAGGTATACTATCCATAGGTATAGGTATACGCCACCTATACAGAAAGGAGGTCTTATGCCAAAGACGGAGAAGGTATACCCAGAGTGGGTGCAAAAGTATCGGGAAAAGGGAACAACTGTAAAAAAGAAAAGAGATTCATACTACCTCTATAAACGAACGTCAAGAAGGGTTCCGGGGAAAAAGTATCCGCAGCCAGTTGATACTTATGTAGGGATCATTACACCGGATGGAGTTGTTCAAACACAGAGAAAACGTGTTGAACTTACCGACATTGAAGTCAGGGAATACGGATATTCCAACGCTTTGTGGAAGCTATGTCCACAGGGTTGGAAAGATTCTGTGGGTGAAGAATGGGAAGATGTCCTGAAGACACTGATACTCCGATGGTCGCCTCAATCATACATCGGAAAAGATTATATCGAACGTGATCCGAAAGAATTCCACTGTTCTTTTGGCGCACAGGCAGGAATGCTGTCACGGAGAATTTATAAGGAACACAACGTAGACCTTAAGGAACTGGAAATCCTTAAGAGCATTTATCTCGTGTACATAGGCAAAGAGGAGGCAGTTTCACGGCTGAACGAAGCGCAGAAAAATCTGTTGGAAAAGATCGGCGTGGAACTGGAATCTTAAGGATGGCGAAAAAGATGTGGGAAAATCACTGCTGGAGCATATGAGAACCATTCCTGACTATCGCTGCAACAGAGAGAAACCACATGACCATGCAGAAATGCTGACATATTTGGTGGCAGGTTATCTTAATGGGCGAGTGTCAGTTGGGCGTGCCATTTGCTGGTGTGAGGACAATATAGAGATGCTGAAGAAGCATATGACTTTGAAACAAGGGATTGCATCAGAAGCAACAATCTCCCGTATGCTGAATGGAATCGATTCATATATGTTCATGTATGCCTTTATGGAATGGACGGCAGAAATACTTTATGAGCATGATATACACATCATAATTGATGGGAAAGCATTAAGAGGAGCAGCGGAAAAGATAAAGAATGGGAATGCCCCTTACATACTAAATGCAATAGATGCAGCGACTCAAATGGTAATTGCACAGCTTCCCATAGATGAAAAAACAAATGAAATCACGGCCATCCCAAAGCTGCTTGAACTACTTGATATTGATGGCAATACATTTACCATTGATGCAATCGGCACGCAAAAAAAGATCGAAGAGATGATAGTAAGCGAAGGTGGGCACTTCATTCTGCAGGTAAAGAGAAATAACCCAGCCCTTTATGATGAAATATGTGATGCATTTGCAACATTTGAAAGTGAACTTAAATGCCCAGAGAAAGAACGAAGCAAGAGGATCAAAAAATATCTTGAACAGTATGACAGGTGGGATGATTGCGAGAAAGACCGGGGACGGGTGGTATATCGGGACATGCAGAGCTGTACGGATGCCTCTTTTTTGGATTGTGTGAACGAGGGAACGGTTGATTACATTAGAACCGTAGGCTGCATGGAGCAGGTACGTGTTCCGATAGAAAAAGATTCAGCAGGAAACGACATCACGGTCGGGAAGAAAGAGTATCTGGAACAAGGGACGGTACGAAAGCCGCGCCCTGAAAAGAGTGATGCCATGGAAGCTGGATATCAGCAAGTCGGCATGATATCAGACCTAATCCTAAGCGCAAAGGAGATGGCAAAGTACAAAAGGGCTCATTGGCGAATAGAAAACAATCTTCATCATGTGCTGGATGATGCTTTTCGGGAAGATCGTTCCACAGCCAAAGGCAGCAAAAACAATCTTTCGGTGATAAGAAAAATTGCATATAACATTCTCAGGATAGTGATAATACGTGATAATCCGGGATGGGGGATACAGCGGATGATGGACTATTTTTCCACTCATTTGGAACTGACGGAGAAGATGTTGTTTTCACCTATCCCGAGTTTCTATTAAGGCTAATAAAAATCTGAATTATTTAAGAGGGGCATTTCTGCCCTTTTTTGATGCCTGAGGTGATAAATGTTAGAATAAGAGGGCTTGCGGGAGCGGAGCTGACGCAAGGCTTCCTTTTAAGCGGAGAATATGACAGTAAATCGTCTTCATGAAAGAA
>JAFRXH010000062.1 GCA_017437785.1 Lachnospiraceae bacterium
GTTCGAATCCAGTCACCTCGACTGAAGGAAACCCCTTAAAGCATAGGCTTTGAGGGGTTTTTCTTTTGTTACGGCTTTTTTTGATATCGCCGATATAAATGCTTCTGAGCCCTTTACGGCGCCGGCGGGTATGTTTCCAAGGTACATATACCTATGCTATAATAGACGGCGAAAACTGTAGCCTCATTTTATACACCCAACTCCTGCAACATTTCTTCTTCTGAGATATGATGAGACTGTAAAGAGAACCGCAAAAGGCAATATGAGTTGCTGATCTTTTTATCGAAAGTCGGGAAATGGAGAGTCTCATAATATGAGAAAAGCCTGATTTTAAGGCGATTCGCTGTTTGTGGTAAAGATTTTTTATACTGTGGGGGATAAGCTGAGAGCATAAAAAATCAAAAGGAGGTATCGGAAATGGATACATTAAGAACGGGACAGTTTTTGAAGGAGCTTCGTAAGGAAAAAGGATTCACTCAGGAACAGCTTGGCGAAAAGCTGGGAGTATCCAATAAGACGGTGTCGAGGTGGGAGAACGGGAATTATATGCCGCCCGTGGAGTGCCTCGAGATGCTATCCGATCTGTATGGGATAAGTATGAATGAGATAGTATCCGGAAAGAAACTGGAGCCCGAAGAGTTTGCAGGTGCGGCGGAGGATAACTTAAAGAATGCGCTTGTTCTGTCAGAGCAGGCATATAAAAATACAGAAAAAGGACTCTCCGTAACCATGATAATATCCACGATACTCGCCATACTGATCATAATCCTGCTTCCCACACAAGGACAGAGTATGGTCCGGAGTATCATTTTGGTCATTATGGTAGCAGCATTGGTATTTATCGGGAATACGGTCAATCTTGTAGCTCTTGCAATGAATAAGGAGAGATACGATACAGCGTCGAAATGACCGGCAGAGAACATTTCTTGAAATATCTGTTGAGCCTGAAAGCATACAGGCTATGAAGGAGGGCTGTCACAGACAGCCCCTTTCATTTGTGCGGAGGAAGTGTTATCATTTTAAGGCAAAGAGGACAGAGCAGAGGGGGTATCCTGATCGCGATAGTTTAAGGATTTATCAGTGGAGGATGATGGTGGAAAGATCTGAATGGACCCGGGCAAAGGATTCGCTGGTGCGAAGCATAACGGATCTGGGGTTTGCGAAAGAACTGGGAGATGAGATAGCAAAGAATCTGGGCAGTCCCAAAGCGATGCAGCGTATGGAGGCCTATCTTAAGTATGTTAAACCATCTAAAATAGAGATGGTAGTGGATGAGATGCTGGCTATACGGAGCGACATAGATAACTGGCATGATAAGAAAGCGGCAGAAGAGGCAAACGCAAGATACAACGAGCTTCTTTATTACGGCCTGGAGCAGGAGGAAGGATCATGAGCTGTAAAAAACTTGTTATGATGGGAATACTGGCAGCAGCCATACTGACAGCATGCACAGAGGAAAAACCGCAGCAGGGCCGCGGACCTTATGCGGCAGAGGAAGAGAAGGAGCCCACAGCTGCTCCTGTTTCTGCGCCTACGGAGATACCGGCCGAACCCACTGTGATCGTTGAGCCGCCTGAAATAGTATATGAGGATATGGAGATCACGATCAGAGACTATAGGCTTGAGGCTGAAGACAGGGGAAAAAATGGAGATTATGAGTTCCCTTATGCATATACCGTATATCAGCAGCTGGAATTAAGTGATACATCAAAAGACCAATGGCCGGATCTTGCGAGAGAACTGGATTATGAGAATCAGAGGATATATGAGAATGCTCTGACTGAATTTGCAGATTCATACGAATGGGCAACTCAGATGGATGACAGTATCAGACTATCCGAAAACTGCTGCGAAGCCGATGTATACGTACTGCGTGCGGATGAGAGAATGCTATGCTACTGTACCAATTATTATGCAATGTATAACGGACCGCATCCTACGATGTGGAGCAGCTGTACATGCTTTGACCCGCAGGACGGAAAGAAGCTTGAGTTTTCGGATGTCATAACTGAAAGCGATCCGGTAAAGCTGAGCGGTATTATATGGGACAATCTGATCGGAGAAGCCCTTGGGGAGGATTATGAGTTTGATGATGTGCAGGAAAAAACTATCAGGGAAAAGATAGAGAGCCTGGTTGTTAACGATGAACTGGTATGGGGCATGGATGATAAGGCCCTGCTCATATTCTTTGATTCCGATATGCTGATGTCATACGCTTATGGCCCTTTCTCCGCTACAATTAATATAGAAGATTATCCCGGTCTGGTGAATGAATGGTATCTTCCGCAGGAATGCTCTCCCGTAGGCGCACGCGTGACCAAAACCGACTGCGGAACTACGATCTGTGATCTGGCAGAGATCCTTGAACTGACAGGAGACCTTACGTGGGAGGAATAGCAGGCGCCTTCTTTAACTTGACGTGTCAGGGCTTATGAATTATAATTGGCTTTGTATGTTTAGATAACACATGGGGGTTGAAATGATAAGAAGTATGACCGGCTTCGGCCGATATGAACTTGAGGCGCATGAACGCAGGATAAATGTGGAGATCAAGGCGGTAAACCACCGTTATCTGGATCTGTCCATAAAGATGCCGCGCAGCTTTAATGTGTTTGAATCAAAGATCCGTAATGTTATAAGAGAATATATCGAACGCGGAAAGACAGACATCTATATAAGCTGTGAGGAGCTGGGCGAGGAACGTTTAAGCCTTAAATATAACAGGGAACTGGCTAAAGGCTATCTTACATATTTAAAAGAGATGGCGGAAGAGTTCGGCCTCGAAAACGAAACAAGAGCATCAACGCTTGCACGTTTCCCGGAAGTATTTACCATGGAGCAGGAAGAGGGCGATGAGGCCGAGATCTGGCAGGACCTGGAGCAGGCATTAAGAGCTGCTGCAGAAGCGTTTAAGGCCAGCCGTGAGCATGAAGGGGAGCTGCTCAAGCAGGATCTTCTGGAAAAACTCGATATAATGAAGGATGCTCAGTCTGTAATAGAAGAGCGCATGCCCCAGCTGATAGGTGAATACCGCGAGAGGCTGCGTACAAAGCTCATGGAAGTACTTGCGGACAATGCCATAGATGAGAACCGTATCGTAACGGAAGCGACCATTTACGCGGACAAGATCTGTGTGGATGAGGAGATGGTGAGGTTAAAGAGCCATATCACCGCTATGAAGGCGGAGCTTGAAAAGGGCGGCGCAGTAGGCAGAAAGCTGGATTTCCTGGCTCAGGAGATGAACAGGGAGGCGAATACGACCTTATCAAAATCCAGCGATTTAAGCGTGGCGGATGCTGCCATTGAACTTAAAACCATGATCGAAAAGATCCGTGAACAGGTACAGAATCTGGAGTAGAGATGTCTAAGCTGATACATATAGGTTTCGGGAACGTGGTCAATGAAGATAAGATAGTGGCTATAGTTCATCCCGATGCCGCACCCATCAAGCGTCTGGTGTCCCATGCCAGGGAGACGAATACCGTAGTGGATGCGACCCAGGGCAGGAAGACCAAATCGGTCATAGTAATGGAAGGGCAGCAGCTTGTACTTTCCGCACTGCTTCCGGAAACGATTTTCGGCAGGGCTAAAAAGCCCGGTGAAACAGCGGAAGATGCTGATGAGTAGCAGGAGGGATCAAATGGAGCGTAAAGGTATCCTGGTAGTGATATCCGGCTTTGCCGGCGCGGGAAAAGGGACTATAGTTAAAGGTCTTATGGAGAGATATGACGATTACGCGCTTTCGGTATCCATGACTACGCGCAAACCGCGTCCCGGAGAGGAAGACGGTAAGGCATATTTCTTTGTCGATAAGCAGAAATTTGAGGAGACGATTGCTGCCGGAGGCCTTATAGAATACGCACAGTATTGTGATAATTATTACGGGACGCCCAGGGCATATGTGGAAGAACAGCTCGCAAAAGGGAAAGATGTGATCCTTGAGATAGAGATCCAGGGAGCACTTCAGATAAGAAAGATATTCCCGACGGCGCTTCTTATATTTGTAACGCCGCCCAGTGCGCAGATCCTGAAAGAGAGGCTTTTGGGCAGGGGCACAGAGACACCCGAGGTGGTAAAGCAGCGTATGGACAGAGCTGCGCAGGAAGCCGACGGTATGGGCGAATACGATTACATATTGGTAAATGATACGGTCGATAAGGCTATAAGCGATGCTCATGCGATAATAACCGCAGCACACGCAAGGCCCTCACGCAATACGGCACTCATGAAGTCGATCAACGACGCGCTTGATAAGATGGCAGAGGAAAAATAATGCCGTCCCAAATGAGCGCGGCGACGAAGAAACTTTTACAGGCAAACAATATAATTATTTATATATTAGGGAGGAAAACGACTATGATGCTTCAGCCTTCATACACGGATCTGATGGAAGTGGTAAATCAGAGGAAAATAGGCCAGGATGATACGGAGGAGAGCAGCGAGAATGCGGTAGTTAATTCACGTTACTCCATCGTTATGGCTACAGCTAAAAGAGCAAGACAGATAGTAGCAGGGGATATCCCGCTGGTAAGCTCTGTTGCTAAAGACGGAAAGAGCAAAAAGCCCCTTTCCATGGCAGTGGAAGAGCTGTACGGTTCAAAGATACGCATATTGGGCTCTGAGGAGTAAAAAGATTTATGGAACGGCAGGTTAAGGTGCTGCTGCGTTCCCTGGGATGTGATAAGAACCTGGTGGACGCAGAGATGATGCTGGGACTTTTGACTGAGGCGGGCTTTGAGCTCACCGATGATGAGTCGCAGGCGGAAGCAGTGATCGTAAACACCTGCTGTTTTATTATGGATGCAAAGCAGGAAAGCATAGACTGTCTTATAGAGTACGGCAGATTAAAAGAAGAAGGCCGTTGCCGTGCGCTGATCGCAGCGGGATGTCTGGCACAGCGTTATGCTAAAGAGATCCATGAGGAGATCCCCGAAGTTGATGCAGTAGTCGGTACGGCATCATTTGATCATATCGCTGAGGTGCTCAGATCCTGTCTTGACAAGGCGCCCAAGGACAGCCTTGAAGATATGTCGAGGGCGGTATACGGAAAAAGACGCATACTTTCCACCGGCGGACACTATGCACACCTTAAGATAGCGGAGGGTTGTGATAAGCGCTGTACTTACTGTGCCATACCATCTTTCAGGGGGCATTACAGAAGTGTTCCCATGGAAGTGCTTCTTGAGGAGGCCAAAACCCTGGTTGACGGAGGAGTAAGGGAACTGATACTGGTCGCACAGGAGACCACCCGTTACGGGATCGATCTGTATGGGAAAAAATCCCTGAGCAGACTGATAAAAGAGCTTTGCAGGATAGAGGAGCTTAAGTGGATACGTATTTTATATTGTTATCCCGAAGAGCTTGATGATGAGCTGATAAATACCATCGCAACAGAGCCTAAGGTATGCCATTATCTGGATATGCCCATTCAGCACAGCGAGGACCGTATACTTAAGCTGATGGGGCGTGCCGCCACCAAGGACGGGCTTAAGAAAACAATAGCCACACTCAGGGAACGCATACCGGATATATGTATAAGGACTACGCTGATCACCGGCTTCCCGACGGAGACTGATGAAGAGGCGCGTGCGCTTAGGGATTTTGTCGATGAGATGGGATTTGACCGGCTGGGCGTATTTGCATATTCGCCGGAAGAAAATACTCCGGCAGCAGACATGCCGGGACAGATAGATGAAGAAGTTAAGAACGCGCGCAGGGATGAGATCATGGCCCTGCAGCAGGAGATAGCCTTTGAGCAGGCTGCCGGCCTCAGAGGGGAAGTGCTTGAGTGTATCGTTGAGGGCAGTATTCCGGATGAGCATGTGCTGGTACTGAGGAGTTACCGTGATGCACCGGAAGTGGACGGATATGTATTCGTTGATACCGGCAGCGAGTATATGAGCGGTTCCATCCTGAAAGTTAAGATAAACGGCAGCGAAGAATATGACCTGATCGGAGAGATAACGGAGTGAAGATGAATCTTCCAAATAAACTGACTATATTAAGAGTCTTACTTATACCTTTTTATATTTTTTTCCTGATGACGGATGTGGCGGGAGGCGCCTCAAAATGGATAGCCCTCGCCATTTTTGTTGTTGCGTCACTGACGGATTTTCTGGACGGCTACATTGCCAGAAAGTACAAGCTGATAACCAATTTCGGCAAGTTCATGGATCCGCTGGCAGATAAGCTTCTGGTATGCTCGGCGATGATCTGTTTTGTGGAACTGGGGCGTATGCCTTCGTGGATAGTGGTGATCATAATCGCAAGGGAATTTGTGATAAGCGGATTCCGCCTCATAGCAGTGGAACAGGGCAGGGTTATAGCTGCCGGATGGTGGGGCAAGTTTAAAACGGCTTTTACCATGTTCATGGTGATAGCAATGACTGTCAATATAAAAGAGATCGAAATAGTGACTATAGTGCTGATGTATATCTCACTTGCACTGACATTGATCTCGCTGGTAGATTATCTGTATAAAAACCGTGATGTGCTGAAAGAAGGAGAATAAGATGACCGCTGAAACGCTGTGTATCGGAACGGAGATCCTGCTGGGTAATATCGTAAATACAAATGCGGCATATCTTGCTGCGGAGTACGCAAAGCTCGGTATCTCATCATATTACCAGACTGTGGTGGGGGATAACGCCGAGCGCATTAAGGAATGTGTGAGTACTGCCCTTGGCAGATCGGATCTTTTAGTCATCAGCGGAGGTCTTGGGCCTACGCAGGATGATATCACTAAAGAAGTGGTATCGGAAATGCTGGGACGAAAAATGAATATTGACGAGACCAGCTTAAAGAATATCAAGCTGTTTTTTGACAGGCGCGGAAAAAAGATGAGTGCAAATAACAAGCGACAGGCGATGATACCCGAGGGGGCGCGGATCATAGACAATAACAACGGTCTGGCACCCGGAGTACTTATAAACTTAAGCGGCAAAGAAGCGGCAAAGTTCGGAAAGAGTGCAAAGGATGCACCTATGATACTGATGCTTCCGGGGCCGCCTGCAGAGCTTACGGCTATGTGGGAATCGCAGGTTGCGGGCATACTCCAGAAATACACGGGACAGGTCATCTATTCGGCTATGGTAAAGGTCTGCGGAAGGGCGGAGAGCGAGGTCGCCGAGATCCTGGATGATCTTATCAGCAGTAAAAGCGAGGTTACCGTGGCTCCCTATGCCAAGACCGGCGAGGTACATCTGCGTATAACCGCAAGTGCCGAAGATGAAAAGAGTGCAAAAAAACTTGTTAAACCGCTTGTTAAGGAGATCAAGAACAGGCTTGGTGACAGCGTATATACGACGCAGGAGGAAACAAGCCTTGAGCAGGCGGTGGTCGAACTGCTGCTGGCAAACGAGCTTACCGTCACAACTGCGGAATCCTGTACCGGCGGTCTGATCGCGGGAAGGCTCATAAATGTGCCGGGCGTATCGGAGATATTCAAATCGGGATATATCACATATTCGAATAAAGCAAAGAGAAAGATAATAGGCGTAAAGCGTAAGAGCCTTGAAAAGTATGGTGCAGTGAGCGCACAGGTGGTCAAGGAGATGGCTGAAGGCGCAGCGTTTTATTCAAAGGCCGATGTGGCTGTGGCTGTATCCGGTATAGCCGGACCTGACGGAGGTACGCCCGAGAAGCCGGTAGGCCTGGTATATATCGCAGTGAACGTATGCGGACAGGTAACCGTCAAAGATTATCATTTTAACGGCAACCGCGCTAAAGTGCGTAACAGCGCCGTTGCGTCGGCACTGATACTTATGAGGCAGTGTATACTGGAGTATTACAGCAGACTGACATTCGGGGATAAGGTTAATGAGTGAGAATATGAAGGTGGTGATCCTGGCCGGCGGATACGGGACCAGGATAAGTGAGGAGAGTCATTTAAAACCCAAGCCGATGATAGAGATAGGTGGCAAGCCTATTCTATGGCATATCATGAAGGAGTATTCTTATCACGGCTTTAACGACTTCATCATCTGTGCCGGTTATAAGCAGCATGTGATAAAGGAGTGGTTTGCCAATTATTATCTGCACAATTCCGATGTGACCTTTGATTTTACCGATGGCGGTAAAATGGAGGTCCATACCAATGTGGCCGAGCCCTGGAAGGTAACTATAGTGGATACCGGGCTTGATACGATGACAGGCGGACGAATCAGGCGTATACGTCCGTATGTGGGCGATCACAGCTTCTTTATGACCTACGGTGACGGGGTCAGCGATCTGGATATCAATAAGCTTCTTGAGTATCATCGTGAAAAAGGAAAGATAGCAACGCTTACAGCCGTGGCCATAGGCCAGCGTTTTGGCGTACTGGATATAGAGGAAGAGAGCAGTACTGTCAGCAGCTTCCGCGAGAAGGACGTGGAGGATTCATCCCGTATCAATGTGGGGTATATGGTATTTGAACCTGCGATATTTGATTATATCGATGGTGATGAGACGGTACTCGAAAAGGATACCTTAAACCGTCTGGCAGCAGAGGGTCAGCTTCAGGCATACCGTTATGACGGCTATTGGGGATGTATGGATACCAAGCGTGAGATGGAGAAGCTTGATAAGATGGTAAATGAAGGCAATGCACCATGGATGAAATGGGAGCAGATCTGAGAAAACGGGATCGGTTGTTTAAATGACAAAGGGGGGAGCATGAAGATAAGACTTGCAGATTATGTAGCGGATTTCCTGGTAAAGAAAGGTATCACTGACTGTTTCATGGTAGTCGGAGGCGGCGCCATGCATTTAAATGATGCTCTGGGACACAAAGACGGACTCAGGTGTGTTTTCCAGCATCACGAGCAGGCAAGCGCCATCGCTGCGGAAGGTTATGCAAGACTTGAGAATAAGCCGGCTCTCTGCTGTGTGACCACAGGCCCGGGAGGAACCAATGCTATAACCGGCGTTGTCGGGGCGTGGCTGGATTCGATACCGATGTTCGTGCTTTCGGGGCAGGTGCGTTATGATACTACTTCCCGTTACTGTGAAAGCTTTACTGCCGGGATGAAACTGCGTGCCGTGGGTGATCAGGAATATGACATCACCGAATCGGTGGCAAATATGTGCAAGTATGCTGTGATGATAGAAAAGCCGGAGGAGATATTATATCACCTTCAGAGAGCATGGCATCTTATGAGTACCGGACGTCCCGGGCCTGTATGGCTGGATATCCCCGTTAATTTCCAGGGGATGGAGATAGAGACGGAAGGTCTTAAGGAATATGACCCTGCAGAGGATGCTGATGTTCAGGATGCGCCAAAAGCCCTGACTGAAGAGACTGTGCAGGATGTACTGGATATGATAAAGGCTGCAAAGAGGCCTGTTTTCTATGCCGGCTGGGGTATACGCCTTTCCGGCGCATATGAATGCTTTAGGCGGGTAGTGGACAAGCTGGGCATACCCGTATGTACCTATTGGGATGCCATCGACCTTATCGAAACAGATCATCCTCTTTATTGCGGGCGCGCCGGTAATATGGGAGACCGTCCCGGCAATTTTGCCGTGCAGAATGCGGATCTGATACTGGCAGTGGGCAACCGTCTGCCTATCCGTGTTACGGGGTATAATTTCAATACCTGGGCCAGGGAAGCAAAGGTGATCATGGTGGACATCGACGCCGCCGAGCTAAAGAAGCCTACAATACATGTGGAAAAGCCCATACATGCGGATGCCGCGGATTTTCTTGATAAGATGGAAGCGCTGCTGGATAAGGAAGCACAGCCGTTCTTTGAAGCAAAGGAAGGCTGTGACTGGTGTGAGATATGCCGCGCCTGGAAGAGGGATTACCCCGCAGCACATGAGGGACACAAAAAGGGCCAGCAGGGGTATGCAAATGCGTATGATGCGTTTGACCGTATCAGCCGGGCTCTTCCCGAAGATGCCGTTACCGTTACGAGTAACGGAACCTGCTGTGTGGCAGGGCATCAGACCTGGTATATCAAAAAAGGCAGCCGCTTTTTTAATAACAATGCGATAGCAAGTATGGGATACGGGCTTCCGGCAGCGATAGGTGCCTGCTATGCCAATAAGCTTAAGGAAATCATCTGCCTTGAGGGGGACGGCAGCATTATGATGAATCTTCAGGAGCTGCAGACACTTGTGACCAACGATCTGCCGGTCAAGGTATACCTGATCAATAATTCAGGCTACCATTCGATAAGGCAGACGCAGACCAATCTTTTCGGGCACCATACCAAAGTGGGTATAGGCCCCGAAAGCGGTGATCTGTCGTTCCCTTCGTACGAAAAGCTTTCGGCAGCATTCGGCATACCGTATATGGCCGCACACAGTAATGAAGAAGTGGATGACTGCATCGCGTTTATGGCGAAGAATAAAGGACCTGCGATATGCGAGATCTTTGTATCTCCGGAACAGTTCTTTGAACCTAAGAATTCTGCAAGAAAGACAGAGGATGGCAGGATAGTGAGTCCTCCGCTGGAGGATCTGGCACCGTTCCTTCCCAGGGAGGAATTCCTTAAGAACATGTATATCACTCCGCTGGAGGAAAGTGTAAAGAAGTGAGTAAGTATCTGGATATAGCGGCGCAGGCGGCGGTTTATCTTATCTTCCTGCTGTTGGCTGCTATAGGCAGCAAAAAGCGTGAGAGCCTGCCCACGGACAAAGAAGCCCTGTCGGAGCTTAATGGCTTAAGGGGGCTTTTTGCTCTTGAGGTGATAGTGGGGCATGTGGTCCGCTATGAGAATAGTCTGTTGTTTCCATTCGGGAAATTTATGATAGTTTCGGTAGGTTTTTTCTTCTATGTGTCCGGCTTTGGCCTGGCATACTCGATGGAATTGTATCTGTTCCAGTTCGTTTGGCTGGAAATGGCCGGATCGATATGGGAGGATTACCGGATACGCCTTTTGTTTGTTACAGTACTGACGATAGCGATGGCTGCTTTATTCCATCCTCTGTTTAAAAAACTGCGCGCTGCTGGGGGGGCAGGAGAGAACAGCGCAGCTTGCAATCTTTAGTGGCGGCTGACCGGAGCGAAGCAGATTGTCATCCTGGGGGATTTGCAGCTTGTCATCCTGAGGGCTTTAGCCCGAAGGATCCTGAAAGAGTGGATCGTAAATATGAACTCAAATACTAATAAACTAAACATCCTCTACCAGTCAGACGATAATTACGCTCCTTACCTGGGAGTGTCTTTATTGTCTCTTCTGGCATCCAATAAAGAGGCGCCGGATATCGATATATATATAATCGCCGATGATATCAGCGACGAAAACATCCTGAAGCTTAAGAAGACCACGGAGCATTACGGCAGAAAGCTTATCGTATTTGATGCAAAGGCGCTTCAGGAAAAAGCTGCGGAGAGCGGTTTTACATCTTATATGGGCTTTAGAAAAAATAAGATGTCATATCTTAAGATGTTTGTTGAATATGTGGTCCCTAAAGATGCAGACAGGCTTCTCTATATTGACAGCGATACACTTGTAAGAGGAGATCTGACTCAGCTTATGAGCATACCCATGCATGATCATCCCATAGGGATGGTACAGGACTGCCTTATGTCCAAATGCAAGCATGCCGTGGGTATAGGAAAAGGAGAGCCTTATTTTAATTCCGGCGTGATACTCTTTGATATGAAACAGTGGAGGGATAAGCACTGTCTTGAGCGTATAGTGGATCATGCCTGCAATGTGCGTGTATACGGGACTGTTGATCAGGATTTTTATAATGTGGTATTAAAAGGTGATATAGAGATATTGCCTGCAGGATATAATCTGCAGGGAATGTATCTGGCATATAAGCCTGAGCGTTTTGACCGTATTTTTAAACAGGATGATGCATATTATAGTGCGGAAGAGATAGCGCAGGCAAGAAAGAACCCTGCGATCATCCATTTTCTGCGCTTTATGGGAGAGTATCCTTTGAGTAAAGGCAGTATCCATCCGGTTCAAAAGCTTTTTGACAAGTATCTGGAAAAATCTCTCTGGAAAGATATGCAAAGGTCGGAGAGTAATCTTTCTCTTACCATGAAGATAGAGCGCATGCTGTACCGTATCCTGCCTCAGGAGCTGTTTTTAAGGATATTTAAGATATTTCACGACCGCATGATATCAAATGCGGAGAAGGAAAGCCGTACCCCGGCTAAGGAGGCACGCTGATATGGGAGAGCTTTTACGTGAGATACATCCCATAAAGCTGGGCAATGAAGAGCTGATGGTTGAGCTTAACGAAGGCGGTAATGCGTCCACAGGTAAGATCATTCATATACAGAATAAGGACTTCAGGCTGGAAATGTATGAGCGCGAGTTCCTGCGCATGGCAGCTACGGTGCTGCGTGCCAAGAGCGAGCTGGATTATTTTAAAGACAAGGAAAAGGATCAAAAATATCCGGTGCTTAAAGGCGGAGCGTTATCGGAGAAGCCCGATGCCGCAGACCCGCTGATAAAGACGCTTAATGCTAAGAATATCCCCTACAGGCTGGTAGAGTGCAAAAAAGGTGTGATGACGCTGATCGTGGACCTGCCGAAAAAGCAGCGCCTGTCAAAGTTGTGCAGAGGACTTAAGAAACGGGTGCATCCGTACTGTGTTGAACTGGGATATGTTTACTTGTATAAACTTACGCCTTTTGAACTGTATGAGAAGAACGGCGAGCTGTATCAGATATACAGACAGCTTCCCTGCTGCAGCCTGACGCCAAAGACTTTTATACCGCTTGACCGTATGATACAGGCTGAAGTATGGGATACATCCGCTGAAAAGGACGGGATAGTATATCTGGCTGAGCATGTAAGATATATCTACCGGCTTTGCAGGGCGGTATTCCAGAGCCGCTCCTTTACGGAAGCTGACGTGGAGGAGCTGACGGCAATGGAGCATGTGCTCGATACGGAGCGGACTAAAGAGCTTATGAGCAAGGTGTTCTTTAACTTTACCCCGTTCATGATAAAAATGCTTAAGAATAAAGAATATGATGAGATAATCTCACGATATCTGTCGTATGTTGAATAAGATCCTTAAACAGGAGAAGGCAAATGAGTAACCCTGCCGTTACCAAATTACAGAAAAAGAGAATAGGGAATTATAACGTCTGGCTTGATGATAACATAGGCGAGAGGATGCATCTGCATATCAATAAGTTCAGGGCAGATATGGATTATGAGATGTTTCAAGCTTTGTGCAGGGATCTTGAAGTGACCATTAATTCGCTTGTAGATGTTGCCGGCTTTGATGCTTCTAAGATGGATCCGGTATTCATGGAGCAGCTTTTGTGTGATGAAAGATGTCTTTTGCATGATCTTGAACAGGTAAAGGAAGAGAAGATCAGACTGTCACAGTTATGGGTCGGTTTTAAAAATATAAAACGTATACCGAAGTCGGATTATTATAAAAAGCTCCATTCGGATAAAGGCAGTTACAGAAAAAAGGGATCCGATCATAATTGCCAGACACCCGTAGAACGTATGGACAGCTGTAAGGAACTGATAGCGCAAAAGGGTTATCCTTATGCGGATCAGTATATCATCCTGTATGGTGATAACAATATAATCTATGACGGACAGCACAGGGCGGTGTGTCTGTGGGAAGCAAACGGCGGGGATATGGAGATACCCATTCAGCGTTATATTTTCAAGGGATACCGTCATAAGAACGAAGCGATGCTCAGTTCACCTTTTGCAGGGGTGTATAGGACCTGGCATGGATTCTTTGATCCGCAGAATACTCCGGCCAAGACACTTGGACGCTGGAAGCAGCGTATAGGCAGGATAGTTTATTTTCCCTTCAGGAGAAAGATAAAGAGCTTTTTTTACCGGATTTTCCTGGCAAAGAAGCTTGACGCTTATAAGAATATTTTGGAACAGTGATCTTTGTTTATGTTTAGCTTAAAAGATCTTAAAAACAGATATAAAAATCTGCCTGATCAGGTAAAAGCAGCATTATGGTTTACTCTGAGTAATTTTATCCAGAGCGGCATATCTTATTTATCAACCCCTGTCTTCACCAGGATAATGCCTACGGGTGATTACGGTATCTTCAGTGTCTATATGACCTGGCAGAATATCGTATCGATATTTGTGACCATGAACCTGGCTTCGGGCGTATATATGAGAGGCCTGATCAAGTACGATGATGACCGTAAAAAGTTTACTGCATCCGTACAGGGGCTTTTCGTTTTGATCTTTTTACTCTATGTTATCCCTGCCGTATTCTTCTTGGACGGGCTTAGCAATCTGCTGGCCATGCCCGCAGGGTATCTGCTGGGGATGATGACAGATCTTTTCTTTGTCATGAGCTTCCGTTTCTGGAGCGTGCGCAAGCGCGTGGATTATGAATATAAGAGGATGGTATTCCTCACGGTTTTTAATGCCCTGTTAAAGACGGGACTCGAACTGTACGCAGTGATCAGGTATAAAAATACGGCTGCGGGCAGGATTTATGCAATGGTCATAGCCGATGTGATAAGCTTCGGCTGGCTGTGGGTAAAGATGTTCATAGATACCATCAGGGATTTTTCTCCGAAGTATTGGAAATACTCATTAGGATATAATATCCCGCTGGTCCCCCATTATCTGTCGCAGGTCATCATGAACCAATCCGACAGGATAATGATCAAGGATATGTGCGGTGAGGAAGATGCCGGAAGGTACAGCCTGGCCTACAATCTGGCAACGGCTGTGCAGATACTGAGCCAGGCTATACTCAATGCTTACAATCCATGGATGTATCAGCAGATAAAGAAGAAGAACTATAAAGATGTTAATGCATTTTCGATGCTGTTGCTTTATCTGATAGCGGCTCTGTGCCTTATGCTGATGCTGATGGCGCCCGAGGTGATGTGGATATTTGCGCCACAGGATTATTATGAGGCGGTCAGGATAATCCCCTGCGTGACCATCAGTGTTTATTTTATATTTCTTTACAGTCTGTATGCGAATTTTGAGTTTTATTTTGAAAAGAATTCGTATATGATGGTTGCGTCTTCCGTGGCAGCCTGCCTGAATATATGGCTCAACATGATCTTTATCGAGTCCCACGGATATATGGCGGCGGCATATACCACTTTATTCTGTTACATAGCATATACGCTGTTCCATTACGTGGTGATGAGGGTGATAGTATATAAGGAGACAGGGCTTAAGAGCATTTATGATGACAGGAAGATATTCTTATTATCCCTGGGGCTGGTGGCATTAAGCATAATATTCTTTATCCTGTACGATCATATCATCATCCGTTATCTGTGTGCCTTAGGGCTGCTGGCTGTCCTGATATGGAAGAGGGATAAGATACTGACAGAGCTTAAAAAGAATAAGCTGTCCGGAGGAAAAAATGGGAAGTAAGGGATTTATAAAAAAATGGGACGATCTTGAGAGCTTCTTTCGTGCCATGAACGCCGAAGGCGGGTACATAGTAATGCGTAATTACGAGGAGCTTTTTTCGGATTTTGAGAAAGGCGAGCATCAGGATATTGATTTTCTGTGCATAGACAGACCTGCCTTCATAGCTGCGGGGGGCTGCGCTGCCAGATTTAAGGAACGCGACCTTATCCACCGTGTGATAAGCGTTGGAGGAAGGGAGATACCGGTAGATGTCAGGACAGTTGGTGACGGATACTATGACGCGGACTGGGAAGAGGAAATGATAAAAAACAGCCGCATAGCCATGGATGTGATCCCGGTACCGTCGGAAGAAGATTATTTTTACTCTCTTTTATACCATGCGCTGATCCAGAAGAAAAAGATCGCAGAGGATTATAAGATACGCCTGAAAAAAATGGCAGATGATCTTGGAGGAGATAGAAGCACGGATACGGATACACTGCTGGCCTTTATGAAACGGAAAGGTTATTATTTTACCTATCCGGAGAATCCCAAAGGGATATTTAACACGCAAGGGCTTCCCACAGAAATGATAAAGCCCGACAAAAAGCGGATGTTTTTACGAAAACTGACAGCGCTGTTTTAACATAAAGGATGGTGGAAAGTATGTATGATTACAGTGTGATAATACCGCATTATAAGGATATGGAGTCGCTTAAGGCGTTGCTTGGTAGCATACCGCTACGGCAGGATATACAGGTTATAGTGGTGGATGATCACAGCTTTGAGGATCCGGAAGAGTTCATAAAGACGGCGTCAGGATTCAGGGGCGGAGATACTCTGTATCTTATCAATCCGGATGAAAAAAACGGAGCCGGAAGATGCCGTAATGAGGCACTTAAGCATGCAAAGGGGAAATGGCTGGTATTTGCCGATGCGGATGATATGTTTACGGAAGATGCGTTTGATAAGATGGATGCATATGCTTCTTCGGTGGCGGATATAGTCTATTTTGTGCCCACATCGGTCAGGCTTCCTGAAAATGAGACGGGTAAAAGACATATACCCAGTGCGAACAAGGTAAAGGCATATCTTGAAAAAAAGGATGAACTGAGTGAAGCATATTTAAGATATGACATGTTTGCACCGTGGACAAAGATGATCAGGCGTTCGATGGTCGAAGAGCACGGCATACGCTTTAACGGCAGACTGTGCGCGAATGATGTGATGTTTTCGGTAAGGTGCGGTTATTATGCAGACAGCATCGAAGCATGTGAAGATGTGATCTATTGCATCACCGATAAAGCGGGAACGCTTACTTTAAGGAATGATCCTTCTTCGTATAAGGACCGCTTTAAGGCATATGTGGAAAGATATATCTTTCTTCGCGGCAGGGTTAAAAAAGAGATATTCGAAAGACTGACAGGCTGGATGCCCGGAAAGATCATACGTGCTGCAGTGCAGGGCTATGGTTATCCCATGGTAAGATATATGCTTAAAACATATAAGAAGTATGATATATCCCTGGGCGGGATGAGCCCGGAATATATCAGAAACAGTATAAGGTTTGTCTTTAATTCATTCAGAGTATGATGCTTAAGAGGTGAGGAATGTCTGAGTATACGTACAGCATAATAACCGCACATTACAATACCCCCGGGCTGCTTAAGGAGATGCTTGATTCGATTCCCGATCGCAGGGATATACAGCTGATAGTCGTAGATGACAACAGTTTTGACGATCCCTGCGAGCTTGAGAGTGAGCTTGGAAGTGAAGTGATGGGCAGGATAGAGCTGTATCACAATCCGTCTGATGTGCACGGAGCGGGGAGATGCCGTAATGAAGGGCTTTCGCATGCAAAGGGCAAGTGGGTGCTCTTTGTCGATGCGGATGATATTCTCACGGAAAATGCGTTTGAGATACTGGACAGATATAAGGACGCAGCTGAGGATATCGTGTACTTTGTACCGCAATCCCTGGTATTGCCGGATATGACTGAGGGCAGCAGGCACAGGACATATGAAAAGCTGATAAAGGAGTACTTAAAGGACCCTTCTGCGGAGGATATGGTCAGATACAGGCTGTATGCACCCTGGTCTAAGCTGATACGCCGTGAACTGCTGGATAAGCTTAAGATCCGCTTTGACAGCTGTTGCTGGTCGGAGGATGTCATGTTTTCCGTAAAAGCTGCATATTATGCAGATAAGATAGCGGCCTGTGCGGATCCTGTATACATTATCACCCAGAGACAGCAGAGTCTTACGACACATGTGAGTGCGTATAAATATCAGGTTAGTGTATGGGTGTATGTAAGGGAGTATCTGTTCCTTAAAGACAGGCTTGATGAAGAGACTTTTAAGAAGGTAGCAGAGTGGCCCGGAGGCAAGATCGTGCGTGCATTGATGGGAGGCTACGGCCTGCCTATGGTGAGATATATACTAAGGCTGTATAAGAAATACGGGATAGAGATAAAACTTAAGGATATGGGCGGTGAGTATATTAGGAGCTCGCTTGAATTCCTTGCAAACCGCAGATAGAAATAATACCCCCAAATGATGATAATACGTTTGAAAACAACCACAATATAAGGTATAATGCTAAGATATGAAAACTATTAGTATAATGGTACCCTGTTACAATGAGATAGAAAACGTGGAGGCTATGGCTGATGCGCTCAGAAAGGTCTTAAAAGAGGAGCTTTCGCAGTATGACTATGAGCTGGTATTCATAGATAATGCATCCACGGACGGCACCAGGGAAAAGCTCGAGGAGATCTGTGCGAAGGATAAGAAGGTCAAGGCTATATTCAATGTGACCAATTTCGGACAGTTCAATTCGCCCTTCCACGGCCTGTGCCAGACTACGGGCGATTGTACCATTTCCGTTTGCTGTGACTTCCAGGATCCGGTGGAACTGATACCGCAGCTGGTAGCGGAATGGGAGAAGGGACATAAAGTGGTGAGCTGCATAAAGACCAGCAGCCGCGAGAACCCGCTGATGTACATGTTCCGCAGTATCTACTACCATATGATACGCAATATGTCGGATGTGCAGATGATAGAACATTTTACGGGCTTTGGTCTTTACGACAGATCGTTCATAAGGCTTCTGCGCGAACTGGACGATCCCATTCCGTTCCTGCGCGGTATAGTGGCGGAGTACGGCGGCGGCTTTAACATGAAAGAAGTGACTTACGAGCAGGCAAAGCGCCGGGCAGGCAAGACCCATAACAATTTCTACAGTCTCTATGATGCGGCTATGCTGAGCTTCACTTCTTATACAAAGGTGGGGCTGCGTCTGGCTACTTTTCTCGGATTTTTTACCAGTGCGATAAGCATAATCATCGCGCTCGTGTACCTGGTGCTAAAGCTGACGCACTGGAATTCCATGAGTATGGGCATGGCGCCCGTGATGATAGGTGTTTTCGTACTGGGCGGCATACAGATATTTTTTATAGGACTTATCGGAGAGTATATCCTTAATATAAATACTCGTGTTATACACCGGCCCGTGGTCGTGGAAGAGCGGCGTATCAATTTTGAGGAGAACAGGGATGGAGATTAAAAAGGTCGTTGTGACCGGAGCGCTTGGCTTTGCCGGATGGCATTTAAGCTCGCTTCTTCTTGCTGAAGGCGTGGAAGTGATAGCAGTGCTAAGGCCCGGTTCGGCTCATAATAAGCGCCTTGATATCCTGAAAAAACGATTTCCCACAGCGATCATTCATGAGGTGTATGCGCAGAGGGAAGAAGAGAGCCTTAGCGCCTGTATTGGCGATATGAAGGCAGATGTGTTCTTTGATCTGGCCTGGGGCGGCGGACGCGACGATATGGACGCGCAGAGGCAGAATATCGACCGTTGCCTTGATTCGCTTAAGACTGCAGCGGCGATGGGCTGCAGGCGGTATATCGGTGTGGGATCGCAGGCGGAATACGGCGTGGTGGAAGGCGTGATCACGGAAGAGAGTCCCGCACGTCCCTTCAGTGCGTACGGTGCAGCCAAGCTTTCCGCCTGCCATTTAAGCCGCGTGATGGCAGCACAGCTTGGGATAGACTGGATATGGGGCAGGATATTTTCGCTTACGGGCAAGTACGAACCTGCGGGGCGTATGATGCCCGATCTGGTAAGAAAGCTCATCGCGGGTGAGGACTTTTCATTAAGCAGCTGCAGACAGAACTGGGATTATCTCGATCCCGCCGATTGTGCGCAGGCGCTTTATGCGCTGGCACAGCATGGCAGGAGCGGGGAGATATACAATATAGCAAACGGTGCTTACCGGCCGCTTAAAGAGTATGTTGAGGAAGCGCGGGATCTGTTTGCACCGGGAAGGGAAATGAACTACGGTGCCGATCCGGATCCTTTTGTATCGCTGGCACCGTCAGTAGATAAGCTTAAGAAAGATACAGGCTGGCAGCCGGAGGTTACGTTTGAGGAGAGTATAACTGCGCTGGGTATATGAGCACGGAGCCCTGTCATCCCGAGCACGGCGAAAAGTGAAGCGGCAGATCCGTGATCTTCTGCCCGGAGATCTTTATCACAGAATGGAGGAAGATAATGGCTAATCAGAAAATAATGCTTGGAGATTTTGAACTGGGGGATAATACCGTCCCCTATTTTATCGCTGAGATAGGGATCAATCATAACGGCGACATGCAGGTGGCTAAACGTCTTATGGATGCAGCTTTTGCCATAGGATGGAACTGCGTTAAGTTTCAGAAAAGAGAGCCGGATATAGCCGTGCCCGAGGCGCAGAAAAATGTTATGCGTGATACGCCCTGGGGGCAGATGACATATCTGGATTATAAAAAGCATGTGGAATTCGGTAAAAAGGAATACGATTATATAGACACGTATTGTAAGGAAAAGCCGCTTGCATGGACGGCAAGTCCCTGGGATATGCCGAGTCTTGAATTCCTTATGGAATATGATGTGCCTTTTATCAAGCTGGCTTCGGCGGCCAACGGTAATGAGGAACTGGTAAAAGCAGCATGCAGATATAATAAGCCGATAATCATGTCGGACGGTATGAGCACCCAGGAGGAGCTGGATAAGGCTGTGGGATGGCTTGAGGATCACAGTAACGGTGATTATGTGCTGCTGCATACAAATTCAACTTATCCCGCACCGCCCGAGAGCCTCAATCTGGCATATATCAATACACTGCGTGAGCGTTATCACTGCATCGTGGGCTACAGCGGTCATGAGCAGAATCTTGAGCCTACCGTGGTGGCAGCCACTCTGGGAGCAAAGGTGATAGAGCGGCATGTTACACTTTCGCATGATATGTGGGGGACCGATCAGAAGGCCAGCCTTGAGATAAATGCAATGTTTATGCTTTACCGCCGCTGCATGGATATACAGAGCATGATCGGCAGCGGGGAGAAGACCATGGATGAGGCCGAGCAGAAAGTACGTCAGAAACTTAAGGGGTATTGATATGGATAAGGAGTTCTTTGAAGGCTTAAGCGAGGAGCAGGCCAGAAAGAAGCTGAGTGAGCTGGCAGGGGATTACTGCGAGCTTTATCATAAAAGAAAAGAATATGAGCCCGGAGATCACATTTCTTACGGCGGCCGCTTTTACGACAGACAGGAGATGGAGAATCTGGTAGATTCATCACTCGAATTCTGGCTTACCGCAGGCAGATATGTTAAGGAATTTGAAAAGGAATTTGCGGCATGGCTGGGAGTAAGGTTCTGTTCGACGGTCAATTCCGGTTCCTCTGCCAACCTGCTGGCTTTTATGGCGCTCACATCGCCGCTTCTTAAGGAACGGGCGGTAAAGCCCGGAGATGAAGTCATCACCGTGGCAGCAGGCTTTCCGACTACGGTATCGCCGATACTCCAGTACGGTGCGGTGCCGGTGTTTGTTGATGTGACCGTGCCCGGATACAATATCGATGCCGGCCGTCTTGAGGAGGCATACAGCGAAGGAAAGACGAAAGCTGTGATGATCGCCCATACGCTGGGAAATCCCTTTGACCTTAAGGCAGTATCGGAGTTCTGCGAAAAACACGGCCTGTGGCTGATCGAAGATAACTGTGATGCGTTGGGGAGCGAGTATACCCTTAACGGGATCAAGAAAAAGACCGGGACAATAGGGCATATAGGAACTTCAAGCTTCTATCCGCCTCATCATATGACAATGGGAGAAGGCGGCGCCGTATATACCGATGATCCTCTGCTTCACCGTATCGTAAGGTCGCTGCGCGACTGGGGCAGGGACTGCATATGCGAGCCGGGGCAGGATAACCGCTGCGGACAGCGCTACGACGGCAGGTTCGGGCAGCTTCCGGCCGGTTACGACCATAAATATGTATATTCTCATCTTGGATATAATCTTAAGATAACCGATATGCAGGCGGCAGTGGGCGTGGCACAGCTTAAGAAGCTTGACGGCTTCACGCAGCTCAGAAGAGAACATCATGCTTATCTGTATAACGGTCTGTCTGACCTGGAGGACAAGCTTGTATTACCGGAGGCAACAAAGGATTCCGATCCTTCCTGGTTCGGCTTTATGATATGCTGCCGTGAGGGCGTGGAACGGACCGCGCTGGTACGGCATCTTGAAGCTGCAGGCATTCAGACGCGCATGCTCTTTTCGGGTAATCTGATCAAGCATCCCTGCTTTGACCATTTAAGGGATCAGGAAGGTGTAAGATACCGTGTGGCAGGAAGCCTTGAAAATACGGACAGGATAATGCAGAGTGGATTCTGGATAGGGGTATATCCCGGAATGACGCAGAAAATGATGGATGTGATGATCGAAGAGATACATAAAGGGCTGGCATAAGTTTTGTCATTCTGAGGGCTATAGCCGCCACGTGTCATTCTGAGGGCTTTAGCCCGAAGAATCCTGAAAGAGTAAATGGTGACATTAAAGTGGATCTTAAAGAAGCATATAAAAACAAAAAAATCCTCATAACGGGTCATACCGGCTTTAAAGGCAGCTGGATGGTCAGGCTTTTATATGAGCTGGGAGCCGAAGTATACGGCTACAGCCTTGATGCCCCTACCGATCCTGCGCTGTTTAAACTCATCGGCCTTGATAAGGCTATGGGAGAGCGCAGCCGTATCGCTGATATCCGTGATCTTAAGAGCCTGTCGGATTTTATGGAGCAGGTTAAGCCGCAGATAGTCATTCATATGGCGGCGCAGCCTATCGTGCGCACTTCTTATCTGGATCCCGTGGGAACCTATGAGACGAATGTGATGGGCACGGTGAATGTTCTGGAAGCCATAAGGCAGTGCTCATCGGTCAGATCGGTGGTCAATGTGACTACGGATAAAGTCTATCTTAACAGGGAGCGTGATGAAGGATATAAAGAGGATGAGGAGCTTAAGGGCTACGATCCGTATTCCAACTCCAAGTCATGTTCGGAACTGGTGACCTACAGTTATATCCGGTCTTTTTTTGAGGACAGGGATATAGCCGTCAGCACGATGCGCGCCGGAAATGTAATAGGCGGCGGGGATTTTGCTAAGGACAGGCTTATACCTGACTGTGTACGCGCCGTGGCGGAGGGGAAAGCGATAATCCTGCGAAACCCTGATTCCGTAAGGCCTTATCAGCATGTGCTGGAGCCGGTATATGCGTATCTGTATCTGGCAGCGGCGCAGCTGGAAGATATGAGTATAGCCGGTAATTATAATGTGGGGCCGGAGGAATCCGACTGTTTAAAGACCATCGATATGGCGGAACTTTTCTGCGCCGAATGGAACAGGGCAGCAGAAGAGGGTATGAAGTTAAACCGTGCTTATGTGGAATGCAGGCCGGACGGCGGACCGCATGAAGCAAAGCTGCTCAAACTTGACTGTACAAAGATAAAGGCGGTGCTGGGCAGGAAGCCCGGATGGGACAGCGCCATGGCTGTAAAAAAGACCGTGGAGTGGGCGGCAGCGTACGTGAGCGGCGCCGATGTTGATGCCGTATGTGCGGCGCAGATAGAGGATTATATGAAAAACCTCTTGCAATCTTAACGACTTAGTGCTATCATTCTCACATCTTAAGGAGTGATCCTTTCGAATTGTTGTGTGTCAGTATCATAAGGGTTTGATCACCCGGGACCGTTTGCGTGTCCTTGTTTTCAGCGGTATTAAAGGAGGTCGTTTTATAGGACTCATTTGATCTTTTGGCATGTTATTATCTTTTTTGTAAATTAACTGTTGACAAAATCGAACAAATGTTTTAAATTATGTTAAGCGAACGAATGTTCGCGGGTTGAAAGGAGAATCTAAAAATGGGAGAGACAATGGTAAGGGAAGAAAAGTTAAAGGCATTGGAAGCTGCTATATCCCAGGTGGAAAAGCAGTTTGGTAAGGGGGCTATGATGAAGCTGGGGGATCCCGCTTCAAAGATGAATGTGGAAACAATACCCACGGGATCGTTAAGTCTTGATATAGCACTGGGCCTGGGCGGTATACCCAAGGGCCGTGTGATAGAGATATACGGACCGGAATCTTCCGGTAAGACCACTGTTACACTTCATATGATCGCAGAGGTACAGAAGCGCGGAGGCATAGCAGGATTCATTGATGCGGAGCATGCTCTGGATCCCGTATATGCTGCCAATATAGGTGTGGATGTTGATAATCTTTATATCAACCAGCCGGATTATGGTGAGCAGGGACTTGAGATAGCGGAAACCATGGTA
Organism: Lachnospiraceae bacterium; assembly: GCA_017437785.1. GTDB lineage: Bacteria > Bacillota > Clostridia > Lachnospirales > Lachnospiraceae > NK4A136. The sequence continues at coordinate 23,924 of JAFRXH010000062.1, forward strand.
AGGTCAGGAGCAATGGATATAGTGGTGGTGGACTCTGTTGCCGCACTTACACCCAAGGCAGAGCTTGACGGTGACATGGGTGATGCACATGTCGGGCTTCAGGCAAGGCTTATGTCACAGGCGCTCCGTAAGCTGGCAGGAGCCATCAGCAAGTCAAACTGCACGGTCGTTTTTATCAACCAGCTTCGTGAGAAGGTGGGAGTTTTCTATGGCAATCCCCAGGTAACTACCGGTGGTAATGCACTTAAGTATTATGCATCCGTACGTATGGAGATAAAGCGTGTGGAGCAGCTTAAGAACGGCGGAGAGTTTATCGGTAACCGTACCAGGGCAAAGATAGTAAAGAACAAGGTGGCTCCTCCCTTCAAGGAGGCAGAGTTTGATATCATGTTCGGTCAGGGTATTTCCTATGAGGGAGACCTTCTGGATCTGGCAACCGATATTGATGTTATAGTCAAGAGCGGTGCGTGGTTCTCGTATAACGGGGAGAAGATAGGCCAGGGCCGTGAAAATGCAAAGACCTACCTGCAGGAGCATCCCGAGGTATGCGCAGAGGTAGATAAGAAGGTCAGGGAGCATTACAATATAGGCGGCTCACCTTCGGAGATAGATATTAAGCCTGTTGGAAAGCCGATAAAGACTACCCGCAAGTCAAAAGCTTCCGAAGATACGGAACCGGTCAATGCTGACGAGCAGTAAGCTTGATAGAGGCACATGGCGTGAAAAATTTAACAGAAGTAACAGAAGTAACAGCTCTCATCCCAGCCGGTAAAGGCCGGAGTGAAGTATGGCTGGATGGGGGATTTGGTTTTGTGCTGTACCGTGCGGAACTGTCCCGCTTGGATATACACAGTGGGTGCACTATCGATAACGATACGCTTGAGCGCATCTATACGGACGTATTGAATCCAAGGGCTCTTAACCGTCTGCTGTATCTTCTGGGAAGCAGGGATATGACGGAAAAGGAGCTGGATGAAAAGCTTAAGAAGGGCAAGTATCCCGAAAGAGTAAGAGAGTACGCCATATCGAAGCTTAAGGAATACGGATATGTGGATGATGAGTCTTATGCCATAAGGTATGCGGAGTGTTACCACAGCCGTAAGAGCATGGGGCAGATCAGGCAGGAACTTTTAAAACGCGGTATCAGCCGTGAACAGATAGCACGGGCATTTACCGGGATAGAAGAAGCCTATCCTGATGATGACAGTGAAAGGCAGCTGATAAAGAGCATTCTTTTAAAGCGGCATTACGATGCGGCATCGGCTGACCGAAAGGAAAAACAGAAACAATACGCATACCTTTGCCGGAAAGGATTTAAGTCTGAGGACATTTCGGCGGCGATGTTTGACTTGACATAATATCGCCACAAAGACTATAATAAAGCTGTTGTGGTTTCAACAGCTTTTTTGTTTGCACAATGAAAATTTAATTAAGGAGGTGCACCTATGGAATATTTAATAGGCGCAGCGATCGCTGTGGTTGTCACTCTCCTCGTTGCTATACCTGTTACTCGTAAAGTATCCATCGATAAATATAAGAGGGACGAAGAGGCTAAGATAGGTAACGCGGAGGATAAAGCAAGGACGATCATCGACGAAGCCTTAAAGACTGCCGAAGAGAAGAAGCGTGAGAGCATGATCGAGGTTAAGGAAGAAACGATCAGAGCTAAGAACGAACTGGACAGAGAGCTTAAAGAGCGCAGAAATGAACAGGCACGTTCGGAACGCAGGATACAGCAGAAGGAAGAGTCGATAGATAAGAAGACTGAAGCGATCGAGAGAAGGGAACAGAGTCTGGCACAGAGGGAAGACAACCTCAACAAGAAGAGAGAGGAGGTTGAAAAGCTCAGTGCACAGAGACTGCAAGAGCTGGAACGAATCTCAGGGTTATCCTCCGACCAGGCAAAAGAATTCCTGTTAAAATCCGTTGAGGAAGAGGTGAAGCACGAGACGGCCATGAAGATCAAAGAGGCTGAGTCACGTGCAAAGGAAGAGGCTGATAAAAAGGCCAGGGAATGTGTGGTTACGGCAATTCAGAGATGTGCTGCCGACCATGTATCCGAGACTACCATATCGGTAGTTCAGCTGCCCAGTGATGAGATGAAGGGAAGGATCATCGGACGTGAAGGCCGTAACATCCGTACATTGGAGACAATGACCGGTGTAGAGCTTATCGTGGATGATACCCCGGAAGCAGTAGTACTTTCCGCATTCGATCCCGTACGCCGTGAGGTGGCAAGGATCGCTCTTGAGAGGCTGATCGTTGATGGACGTATCCATCCGGCACGCATCGAGGAGATGGTGGACAAGGCACGTAAGGAAGTTGACAGTATCATGAAGGAAGAAGGCGAAGCAGCGCTGCTTGAGTGCGGTGTGCATGGCCTGAATCCGGAGCTTACCAAGCTGATAGGACGTCTTAAATTCCGCACCAGTTTCGGACAGAACGCTCTTACTCATTCCATCGAGGTTTCACAGCTTGCAGGCCACCTTGCATCAGAGCTTGGACTTGATGCCAGGGCTGCCAGACGTGCAGGTATACTGCACGATATAGGCAAGGCTATAGACCACGATATGGAAGGATCCCATGTACAGCTTGGAACAGAGCTGTGTAAGAAGTACAAGGAATCTCCTGTTGTTATCAATGCGGTGGAAGCACACCACGGTGATGTAGAACCCCAGTCAATGATAGCATGTCTTGTTCAGGCTGCAGATGCCATTTCGGCAGCAAGACCCGGAGCAAGAAGAGAGACACTTGGAACTTATACCAACCGTCTGTCACAGTTAGAGGAGATAACCAATTCCTTCAAGGGAGTGGAGAGATCATTTGCCATACAGGCCGGAAGAGAAGTCAGAGTTATGGTGGTACCCGAGCAGGTATCAGACGACGATATGGTCATACTTGCCAGGGATATATCCAGGAAAGTCGAGGATGAAATGCAGTATCCCGGCATGATCAAGGTTAACGTGATCCGAGAATCCAGAGTAGTTGATTATGCAAAATAGTTGATGAGGGCAACCGTCCGGCATACGCCGGGCGGTTGTTTTTTTTTATGCGCAGGGCACTTTGAATAAAAAGAAAAACCGTGGAATCACTTCCACGGTTTCTTGTGCGGGAAAAGGGACTTGAACCCTCACGAAAATACATTCACTAGATCCTTAGTCTAGCCTGTCTGCCAATTCCAGCATTCCCGCAAACAAAAAGTATAATAGCAGATTCATGAGAGCTTGTCAAATGGTTTTTTTTGAATTCCCGGAATTTTTTCTGATAATTAAAACTATTATATCACAGAGAAATATGCTAAAATAAATTGTTATGTCTGAGATGAGGATACTGCTCACGGGTGGCGTGGGTGAATATGAGGAAAAGAAATCCAGATTCATAGCCACGCTGCGGCCTGTAAGTACTCCGGAGGAAGCAGCAGCCTTTTTTGATGAGATGAAAAAGAAGTACTGGGATGCCAGACATAACTGCAGTGCCTGTGTTATAGGCAGAAATAACGAATACAGCCGTTGCTCTGATGACGGGGAACCTTCGGGAACGGCCGGAAGGCCTATGCTGGAGGTGCTGACCGGCGCGGAGGTGCATAATGCGGCCGTGGTGGTCACCAGATATTTCGGCGGGGTGCTGCTGGGTACAGGTGGTTTGGTAAGGGCTTATACAAAGGCAGTACAGGAAGGCATAAATAACAGTACACTGGCAATAGAGCGCGAAGGAGAGCGCCTGCTGCTCGCGCTAGATTATTCCGATGTTGACCGTGTGTTAAATCTGCTTAAGAATTCAGGGCAGAATATAGATAAGTCTGATTACGGCACCGATGTCACAATGGAGATCGTATGTGCGGTAGAAAAGAAGGAGGAGCTGGTCAGATCTCTTACGGAGCTGACGGCGGGGCGTATCATGATCGAGGAGATGGGGAGGTGTGATTTCCTCGATACGGATAAGATTATCATACAGGATTGAACTGATGATCGGTCTGTCAGGGAAGTGATATGGAAGATTTTGAAGAGCTGAACGAACTGATAGAGACGAAGCAGTATACGCGTCTGCGCCAGGAGCTGGCGGATATGAACGACGCGGATATAGCTGCATTCCTGGAGCATATGGATGATGAGCAGATGCTTAAGATATTCCGCATCCTGCCTAAGTCCATGGCTGCGGATGTTTTCTCGTACCTTGAGATAGAACACCAGTCTTCGATCATCACATCATTGTCTGAAAAAGATGCGGCGAACATCATCGATAACCTGATGGCCGATGATGCTACCGACCTTATCGAGGAGATGCCGGCCAATGTGGTCAAAAAGCTTTTGGCAAATGCCAGTCCGGAGACCAGGCGCGATATCAACCATCTGTTAAGATATCCAGAGGATTCTGCGGGATCCGTTATGACAGTGGAGTATGTGGATCTTAATGAGGACCTGACGGTCAAGCAGGCCATTGAGCGCATACGCAGCATAGGCATCGATTCCGAGACTATCAATATATGTTATGTACTGGATAAAACGCGTAAACTGAAAGGCACGGTTGCCCTGCGTTATCTGCTGCTTTCAAAGGATGACGATATCATAGGGGAGATAATGCATGAAAATGTCGTAAGCATTCATACCCTTATGGACCAGGAGGAAGTGGCCAGGACCTTCCAGAAGTACGACTTTACATCGATGCCCGTTGTTGATAACGAAGAGAGACTGGTCGGTATCATAACAGTCGATGACGTTGTGGATATTATGGAAGAAGAGGCCACAGAGGATATGGAAAAGATGGCCGCTATCGTTCCTTCAGATAAGCCGTATATGAGGACCAGCGTGTTTGAGATATGGGGCAAGCGCATGCCCTGGCTGCTCCTTCTGATGATCAGCGCTACGTTTACCGGAAGCATAATATCAGGCTTTGAAGACGCCCTTGGGGCAATGCCGGTCCTGGTAGCTTATATACCGATGCTGATGGATACCGGAGGTAATGCGGGAGGCCAGGCTTCGGTTACAGTCATCCGTGGTCTTTCCCTTAATGAGATAGGATTTGCGGATGTGTTTAAGGTGGTCTGGAAAGAATTCCGTGTAGCCATACTGTGCGGACTATCCCTGGCACTGGCCAATTTCATCAAGCTGCTGGTATTTGACAGAGTAAGCGTGATGGTAGCGCTGGTCGTATGCACTACGCTGCTCTTGGCCGTGCTTATGGCCAAGCTGGTAGGTTGTACGCTTCCCATGCTGGCGAAAAAGCTTGGCTTCGACCCTGCAGTTATGGCAAGCCCTTTTATCACAACTATAGTGGATGCGCTGTCTCTGCTGGTATATTTCGCCATAGCAACAAGAGTGCTCCATATAGGCTGAGCGGGATAAGCAGCGCCCCCGGCAACTGTCATTCTGAGGAAGCGCAGCGACGAAGAATCCTGAAAGAGTAAATTGTTCCAATAAATTATATCATTACCAAGATCAACACCACGGAGGTAACTACCATGAGCATGGCAGATAAGATATTTATCGATATGTGTAAAGACATACTTGAAAACGGTACAAGCACCGAGGGGGAAAAGGTGCGCCCTCACTGGGAAGACGGGACGCCGGCATACACGATCAAGAAATTCGGTGTAGTAAACCGCTATGACCTGCGCAAAGAATTTCCCATAATAACGTTAAGGCGTACGGCGCTTAAGTCGGCAACGGAGGAGATGCTCTGGATCTGGCAGCAGAAATCCAATGATATACACTGGCTGCACAGCCATATCTGGGATGAATGGGCGGATGAGAACGGATCCATCGGTAAGGCATACGGCTATCAGATGGGCGTTAAGCATCAGTACAAGGAAGGCATGATGGACCAGGTGGACAGGGTGATCTATGACCTTAAGAACAATCCTTTCAGCCGCCGTATCATGACAAATCTGTATGTGCATCAGGATCTGCATGAAATGAACCTCTATCCCTGTGCTTACAGCATGACCTTCAATGTGACTCAGCGTCCGGGGGAGGAAAAGCTTACCTTAAATGCTATCTTAAACCAGCGCTCCCAGGATGTGCTTATGGCAAATAACTGGAATGTGGTACAGTACGCGGTGCTGGTGCACATGCTGGCAAGGACCTGTGATATGGAGGTGGGGGAGCTGGTACATGTGATAGCCGATGCGCACATCTACGACAGGCATGTGGATATGATAAAAGAACTGATAAGCAGGACGCCGTATGAAGCTCCGCAGTTTGTCTTAAATCCGGATAAAAAAGATTTTTATGAATTTACAAGGGATGACGTCAAGCTGATAGGATATCAGTACGGAGAAGAGTTTGAGGATATTCCCGTAGCTATATGACAGGCAAAAAACAGGGCGGAAAACAATGGTTTTCCGCCCGTTTTATTTTACAACCCTGTTGCGGCCGCCCTGTTTGCCCTTATAGAGCTTGGCATCGGCACGGTTTATGGTGGCTTCGATACCCAGGCGGGGATTGAATTCTTCTATACCGAAGGTCATAGTGATATTGAAATGGAATTCCTTAAAGTCCATGGGCGTTTTTTCAATCTCGCGGCGCAGTTCTTCAAGAAAACGGTAGGCCTTATCCAGGTCCATATTTTCAAAGGCAAAGAGAAATTCTTCTCCGCCCCAGCGGGCAACATGTCCCTTGTCATTCATAAACTTCTTAAATATCGCAGCGGCTGTAGTCAGGACATAATCGCCTGTATCATGACCGTATGTGTCGTTTACCTTTTTAAAGAAATCGATATCGCCTATTGCCATGGTAAAGACTTTGTTGGAACGGTTGTATTCGAATACCAGTCCGGCTAAATGTTCGTTCATATGGCGGCGGTTGGAAAGACCGGTCAGAGTGTCCAGATTTGCCATCCTTTCCAGGTTATCGTTTATGCGGCGTAGCTTTTCTTCAGCCTGGTTAAACTTCATGCAATATGCATATGCGGTTGCCAGCAGGGCGCAGGAAAACATCAGCATGTTAAAAGTCTGGAAGGCCATCTTCATGGTGGGAGAGGGAGTCATGCCAAGACTTGCCGCATTGCTTATCTCGGCTAAAAACATCTGATAGAGCATGATGGCTACGGAGTAGATCCGCTTGTGCGCCATGCGTTCGGTCTTGTTAAAATATATCAGCAGGATATTTAAGAAGATGGTAATACTAAATGCCAGATCAAAACCTAAAAACAGCGTGAGCAAAGACGAAAAAACGAGTATCTCTATATTCAGAAGGACTAAAGAGAGTATAGTGCGGTCCTCATAGGTAAGCACAAAGCTGCCGATGATGAGCCCTATGGCGCCTATCAGCAAAAGTCCCAGCACATAGTGCTGCATGAAAGATACGGCTATTCCGGTTACGAGATAATATAATACCAGTATCAGGCAGGTGATGCGGATAAGCACGGCCAGATCCTTGGTCTCTTTTTCGTTTTTGACGTCCTGTAATAAAAACCGGATAAACCTGGAATTGGACAGATCCATATCATCCCCCTTTGGAAGATATCGCTAATAAGATTACAAACACTGTCAGTATAGCATAAAGGCAGGGGGGAGTAAACACTTCTTGACAGTAAAGGTGGGCGGTTGTAAACTTTATTGCAGACTTTTAGTCTTAATCTATACTGAAAAAGAGGGAGCGTGATCTAGATGGAAAAGAAAGATATCGATTGGTCGGGACTGGGATTTGGTTACGTAAAGACCGATAAACGCTATGTTGCCAATTTTAAGAACGGCGCATGGGATGAAGGCGGGCTTACGGATGATGCCAATATTGTGATGAACGAGTGCGCATGCGTGCTCCAGTATGCCCAGACATGTTTTGAAGGGCTTAAGGCATACACTACCGAAGACGGACGTACAGTCTGCTTCAGACCGGATCTTAATGCGGACCGTATGTATAACACGGCACTGCGTCTTGAGATGCCGCCTTTCCCGAAGGATAAGTTTGTCGATGCTGTAAAGCAGGTTGTAAAGGCTAATGAAGCGTGGGTTCCTCCTTACGGTTCGGGAGCTACTTTATATCTCCGACCTTATCTGTTTGGTATCAATCCCGTTATAGGTGTTAAGCCTGCAGAAGATTATCAGTTCCGTATTTTTACCACACCCGTTGGTCCTTACTTTAAGGGCGGCGCTAAGCCCCTTACCCTGTGTGTGAGTGATTTCGACCGTGCGGCACCTCATGGTACCGGACACATCAAGGCAGGACTTAACTATGCGATGAGTCTTCATCCCATTGTAGAGGCGCACAAGGCAGGATATGCAGAGAATATGTATCTTGACGCTGCTACACGTACCAAGGTTGAAGAGACGGGCGGTGCAAACTTTATTTTCGTAACAAAGGACAATAAGGTTGTTACACCCAAGTCAAACTCCATACTGCCTTCCATCACCAGACGTTCCCTTATGTATGTTGCAAAGGAGTATCTGGGACTTGAAGCCGAGGAGAGAGAGGTATACTTTGACGAAGTCAAGGATTTCGCAGAGTGCGGGCTTTGCGGTACCGCAGCGGTAATCTCACCTGTCGGCAAGATAGTCGATCACGGTAAGGAGATCTGCTTCCCCAGCGGCATGGATGAGATGGGACCTGTTACAAAGAAGCTTTACGATACTCTGACCGGTATACAGATGGGACGCCTTGAAGCTCCCGAAGGCTGGATCGTAGAGATCTGAGGATAAGAACAAGAAAGCCCCGCCTTACGGCGGGGCCTTTTTTTACCGATCTTAAGCATTTGCAGCCTTTGCCTGGGCTGAGATAGCAGCACGCTTTCTTGCGGTGGAATCAAGTATCTTCTTGCGGATACGCAGGCTCTTGGGAGTTACCTCCAAAAGCTCGTCCGTTCCGATGAATTCAAGGCACTGCTCAAGGCTCATGATCTTGGGCGGAGTGAGCTTCAGTGCATCATCCGAGCCGGATGCACGGGTATTGGTGAGCTGTTTCTTCTTGCATACGTTAAGCTCTATATCTTCCTGCTTGGGATTTTCGCCTATTACCATTCCGGCATATACACGTTCGCCGGGGCCGATAAAGAGGTTGCCGCGGTCCTGAGCATTGAAAAGACCGTAGGTCACAGATTCGCCGGTCTCAAAGGAGATGAGCGATCCCTGCTTGCGGTAGCTTATCTCGCCTTTGAAAGGAGCATAGCCTTCAAAGATGGTATTGATGATACCGTTACCCTTAGTATCGGTCATGAACTCACCGCGGTATCCGATAAGTCCGCGGGAAGGGATCATGAACTCAAGGCGGGTATAGCCGCCTGCTGCGGCACTCATATTGAGCAATTCACCCTTGCGGGTGCTGAGCTTTTCTATTACGGATCCCGAGAATTCTTCGGGTACATCTACATAAGCACGCTCCATGGGCTCGGTCTTTTTGCCGTTTTCGTCTTCGTGATAGAGTACTTCGGCCTTGCTGACCGCAAATTCATAGCCCTCACGGCGCATATTTTCGATCAGTACGGAAAGATGAAGCTCACCGCGGCCTGAAACCTTGAAGGCTTCGGTGGTGTCGGTATCCTCAACACGCAGCGAGACATCTGTATTGAGCTCACGGTAGAGACGGTCGCGAAGATGGCGGCTGGTCACATATTTACCTTCCTGGCCGGCCAAAGGAGAATCGTTTACGATGAAGTTCATCGCGATGGTAGGCTCGGATATCTTCTGGAAAGGTATGGCTTCCACATGCTCCGGATCGCAGAGGGTATCACCGATGTGTATGTCGGATATACCGGAGATAGCTACGATCGAGCCTATGTTTGCCTCTTTTACTTCGACTTTATCAAGTCCGTTAAACTCATAAAGCTTGCTGACTTTGACCTTGCGCACCTTATCGGGATCATGATGGTTGACTATCACGACATCCTGATTTACTTTCACTACGCCGTTATCAACCTTGCCTACGCCGATACGGCCTACATATTCATTGTAATCTATTGTGGAGATCAGTACCTGGGTGCCGCCGTCGGGATCGCCGGTGGGAGCGGGGATGGAGCTTAAGATGGTCTCAAACAGAGGAGTCATATCCTTTCCTTCCTCGTCCGCGGAAAGTGATGCGGTACCGGCCTTTGCGGAAGCGAATACGAAGGGGCATTCAAGCTGGTCGTCATCGGCGCCGAGGTCGATGAGCAGTTCGAGCACTTCGTCGATAACTTCCGTAGGTCTTGCCTCCGGACGGTCTACCTTGTTGATGCAGACGATGACAGGCAGCTTAAGTTCCATAGCCTTGCCCAGCACGAAGCGGGTCTGGGGCATGGGGCCTTCAAAAGCATCCACGACAAGTATAACTCCGTTTACCATCTTGAGCACACGTTCAACTTCTCCGCCAAAATCGGCATGGCCCGGAGTATCGATGATGTTTATCTTGGTATTCTTATAGTTTACGGCTGTATTCTTTGAAAGAATGGTGATACCACGCTCACGCTCTATATCATTTGAGTCCATGACACGCTCCGCAACTTCCTGGTGCTCTTCAAAGACACCGCTCTGCTTTAAGAGTTCGTCAACCAGAGTGGTCTTGCCATGGTCAACGTGGGCGATGATTGCTACGTTTCTGATATCCTCTCTAGTCTGTAACATTTTCTTTTCCTCCCTGGATCCTTTCCGCCACTGTCATTCTGAGCGCAGCGAAGAATCTTCTCTATATCTGTACCTACACACAAACGGAAAAATTATATCATTATAGTTTTTATCATACAATATGTGAAAATGCTTAAGTTTAAGCGCTATACAGGCCTGTTGACGTGCATTTTTTATACAAATTTCCCGTTGACATCGGCCGGCGGCGGTGGTATATTCGTGCTTGTATAGAGGTTGCGGGATTTATCAGTAATCCTTCTGATGCGCAGGGGCGCAGGAGAGGCAGGATGAAAGGAAAGACCGCCGAAGGGTGGACGGCCCCGAACGTTCATGCCTGGGGATGCCGGAAATACCGGTATCACTGTCATCTTTATTAACAAAGATGGGGCGCTATCACAGAATGAGAGACACGCCGGCACTTTCTGTATGTCGGCATTTTCGTTTTATGAGAGATTTCCCCGCACACAAAAAGGAGGAAAAAGAAATGGCAGTATTCAAGGGAGCAGGAGTGGCTATCACCACACCATTCAAAGCAGACCGCTCGGTAGACTATGAGCAGTTTAAGAAAAACATCGATTTCCAGATCGAAAACGGTACCGATGCGATAATCGTATGCGGCACCACGGGAGAGGCATCGACCCTTACCCACGAGGAGCATCTGGATGTTATCGAAGCATGTGTTAAGCATGTAAACGGCCGTGTGCCCGTTATCGCAGGTACCGGATCAAACTGTACGGAGACCGCTATCTACCTTTCACAGGAGGCTGAAAAGAGAGGGGCAGATGCACTCTTAGTGGTAACCCCTTATTATAATAAGGCTACCCAGAAAGGTTTAAAAGAGCACTTTACCATGGTGGCAGAGAGTGTAAAGCTGCCCATCATCCTTTACAACATCCCCGGACGTACCGGTGGTGTGAACATCCAGCCCGAGACTATAGTCAGCCTTTGCAGGGAAGTAAAGAATATCGTGGGCGTAAAGGATGCTACCGGCAATATCTCCCAGGTTGCAAAGCTTATGAGCATTGCAGGTGATGATGTGGATCTGTATTCCGGCAATGACGATCAGGTTGTTCCCTTGCTTTCGCTGGGCGGCAAGGGCGTGATCAGCGTTCTTTCAAACGTTGCACCCAGGCAGACACATGATATGTGCCAGAAATTCTTTGACGGGGATATCGAGGGCAGCAGAAAGATCCAGCTTGAGGCGCTTTCGCTTATCAATGCGCTCTTTAGCGAGGTTAATCCCATACCCGTTAAAAAGGCAGAGGAGCTTATGGGACACTGCAGCGGCGTTCTGCGCAGACCTCTTACCGAGATGGAGCCTGAACATGCGGCAGTGCTTGAAGCCGAGATGAAGAAATTCGGGATCTTGTGATAAAAGCGGAGGTAATCTTATGACCAGGATCATAATGCATGGCTGTAACGGTAAAATGGGGCAGACCATAACAAATATAGTAAAAGAAGACGCCGGTGCGACTATCGTGGCGGGAATAGATCTGTATGACGGCATACAGAATGATTATCCGGTATTTAAATCGCTGGCAGAGTGTAATGTTGAAGCGGATGTGGTGATCGATTTTACAGCCGCTCCCGCAGTGGATGCGCTGCTTGACTGGTGCGAGGAAAAGAAGATGCCTGTAGTACTGTGCTCAACAGGGCTTTCCGAAGCACAGGTAGAGCGTGCCACCAAAGAAAGCATCAAAAAGACGGCTGTGCTCAAGTCCGCTAATATGTCTCTTGGTATAAATGTACTGCTTAAGCTGCTTAAGGAGGCAGCAGCGCAGTTTGCGCCTGCCGGTTTTGATATCGAGATAGTTGAGAAGCATCACAACCTCAAGCTTGATGCACCTTCAGGTACCGCACTGGCACTGGCTGATTCGATAAACGAAGAGATGAACGGGCAGTATGAATATGTATATGACCGCTCACAGCGCAGACAGAAGAGAGATAAGAAAGAGCTGGGTATCAGTGCTGTCCGCGGCGGGACCATCGTGGGGGATCATGATGTGATATTTGCCGGCACGGATGAAGTGATAACATTTTCGCACAGGGCATACAGCAAAGCGGTGTTTGCAAAGGGCGCGGTAGAAGCCGCAAAGTTCCTTGCAGGCAAAGAGCCGGGACTGTATGGTATGGAGGATGTCATCGGTTGATTGAAAGAATAAGATCCCCGCGTAGGAAAGTTCGGCTACGGAAATCACAGATTTCCTGCCTCACTTTTTCGCTCAGGATGACATGAAAGTAGTGTCATCCTGAGGAACGTAGTGACGAAGGATCTTTAAGGATATGAGGGTAGTGTATGGAGTTTCGGCCCTGTATAGATATACATAACGGAAAAGTAAAGCAGATAGTGGGCGGCAGTCTTACTGATGCGGCGGCAAAGGAGAACTTTGTCGCCGATAAGGATGCCGCTCATTTTGCGCGTCTTTATAAGGAAATGGGTATAAAGGGCGGGCACGTGATACTCTTAAACGGCCGCCCGGCACCGGAGTATGAAGCAACCAAAGCCCAGGCGATGCTGGCGTTAAGAACGTATCCGCAGGGGCTGCAGGTCGGAGGCGGTATCACACCGGATAATGCAGAGGAGTTTCTTGAAGCAGGAGCTTCGCAGGTGATAGTCACTTCCTATGTTTTCAGGGACGGTATGATCGACATTGAAAGGTTAAGGGCCATGCGTGATGCCGTGGGCAGCGCCCGGCTGGTACTGGATCTTTCCTGCAGACGTAAGGAAGACGGAGCATATTATATTGTTACCGACCGCTGGCAGAAGTTTACGGATCAGATGCTTTCGGAGAGGCTTTTAAAGCAGCTGGAAGAATACTGCAGCGAATATCTGATACATGCCGTTGATGTGGAAGGCAAGCAGAGCGGTATTGAGAGAGATGTGGCATGTATGCTGGGAGCATATGAGGGGATACCGGTTACATATGCCGGCGGCGTCCACAGTCTGGATGATATCGATACCCTGCGTGAACTGGGGCGGGGGCGTATAAATGTTACCATAGGTTCGGCACTGGATATATTCGGAGGCAGTATAGCGCTTAAGGATGTTATGAAGAGGATAGGATGAAAGGGATAGCTGCCGTATACCGCGAAAACAGACGTTATATATTGTTATGTCTGGGGCTTAGCCTGGCTTTTTCGGTGATCGTATTCGGCGGAGGATTCCGCAGCTTTGCATCATCGACAGAGGAGGTACTGGCGATAGGCGGAAGCTTTGGCGTGCTGCTTGCAACGATAGTAAGCAGCGGCTTTATCGAGGGCTTTGACCGCAGTCTGGCCATGGTGATAATATCGGCGACATCCCTGGCAAGCATGGCAGGACACAGTGCAGGGCTAAAGGCATTTGATTTTCTGGACCGGTTCTCCTTCGGACTGTTTGAAAATCTGTATTTCAGCATCATCATGCTGGTATGGTTCGGACTGCCGCTTTTGTTAAAGGCGTTCAATGTGACAAATGCCATAGGGATCTCTTTGGAGAATGCGCTTAAGAAGCTGGACGGCGTACTGCTCCTCATCATTGCGATGTCTCAGGTGATAGCAAATTCGGAACCGTCAGACAGTGTAATGGCTGCGGCGCCCGAAGTGACGGCTTTAGGAGCGGTGACGGTGACACCGGCCATGGGCTTTCTGATCAACGGCCTGGAAACTGTGGCGTGCTTTTTTGCACTGGTGTTAATGCTGGTGATATTCTTCCTTACCCGGTACCTGTTTTTGCTGGTAGATATTGTACTGGTACCGGTATCGACATTTATACCTTTTGTTTCGGCAGGGGTGATACTTGGCAAGCTTCTGGCGATATTTCTGCTGATAGTAATGGCGATATATCTGCCGATCCTGTTCGTTTTGGTACTGATAGCTACAGTGGCCGTTGGAGCAATGCTTTTTGCTGTGGCCTACAGGGCATGCAGATACTTCGGAAATATCTATGCAAAGCCCCTTATAAAGAAGATATTTGGCGGATACGATAAGGAAAAGCCGCTTGTGGATGAAAAGCTTCCTAAAAAGATCAGGACCTTCCTTGAAGGCAGCAATGTACGTATGGTGATACCCGCGTATCTGCTTAAGCATGCTGCAGGTGCAAAGTACATGCACAGATGGGACCGCTGGTGGCTGGTATGCACCGATACGGAACGTTTTATCTGCAAGGGGGTCTTTGGAAAGGAAGAATGCTACAAGCTGCCGTTATACAATACGCAGCAGCAGAAGATGTTCATCAATCAGTTTGCGGCTTATATAGAGATATTTAATATCTGCGGACCGGAGGAAAGCTTAAATAAGGTGTTCTTCAATATCCCCAGGCAGTTCCATCTGGTTTTCAGCAAGGAGTATTTCTACCGTTATCAGGAGATAAAAGCGATGACGGGCTTTGTGGATCTGGCAGAGTATAAACAGTATCTTAAGCAGTTTATGCCGCAAAGGGGCGGGATACTTAAAAAGCTGGGCTTTTAAGATAAGGGGCTTGAAAAGCCCTTTATTGTGTGGTAAGATGGCTCACATCTGAGTCGTAAGTGTTCTGAGCACGTTCGTTTGGATCATCATGTAAGGTAAATACGGACATACCTCATTTAGCGCCTTTTAGTATTATTGGCGTTTTTTTTGCGTGCAAAAAAGGAGGTAAAAATGGTAATCAGTGTAATGACCGGGGCATTGTGCGGGATCGAATGCAGCCCGGTGATGGTGGAGGTGGATGTGTCAAACGGCCTGCCTATGATGGAGATGGTGGGGAGCCTGTCAAAAGAGGTAAAGGAGGCACAGATGAGAGTGCGGGTGGCTCTTAAGAATGCGGATATCCAGATACCGCCGCAGAGGATCACGGTCAACCTGGCTCCGGCGTCACTGCATAAGGAAGGCAGCCAGTATGATCTGCCCATCGCGGCAGCGATGCTGGCGGCGCTGGGACTTATTAACCCGGGGAGACTGGATAGGCTGTTCATTGCAGGTGAACTGGGACTGGATGGGGAGGTAAAGGCTGTGCGGGGCTGCCTTCCCATGGTATTAAAGGCCAGGGATATGGGGCTTAGGGAGTGTATACTGCCGAAGGCCAATGCAGCCGAAGGAACAGTGGTAAGGGATATGAACATAGTGGGCGTGGGAAGTCTTGAGGATATGCTCGAATTCCTTAAGCTTGATGAGGCGTACCGGAAATACCGCTATGCAAAGCCTGCAGAGCAGGCGGGGGATGAAGGCATGGTATCGGTGCCGGACTTTGGTGAACTCTACGGGCAGGAAGGAGTAAAGCGGGCGATGGAGATCGCGGCAGCAGGCTTTCATAATCTGCTGATGATAGGCCCGCCCGGGGCCGGTAAGACCATGGCGGCCAGGAGACTTCCCGGGATACTTCCGCCCATCACCGAAGAGGAGGCGCTTGAAGTATCAAAGATATACAGCGTGGCCGGAAAGCTTAAAGGCGGTGGATTGATAAGAAACAGACCCTTTGTGGCACCACATCATTCGGCAACTCTGCAGGCCCTGGCGGGTGGCGGGCAGAACCCAAGGCCGGGTCTGATCAGTCACGCCCATAAAGGAGTTCTTTTCCTGGATGAAGTGGTGCATTTTACATCAGCGGCTCTTGAGGTACTGCGCCAGCCACTGGAAGATAAGAAAGTACTGATAGCCAGGAGCAGTGCGAGCTATGAATTTCCTGCGGAGTTTATGCTGGTGGCAGCTATGAACCCCTGTCCATGCGGGAATTACCCGGATCTGCAGCGCTGCCGCTGCAGCGAGGAACAGGTCAGGAGGTATTTAAATAAACTGTCAGGGCCGCTCTTAGACCGTATAGATCTGTGTGTTGAGATGGGCAGGATAAGCCTGGATGAGTACAGGCAGAGCAATAACGGCGCCGGTAATACCATCAACAGCGATATGATGCGTGAGCATGTGCTGGCGGCCAGAAAGGTGCAGGAGGAGCGCTTCGCCAATGAGAGGATATGTTTTAATGCGCAGATGGGCGTAGCGGAGCTGGAACGCTATGTGGCGCTGGAGGGAGAGGAGCGTGAATACATGGACAGGGTGTATGAAAATCTGCATTTAAGTCTGCGCTCCTACCACAGGGTACTTAAGGTGGCACGCACGATCGCGGACATCGACGGGGAAGCGCAGGTCAAGCTGCCCCAGCTTAAGGAAGCACTGTGCTATCGCGGCGTGGAGGATCGGTATTGGAGATGATTGACTGAATACGCACTGATGCGTATAATATAAGGAGGGGCTGATGAAGAGACGAAAGCTTATAAAGGAAGTGGAAAACAACGGATGGTGGATAAAAAGACATGGTGCAGAGCATGATATATATACAAATGGTAGTTCAGATGTTGCTGTACCCAGGCATCCGGATGTTAATGAAGAAACGGCGAAAGAGATAATTAAAAAAGTCAGGAGGGTATGAAAGATGGCAGGAAAAATGGTTTATCCCGTGGTGTTTAAGGAGAATAAGAGTGATAAAGTCCCGTTTTATGTGTATGTTCCCGATCTGGGATGCGCTACACAGGGAACAGATTTTGCTGATGCGATAGAGATGGCAAGAGACGTGATAAATCTGACTATCGTTGATATGGAAGATGAAAAGAAAGCTGTACCTGTACCGGGAAGCGTTGATCATGCGCTTAAGGACGGGGAGTTCATAAGTTATGTTGATGTAGATCCTGTAGCTTATCGTATAAGGCTTAAAAATCTTTCTGTCAGAAAGAACTGTACACTTCCGCAGTGGCTGGCATGTAAGGCTGAAGAAGCAGGGATAAACTTTTCAAAGGTCTTACAGGAAGCGTTAACGGAAAGACTGGGATTGGGAGATACCATGTATGGATAAAGACGGATTATACAGGCTGCAGCTGGCGTGTATTGCGGAGGTGATGCCGCAGGCTGTACGCAGCTTAAGAAGAGAGTTTGGAAGTGCGGAGCGGATATGCGGTCTGGGTGCAGATGAGATCGACGCGCTGGCATATCTGAAGGATGAGGAAAAGGCGGAACTCAAATCGGCGCTCAGGCGCGGGCTGCCCGTGGAGATGGCCGGATATATGGAGAAACATGGCATATGGATGGTATGCGCGGATGAAGAAGGATATCCGGATAAAGTAAGGTGTCTGGAAGATGCACCTTATGCGCTGTTTGTGCGGGGGGAACTGCCGGATGCAAACAGGAAATGCGTATCGGTGATAGGAGCCAGGAAATGCAGTGATTACGGGCGGCGTACGGCGGAATACTTCGGGCGTGAACTGGCAAAGGCCGGGGTGAGCGTGATAAGCGGGATGGCGCGCGGGATCGACGGAATGGCGCAGGAAGCCTGTATCGATGCCGGAGAGAAGAGCTATGCGCTTTTAGGCAGCGGCGTGGATGTGATATATCCGCCAAGTAATAAAGGGCTTTATCATAAGCTGATAGAAAAAGGGGGCGTTATAAGCGAATATCCGCCGGGGCGGGAGTCACTTCCCTTTCATTTTCCTATGAGGAACAGGCTTATCAGCGCATTTTGCGATATCCTGCTGGTGGTAGAGGCAAGGGAGAAGAGCGGGACCTTTATAACGGTCAATTATGCGCTGGAGCAGGGAAAGGATGTGTATGCGGTACCGGGACGTATAGAGGATGAATTAAGCCGCGGCTGTAACCGGCTCATCACCCAGGGGGCCGGAGTGGCCTATTGTGTGGAAGAAGTGCTGCTGGCGCTTACTGATACCGATAACAGACATAAGGGTGTCAGTGAACCGCAAAACGATGGGAGCGTAGAAGCTTCCGGTACATATTGTGAAGCAGACAGAGATGATAGCAGCAGAAGGATGGGCCGCATATGTATAAGCAGGGATAAGCCGGATGCAGACGGAAAGCACAGCGGCAGGGAGGATAGCGCTGCGGCAGCAGGCGGAAAGTATGCCGGCAGGGAGGACCATGCTGTGGCAGCAGACCCGCGCTGGAGCGGGGAGTTGCGCAGCGCGGTGCATAAATACCTCCTTGATGCACCTATGACCGCACAGGACATATACGGCAGGCTGGGCAGGCCGGAACTTAAGATACAGGAGCTTTTAAGCGAGCTGATGCAGCTTGAGATAGAAGGACTGCTTTTGTGCCGCGGCGGCAGGTATGAGCTGGCATGAGACGCCGGGGCTTCTTTATGATCGGGTATCCGGAGTCTCCCTTTGGTGTCATCCTGAGGGCTTTAGCCCGAAGGATCCTGAATGCCTTTGGTGTCATCCTGAGGGCTTAGCCCGAATGATCTTGAATGTCTTTGGTGTCATCCTGAGGGCTTTAGCCCGAAGGATCTTGAATGAGTAAATTGTTTTCGATGAAGGTACGGAAAATATGGTTTGTTGATAACATTCTGTGAAAGTCGTATAATAAGGCGTGGAAAGGACACGCCTTAGAAACAGGAGGTGTGACATGGAAGCAGTTAAGATGCAGGAAAATGAATTAACCTTAGAAGATATATTAAACCTTCCTGAAGGGGTACATAAGGAAATGCTGGACGGAGTGGTGTATGATATGGCAGCGCCAAGTACGCAGCATCAGAGGATCAGATTTAATCTGGCACGAAAGATTGCTGATCACATTGACCGAAAGGGTGGCGCTTGTGAGGTGTTTACTGCGCCGTTTGGAGTATTTCTGACTAAGGATGACAAAAACTATGTAGAGCCGGATATCTCTGTCATCTGTGATAAAGACAAGATATCCGATCGAGGGTGTGAAGGAGCGCCTGATTGGGTAATAGAGGTTGTATCTCCATCGACAAAGAGCATGGATTACCTGCGCAAGTTATATCATTATAAACAAAATGGAGTTCGCCTGTACTGGATAGTTGATCCTGTTTCGGCGATGGTATCGGTCTATGATTTTGAGAACGATATCATGGAACAATATGGTTTTGATGACATCATCCCTGTCTCTATATATGATGATCTTAAGATAGATATGGGGAAGCAATAAATGTCATCCTGAGCGAAGCGAAAAAGTGAGGCAGAAAATCTTCGATTTTCGTTGCCGAACTTTCCTACTTGGGGATCTTGATAGAGGTAAAGGTTTTTATTTAATTATATTATAATCAAGGAGGTACACATCATGTTTGAACAGGTTAAATTAGACTATGCATTTGCGGATCTTGAGCCCTGCATCGATACGCTTACAATGGAGACTCATTACGGCAAGCATCATGCAACATATACGGCTAATCTGAATGCGGCTGCGGAAAAGGCAGGCGTGGCGGATAAGCCGATAGAAGAAGTACTGAGCAGCCTTGATAGTATCGCGGACCCTGCAGTGCGTACTGCAGTAAGAAATAACGGCGGCGGATTCTATAATCATAATCTCTACTTTGCTAACTTTTCGCCCAATGCGGCAAAGGCAGCAGAAGGAAAGCTGGCAGCACAGATCGATAAGCAGTTCGGCAGCCTTGAAAACCTTAAGGAAGAGCTGACTAAAAAGGCAGTGGGACAGTTCGGATCGGGCTGGGCATGGCTCAGTGCCAATGCTTCGGGAGAACTTAAGGTTTCGAATTCCCTTAACCAGGACAACCCTCTTATGGACGGGGAAGGCTACATCCCTCTCCTGGCACTGGATGTGTGGGAGCATGCCTATTATCTTAAATACAAAAACCTCCGCGCTGAGTACATCAAAGCATATTTTGAGGTGCTGGACTGGAAGAAGGTTTCTGAGAGATATGAGAGCCTGGGGTAAGTGATGGCGAAGCTGTTTCAGATCATCCCGGAGGATTTCCTATGGCGTAAACCGTGAGATCGTAGTAAAGGAGCTCGCGGTTTATTTTGATACGGCTGCGGCAGAAGCGCTGTCATCCAATCCAATGACAGGAAGCTGTAAGTGTGAAGGGGCGATTGATGTAGGGGGATTGTCGTGGTAGAATAAAGTTGCGAAGTCATCGGATCAAATATTCAATGCATCTACTTGTGAAGATGAAGGATGATTTATGCAAATATGAATCAGGGGTTTGGATTATAATGGATTCCGTAAGGATAGTCATAGGGATATTTGTTATATTTGCCGTTATTATTGCGGTTGTCTTTTTTTTCGGGAAAAAGAAGCCACGGAAACCTCGTGGCAGGATCATTACGCATCAGCTCTACTCAAATGAGTTTGAGGATAAAAAAAGAAAACTGAAACCGTTTTGTTCGGCCGAAGAGTTTTCGGAATTTGTGTTTTTTTTGCATAAATACAAAGGGGGATTTGTAAAGTCAAGAGAAGGCATTATAGTAAGCAGAGAATACTTGAATAAAGAAAAAGGTGATCTTAAGGGCATCTTTTGTAATATCGTATTTCCAAATCCGAATATTACAACTGATAATAAAGAGATTTTTCGCAATTATCTTATCAGTATAGGCGTTGAAGGCGTGGAGAAAAGACCGGATTATGAAAGCAGGGATACGAAACTCAGGAATACGAAACAGGATGCTGAAGAACATAAACGTAAGGAAGTTGGTAATATAGGTGAAAAACTTGTAAGAGATACTCTTGAAAATCTGAATACCGCAAATGGGATCGGTAATTCAAAAAGCTACTCGATCATCAATGGCCCTTGTTACCGCTTTGGTGAGACGACAAAAGAATTTGATCATATAGTGGTAGGAAAGAACGGTATTTTTATTATTGAAACAAAAGCTTTTGGCATGACTGACGGAAAAGCCCAGAGAGCCTCACTTTTTATTGATCCGGGAGATAAATGGATCATCAGGAAAAATAAAAGCAACAGGGAACTTGTATCACCGACAGACCAGGTCATGGCAGAGAAAGAAATGATAGAGGATATGCTGAAGAGCGTGGTTTCAGCAAATGTATATGCAATCCTGTTATGCTGTAACAGCGAGCTGTTTATCAAGAATAATATTGAGCTTCCGTATGCTGTTTTAAGGATTGATGAGCTGCTTTCGTATATCGTAAATAGTCCCGGGGAGATAAGCGAAGAAAGACAAAAGTGTGCATTAAAGATGCTGGACACTTTTAGGATCAATTAAAAAGAAAATATTTTATAGATAAACAGGGCTGACGGAGCATTAAATAGTGGTCTTTTCAAGCTTAACATTTACATTTTTATTTTTACCGGTAGTATTATTACTTTATTATCCAGTAAAGAATAATACATATCGTAATGATCTTCTTTTGATCGCAAGTATACTCTTTTATTCCTTTGGTGAACCTTTTTTTGTTTATATAATGCTTGCGTCTGTTGTGATCAACTATTCCGCAGCATTATTGATCGACAGGTACAGGGGTAAGAGTCTGTCGCGGATCTGTTTTGTTGTAGATATCATGCTGAATATCGGCATTCTCTGGATCTTTAAATATCTGGATTTTTCGATAGAGATTACGAATTCGCTTTTTAATGCTGAGCTTCCTATGGTGGGGGTGACACTGCCTATAGGGATATCATTTTATACCTTTCAGGCACTTTCTTATGTTATTGATGTATATAAAGGTACGGTAAAAGTTCAGAAGAATCCTTTGTATGTGGCATTGTATATTGCTTTCTTTCCGCAGCTTATCGCCGGGCCGATAGTCCGTTATTCTTCGATAGAAGAGCAGATACATGAGCGGAAATGCTCTTTGGAGCTGTTTTCGGATGGAGCAAGGCGGTTTATGCAGGGATTCTGTAAGAAAGTTATACTTGCCAATAATCTGGCGATGGTTGCTCAAGAAACATTTGCACTGGATATGACTCAGGCAAACCCTTTATATCTTTGGATCGGATCGATATGTTACAGTCTCCAGATATACTATGATTTTTCGGGATATTCGGATATGGCGATAGGCCTGGGAAAAATGTTTGGCTTTAGATTTGAAGAAAACTTTGATCATCCGTATATAGCACGGTCGGTAACGGATTTCTGGCGCAGGTGGCATATCTCGCTTAGCCGTTGGTTTAGGGATTATGTGTACATACCTCTTGGAGGAAATCGTGTTAAGAAATACAGACTGATATTGAATCTTTTTATTGTATGGCTGCTGACCGGGATATGGCATGGTGCAAATTATACGTTTGTTGTGTGGGGATTGGGATATTTCATATTGCTTTTGATCGAGAAAGAACTGGTAAAGCCCGAAAAACATGAGAATAAGTTTTTTGAGTTTATATGGAGGCTGGTTACGCTGTTGTGTGTAAACTTTGGATGGGTAATGTTCAACTCTGCCGATATAAATAAGGGGCTTCAATACTGGAAGGCTATGATAGGGGGATTTGGCGGTAAAGCCGCGATTGACGGAAATATTATATTCTGTATCCGGGAATATGGTTTTTTCATGATCTGCGGTGTTTTGTTTGCTATGCCGTTGATGAAATTGATCAAGATAAAGACAAAACACCCGGCGACTGCTTCTGTGATCACCGCAATAGAGGCGGTGGGATGCGCATTGTGTTTTTTGTGGGCGGTTTCTTTTCTGGTTTTAGGGGCGCACAATCCGTTCATTTATTTCAATTTTTAAGGATAAGAGGCCGATATGAATAAGACTCATAAGCTTATATATATGATAGAGTTTCTGGTGCTCATATTCGGACTGGGCATCATCAGTGCTGTCAAGCTGGTGGACTATTATATCAACCCGCCCAAGGTAAATAATCAATTTGCTATGGATCTGGATAATCCGCTGGAAGAGGATCTTGCGTATTGTTTCTGCGGAAAGCAACTTTTTATAAATACCAATGGGGCTATCTGCAGATTACTGGATCAGCCTTTGATGAATAAGGTGGTAAGGCTGGAAAACGGATATTGTGAACTTTTTATCTGAGTTACACTAAAGCCATCCAGCACCTTGATAATAGCACAAAATAATCGCAAGAAAAAGGGCTTTTCGCTTGCAAAAACCCATATCGTGTGGTACACTATATAGTGTAACGGTTACACTAAATGAGGGGTGGCTCAGTGTACTACGATAAAACGGTCCCTGTACCGGAAGTCCAGGGCAAGATCATCACAAAAAAGAAGGGCGATGCGTGCTATATACTGTTCCAATATGGGCAGATCTATAATCCGGAGAAACGCTATACTGTTCCGCAGCGGACTATCATTGGGAAACAGCACCCTACCGATGCGGGGCTTATGTTCCCGAATGAGAAGTTTCAGGAATATTTCCCTGATGTAGTCATTCCGGAAGAACTTCCAGAAGCGTACCGCAGCTGCTGTCTGAGGATAGGCTCCTACGTGGTCATAACGTATGTGCTGAATGAGTATGAGCTTCCATCACTGCTCAAAAAGCATTTCAAAGATGATCTCGGCCTGCTGCTCGACCTTGTATCATATCTTATCGTTGATGAAGAAAACGCAGGACAATACTATCCGGACTTTGCTTTCTGCCATCCTCTGTTTACAGAAGGGATGCGGATATACAGCGATTCAAAGGTCTGCCGGTTCCTGCGATCTGTTACGCGGGAACAGACCATAGGATTCCTTGATGACTGGAACCGTAAGAGGGATCATAAACAGCGTATATATCTTTCTTATGACTCATCCAACAAGAACTGCCAGGCAGGGGACATCGATCTGGTCGAGTTTGGCAAAGCAAAGGATGATAAAGGTGTTCCGGTGTTTAACCTTGCTATCGCATTTGATAAAAACAACCGGGTGCCGTTGTTCTACGAAGAATATATGGGCTCCATAACGGATGTTTCTCAGTTTGTATACATGGTCGATAAGGTAAAGGAGTACGGTTACACAAATATCGGCTTTATCTTAGATCGCGGGTATTTCAGCCGGGAAAACATCCAATACATGGAGGATAACAGATACGCTTTTGTAATAATGGTCAAAGGCCGTAAGGAACTGGTATCTTCCCTGATCGAAGATAATCTGGGGACCTTTGAAACAAAACGCTCATGCTCGATCCGTGCTTATCGTGTATACGGGAAGACTGTAACATCCAGACTGTATGAAGATGATAAGAAAGACAGGTATTTTCATATCTACTTCAATCCATCGAAACAGGCTGCGGAGAGGGAGCATCTGGAGCAGACCTGGGATAAGATGACCACCTTCCTTGACAAGCATCTGGGTGAAGTGCTTACGCTGGGCAAAACTTACCGCCATTATTATGATCTTAAATTTGACAAGAATGGGCATCTTCTGTCGTATAAAGAACGGACAGATGTTGCTGAGCGCGAGCTTAACTTATGCGGTTATTTCTGTATCATAACATCGGAACCGATGTCAGCAACACAGGCTCTTATACACTATAAGGGACGTGATATATCAGAAAAACTGTTCAGTGCAGATAAATCATTTATCGGGTCAAAGAGCATGCGCACCCATTATGGCGAATCGTTATCTGCCAAGATATTTATCGAGTTTATAGCGCTGATCGTACGTAACCGTATATATAATCTCCTGAAGGAAGCTATGCTCCGGATGGATGCTAAATATAATTACATGACTGTTCCTGCAGCATTGCGTGAACTCGAAAAGATCGAAATGGTGCGGAGGAATAAAGGGCAGTACCGCCTGGATCATGCCGTAAGCAAAAAACAAAAAGTCATACTGAGTTCCTTTGGATTGTCTGACGCCGATATCAAAGGAGCGGCTGAAGACATAGGAAAGAAGCTCTTAAAGAATCAGTCGCTGCTGGATGGAGCGCAGGAAAACGATATGGAGGACGATGAGGATGGCACGGGTACGTTCGATATCTTCGATTGAAACGGAGATAGAAAAGGTCGAGGCGGATCTTACAAAGGCACAGCAGAAATGCGATGCATTATCTGCGAAACTGCTAAAACTGCAGAAGCAGAAACATGAATACGAAGCGAAGCAGATACTTGATGCTTTCCATAAAAGTGGCAAGAGTCTACAGGAACTGATGATATTTCTGGATGTTTAAGGGTGACTTTGAGTGTTTAGTGTAACTTTCTTGCAAAGTTCACAGATATCTGCTCACGACATTTGATCATGTTCCGGATGAGGTGCTGCATGAATATGCTGATGCTACGGTAAAACTCAGGGATTATCTGAAGAACAGGGGGACAGAACTGGTGTATGTGACAACACCATATACATCGTCTAAATACGATACGCAGCTTCCTGCCGGGATAGAAGACTATGGTAATGATAATATAGACAGATTCCTTGAAATGATCGATGATGCCGGGATTGATAATATAGATATCCGGGAAAAGATGCATGAAGATGGAATTGATCAATATGGTATGATGTATAAAACAGACCATCACTGGACTACGGAAGCAGGCTTATATGTATATGGGATCATTGAAGATTATATAGTAAAAACGACCGGCTGTAATGTAGATAACAGGGTTGCGGATATCGGTAATTATAATGTGACGAAATATGAAAAATGGCATCTGGGATCCAGAGGGCAGCGGACCGGTATTTATTATGCGGGGATCGATGATTTTGATCTGATACTTCCAGAGTTTGATACAAGAATATCGAATGGCAGATCTGTTGGCAGCATGCAGGATATGATGATTAATATGGCTCCGCTTGAGAATAAGGATTATACATCTAGATATACTTACGATGATGTTTTTGGGAAAACATTGGGGAATTTTATAAACGAAAACTGCGGAAATGATATCCGTATACTTCTTATTTCAGATTCGTTTGGGAAGGTGGTTATCCCCTATCTTTCTATGGGATTTTATCGGCTTGATTTTGCGTTGAATGAGAATACAACGGTGATAACACCGGAGCTGATTGAAAAATATGATCCGGATATCGTGGTGATGCTGTATTATACTCAACGCCTGCAGGAAGGAGAGAAGGGTTTTGCGTTCAAAGGTTTTTAAACAAAGAAAAGCAGCGTCTTCACGCTGCTCATTCTTTTAATCGTTCCATACGGTATTGCCTATTCCGTAAACTATTCCTGATTACCAGAACTTAATCTATAGAAAACGCACATCGGTAAGCAACTGATTAAAACTGTGG
Organism: Lachnospiraceae bacterium; assembly: GCA_017437785.1. Lineage (GTDB taxonomy): Bacteria > Bacillota > Clostridia > Lachnospirales > Lachnospiraceae > NK4A136. The sequence continues at coordinate 50,312 of JAFRXH010000062.1, forward strand.
TGATCCCGATCAGAGCTTGATAACGTTAGCTGCCTGGGGACCCTTTGCACCGTCAACGATGTCAAACTCTACAGCCTGACCCTCGTCTAAGGTCTTATAGCCTTCTACGTTCTGGATAGCTGAGAAATGTACGAATACATCCTTGCCTTCTTCTGTAGAAAGGAAGCCATAACCCTTCTGTGCGTTGAACCACTTTACTTTACCCTGCATCTTTTAGTACCTCCAAAAATATATGCTGCGTCAAAAAACGACATACATAATTTATCACAAAATAAGCAAAAAGTAAAGAAAAATATGAAGAGTATTATGACAGATTGTTCATTTTTGCCTTCTTCAGACAGAGTACGGTTGTGCATAGTATACTAAGCAATAATGTAACCAGGCCAAAGCAGATAGCAGCAGTTTTGATCCTGTCTTTATAAGTCAACATAATGTGATAGTCACCGGCGGGGATTGTTGTGCTGATGTAGCCGGATCGATCGGCATTAAGTGTCAGTGGACTTATCAAGCCGTTTTTATCTGCTGCCGCCATGCTCAGATTATCATTATAGGTTAAAGATATGGTTATTGTTTCCGGAGAGGAAAAATCAGTATCAAATTCTATTTTATCGATGGAAGCAGTTATATTAAGCTTCTGATCGTGAGCATTATGACATATAGGCAAGGATCCTGATATTTCCATCATCCAAAAGTCCTTAAACCAGTGGACATTTCTTGATATGGCCAGGTCGGGATATCGGTCGATAAAAGATTGCAGCGCATTAAAGTATTCCTCGTCCTGCGGCGAATAAAGGATATATTTTATTCCATTATTGACCAACTGATCATGGATCTTGTCTTGTATTTCGATTTTATCGGTTTTGGTCAGATTATTCATAAAATCCCATCCGGCCATATTTGTCATATGATAATCAAGAACATCACCAATGATACGGTCGCTCTGTTCATAGCTTTCTTTGCTGAAAAGAGGATCATATCCGCTGAGGGTAAATACCGAATGTGGTACGTTCAGGTTCTTGGTGAGGCAATAGGTACATATGGCGCTGGACCATTCTATAGCCAGATCTTTTGAATAACAGGTCAGGAAACGATAGTTTTTATCGATGTCAAGTTCCTTTATCAGGCGTTCTACTTCGGCGTAGTCGGTATCAGGATCGAAATAATCATAGAATTTATCGTTGTTGATATAGCAGTGTTCTTTAGAATTGATCAGATAAAAGATATTTGCAAAGCCGAGAACAGAGCAGATCAAAAGGAGAGTGTTCAATGCATAATAAATCTTTTTGCCGGCGGTTGTTCTGATCCTGTTGAGCTCATAGGCGCAGATGATGATCAAAATGGGAATATAAATATATGCACATTTATACAGATATCGGAACTGGTTGAAAACCGGTATCCTGAATAGTATCAGGGCCAGGACCTGTTTTTTGCCGGAGCCGAATACTATAAAAAACAGGGCGGCAAAACACAGGGCATGTATGAGCAGATCCTCCTGAGACAGTTTATCCATGTGGTTATTCCTTCTGAAAGCTAAAAAGCAGTAATATGCGATCATAGCCAGCATGAAAGTGAATATTGAATATGCCATCATGGCAAGGGTAAATATCAGGGCTAGATAAAACAATATATGCATTGTTCCCGGTGTGATGAGCCTTGGCTTTGATGACCGGTTTTCAACACACAATACAATAACGTACGCCATTAACGTTATCAATACAGGAGCGGTGAAAATAAGGATGAAATAAATGAAGTCATCAAATAAAAAGATGTTAAATAACAGGGTTGATATCAATAAAGCGCAGTAGATCAGCAGAAACAGGGTTTTGAGGCGGAGTTCTTTCTGTCTATCGGGCTTTTTAAGTAATTTATTGTCAAAGTATGCATATGCGGCTTCTATCTGCTCTTTTGTCTGTCTGCTGATCAAAACTGAAAGACATATAAAGGGTGTTATTCCCAATCCGATATGACCAAGTAATCCGGATCTGTCATTGATCTGATCAGGTGTATGTATCAGCTCAAGCACTTTGAACAGATTTGTGTGTGGTATCGCTTCGGATAAAAAGCTTGCAGGATTGATCCCTGATCCGGAACGGTTGTCTGCGCCTGTAAGCATTGAAAGAAGGAGGGGGGTATTGAGGATACCGAAAATACATAGACATACAAACGTTTGAAGAACGGGTTTAAAGCTTCTGACCTGAACAGCATAAACGCACTGGATTATACAGTAAACTATTACATAATAACTGCAGTACTGGACATGACCGAGGAGCATGGAAAAAGCGAGGAAGAGTCCGGGAGCAAACCACTCAAAAGGGCTTCTTCTGCATTTTAACATGATCAATACGAAGAAGGGGATAAAGAAATAGCTGTTGAATGTAAAATAGTAAAAGCCGTAACTGAAGAAAAAAAGCATACTTGAGTAGGAGATAATGGATATAAGCCTGATGGAGGCGGGAAGTTTCAGTTCGGCAAGAGTAAGATAAAGCATTACATTTCCCAGACAATACATGCAGATCATATAAATGACGAGGACTTTTACGTCAAAGGAAAACAGAAAACGGCTTACCGCATATGAAAAATACATAAAAGGATTGAACTGACCATAGTATCCGCTGGAAAAGATATCCAGCCCCTTGTGGTTGAAAAAATCGTATAGGGGTATCTCGTGTTCAGAAAATATCCTGTTAAATACCGTCTCGATCATGGGCTCCCATTGAAGCAGATTATCATCCGCCATCATGGAATTGATATTGGAATGATTGAGCAGACACCAAATTACCGCTGATGCTATGATCAGACCAATGATGATCAACATTTTTTTGAACTTTTCAACGGATATCATAAGAATCTGCCTTTTCATGGGATTAATCATAACAGTATTTGAACAAAACTTGTAGGGAATGTCAAGAAAAGAATGGATTTTATAAGCGATTTATAGAAAAATACCCTTGACAAGGTACTGTTCTTATCATAAAATCTTTGTTGTGTCTGTACAGACTGTCCGTGTCCGGCGCTGGCAGATGCAGGAGCTTATTATTAGCATCAAAGTCAGGAGGTACAGGGACTTGGCAAATATCAAATCAGCAAAGAAGAGGATACTTGTCAGCAGGACCAGGGAAGAGAGAAACAAGGCTATCCGTTCCGGTGTTAAGACCGCTGTAAAGAAGGTTTATGCAGCTATCGAAGCCGGTGATAAGAAAGCCGCTCAGGAAGCACTCTTAAAGGCCACCAGCACCATAGATAAAGCTACGGGCAAAGGTGTATATCATAAGAATTATGCTTCCCGCAAGATCTCACGCCTTAATCTTGCCGTAAACAAGTTAGCGTAAATAGTAATTAATATCAAATAACACGCCCGGGTACCGTCATGCCCGGGTTTTGTTATATCCGGAGGGAGAAATGGAGGATCCTATGCGCAGGCGAATTCTGGCTTATCTTGATTATATAGATAAGATACTGGCTCATGAACTGCCGGTTACTGCTTCTTTTGATGCAGGCGGGGAATATGTCAGAAAAGCGGCTAAGGATGAGGCGCCTACCCGTAAGGATTATGAAAAGCTGCTTGATACTCACTTGGCACAGGTGGCTTTTTTCCAGCATGAAAGACTGGTACACCTTATAGTGACAGTACTCTTTGCGCTGCTTACATTTGCAACTTTTATGCTGCTTTTTATGCAGCTTGGCAGGCAGGAGGATTTTCCCTATGCTCTGCTGGTATTGTTCTTACTTCTTATAGTTCTTCTGGTGCCATATATCTGGCATTATTATCTATTGGAAAACAGCGTGCAGAAAATGTATAAGCAGTATGATGAGATACTTAAACGCATTCGTCAGTGAAGCGGTTTATGTTCATCTCCAGAATTCAAATGTCTGCTCATAGCGGCTTTTAGTGTCTGTAAGCAGGGAATGATCTACCAGATCGGGCCCGAAAAGCTGGGTAAAGGAATTAAAGCTGCTTATCAATAACAGGATGCAGCATATATTCCTGAAAATATTCTTTGTTTTTTCGCCCTTTTCCAGAATTATCCATTGCATAAGAACTGCCGAAATGCCCAGCATGGTAGAAAAATCCATCCTGTATCGGGTTGTATAACCGCCGGTTATGCTGGAAATTACGCATGATACCAAGCTGATAAAGAGCAGGATCAAAGCCATGCGCTTTGCTGTATTTGTACGTTCGGTTCTATTTCCGCAGGGTAAGAGAGAAAGGATACTTGTTAATAAAATCGGAAAAAGAATCAGTACACCACCACTTATTGCCTGAACCAGGGTATCATCTAAGTTGCTCCATTTGGTTATTTCGAATTTAACAAATGGAAAATGAGCGGTATAGTATATGGGACGCAGAAAATAGTGCCAGATAGCCATAAGCAAACTGCTGACAGATGGGTTCTGCTGACGGCCATCTATTGTCAAACCATAAGCAGTACCATAATCGAAAGGATTTCCGAAACGGACATAATTGTACAATAAGATGGGGATAGCTATTATTATGACGGGAGATATAAAAGATACCCATCGGTTTAAGTTTTCTTTCTTCACTTTTGCGTATGGAAGTAATAAAGGCGTAAAGGCCAATGCATAGATCAAGAGATTAGGGCGGCAGGAAGCGATAAGCGCTATGGCGGCAGAGCCACATGCAAAATAAGCATTACCATTACGACCTTCATCGATCGTATTTGCAGCTTTTATATAGAAATACATCCCGGCTGTCAGCAGACAGATTGCCATAAAGATAGGCACGTAATATGGAAAAGTATCACAGGAGGCCATTAGTGTTAACGGAGTTGTAATCACAATGGTAAAGAATCCGGTATAAAAACCGGCTATGCTGCCGTATGGGAAGTATCTCTTATATGTTTCAACTAATGCAAGGGTTGTAAGTGCCAGGAAAAGTGCTAAAAGGATAAGCAGGATAACGGAATGAGGCATATCGCTGCCTGTTATCAGATAGTAAGGCAGATAGAATAGTACACAGGGAAGCGGGCCGAAGTATGTGTAGTATCTTCCGTTATAAAGAAGCCTGTCTAATTTGAAATCCACGTTTGGATCCATAAGAGCCTGCGGATCATAAGGATCGGCCAGTTCCAGCAATGATCGCGACGGAAGTTCGGCATCATAGGTATGGCCGGCCGCAAATGATCTGGCCAGTTCGGGGTAAAAACCGAACAGATCCGGGATGTCATTAAAAAAAGGATTTGAATACAGCAGAGAAGAGATGACGCCAAATATTACGGCACAAAGCAACACATGTACGGCTATATATTTTCTTTTTATGGTAATATCCTGATCAAACAGGCGTATATTCCATAGAGGCGATCCCGATCGGAACAGATATATGAAACAAGGCAGTAAAAACATAATGCAGAAACGGTATATCGAGAAAGAAAAATCGTATCTTACATTTAAGGATAATTGTTTCAGATAAGCATCATCATAAGAAAAATCTATAGATACTGCATTTTGTGCATTTATAGTCAGTGCACAGATCCTGCCCTTGTTGTAAGCAAAAGCTTTTTCGTAAACACTTACTTCGCCATTCTCATGATTGCATTTTACAGTGATCCTTGCCGGGAGCTTGGGTGTATACTCTACGGTACGGACAGAACCTACAGGTATGCTTTCTTTGACCGGTTCAAAGTAAAAGCCTATATTTTTAATGAGCAGATCTTTATTTGAAAGATTAAGATTAAAAAGACCTGATGTTTCGTCGGCTATTTCATCATAGGGCAGGTCGATCGGATGTGGTTCGTTTCCGAGTGAAGTCCAGAAGCGGAAATTAAAAACAAAAACCTCAACTATCAAAGCGAGGGCAAAAAAAGTCAGGATGATCTTTTTGGGAGTAAAAGCTTTTAAACGCATTCGTCAATGATCTTTTCAATAAGCAGTTTCTTTACATAAACATCCAATATAAGCATGCACAGGAATGAAAAGAGCTGCAGGGATTCCTTTTCCTCTTCGTTTTCTATGTCAGAGAAGGTTTCCTTTGACTGCGCGTATTTATCCATAACATCTTTTTTCAGCGCTTCGATCTGGTCTTCGCCCAGGTTAAGAGCTTCCGAGTATATGGAAGCGATGTCTATATCTTCATCTTTACCATAGTACTTATCTACCAGAGGATTTAACAGACGCTGTATATCGTTGATCGAGAGTACATTTTTAAAGTAATATATGAAGATGAGCAGCAGTACGTGCTCTTTATTGTATTTTTTCTTTACAGGCGGCGGCAGCAGGTCGTTTTTTGCATAATTATTGATCATGGTCTTGGTAAGGATCTTATCCTTATCCTGGAAACGGGCTGTGTTCTTGAGCCTGGTGTCAATAAAAGAAGTGACCTGGTCCATATACAGATCGATATTGGGGATATCCTCGGGTTTGATGAAGCTGATGCGGCCAAGGCTTTGCATTATTGAGTTGATAAGATCGCCTGTATCAAGGGTCATGGTTAATCTCCTTACCCGTCTATGTTCATTACGCTTACGGGATCTACCTTTTTACCGTTTAGGCTTACGGAATAGGTCAGTTCATTACCATCGCCGGTAAATATCATGACGGCGTCGCCGCGTTTTATCTCATCGCCGGCTTCTTTAAGAGATATTCCTTCGCCGGTATAACTGGTCTTATATCCGTTGCCATGGTTTATGACTATATTGACGAAACCGTCCCCGTCATCACTCATTATCTCTATTATACCACTTCCGGCAGCTATGGCGTAGCTGCCCTCATTCATGGTAAAGCGAAGGAGCATATCGTCTTCCGGATCTTCGGCTCCTGCAGCAGTGGCAGGCGTGACCACCAGAGCATCGCCTTTAACCGGATAAAGCTCGGGAACAGAGGATTCTTCTTCCTCCTTTTTCTGGGTCTCTGCGATCTCTGTACGGGCATTAAGAGCCAGACTCAATGCTTCAAGCTGTTTTTTCTGCTCTGTGTTTTCCTGGCTTAACTGCGTGAGATTCTCGCTGGCAGTGATCATGGCAGCTTTTAGTTGTTCATTTTCGTGACGTATGTCTTTAAGGGCACGGTCATCCATAAGCTTAAGGATGAAAACTGCGACCAGTAAGACAAAAAGCACCAGTATATATATGTAGCTTACGGTAGGGTGCATTATATGGTGGCTGTCGGAAGTGTTGTTGGCAGCGGGGGCCGGCTTTGTATTGGAACGTATATTTTTTTGCTGTTTGGCAGCTTTTGCATTTTTCTTTTTTTTCTTCGACATTACATTCTCCGATATTCATAGCTTATATAATGGGAGATTATACCACAGATGCATATATTGTTTCAAATTGTTTGTAAATGGGGGATTTATGGCTGTTGAGCGGCAGCAGGATAGAAATCCACTATCAGCAGCTCGTTGCCTGCATATGCGGCTCTGGGGCTTATATCTGTATTGCCCCTTCGGTTAAGGTAATCCATCATGAGCGGGACTACGCGTTCGGCATGCCAGGATGGAACTACGTAATGCATATGCGCATCTGATGAGAGTCCGGCCATGGGCGCAGTTATATTATCAGCTTTGATGAGCTGCGTGGCATGCGGGGTTTCTGCCAGCCATCCGCCGCTTAGGATGAAATTATCAAAAAAGTCATGATAGTTGGTCCGATTCAGTGTGCGCAGATCGGTAATTCCCAGCCGTTCGCCCCATAACAGCATACCGTCAAGCAGATAATGATCATCACTATAATTACGCAGTTCGTTAAGTACGATGGATGTTTCGGTATCCGCAGGAGTTGCTGTATAGTTCATTATGCGCAGACTGCCTATAAACAATAAGGCTAGGCAGGGAACTGTGAGCATTGCAGGTTTAAAGGAAGAGGCTTCTGTTGAGGCATTCGATCTAAATGCGTTAAGCAGTATAAATCCGCTGAGAAACTCGAATGCCATGCGGGGGCCGATAGTGGCTCTGCGGGGAGCGTGGCCCGTAAACAGTATCAGGATCATCAGATCGGCCACAAAGCAGGCGAATAACAGGGCTATAAATATACACTCTTTGGATGAGATCTTTTTCTTTGCCGCTGCTTTGATCAGGAAAATGACCAGGAGGATATCAAGGCAGATGTTCCATCTGAATATGCGCTCTGCCAGATACAGAATACTGTGAAGGCCGGGGCTTATGTTTACATAATCCGGTATCCCGGGGAAGTCGAAATTCTGAGAGAAAACGCCGGGGAGCGATCTGAATAGATCGCTTAGTCCGGAATCTGTCTTTGCGGATTGCAATTGTTTGAGATAATCTACGGAAAAATAGTCAAGATCAGCATATTGGTATTCTTTCAGCAGAACAAGGTCATTAACGGCAAAGCTAAGGTCATCGCGTTCAAAGCTGAAGCCCTGACTGAAATCATCATCGAGTATCGGGAAAGTGCCGCTGAAGTGGTAATTATTATATTCGATCCATTCTTCGCGGTCGCTGAAGAGTCTTTTATTGGCTATGAGGGCTGTAATACATGCAATGGCACATATGGATAGGGTGATAAAAGAAAGAGCGCAGCGGCGTTTGTCTTTTATAAATTCTCTAAAGAGCATAAGGAAAAGAAAAGGCAGGAGCGGCAGCACACATTCCATACGGATCAGGAAGGCCATAAACATCATGATCCCTCCTATAACCGATACTTTGATACGATGGGAGCGGATAGTGCAGGTCATAGTCAGCATGATAATGGCACATAAAGCATAAAGATAGGCATTCCTGGTAAACTGCACGGATTGATAGAATTCTCCTGCGATATAGAAGTGAAGCAGAAGCAGGGGAAGGATCAAATGCTTATAGTCAAGAAAATATGCCAGTGCCGCACCGATCAGAGCAGCTGAAAGCGCATTTAAGGATAACTGCGTTATAAGATACCAGTTTATTGAAGGAAATATGGCAAAAAGGGCTTTTAACAGATAACCGAAGATTACATTAATATATACAAGGTACTGGCTGTTTTCGCCAAAGGCGCCTGCTGCGATCAGGTTCATGGCGGTATCGTCGTTAGTATCAGAGCTGATGGGCTCAAGCAGAGCATATGGTAAAAAAAGCAGGAGCATCGCAACAAATGCAAAAAGACATCTTTTTTCTTTTGGGCTTAATCTGATCTGTCCGACGGGCTGCGATACGCTTTTAATCTCGCTCATAAGTTTCCTTTATCTCCATACATTAAGGGATGTTCCAATCTTATCATCATTGCACAAAAATGACAACTGCAGTTGGCATTTTTGCACCGCTTCGTTGATTGACAAGAGAGGGGATTTTGCCCTATACTATCATAGAAATTATAGGCATTTTATGTTGTTTTATACAACGAAAGGAGGGCGTAATGGCCAGAAACAAAATGAAACGTTTTCTCGCCGGGCTCTGTACTGCAGCGATGCTGTTACAGACTGCCGGGGAGACCGGGATGGCTGTAATGGCTGCCGATAACGAAGAGGTAGTCACGACTGTTGTTTCGGAGGATGATGCAGAGGAAGAGGATCCTGTTTCTGCTGATGAGGCTGAAGAGAGCGTAAGCGAGGATGCGGTATCGGAGAATGAAGCGGATACTGGCAGCGTGAGCAGTGATGAAGCCGATGACGATGAACAGGTCAGTGAGAATGCTGTTATATCCGAAAAGGAGAGTGAACCTGAGGAAGAGCCTGATCCGGATATCGAGGAGCAGGAAGATGTTCATGACCGCTTGATCATAGGCAGTAATGTATATGATGATGTGAATAATAACGGGGTAGCTGATCCGGGAGAGGCTCTGCTTGGAACTTTTAATGCATCTACAGGAGCATTCGTGGTGGATGCTAATCTGGAATATGTTCCTTCTTTTGTATTCAGGCAGTGGCCTGAACTTAAATCATTGAGTTTTGCACCCGGGGCTAAAGCAGCTAACCTGGGGAATAACACAGCAAATAATGGTAACGCGGGTGGTGCATTTTTTGGATGTGCTTCGCTCGAAGAGGTGGATCTGAGCAATGCAAACGATCTTACCAAGATCTGGCTGCACGCATTCCGGGATTGTACCTCATTAAAAAAAGTGACTTTTAATGAGGGACTTCAGTATATAGAAGATTATGCGTTTTACAATTGTGCTCTGACGGAGGTTGCTTTCGGAGGCAGCCTTATAACCATAGGTGCTAATGCCTTCCAGAATAATAAGAATCTGAGCAATGTAGTCCTTAAGAGTGCGACCACAAAGTGCGGACAGAACATATTCAACGGATGCGCTATAGAGAGCTTTACGCTGGCTAAAGATGATAAGGGGATAGTGGTATTCCCGGATAATCTTTTCTACAACGCTACATTTAAAGATGGAGCGATCATCGATATAGGAGCGGATACTGTTGAGATAAGCCAGAACGCTTTCCGCGAATCCAATATCCAGCATGTTAAGTTCTCTTCTAAGCTTAAGGCAATTAATGCGAATGCATTTTTTAACTGCAAAAAGCTGGTCGAGATCGACTTTACACCCTGTAAGGATTCTTTGGTTACATTAGGTGATTCCGCATTCGAACAATGTATTGCAGTGACGAAACTTGATCTGCCGGATAATATAACAAGGATCGGCAAGCAGGCTTTTCGTAATTGTACAAAACTTCAGCAGGTCAAACTGCCGGATAGTACCAAAACAAAGGATTCGCTCGGCAGTTATATATTTGATGGATGTATATTGCTTGAGAAAATAGTATTTCCTGAGGGATACGAGTATGTTGGTGAGTACATGTTTCAGAAGTGTCTGGGACTGAAAGATATCACCTTCTCATCTACTATCACCGAAATCGGACAGGGAGCTTTTAAGCAATGTGTGTCGCTTACAGAAGTGGTTTTACCCACAAATGCCGCGTTTACGCGCATTCCTAATAGCTGTTTTCAGGAATGTTCGTCTCTCCAGGTATGTGACATCAGAGAGGGTATTACAGAAGTTGGTTCGAGCGCTTTTTATATTTGCAACCGATACATGTCAGCCCTTCCGGATTCTCTTGTAAGAATAGAGGATAATGCTTTCAATAGTTGCGGATTCTGCGGTACGCTTACGATACCCAAAAATGTAGCTTATATAGGGGGAGGTGCCTTTAAGCTTAACCGTGATCACTGGGGTGTGCGCGGGCGTCAGGAACTGAACACCGTAGTGATCACACCTATGGATATCGCTACCTGCGGAAAAGAGATATTTAACGGATGTACACTTCGTGAGATAAAGATGCAGGACGGGGCTACCAGGATACCTGCCAACCTCTTTAATAAGGCTACATGGATCAATGATAAGGAAATAGAGATACCGGCAGAGGTTGTTGAGATAGGTGACTATGCTTTCGCAGGCAGTAACAATACGGATACTACTGCCGGTAACCTTGTAAGGATAGTATTCCCCGATAACAGCAGACTGAGGATAATCGGAAGAGAGGCCTTTGCATACAATGCTATTCTTGAGACGTTTACATTACCTAAGTCAGTTACCTATATAGGTGAGAAAGCATTTTCAAAGTGCGCAAAAATAAACAGCATAGAGATACCTGAAAATGTTGCCACACTTGGGGCAAGTGCATTTGAAGGCTGTACACTTCTGGAAAATGTTACATTTAGTGCTATCGCTGTTACCAAGAGCGGTAAGAACATATTTAAAGACTGCAGCTTAAAGAATATCGTGATCGGTACTAAGATAACGATCCTTCCCGACTATCTGTTTGATGGAGCACGTTTCCAGAAAAACAGCCAGGGCCAGTATGATATGATCACTCTGACATTGCCGGCAAGTGTAACCAGGATCGGAATCGCATCACTTACAAATGTCGTTAATCTTAAGGAGCTTAAATTTGCTTCCGGTTCCGCACTTAATGAGATCGCGATGAGCGCGTTTTCCGGCTGCACCGGGCTTGAAAAGATCGACATACCCGAAACCGTTACCAAGATAGACAACAATGCATTCTTAAACTGCACCAGCCTGACAGGCATCAATCTGCCCAAGAATCTGACACTGCTTGGAATGAGCGCATTTAAGAACTGCCCTAAGATCACAACGGTTACGATCCCTGCAGGGGTAACAGATGTTAAGAAAGAAGCATTCTGTGACTGTACAGCTTTGGCAGAAGTGAAGTTTGTTTCCGGAAGCCTGGCAACCATACAGGATAGTGCGTTTAAAAACTGTAAGCTTACATCTATAGCTGTACCGGAAGGTGTTAAGACCATAGGAACATATGCTTTTGCAGGCAATGTTAACTTGGCTACAGTAAGCCTTCCCAAGACACTTACCCAGCTCGCTAACTATGCGTTTGCGGACTGTCCTGTTGCCGGAACCATAAAGCTTTACGAAGGATTTAATAATCTGGGCGGTGAGGCATTCTATGCTGCAGGCAAGACTGCAAAGGCAGCATTTTATCTTCCTGAGACACTCAGATCAATTGGGAAAGATGCATTTAATATTGCATATAAGGATAATCTGAGCTTCTATGTGGTGCCCGGATCGTATGCAGAAAAGTGGCTTAAGGATAACGGTTTTGGCGACCGTATAGTAGGATCGTCCGAAGCACCTAAGACCTATACTGTTACCTTCGATCTTCAGGGACACGGTACCGCCATTCCGGAAGTGATCGTAGAGAAAGGTAATAAAGTAACCAAGCCTGCAGATCCTTCGGAAGATGGCTGGATCTTTGGCGGATGGTTCAACGAAAAGACATGCAAGACAACTTTTGATTTTGAAACAGAGATCACCAAGAACGTGACCATTTATGCTAAGTGGGATAAGGGAGCTGAGGATATCAAGGGCGGATATTCCGCACTGGATCCCGTACCCGAGATCACCGCTGCTACCACCGATCTGTGGCTTGTAAAGGGACAGAAGTTCAATATCGGTGAAGGCTGGAAGGTTGATAAGGCATTTAAGAAGTATGTTTCCATCAGCAAGAAGGGCAGCTTTAAGGCTAAGAAGGAAACCCCTGATACTGTAAACGTAATTATCAGCCATGAAGGAAGAAATGATATCACCGTACATATCTGCAAGCCTGTTATCGATAAGAAGCTTTCGCTTGTTATCGAGACTGCTGATCAGGTAAAGAGCGGTAAGATCAATCTGGCAAAGGATGCTAATATCAAGAACGTGCTCTGGTACAGCGCATCACCCGATGTGGCTACCGTTGATAAAGATGGTAATGTTACAGCAGTTGCTAAGGGTACCGCAAAGGTTACTGCTTATGTTAACGGCAGTGCATATACCTGCTCCGTAACAGTTAAGGAAACTGTACCGGCGCTTAAGCGTACAATGCACATTAACAGTGGAGCTTCAAAGACTATCAAGATCAAGGGCGTAAAGGGAACCTGGACCAGCGCTAACGATGGTATTGCAACAGTTAATAAGAAGGGCAAAGTCAGCGCGGTAGCTCCCGGAAAGACTACTCTTACAACAAATGTAAACGGAACTGATTATACTATCGATGTTTACGTAGAAGATATCAATGTAAGCGGAGAAGGTGTTGTAGCAGGCAAGCCCAATAAGTATACCATCAACCTCAAGAAGGGTGAGGGTACCACGCTTAAGTTCAGCGATTCGCTTGAGCAGGATGTGGTATTTAAGAGCAGCAAGCCCGACATCGCATTTGTTGATGAGAACGGTAAGGTAGTAGCCAGAAGCAAGGGAAGCAGCTCACTTACTACCAAGATCAACGGAAAGAAGGTTACCATAACAGTTAAGGTAACAGAGTGATCCGGTGATGATCGTTTAAATGATCTCCTTAAAGGGGCTGTCACATATGTGGCGGCCCCTTTTGCGCGTCTTGAAAAACATGGGGTGATATGTTAACATCCCGTTTTTGACAGTTTAACAGCCGAAATGCCTTGTTTTAAAGGGATTCCGGCTGTTTGAATGTTGTATATGGCATCTCAGGTTAAATATTTCTTTATCTTCTTGTGCAACTCCTTAGGCTTGTAGTGAGCAAAGTCCA
>JAFRXH010000063.1 GCA_017437785.1 Lachnospiraceae bacterium
GAAGCATATCGTATCCGTAGCGGAGATAGCTCCGGAGGATGAGGCAGTAGTAGGCAGGATATTTACCAATATCGCTAAGATCGCCAAAGACGAAGGGCTGGATAAGGGATACCGTGTGATCAGCAATGTGGGTGATGATGCGGGACAGACTGTGCATCATCTGCATTTCCATATACTGGGCGGAAAGAATATGGGAGAAGTGCTGGTTGTGTGATGGCAGGACCCCTCATCCGTCAGCCTCCGGCTGACACCTTCCCCCCGGGGGGAAGGCATTGGTGCAGGCATACATAAAAAAACCTTCCCGTGAAGGGAAGGTTTTTTCATTTCATTAATCTTCGAACCATGAGGGATCGGGCTGCCAGTTGGGATCGGGATCGTGATCGGGTAAGAATTCCTCTTCGTTATTGTTTTCGGGCGGAGGCGGAGGCGGCTGTTGCTGCTGCTGGTCGGTGGCTTCGTTGGCAGCGGCTTCAGCAGCGGCTGCAGCGGCGGCTTCTGCCGCTAAGCGGGCGGCTTCGGCAGCAGCTTCGTCAGCATATATTCGGCGTCCGTTGGCCTCTCTTGCCAGCTCCGTATCGATTTCTTCCTGGGTCATCAGACCGCTGTTCTGCCATGCAAAGAGATAGAAGTTGACCTTCATCATATTAAGGGCGGCCGAATATTCACTGGTTGTATAATCCAGCATTGCCTCATAATAAGCGTTAAGTTCATCTTCGCTGAATTCTCCGGCGGCATCGGTCCAGGTCTTTTTACCGGTAGTTTTGTCATAGGTAACATACTCGGTAAGGAAGCTTCCGTTATAAAGCCTTGCACGGTGTATACCGTCGGAAAATACATCCGTACCCATATACATACGTGAATCAAAATCGATATTAAAGAGGTTTAAGATGGTGGGCAGTATGTCCACGTTACAGCAGTAGGTATCGCATTCGATAGGCTCTTCAAGGCCTGCATTGTAGATGATGCAGGTGGAGTGGTTGCGCTCGATAGCATCCATGGGCTTGCCGCCGTTGAAGGCGGTGCAGGCGTTATCTGACAGATAATAAGGGAAGTGGTCACCGATCAGAACGATAACCGTATTATCGAGCTTGTCTTCCTCTTCAAGACGCTCAAGCAGATATTCCATGGCCAGTTCGAGCTCATATTCTCCGCAGAAGTATCCCAGTATCTCATCGTTTTTGTATCTATCACCTGCAAGCTCTTTGACTTTGTCGATATTCTTGCGGTACATATAGTTGCCGGAATTGTACGGGCCGTGACCGCTGAAGGTCATGTAATAAGCGTTAAAGCGGTCCTCATCGATATAATCGTCAACAGACTGCTTGATGAGCTCAAGGTCGGATGCAGGCCAGGAGCTGGTAAATACCATGCCGCTGCCAAGGAACTTCATGTGGGTGTAGCCTAAGTTGGGCCAGGTGTAGCAGCGTTTGTAATAATCGCCGTAGTAGTTATGATATGCGTAGCTCTCAACACCGATATTCGTGAACAGATCTCCCAGGCCATAGGGCATGAAGCTGTTGGCTGACTGGGGGAAGGAGCCAACTGCGGTACCTGCCTGGGCAAAACGTGATACGTCGGGCCACAGAGAGGTTGCGAAGGCAAATTCTCCGTTGGTGGTGGTATTGGGGAAGCTGTTATAGAAGTTGTTGAGCACCACACCGTTATTGGCCATTTTGTAGAGCGTAGGAGTGATGTCCTTATCTATACCGTAATTGGAAAAAGATTCCGCACAGATATATATCAGATTGTAATCTTCGAAAAGCCCGGTGTACTCGTTGGTGCGGGTAGGGGTTTTGGATTCGAAGTATTCGCAGAGCGAAGTGGTGGTAGCATCTTTACTTAGCTCCTTAAGAGCGGTGAAGTCTAAGTTTTCGTCTTCCCAGGCATGATCGGGAATGGCATTTACGGATACAGCATTATCGGAAACTATGCTGTCGGATGAAGCGGACTGCGGTGCGGAAACAGGTGCAGAAGCAGTTTTTTTACCCAGATCGATAGCCGCCATGTCGACGGTAGTGATGGAAGCGGCAGTGCCACTGTCGGTTCCCAGGTAATATGCAGATGCTTCGACCAGAGTGGTGGTAAGTGCACCGAGGCGGTTTGAGCTCGAATCCGTATCCGAGAGAGAATCTTTAAATACGTAGTAAGCGGATTCACGGTCCCTGCCGCCAAGAGCCAGGCACAGGCCACCGATGGTCCAGAGCCCAAGAGCTGCCACAGTGCAGAGGGGATGAAGCCATGCTTTGTAAGCACCGCCCAGAATGGGAGCGGGACGTTTCTCACCTTCGATGGGAAGGCGTATGAACGAAAGCAGCAGCGTAAATATCACAGGTATGGTCATCAGCAGGAGATGGGGGATTGAACGAAGCAGTACGGTTTTGATCGTCCAGCCGAAATTACCCATGGCTTCGCCGCCCATATTCATTAAGGATACGGAAAGCAGCGATCCCGACAGCCTGTAGTAGATGAGCTGTGCAAAGTAATAAAAGCCCAGACCAAACATAAGGACCGCGGATATTATGCCGTTGATGCGGGGATGCTTCTTAACCCAGCCGGAAAGCGAAGCGCAGAAGAGAGCCTCTGCGGGGATAAATGCCAGCAGGGGCAGATTGGTACGGCTGAAGCCTCCCGATATATCAAGTCTTAAAAGAAACTCGTAATATAAGATCGAAACAAAAAACAGCAGGAAATATACAAAGATCTGGCCGTTGCCAAAACGGCAGAGTTTCCCGGTGCCTTCTTCATTAACGGCTGCCGGCATCTTGTTTTCCGCACCGGTATCCTCATTGGAAGAGCTGTCTTCATAGACGGTATCCTCATTGGAAGAGCTGTCTTCATAGACGGTATCCTCATCGGAAGCGTTGTCTTCATAGACAGTATTCTCATCAGAAACTGCTTCTTCATAGGCGGGCTCTTCAGGCTCATCGCTGACGGCTTCTTCATATGCAGGTGAGTATTCCTGCGCATATTCATCAGCAGGCGCTTCTGAGTAAGCGGCCTGTGTATATTCATCAGCAGGTGCTTCTGAGTAAGCGTCCTGTGTATCTTCTTCGGGATAAGCGTATGCTGCAGTATCTTCTGCGGCCCCCTCCTGATATGCCGGACCGGCATTCTCCTCAGGCATGCTGTCTATGGTTTCCTTGATGGTATCTATAGGCAGATCCTGTGTCAGCTGGGGAGCGCCGGAGCCGGCCAGGGCTGCGATCTGTTCAAGTTCGAGCATCTCGGTAGGAGAGAGGTCGTCCATTGAACGTTCGTGCCCGGCGTTGGGCAGTTCCTCCAAAAGACTGCTGCCCGCGTAAGGAGTTTGCGGATCGGGATCGTCGTAATATTCGGGCTCATCAGAGTCTTTTAAGCTGTCACTGCCGGCCAGATCGGCATCGCTTATAAGCGGCAATGCATCGGTGGCCATGGCGTCCATGTCTATGATATCCAGTTCGTTTTCGTCATTTGCTTTCATGATATCCTGCCTCGGTATTGACGGACCAGATGTTGCTCTTATCACTTGTGCCGCTAAGTATGTTCTTTACGGTCTCAAAGGAAGTGCACATTGAGTGATCCAGATTGTTATAACGGTGCTGGCCGTTACGGCCCACACAGTAAAGATTATCGATAGAGCTTAAATAAGCTGTAAGCTTATCCATATGCTCATAGGTATCAAAATAAGCGGGATAGGCCTTTTTGACCTTTTCCTCGTGATAATCCAGCACATCGCTCTTTCTGGCAACGATGCCCAGACGTATCATATCCTTTATGGCAAAGCGGGCAAATTCCTCCTCGCTCATGTTCCACCATTCGCTGCCTTCCTGGCAGAAGTACTCAAGACCTATCCAGACGGTGTTCTCCAGATCCTTTACCATGTAAGGAGACCAGTTATTATATATCTGGAAACGTCCCATCTCTATGCCTTTGTCGTGCACATATACCCAGTTATCGGGGATGATGTTTGAGATGGTCTTTAAGTTGGTCTTATTCTTAAGTAAGAGTTTATCCACCGGGATAAGGACACCCAGGGTGATGTAATCACGATAGGGCAGGCCTTCCGCGATGATCTGCATATCTGCGGGGACATCGTTCATTCCGGCTACCAGATCCTTAACGGGCATGGAGGAGATGACGATATCGGCCTCCATTTTTTTGCGGCCGTTTCCGGTCTCGGCTTCAACGGAGGTAATGTGATCGTTTGCATCCTTGTTGATAGCGACCACATGGTGCCCCGTAAGTATCTTACCGCCCATTTTCTTTATTTCTTCGGCAGTAACATCCCAGAGCTGGCCGGGGCCCAACTTGGGATATTTGAATTCTTCGATAAGAGAAGTCTCAACCTTGCGTTTTGCTCCTTTTTTCTTAGGAAGGAGCTTGCCGAACATATCCTTTAAGATAGCAGCGATGGACAGGCCTTTTACGCGCTGGCTGCCCCAGTCGGGCGCTATCACGGAAGGATGACGGCCCCAGAGGTTCTCGGTATAGCGCTCAAAGAACATGCTGTAGAGCTTGCGGCCGAAACGGTTGATATAAAAATCCTCAAGGGAGTTTTCCTTGCGCTTGTGTATCAGCGACGCCAGATAGGAGAAACCTACCTGCAGCGTGGTGATAAAGCCCATATCGCTTAAAGTCTGCCATTTTAATGATATGGGATAATCAAAAAACTTTCTATTATAGAAGATACGCGATACCCTGCGGCGGTTTAACATCACACGGTCCTCTTTGTTGGGATCGGGATTGCCCTTTTTTAAGGGAACGCGCACGCGGAGCTTACGATAGTCTTTTGCGGAACGTCCCTGCATGGGGAGGATCTTGTCCCACCATTCGTTTACTTCGTCTACCTTGGAGAAGAAGCGGTGGCCGCCCATATCCATGCGGTTGCCTTTATATACAACGGTCTTGCAGATACCGCCCATGTCGTTGCTTTCTTCAAGTACCGTCACGTCGTAATCTTTGCTCTTGTCCAGTAATTCGTATGCGGCTGTAAGGCCTGCAGGGCCTGCGCCGATGATTATGACTTTTTTCATTCTGTTCTCCTATAGATGAAAATACATGTTCAAGGTCAAAATCTGCGATCAGCATTATAAAACAATCTGCAGTATTATACAACAGTTTTCGGTTTACGTAAAGTAACTTCTGATCCGCTCAAATAAAACGGGGGAACAGTCCTTTATGAAGAGACGGTCGCCGTCTGAGCAGAAAACGCGCAGCGAATAGAAAAGCGCCTGGATCAGAAGAAGTGTAAAGAGCCTGCGGGCGGTGCGCTTTGAGTCATCGCTTGAGAGCAAAGGGATCCACAGCATGATGGCAGCGATAAGGAAGCCGGTGGTGAAATCACAGCTGTAGCGGTAAAGGATACCTGCGCTGTTTACGTCAAATACCGCTATTATAAGTGAGGCTGCAAGCAGACACAGGCTTATGGCCTTTTCCTCTGCCTTAAGCTTTTTAAAGAAGCCGAATATCTGTGCCGGGATGATGAGCATCAGCGGGCAGGCGCACAGTACGCCGCCAAAAGTGAATTCCACCAGGTTGCGGCCCATATAGGCGCTGTCCACCACGGAAGAGGTGAGATAGGGAAAATCGTTGGTAGTGACGGTGGGCTGTATTAAAAAGCAGTACAGGCCGCGTACAAGGCGGTCCATATTGAAGCCGCGAAGGTTCATATCGTTGGTGGTAAGGCTTAAGGTGGCGCCGAATTCAAAGATGCTGCCAAAGCGTGCATGGTTGTACCAGCATACCGGTATGGCGATGAGCGCAAAAGGCATGGCAAAGCATACAGTCTCTAAAATGCTGCCTTTGGTCAGGAGGCTGCGGTTTTTAAAACTGCAGCGGCCGTCTTTATCACCTGTTAAGAACAGAAAGATGCTGATAAAGGAAAACAGAGCCATCTGAGGACGGCAGCCCACGGCACACGCCATAAAAAGTGATCCGGGGATGAGGAATGCTATACGCTTCCTTCCGCTGCGCGAAGCGGCGGCAAACCACAGTCCAAGCCCCAGCACGGTAAATGCATTGCCGGCAAGGACGGGGATATTGTAGATATCCGGTCTTGAATAAAGGAAAACGTAATTGGCGTATAAACAAAAGCACCAGCTCATAAGAAGGTAGAGCCAGAAAGGAAAAGCGCCGCGCCTGTAGCGTTTTACCAGTTCCCATAAGAGGAGAAAAGTGCCGGCGATCAGCATTGAAGCAAAACGCCACTGGGCATCGCAGTTTGAGGGCAGTTCGCCATGGAGCTTGTACCAGGGATAATAAAAGACAAGCTCGGGGATTATACCGAAGTATACGTAGTATCGGCCTTCATAATAGGCGTAATCCATTTTGAACGGTATGCCTTCGGCCATCAGGGCCAGTGTGTCATAAGGATTTTCTTTTGCACACAGATCCGGATGAGCCTGCAGGTGGTCTAAGCTCACGTGCCCCTCATCCAGCGCCAGCGCCAGTTCCTGATACTGGGCATGATGGGAGGGAGGATCGTTTACCAGCTCCTCATTGGAAAAGGCCAGTCTGTGGCAGAGATTTATAAGGAATATCACGCTGAGTGCAATGAGTACCAGCTGGAGGGGATCGCGGCCGTTTATCTGTGCTGCATCGTATTTACTCCAGGAGAGGTATATA
>JAFRXH010000064.1 GCA_017437785.1 Lachnospiraceae bacterium
ATATTCAAATTCCAGGCCGTGCGATACCTGATAAAATTCGGTATGTTCTCCGGCCAGGGTTTCGTCGCGCAGCATACGCAGAAGCGCGTGTTTAAGCTGGGCTCCGGTCCAGAATACCATATGCGCGCTGTCATCAAAAGGAAAACACTCGTCAAACCCCTGTTTTGTGACTACAGGTCCTAATTCATGCACACGTATCGAACCTGCCGCCAAAAGGAAGATATCCACTCCCAGAGAATCTCTTAAGATATCGGCAAAAAGATTTCCTATCTCTGTTTCTTCTATGTGTGAAGGTGCAGTCAGTTTTCTTACAAATTTGGTTATTATGCGTCCGTATTTTTCGTCTGTCGCATCCTTATAAGTGCGTATCACCTCTTCTATAGCTTCGTCTTTGGGACAGGTGTTTGCATTTATGGGTACGGGTGTCCAGGTATAACTGTCTATTCTGTTTTCGTTTGTATCGATCATTAAGTCGAAGCGCCCTATCTGATCCGTGCCTGTTCCTGCCTGAACAATGGGGATGCCGTTAACAACAGCCGGTTCTTCCATAAAATCATGTGAATGTCCGCCTATTATCATATCCACGCCCCAGGAAGGATCGAGCAGAGCCGCAAGCTTTTTATCCTCTTCCAGCCCGATGTGGGTAAGCAGAACGGTCATATCGACATCCGTTGCGTTATAAGCATTG
Organism: Lachnospiraceae bacterium; assembly: GCA_017437785.1. Lineage (GTDB taxonomy): Bacteria > Bacillota > Clostridia > Lachnospirales > Lachnospiraceae > NK4A136. Next base: position 689 of record JAFRXH010000064.1, read on the forward strand.
CAGATCTTTCCGACTTCTTCTGCTGCATCCTCAAGAGTAACAAATGTTCCTACCAGTTTATCCATCTTGCATTTAAGCAGGGTGATCTCTGTAAGTACGCCTATAAAGAGTATCTTCATTCCGTCGATCTCTATTACTTTATACGGATCGAACAGTCTTGTATGATTTGTCTTCAGATAAAGATTTGCATTGATGATAGGAAATTCCGCGCATTTTTCCAGGAATAAAAGATGCGCGATGCCGTAATCCACCTCATGATTGCCCACGGTCACTATATCGGGTGAGAGCATGTTCATTATATGTATGGTGGAGATACCATGAAATTCGGAATCTATGACCGAGCCGCAGAACATATCGCCTGCTATGGCATAGAGCACATTTTTCTCTTCCTGTCGTACCTTGCTTATATATCCGGACAGAAGGGATACTCCTCCTACAAGATCGTCATCGATCTTTTCGGCCAGAAAGTCTCCGTGCATATCATTAGAGTGAAGCAGCGTAAGCTTCTTGAGGTTTTTCATATATAAACACTTCTCCTATTATAAGTCAGCTGCCGGATCTTGAGCTCTGCGACAACCATCATATCTTATCATGAAAAGAGGTCGGTTTCAATCGCTTGTTTATTGATGCGTGTTGAAGTGCGCAGATAAACGTGATAAACTATAAGGTTGCTATGAGGGAAATATAGTTGATGAGGAGAAAAAGACAGGATGAAAAAGAGTGTAAAAAGGATGATAGGCGGTATATGCGCATTGAGCATGCTGACAGGAACTCTGAGTGCCTGTGAGAAAAGCAGTGCTGATCCGGATATGCCCGAAGAACCCGTGGTGGATGTAAGCACAGAGCCTCAGGAAACGGAGCCGCAGAACGATTTTCCGGAAACATATGAGATTAATGCGGGAAGCTACGCATATGATCCGGAAGAGATAATGTTCTTATCCGGAGTCACCGCCTGCGGTATGCAGAAAGATATGTTCTTTTCTATGAAAGATCTGGACGGGGATATGATATCCGAACTTTTTGTTATGAAAAAGAGCGGGGACGGAGATGATATTGCCGTGTATTCCTATGATAAAACGCAGAATAAAGCAGTCCTTACAAAAGATGCGGTTTATGATAAAAACGAGCTTGTATGGGCGGGAGGAGATCAGTGGATCGATAGCACTGTACTGGGAGCAGCAGGCATACTGGGCGATCCCGGAGTAAAAGAAGATTTTTATCTTTCCGTGAATTATGATTTCCTTGCTGATACGCATATCAAAACACAGGGTGATGAGTTTAGTGAGCTGGACATGAAGAACATGATAGAAGATCAGAAACTCTCAATGATAAACGAACGTGATAAATATCAGGGGAAAGATATACAGATCCTGCGTGACTATCTGGATGTGGCCAATGACTGGGACAGAAGGAATGCGGATGGCATTGAGCCTGTAAAGAAATATCTTGAAGATGCTGCAAACATAAAAAGCATTTCCGAGCTGGATAAGTTTCTTGCGGATACAGGCAGAAATCCTTTCTGCCGCTTCTTCAATCCCGTGATCACGCTTGATGAGGAGGATGCTTCCGAATGGATACTTGAGCTGGATGAAGATGCGTCGTTTTCCGTACTGCCACGAATCTTTCATAACAGCGATGCCGAGGATATCAAAGAGATCCGGGCGGATTATGAGATAGCTGCAACACATATCCTGACCAGAGCCGGTCTGACAGAGGAAGAAGTGGCAAAGATGATAGAAGAATCCTATGTGCTGGAGGATGCTCTGCTGGAGGCGGCGTGGCCGGATGAGGAAAGCGATAATCCTGTCGGAGCGATCCCTGTGGATGAAGTATGCGCTTCCTGCAGCAATTTCCCGCTTAAGGCTGTATTAAACGGTCTGGGAGTAAATAAGGGAAAGCTTAATATCATTTATCCGGACTATCTCCCTGTGCTTGATGAAATGTATATCGAAGAAAACCTCTCAAACTTCAGATCCTATATTATGACGCACATCGCCTATATGTCGTATGAGTATCTTGACCTGGAAGCCGGCAAATGTCTGATGTTCGCCGATGAAACAGATGAAGAATATAAGGAATATGTGAAGGATCGGACATATACTGAGATAATGGGAAACAGAGGCATTCTGGGTGTTGCCGAAGAAAATGCCTATATGACATATTATGTGGATCCCAAGGCAAAAGAAACACTTACAATGATCTGCGAGGATACAGCGGAAGCTTTTGCAGCGATGCTTAAAGAGGAAGAATGGCTGTCCGAGGAAGGAAAGGCTGCGGCGCTTGAAAAACTTAATAAGATGAAGTTCTGCGTTCTTTCTCCCGATGAGCTGATCGACAGTTCTTATCTTGCCATCGACACTTCGGATTCTTTTTATGATATTTACGTAAAGCTGAGAGTGAGTAATCTTAAACATAACTGCGCCGCTACAGGAGAAAAACGTGTGCCCGGAGAATGGAGATATGATCTGCGTCCGGAGATAGCAACATCAGTGGATAATGCATATTATAACGGAAGCTTAAACCAGTTTTTTGTCCTGGCTGGTTTTATAAGCGATTTTACCTTCAGCGATGACATGCCCTATGAAGAGATGCTTGCAAAGATGGGCAGCATAATAGGCCATGAACTGACGCACGGCTTTGATCCGAACGGAATACAGTACGATGCTGACGGAAATAAGGTGGCAACGGACGATAAGCCTTATGGCTGGATGCCGGAGGCGGATTATAATGCATATATGGAAAAAGCTAAAAAAGTATCGGCATATTTTGACAAGGTCGTAGGCGTGCCTTATATGGCCTGCAGCGGTGAGCAGCAGTGGGGAGAGGCATCTGCGGATATCGCAGGCGTCAGCATTGCCATGAAGATCGCGCAGGATCATCCCGGTTTTGATTATGACTGTTATTTCAGATCCAGAGCAGAGTTATGGAGAGAGCAGATGTCCTTCATAAGAGAAAGCGGCTATATAACTGATGCCCATCCATACAATTATCAGAGGGTCAATACAGTCAACGCCCAGTTTGATGAATTTGTACAAACATACGGTCTTAGCGAAGACAACAGGATGTACATCCCGCCCGAAGAGCGCATCACGATCTGGTAAGAGAAAAACCACGGGGAAGTCACAAGAAGGGGCTCACCTTTTGGCATCAGGAGGGACCCGCATCGCGGAAGTCACAAGAAGGGGCCCGCCTTTTGGCATCAGGAGGGACCCGCATCGCGGGAGGTACCTGATGCCGCTTAAAAGGTGGGAAGATCGTCTTGTGACCCGTAGTTTTACAGGTGGGAAGATCGTCTTGTGACCCGTGGTTTTTTTTGCGCCTGCTATAAAGCTGCCCGGCTTAGGCATACTCTTGAAAACACGCCGATTATCGTATAATATAAGGGTTAAAGCTGTATTGAAGAGGAGAGCCCGGGGCATGATCTATACGGAAATGACCAAAAAAGCGGTCAATCTTATGTACGAAAAGCACAAAGACCAGAAGGACAAATCAGGCCTGCCCTATGTATTTCATCCCTGGCATGTGGCAGAATCGATGGATGATGAGATATCGACTGTTGTTGCCCTCCTTCATGATGTTGTGGAAGATACCGATACGACCATGGAAGATATCAGGGGTATGGGCTTTCCCGAAGAGGTATGCAGATCTTTAGGGCTCCTTACCCATGATAAAAATACAGCCTATGAGGAGTATATTGTCAGGATATCTGCGGATCCGGTCGCTGCAAAAGTAAAGCTGTCGGATCTTAAACATAATTCGGACCTTACGAGATTGCCGGAGCACGATGACAAAGCGCTCATACGTTTGGAAAAGTATGAACGCTGTATGGCTTTCCTGGAAGGAAGAAGAGAGTCTCCGTATGCAGATCCTGCAGATGGAGTAGACAATGCTTAAACTGAAGGAAAAAGGCATATCTCATCGTAAATTGAGCAGTACTTTACCGAAGCCTTTGAATCCCAAAGACGTGAAGAAGCTATCGAACGGATGGATATGGGCAGCGGTACCGATGCGGCGCTTAAGCAGCTGCAGGAGGCAATGGATACAGTCAGGATATGTCGGAATTTCAGGAATTGATCAAGAATATCGATAAATGCCGTGATTATGTCAGGGATTTTTTTGTGTACGGTTTTAAGAGCCGCAGTGATTTCCCGGGCAAAAGCGCGCGTACTTATGATGATGAACGCCGCCGCATAGTAAGCTGGCTTGAAGGATATATCAGTGAAGATCTTACTCAGGGCGGCAGATCAAAAAATATCTCGCTTCAGATAGATCAGAAACTATTGGAAACAAATCCGCTTTTCAGGGTATGGCAGGCTGCAAGTTTTACGGACCGTGACCTTATCCTTCATTTTTATATCTTAAAGATACTGGAAGATAAGGGTGAAGCATATTCGGCGCCGCAGCTGTCAGAGATACTTATCGACAGATACGGGATAAATGCGGACTGGCAGATCGTACGCCGCAAATGCAATGAATATGTTGATGAGGGCCTGCTTACATCTTATAAAGAAGGTAAGAGCCTTAAGTATCGCAGGGGGATTCTGTACGGGGAACTAATGGAAGAGACGGAGTCCCTGACTGATATGATAAAGTGTTTTGCACTTGATCTGCCGCTTGGTTATGTCGGACATACCATATTGTCGATGCAGGATGATGATAATACGTTCTTTGGGGTCAAGCATTCTTTTCCGACATTTACGCTTGAGGATGAGATATTGCTTTCGCTGCTTGAAGCGATCCATGATAAGAGGAAAGTGAAGCTGCGTATCCAAAGTAACCGCCGCATGCATGAAGCTTTTGACGTTACGGGGATCCCGCTGCAGATCTTTGTGAGCACGCGTACGGGGCGGAGGTTTGTCTGTCTGTGTAATACTGACAGACGTTCTTCCTTTGACTGTATGAGACTGGACCAGATCAAAGAGGTTAAGCTGCTTGAACAGGCAGATGAGCAGGAAGAAAAAAAGCAGCGTGCATATCTGGAAAAAGATAAAGAATACATATGGGGAGTTTCTTTCAGGCCTCTTGTCCGGGGAAAGGGGAGATTGCAAAAGCTGATCCTCACCGTCAGCGCAGATGAACATACAGAGAGCTTTATCGTACAGCGTCTTATACGGGAGGGTGAAGGCGGCAGTGTGGAAAAGATCGCGGACAATACCTTCCGCTATGAAAAAACGGTTGTTGATGTGATAGAGATGTTTCCCTGGATCAGGACTTTTACAGGCAGGATAGTGGAGCTGAAGATCTACGGAAGTAACGGAAATACGCTGTCAGAGGAAAATACCGTGCTTGAAAAGATGTTTTATGATGATCTGGAACGTTCATTTGATATATATGGTATATAAGTATGGAAAGGCTTTTTTCGGAGATCTATAACAGATATTTCTCGATAGTAAACCGTATATTAAAGACGCGCGGAAAGATAAGTCGTAAGCTTATAGCGGATACCGTGAGGGAATATGGCTTCGCCGAGAGCCTTCTGTTTATGCTGCCCAAGCTTGAGAGGAACGAGTGGGAATTATTTGATGAAGATAAGGCTTCATATTCACCGAAGATAAAAGGCGGTATAAAAACACCTTTAAGCAGACTGCAGAGACGCTGGCTGAAGACTGCGATAAGTGATCCCAGAGCAGGACTGTTTCTTGATGAGGAACAGATATGCAGATTACGTGATATGCTGTCCGATGTCAGACCGCTGTTTAATGCAGACGATCTGTATTACTATGACCGTTTCCGTGATGGCGATGATTATAGCGACGATACATATATAAGCTGTTTCAGGGAAGTGTATAAGGCAGTAAAAGGCCATTACCGTATCAGGATAGAATATACCAATGCCAGACGTAAAAGAACCGCTGTTAAAGTACTTCCGTATCGTATCGAGTATTCGGTAAAGAATGACTGTTTCCGTGTTTTGTGCTATGCAGGGAATAAGGAAAGGGTTAAAAAGCATATTATGCGGATATCCAGGATGAAAAGTGCGGTACCTGTGATCGATGATACCGATGAGCTGATCAGCTGTGATAAAGAAGCTAAACGGCGTAAAGTAACACTAAAGGTATATGATGAAAGAAACGCGATGGAGCGGGCTATGCTGCAATTTGCGGATTACCGCAAAAACACCATGCGCATTGATGACAGGACTTACCGCTGTGAGATATACTACGATACCGATGATGAAACGGAGCTGCTCATAGAGATCTTATCCTTCGGACCTATGATAAACGTGGAAGGTGATGAACGTTTCATCAGGCTTATAAAAGAGCGCCTGATGAAACAGAAGGAGCTTTTAGTGCATAAAGATATCTGAGCATATTTTTTCGAGGTTTTTTTTGTATATTATATAGCTGTTTATCACCGGCGTATTGAAATCGATAAGCGGAACTGCGCGCAGCTGTTTTTCCCTGATATAATGGTCGGCCATATCTTTCGGAAGGAAGGTGTAGTTATCCTGGTGAAGAAGATAAGGGACGATCTTCATACAGTCGTCTATCTCCAGTTCAAACTGATGGTATTTGGGAAAAAGTTTCCTTATATACTGTCCCACATCCTGAAGAGCGAAGTTGCACATCAGATATTTCTCTTCCAGTAACTGATCTACTTTGATCCCTCTTTTATACTTTTTATTATCGATATCCGTCACCAGCACCAGTGTATCCTGTTTATACAGTTCGCAGTGTACGGAAGTCTTACGCAGCGGCAGATAGGTAAATACCACATCGAGCATATCATTCTGGATCTGTTCGAGTAAGTGATCCGTCATGCCTATCGAGATCTTCAAAAAGTCATTGGGATGTGTTTTCCTGTGTTTCATGATCAGTTTAGCCAGATGACCTTCATAGATGGAATCTGCACAGCCGATCCTCAGATAGTGATCGTATTTCTGTACGGAGGAGAGTTCTGCGATGGATGTGTCCGTAAGTTCTATGACTTTTTCTGCATAGTTCAAAAACCTTTCACCCTTCGGAGTCAGTGCTACGCTGCGGTTAGTACGGTTGAAAAGAGAAAAGCCCAGCTCTTTTTCGAGCTCGTGTATGCGGTTGGTGACTGTAGACTGTGCTACAAAAAGCTGGTTTGCGGAACGTGTATAGTTTCTGGTATTTGCGAGTACCATAAAAGTTTTGATCGATTCGATATCCATGATGATCATGTCCTCCTTTTATGCATTATTCGAATAACGAATTATAATTATTTGTATTATTTATTTTACAAATAATAATATATATGCTAAAAATTGTAAATGTAATTTTTGCATATTCAGGAGGTAGTGAAATGCGCGATATCACATTAAGTAATAAAACATATAAGCTGGAACAGGATCCCTACAGTTACCGCTTACAGGATACCGCCGAGCCCGAATTGTTCCGGGAAATGTTTCCGTATACACAAACGCCCAAGATAGCGTTTAATTACAGGCGTGTACCGGAGAATATGCCCGAGGATATCTTTATTACGGACACTACCTTTCGTGACGGACAGCAGTCGAGGACTCCGTATACCACCGACCAGATGGTGCATATCTATAAGCTGCTCCATGAGCTGGGCGGTCCTGCCGGAATGATACGTCAGACGGAATTTTTTGTTTATTCGGAAAAGGACCGTAAGGCACTTGAAAAATGTATGGAGCTTGGATATGAATTTCCGGAGATAACTACCTGGATACGCGCGAACAAACAGGATTTTGAACTGGTCAGGTCTATAGGTATCAGGGAAACAGGTATACTTGTCAGCTGTTCGGATTACCATATTTTTCAAAAGATGGGACTTAGCAGAAAGCAGGCACTGGATAAGTATCTTGGTATCGTAAAGGAGTGCATAGAAGCGGGACTGCGTCCCAGATGCCACTTTGAAGATATAACCCGTGCAGATTTCTACGGCTTTGTTGTTCCGTTTGCAAGCAGCCTTATGGAACTGGCAGAAGAAAGTAAAGTACCTGTAAAGATACGTGCCTGCGATACTATGGGCTATGGTGTACCATATCCCGGTGCTGCACTTCCCAGGAGCGTATCCGGTATAATATACGGACTGCAGCATTATGCCAATGTCCCTTCGGAGATGTTAGAGTGGCATGGACATAATGATTTTTATAAAGGTGTGGTAAATGCGACTACAGCATGGATGTACGGATGCAGTGCTGTTAACTGTTCGCTGCTTGGTATAGGCGAACGTACGGGTAATGTCCCGTTGGAGGCTATGGTATTTGAATATGCTTCTTTAAGAGGACATTTAAACGGTATGAATACACATAAGATAACAGAGATAGCAGAGTATATCCAAAATGAGACGGGTTATGATATACCTCCGATGACTCCTTTTGTAGGCGAAAACTTTAATCTGACAAGGGCGGGGATCCACGCTGACGGTATGATGAAGAATCCTGAGATCTATAATATCTTTGATACGGAAACCATACTGGACCGTCCGCCGAGAGTAGCGATAAACAATGCGTCGGGGCTGGCCGGTGTGGCGTACTGGGTAAATGCATACCGCGCCAAACGCGGAGAAGAGGGGCTGCAAAAGAAAGACCCGCTGATACAGAAGATGTACGAATGGATATGTTCGGAGTACGATTCGGGCAGGGTCACAATGATAAGTGACAGTGAGCTGGAAATGTGTTATACGAAATACAGCGATGAAAAAAGTGACTAAACAGTCACTTTTTTTGTCACTGCAATGTAATAATTGGATGTTAAAGTAGGTATCATAAAAGAACAGCACCAAACAGGGAGAATAAAATGGAAATACTAAGATGTGAAAACGTATCAAAGATATACGGAAAAGGAGAGACGGAAGTAAGAGCTCTGGATAAAGTGAGCTTTTCGGTAGATAAGGGAGAGTTTGTATCGATAATAGGTCCTTCGGGCAGCGGTAAATCTACACTGCTGCACATACTGGGCGGTGTGGACAGGCCCACGGAAGGAAAGGTATTCATAGACGGAACGGATATACACAGCTTAAGTGAGGATAAGCTGGCCATATTCAGAAGAAGACAGATCGGCCTGGTATATCAGTTCTACAACCTGATGCCGGTACTTAACATAGATGAGAATATTGCGCTGCCTCATCTGCTGGACGGAAGGGAGCTTGATAAGGAAAGGCTGGACCAGGTGGTGGAATACCTGGGACTTACGGACAGAAGGCAGAACCTGCCCAGTCAGCTTTCCGGCGGACAGCAGCAGCGCGTATCGATAGGAAGGGCCTTATACAGCCATCCGGCGATACTTCTGGCAGATGAGCCTACCGGCAATCTCGACCGCAAAACTGGCGAGGAGATAATCGATCTGCTTAAGGAATCAAATAAAGTGAATAAGCAGACGCTGATCCTTATAACACATGATGAGGGACTGGCAATGCAGGCTGACAGGGTGATATGCATCGAAGACGGAAGGATCAGCAAAAACGAAAAAGTCAAAAATATCGTATAAGAAGAGGTTGGATAAGTGGATAACAAGAAGATCATCTTTCAGGTCACAAAGACTTACATGAAGAAAAACAAAAAAAGGACGACGATCACCTTCCTGGGGATACTGGTGACCGTGATCCTCATGACGGCTGTTTTCGTGGGCAAGGATACCGTTATGAAATATATGGAAAATGCCGTGGCGGCAGATCAGGGAAGGTGGCACTTGCAGGTGTATGACGTGGACGGGGCCGTCGCCGAACAGATAAGAGCATTGCCCTGCATCGATAAGGCAGAGGTATCCAGACCGCTTGGATACAGCGTTTTCGCGGCGAGCGCAAATCCCGCTGAAACGCCCTATATCGAGCTGAAAGGCTATTCCGGTGAGATATTCAAGTGGATGAACATTAGGCTCGTGGAGGGGCGTTATCCGGAAAATGACAGGGAATTGATCCTGAGCAAAAGGGCCATCGACGAGGGCTCCGACATAAAGCCGGGTGACAGAATGGAAGTCGATGCCTTTACAAGATATATCCACGCATATTTATCTGATGAAGAAAAAAGGGTAATCGAAGAAGAAGGAAAAGAGCCCGGCGGCGTGATGTTCGGGCCGGCCTTCTCGGTCACTCACGGGGATACCGTAAAAGCACCAGAGCATTTTCCTTTCTATGAGGAAAATGATGTTTTCGAAGAGATCCATGAACCGACCGGACTTAAGGGAACATTTACGGTTGTAGGTATCATGGAATCGCCCGATTATGAATCGCCGGGGCAGGGCGGGTATATAGCGCTTACATCTACCGGCAGTGACGTGGCTGAAAATGAAAAAGTGAATCTCGTGCTTACCATAGATCCTGATACAAAAACGGATGTTTATAAGGAGCTTGCTAAGCTCATCGATGCAGCCAGGACCGATGAGGAAAGGGCGGAGATCGAGAAAACAGGTATTTCGTATGTCGGTAAAGACGGTATCGGTATCCCCATGGAGAACGGAAAGATACTATCCAACGATATGCTGCTTACTTTTGCGGCAAAGGGACAGGATGAAAGCTTTAATTTCCTGATGGTATTCTTTCAGGCATTCTTTATAGTACTGATCACGGCTGCTTCGCTGGTTCTGATATACAACGTTTTCAGCATGTCCTTTAAGGAAAGGAGCAGATATCTGGGTATGCTTTCATCGGTAGGCGCTACCGGTTCCCAGAAAAGATGGAGTGTATATTATGAAGTGTTTTCTCTGCTGCTGATAGCTTTGCCTCTTGGTATCATCATGGGACTTTTTGTGATCAAAGGCGGGATGGAATTATTAAAGCCGCATTTTTCAAAGATCATATCGGCAATAGCATCCAATGTGATAAGCGGCAGGAGCAGTGAGATAGAATACAGGCTGATAATAAATCCGGTAAATCTTTTATTCATAGTAATGTTTTCTATATTGACGGTATGGCTTTCCGCATTGATACCGGCCCTTCGGATCAGCAAAGTGGGACCTGTGGAAAGCATAAGGGGGAATGAAGGCGGAGCAAAGCTTAAAAAGAAAGGATACAGGACATATCTGAACTTTATGTTAAAGGGAAAGACGGAAAGGCTGCTTGCTAATGCATCCGTGGAAAGAAACACTCATTCGACCAAAGGTATAATCAGAAGCATCACGGCGTTCATCGCGCTCACGCTTATTACGGCATTTGCTGCACGAAGCTTCACCGATATACTCGAGAGTAAGGCGAACCGCGAACAGCTCGTACCCGGAGCAGCTTACAGCAGCTACCCTTATCGATTCAGTATAGAAGATGATATACAGTATCAAAAAGGTAAAGAAGATATAGCTTCCTCCGATGAAGTGAGCGGATACAGAGAGATGAACTTAAACATGTATACTTATCATATTGATTATGATACTTACACTGATGAATACAAAAACGCTCTTAGTACAACGCTTGAAAAGTTTTTCCCTGCCGGCATGCCCGAATGGGTCAGATCGTCCTACATGGGTAACGGTGATCTCTTCTCGGATCCTGCGGTCAACATCATCACGTTTTCTCAGGAGGATTATAACAGTATAGCAAAAAAAGCAGGCATAGATGTTTCAGGATACGCTGATGAGATGAATGTTCTGATATATGAGGATATAGCGATATCGACCGATGATTTCCGCTTTGGTTCAGACGGGGCAGTAAAGCCTGATTACAGTGTGTATCAGATAAAGAGACCGCTTAATGCGAAAGCCGGTGATATGACAGAACTCTTAAGCTACGAGTATGATGAGGAAAACGATGAGTTAAGGGATGTAACGATCCCCGTAAGGATAGCAGGCTATGTATCTGATGAAGATGTAAAAGAATTCTATACCTTAAGAGGTGGCGAACTTTGGATCATGGTATCCGAAAACACAAAAGCGAAGATCGATGAGATGAGCGGAATTGCTGCGCATGGGATAGATACAAAAGTCATACTCTTTGATGTAAATACGGATGATTCAAAGCTGATAAGAAGACTTTCGCAGATAAAAGATGAGTATGGGGACAGCGCAGTGGAAACAGCAGGCCTGATCAGCGAGTACACGGATTTTAAGACTGCGGTAACAAAGATAGCAGATATAGTTGCAGTATGTTTTACGATACTGATCGCGATCATCTGCCTTATGAATCTGTATAACTCCGTGATGGGCAGACGTTTGGCCAGACAAAAAGAGCTTTCGGTCCTTCATTCAATGGGTATAAGCAGAGCTCAGAGATCAAAGATGCTGATGCTGGAGAATATCAGGCTGCTTATCCATTCGGTCATAGATTCGGCTTTAATAACCGCCGCATTTGTGGTATGCTTACGTATACTGCTGGATATGAGGTTCGGCCATATGATATTCAGCCTTCCTTTGTGGCAGATACTGCTGACTCTTGGCATAAGCTTTGCAGGCTTGCATATTTTTACTGCCATATGTTACAGAGAAGATGACAATACGCAGATCATAGAACAGATACGTATGGAGAGTGTATGAGGATACTTATAGTTGAAGACGATCCGATCATAGTGGAGGGATTAAAGATAGCGCTTTCCCAGGAAGGATATGAAGTACAGTCTTTCGGTGATATGAAGAGCAGTTTAAAAGAGATACAGAAGGAGGTATGCTTTGATGCATGCCTCCTTGACGTTAATCTTCCCGACGGTGACGGATTTCAGATATGCAAGGCGATAAGGGAGAGGTCGGAGGTGCCGGTCGTTTTTCTTACAGCCTGCGATGATGAGATACATACCGTGCTGGCTTTTGAGCAGGGCGCAGACGATTATATCGCAAAGCCGTTCAGGATAAGGGAACTGATAGCCAGGATAAAGGCTGTGATCAGAAGAAGCAGGGGAGGTGCGCCCGCAGCCGGATCAAAGGAAGCGGCAGAGCTTAAGGAAGATAATGATGTCATCATGGTAGGAAAGAATACCCTGGATATTAAGACAGGTAAGGTGATGCGCGGGGATGAAGAGATCTTTCTCTCTGCTGTGGAATACAGGCTTTTGCTTACTTTTACGGGAAACAGGGGGCAGCTTCTTACCAGACATCAGATACTGCATTCGATGTGGGACAGTGCGGGGGATTTTGTTAATGACAATACCCTGACGGTATATGTTAAAAGGCTTAGGAAAAAACTCGAGCAGGAAGGCGATGAGCCCGTGATACAGACCGTTCGCGGCATGGGCTACAGGATGGACTGATGAGATATAGGATTACGATCGCGGTGATCGCCGCAGCGCTGTGTATATTGTTAAGAGATCCGCTCCTGATGGCGGGAGTGCTATTTCTTGCACTGATCGCTGTGATCATTGTCGATATTACAGAAAAAAGAAGATCGGAAAAACAGATAAATGAACTGATCTCTTATATAACCAAAGTACAGGACTATACTTCGCTGCCCGAAATGCAGAAGATATCGGAAGGAAGCATAGGCATACTTCAGAGCGAGATATACAAAGTGATCACCATACTGCGTGAGCAGTATGCATCCGAGCATGACCAGAAAAAATACATGTCGGATATGATGTCTGACATATCACATCAGTTCAAAACGCCGCTCACTGCGATCTCTTTGATGAATGAGCTTCTCATGAATGAGGAAGTGAGCAGCGAGCAGCGTCTGGAATATGCCGGCAAAATAGATGCGCAGATCAACAAGATGACCTGGCTGATAAAGAGCCTTCTGACTCTTTCCCAGCTGGAGGCGGGCGTTCTGGAGATGAAAGCGGAGAAAGTTTCTCTTAATGAGCTGATCACAGATCTCTCCGAGCCTCTTTCGGTAATGGCGGAAGTGGCTGAAGTAGAATATAAATGCAGTATCCCGGCAGAGATAGAAGTAAGTGTAGATGCACACTGGTTTAAAGAAGCGCTCACTAACATCATTAAAAACTGTATCGAGCATACAAAAGAGGGCGGATATGTTAAGATATCAGCCACTCAGAATAATCTGTGTACAGCCATTGTTATAGAGGATAACGGAAAAGGAATTGAGAAAGAGCATCTCCCTCATATATTCGAAAGATTCTATAAAGCAGGCAATTTGTCCCACGACAGTGTGGGAATAGGCCTTGCCATGGCCAGACAGATAATCCGCTCGCACGATGGAAACATCGAGGTGGAGAGTGAAGTAGATAAAGGTACAAAGTTTATAATCAGTCTGTATCACAGTTCAGAGAGATCTTAACGGTCTTCGCACAGCTTAAAGATATCCCTTTCGGTATGCTGCTCTTACTTATGTGTTATACAGGGCAGATCATTATATGTCAATCTTGCACTTGCGTTGTGATGAATTGTTTAATAAGTGACTTAGTGGTAAGATATAGTAATAATACGTATGATCTGATATAATCTAGCGACAGAGATAACACAATGATGATACCGTTTAAGGAGAGAGGATGAAGGTCCTGTGGCTTTGCAATATGATGCTCCCGATGATAGCGGAGCAGTTTGGTTTTAAGGCATCCAATAAGGAAGGCTGGTTATCCGGCCTTGCTGATGTGATGCTTTCGCATCAGGCGCAAAACGGGATAGAACTGTATATCGCTTTTCCCGCTCCCGACGGTTTTATGCGCAAAAATATCAATCTTGCAATACATGATCTTACGATCCGCGGCTGTGCGCTTAGATGCTACGGTTTTAAGGAAGATACACTTAACGCGCATATCTACGATGAGAAACTCGAGGATATCATGGAGAGCATCTTAAATGATGCGCATCCCGATATGATCCATTGCTTCGGGACCGAGTATCCTCATACTCTGGCCATGTGCAGGAAAGTCCTTGATAAGTCAAGGGTATTGATAACCATACAGGGATTATGCAGTGTATATGCAAATGTTTTCGAGGCGGATCTTCCGTGGGATGCGGTGGTAAAAGTTACTTTGCGCGATTTCCTGAAAAAAGACAGCATCCCGGAACAGAAAGCAAAATATATAAGCCGCGGTGAAAACGAGATCGAAGCGCTTATGCTGGCAGGAAACATAGGCGGACGTACCGACTGGGATAAACACTATGCAAAAGAGATCCATCCGGGGGCAAAGTATTATGTGATGAAAGAAACCCTTCGTGCCGGTTTCTATGAGGGCAGGTGGGATAAGGATGCCTGTGAGAAGCATTCGATCTTTTTAAGTCAGGGAGATTATCCGATCAAAGGTCTGCACTATATGCTGCTGGCCATGCCTAAAATACTTAAGAGCTATCCCGATGCGCGTGTGTACGTTGCCGGAAACAGTGTTATATCATACAGGACACTTAAGGATAAGATAAAGATATCCGCATACGGCAAATATCTCCGCAGTCTTATAGATAAATACTCGCTTGATGATAAAGTGGTGATACTTGGAAAACTGGATAGCGGGGAAATGAAAAAGCAGTACTTAAAAAGCAGTCTTTTTGTATGCCCTTCGGCTATTGAGAATTCGCCCAATTCCCTTGGAGAGGCAATGATCCTTGGTATGCCCTGCGTTACGGCAAATGTGGGAGGTATACCTTCGATCTTTGATGACGGCAGGGACGGGATCATGTATACCGGTACGGGATGCAGCGAAAACAGCTTTGACCGTGATTATTATAAAGGTACCGACAGTCTTTATGGAATCGCAGATAACCTTGCCGATGCGGTGATCAAAATGTGGAGCAGCGGAAATAAAGAAGCTGAATACTGTAAAAATGCCAGGGAGCATGCGCTTATCGATCATGACAGGCAGGCTAATTACGAACAGACGCTTAAGGTATATGAACAGATAAGCGGAGCAGTAAGCATATGAACAGACAGCCCCTCATAACGGTCATCATACCTGTATATAATATCAAGGAATATCTGCCGCGCTGTGTTAATAGCGTCAGCAGTCAGACCTATGATGATCTCCAGATAATCCTCGTTGACGACGGATCTACCGATGGTACATCACAGCTTTGTGATAAGCTGGCCGCGGAGGATATGAGGATAAGGGTTTACCATAAGAAAAACGGCGGCTCTTCGTCCGCGCGCAATGCGGGACTGATGCTTGCGGAAGGTTCCTATATCGGTTTTGTGGACAGCGATGATTATATCGAGCCGGATATGTATGAAAAACTATATGCCGGTATTAAAAACAGCGGATGTTCGATCGCGCAGGCAGGCCGTGATGAGATCGATGAGGAAGGAAGGCATCTTCCCGATATATGTGTACCGCCGGATGAGGCAACGAAGTATACGGCTGAAGAATTCCTGAGAGAGCTGCTTTTGCATAAAGGTGATTGTTCCTTCTGCACCAAGCTTTTTAAGAGGGAAGTGTTTGAGAACAGATCGTTTCCCGAGGGAAAGCTTAATGAGGATTTCAGACTGCTGGTACAGATGCTGGCAGATAATGAGACTATACTGTCACTGCCCGACCGCTGTTATCATGTTTTT
The DNA here is from genome assembly GCA_017437785.1 of Lachnospiraceae bacterium. Taxonomy (GTDB): domain Bacteria; phylum Bacillota; class Clostridia; order Lachnospirales; family Lachnospiraceae; genus NK4A136. Next base: position 16,979 of record JAFRXH010000064.1, read on the forward strand.
TACAGACAGGGTTCCAATTCACGTAAAAAAGACAAAAACGAATTCTCACGTGTCTTTGCCGACAGTGTGGATAATGCGGATGATGTAGCAGGCCTGGTGGATAAGAGTTTCCCCGCTCTGGCTGAGGTGGCCTTCCGTTTCGGGATCTTTCAGCGCCTGGAGTACCTTCTGCATATACCGATCCCGCAGATGAACAGGACAAATGCATATTATATGAGTGTGGTAAAGTATCTGCGCCATAACTACAAAAAAGCCATGCGCAACCGCATTCTTACGAAAAAGAACAAAGTTTATCTTACACTTTTTGTAACAGCACCCAAAACAGTCAGGGTAATACATAAACGTATTAAAAGGCTTTAAACAATAGCGGAAATGAAAGCGATAAGCATATACTCACTTACCAGAATAAATGATCCGTTTCAGCTGTCCAGACTTGAAAGACAGATGTCGGGGCGCGGCGGACACTTAAAGATCAAAGCCTGGGAGACGGAAGGACTGCGTGCGTTCTGCTCCCGTCTTCTTAAGGTATATGAGGATGCCGCAGGTCTCAAATTCTATTATTCCTTTACTATGCCCAAGCTTGGAAAGGAATTCGATCTGTTACGTATCAATGATGAATACGCCGTAAATATTGAGTTAAAGAGCGGTAATGTGACTGATGATGCCATTCAGAGGCAGCTGGTGCAGAACAGATATTATCTGTCGGCACTTGAGCGGAACATGGTATTTTATACCTATATAAGCGGTGCTGACCGGCTGGTAAGGCTCAGTAACAGCGGCCGTCTGATCGATGCGGACTTCAGTGAGCTGGCAGATGTATTAAGACGTCAGGGAAGCTGCGCTGCAACGGATATCGAGGAGCTGTTTAAGGAAGAGCGGTATCTTATATCCCCGCTTACCGACCCGGCGAGATTTCTGCGTCAGGATTATTTTCTGACATCACAGCAGAGAGATATAAAGAAACAGATCCTTAAGCATATGGATGTGCCGTATCAGGGCTTTACAGGCTTTCCGGGAACAGGAAAGACCATACTGCTTTACGATATAGCAATGCATGCGTCTAAAAACGACCGTGTATGCATATTTCATCTGGGGCCGCATACGGGAGAGATCGAGCAGCTTGACAGACGCCTTAAGCGGATAGATTTTTACTATCTGCTTGATGACATGACGCTTAATGTACCCGGAGAATATTCGGTTATCTTTGTTGATGAAGGCCACAGGATAGATGAAAAGATAATGAAACAGATACAGGAATACGCTAAGAAGTGGAATGCGCCTGTCATCATTTCCTATGACCGTGAGGATGCAATACACGAAGATGAGACCGGAACCGGCGGGGCTGCGATGATAGAAGCGCTGCCCGGTTTTATGCGCTACCGTTTGACTAACAGGATCAGATTAAACAGCGAACTGTCCGCGTTTATCCGCTGTGTGATGTGGCTGGGAGAGAAGAATCATCGCAGTGCATATCCATCCGTGACACTGGCATATGCCGGCGACGAAGAAGAACTGACCAGGCAGCTTAAGTACCTGCAGGATGAGGGATATGTGTTTATATCTGATAATGATGTGTGCACAGGGAAGCTTAAGGATATTACAGGTATTAGGATAGATGTTACGCAGGCTGCATGCAAGGAATATGACGATGTGGTAATGCTTATCGATGATTCATTTGTCTATGATGATCACGGATATCTAAGACACCGCAGTGACGGGACATATGACGGACGTGTGCGCCGGCTTTTTCACGGACTGAGCCGTGCGAAGAAAAGGGTCGCACTGCTGGTTTATGACAATAGGGAAGTGTTTAAGGCTTTGCTGGAACTGGTCCAGCATTAGCAGTTACCTGTGTATACATAATTAAGATGCTTTCCGGCCACATCTGCCAGGGCGTAAACGCGCTCTACATCTGTCGGCAGCTTATCCTGCATGCGGTATCTCGGAAAGAAGCGCGAGACATGTAAAGGGATATCTTTTCCTCCGTCAAGTGAGGCTACCCAGGCGGATAATTCATCCATTTCTTCGAATGAATCGTTTTCACCCGGGATGATAAGACAGCTCAGTTCAACGTGTGAAAAGCCCGCCGCCTTTGATATAAAGTTCATTACCGTCTTTCTGCTGCCTCCGATAAGCTTATCGTAAAAGCGGTCATTAAAAGCTTTCAGATCGATGTTCATGGCGTCTATGTTCCCGCGCAGTGCTTCACAGGTTTCTTCTTCTGCCAGCCCGGCTGTGACCAGAACAGTCTTAAGACCGTGTGCATGTATGAGTTTTGAGCAGTCAAGGACATACTCAAGCCCGACCAGCGGTTCGTTGTAGGTGAAAGCAACGCCTATATTGCCTTCGGGGATAAAACGTTCCGCCAGAGCGGTCAGATCTTCGGGACTGAGATAACGTGAGCTGTTAATAAGACGTGAAAGGTCATCCGGATGCGATATTGCGTGGTTCTGGCAGAAAGGACAGGAGAGATTGCAGCCGTAACTGCCTACGGAGAGTATCCTGCTTCCCGGATAAAAACGGGATAAAGGCTTCTTTTCGATGGGATCTAAGGCAATGGAAGTGATAATGCCGTAATTACCGGCACAGATGGTGCCGTCTTTGCATATCCTGGCCAGACAGCGGCCGCGTTGTCCTTCTTTAAGCTTACAATTATGTATACACAGCTTACATTCAGCCATTTTTATGCCCTCTTTTTTGCTTGGTTGTTTAAAGTTAAGCATGTATCGATATGCTTGTCAAGCTGCATAAAAAGGCATATACTTGACCGGAATAAGAATGCGGGAGTTGATATGAGATATTATCTTAACGGAAAACAGGCGCAGCTGATCGATAAGTATACGCAGGATGTTATCGGTATCCCCGGTATCGTTCTGATGGAGAGGGCTGCCCTTAAACTGGCAGAACGTATTGATGAAGCCTGCAAAAAGATAAAAGGTTTTGACAGGAAAAGAGATAAGATACTGGCTGTAGCAGAGAGCGGAAACAACGGAGGTGACGCCGTAGCTGCCGCACGTCTGCTTAAATGCATGGGATATGATACTTATGTTTATGAGATAAACGGCATTTCTAAAAAGAGCGTATCCTATAACATACAGACCGGAATAGCCCTGCACAATTCAGTGACATTTATAGGACAGGAAGAAAAAACGGAAAATGCCTTGTATGAGCTTTTTTCCACATGCCGTGTGGTTATAGACGGTATCTTTGGCGTGGGTTTGAGCCGTGATGTGAGCGGCGTACATAAAGAGGTGATAGATGCTCTCAACAGGGCATCGGCCGATAAGGATATACTGGTAGTGGGGTGCGACATTCCAAGCGGCATCTGCAGTGATACCGGACGTATCCTGGGTGCGGCGGTTAAATGCGATATCACGGTAACTTTCGGATATATCAAATACGGAATGCTCGTGGGCGAAGGCAGGGCATATTCGGGACAGATATTTAATGAGGATATAGGATTGTACCGGAACGCTTCGCTGAGTGGAATGGCTGATGTATTATCGGCGGAAGATTCGCCTTATCTTTATTATGAAGACGAAGAAAGTGATATAGCCGGACACATACCGGTAAAAAGGCCCGATCAGAACAAGGGAGGCGGCGGAAAAGTACTGATAGTGGCCGGATCGGAAGATATATACGGAGCGCTGTATATGTGTGCTGAAAGCTGCTTCCGCTGCGGGTGCGGGCTGGTAAAGGTGGTAAGTCACATACGTAACAGGGATCTGCTTATGGATAAGCTGCCCGAGGCGATGATGCTTACCTATGACAATGAATCATCCGAAGATGAGTTTGATAAAAAATATAAGGATGCTATCGGCTGGGCAGATGTTATACTTGCGGGACCGGGGCTTGGATGCACGGAGAGAACGGGACATCTGATGGATATGCTGATACAAAACTGCAGGGGAGGACAGAGTATAGTGTTTGATGCGGACGCACTTAATATAATATCCGCATCGGATACGGAAGCCGTCTTTACCGTTTTAAGAAACAGACTGGGATATGAACACGTTATCATAACACCGCATATGGGCGAGATGCTGCGTCTATTAAAAGGTAGTATGAGTATGGATGAGCTTAAGATGAACATGGCGGAGGCGGCAACCGGCTTTGCACAAAAGCATGGCATCATATGCATCCTTAAGGATGCCAGGACGGCAGTGGCATGCACCGGTAAGCTGGGAAGCAAGATACCTGTCTATCTGAACACTTCCGGGAATGCCGGAATGGCAAAGGGCGGATCGGGTGATGTGCTGGCGGGTATCGTCGCAGGCATCATAGCACGTAATACCGAAGATGAGAAAACGGATTATGAGATGTGCTGTGCAGCCGTACATATACATGGCCGTGCCGGAGACTCAGCACGTGATGAAAAGGGCATGGATAATATGCTCGCAAGGGATATCATTGATAATATAAGCATCATAAAGTGAAAAAACAATTGACATTAACATCATATAATGAATAAGGACGCAGCTTTTTGCTGTCAAAGAAAGGGACCGGTTTATCTGAACTTCCTTGATAATTAACCCTCAACGTCTTTAGGCCTCAAAGACCGAGGTGGAAAAAGCCGAAAATATGGGCTTTTTTAGCATTTTCGCTTGCATTTTTTGAACATTTGCGGTATCATAATAAAGGGTTAATTAA
>JAFRXH010000065.1 GCA_017437785.1 Lachnospiraceae bacterium
CCTGCTTGACTGGTTGAAATCCTTATAGGTTTTCCTAAGATTATGGAAAGAAATATAAGTCTCGAATCAGCAAATCTCTATGGTTTGGGACTTTACTTTCCATAATTACTTACTTTCCATAATTTACGCCACCCTTGAAGGTAAGTGTTGCTTTGATGGTGCCCTTCTTCTTGCTAAGCTTGCTGATGTTTATCAGGCTGGTATCCTCATCACTGACCGCAGCCTCTACGTTCGTAAGCTTTATCTCAGTGTTTTCAGGCCTGATCAGGTGGGTTACACCTTTGCTACGGTAATGTATGTAGCAGGGCATAAAGACCCGCAGACTATGAGGCATTATGTGAGGGTACAGCGCATAAATTCAGACGTATCAGCACATTTCGCCAATGTATGCAATTAAAACCCAATAAAATCAGCATCCCTGCAACGTGCTGATTTTTGCTGATTCTCTTATACGAGAAAAAAAGTCCCGAAACACCGTAATCTACGGTATTTCGGGGCTCCAAACGCGCAGCTCGTAGCGGAATCGAACCGCTGTTTTCGCCGTGAGAGGGCGACGTCTTAACCGCTTGACCAACGAGCCGTACAACATTTGATATTGTACATCAGCTTATAAAAAAATGCAAGTCTTTTTTCAAAAAAATCAAATTATTTTTTATAGGCTATCTCGTTTATGATGATCCTGCCTTTTTTCCTTCCGTTGGTCGTGATCTTAAGCGATACCACTTTGGTAAAATCGAACCCGCCGGACTCAAACATCTGAGGTGTAATGTCTACTGTCTGCAGCTGATGCTTATACTCATACTCATCAAATAACACATCCTGTTTATATAGCTGTACCGCAAGCGAATGATATACCATTACCGGTGAACTGACACTTATCCGCTCTCCTTTCTGATCGGCAAGCTCCACACTGTACTCCAGCGGCGAATGCATATCATGGGTATCCTCTCTCATATCGGCTAGCCCAAAGCTTATGCAGCCATCAGATATATCTATGGGCGCAAACGTCAGCTCAACAGCCGGTTCACTCTCATCATTAAAAGCGCAGGACAGGACATGATCCTCACCTTCCCCTCCTCTGCCCCGTTCGTAAGGCTGTATGTTCCAGGTACTGATCCCGCTGCACCATAAACTGACCATATCCGACGGGTGCGCGATATCAAACGTATCATCGAAAGAACACAGCTGTGTATAGCCGGAATCATAATGATCTGTTATATAGACAGTCCGTGGCAGAAATGAGCGGTAAGGCCCTATATCGCTCAGCAACGATGCATAGGTATCATCCTGCTTCAGCACCTTGTCCAGGAAGACCCTGATATAAGCCTTTGCTATAAGCTTCTGCTCTGCCTCATCGATGAAGTTACAGGTATTAAGATAGCCGTTCATCGCTCCTTCACCGTCGTAACGCCCCCACAGGCTGTTAAACTGCCCGTGATTGGCTCCCAGTATATAAACCGAGGATTTTATGTACTGTTCATCGCTATCCCCTGTGAAGTACAGATTGTTATATTGCTTCTCTCCCATCATGCTGCTGACATCCTGGTCATTTGAACCGTGCAGCAGCAGATAGTTCGTATCCTTTATCCGCACAGCCTGACTTACCGGCATATACTGATCGACTACAGGTGCCACGGCTATGATCCCGGAAATATTAAAATGATGATCGAAGCGGTAATTCCCGTCTTCCGGATAACGTTCCAGTCCGTTAAAGAGATATGCATCCGCCACCATCTCGCCGCCTCTTGAATGTCCGCCTATCACTATCCTGTCCGGATCGATAAGACCGTATATGGGACTGCCTTCACGCTCATTTTCCTCCAGTATCGCTTTCATATTCTCCAAAAGCAATATGGCACGCTTATCATTTCCTTCATGCAGATCGTTTATGATATTTTCATCCACCGATACCACAACATAACCGTTGGACGCCAGATATTCACCCAGATAATCATACCCCAGATATGACGGTGTGCCTGCATCATGATTACCGTGTACGAAGAAAAGGACCGGACAGCCGCTCATTCCTCCGGGATACCATATCTGACCTTTTATGGGCGCCTCTGCAAAATCGTATTTACTGAAATAACCTGTCAGTTTATCCATGGGATTGCGGTTTAACACACTGTCGTAACCTGACATATCATATGTTCCTGTCACGATGTCCTCGTTTTCCCCCGGGCCGTAACTCAGCGAACAAACAGCTGCATCACCGTCTTTCAGGTAATCTTCAAAGCCATCTGCCGGCACGATATCGGCGGCGTAACTGTCTGCCGCGGGCTCGATCGTGTAATAAAAATCCACACGGTCTTCACCGAAACTGTCACTCCTGAAAAAATAGCCATAGATACCCATATATGCCAATGAAAGCAGCATCACGATGTATGCAAAGACCTGCTTAAAACGGCGGCTCTTAATAAATCCCAGTATACACCTTCCTAAGATATCGCAAGCAAGCGCCAGTACCATACTCATGATCACCGCAGGCAGTATATCCTGTCCCTGTGTACCTATGGTATTATTGGCACACACTGCACTGACCGCGACAACATAATAAACCCTGCTGCGCTTTACGCCGCCAAAAAGCAGCTTTAGCAGAAGTGCTGACAGTTCTGCCAGCAGTATTATGAGCAGCGGAGTGAGAAGTACACAGACTGCTGCAGGTATATCTGCCATCCCCTTTACTATCCAGTACATGAACTGTGTTGAAAGCACCACCGATGCGATCATTCCGCCCGCACGCCCCGCCTGCATGAACCTGCGCGGTCCGTCCGTCACTCTTTTTATACCATCTGCAGTTTTCCCGAAAAAGCGCTTCAGTTTTCCCGACTCTTTTTTGATCTTCCGGGAATTATCTGCCTGTATCTCATCCATCAGCGTTACTGCCTCCGCATCTGACGTTTATCAGCTTATTTTACGTCTGTTTTAACGCTGATTCTATCATCTTTATCGTTTTTTTGCCAGCCCTTGCGGCCGGTACACAGCCAAGGGTGGCTTTACGGCACGATCTGTAGTATACTTCCGCTTATGGATGCCATACTCCCCGCAAAACTTCATCTGGGTGATAAGAAACTGTCACACGACATCATACCCTGCGGCATAAGCACTATCGGCGACTGGGCTTACGCCCATTGCAGCTGTCTGAAATGGGTGGCGATACCTGTGAGCGCTGTGCACATCGGCAGGGACGTATTTCTGGGCTGTAATGCGCTTAAACATGTCTACTGTTATGACGGCGTGGCTTTTTCCTATGATGACCTTCCGGATGATAAAAACGCTACGGTCCACCGGATCGCGCGGCTCAATGCCATTGCTCTGTTATATTTTGACGATCCTGCCACGGCTCTGATAAAAGAGAATGCCTGCGCTTTGCAAAACTTGATCAGCTGGGATGACAGATGCTTAAGCTTCCTGGCAGTTTCCGATGATAAAGGCTTTGATCCTTTCCTGGCAGGCGGTGAGGAAGACTACAGCGATAACGAAGCGCAGCATGCCGACTATATACGCGCACGCCGATCCATAAAGGCGGAAATCATTTATACCCGCCTGTTATCCGAAGCTGTATGCGCCCTTCCCATAGAAGATGACAAACGCAGCCTTTTGCTTGACGCCTTCCGTTCCAACAGCGAAGTCCTGTCATTATTAAACCATACCATCTCCTGCCATAAGCAGACCGCCGATATATACGCAAAAGCAGGGCTCCTTACCACGGAAGCCCTGCCTCACATTCTTGAGCAGATCCCTCATGACCGGATCGAGATGCGAAGTGCGCTCATAAGCCGATGTTCCTCACAGCTTCTTGGAAGCCTTTCACTAGGGTGAAGGGTATAGTGATGGGTACAGGGGGATGGGTACAGGGGACGGTTCTATGTGTTCATTGGGGGTCATGAACACA
>JAFRXH010000009.1 GCA_017437785.1 Lachnospiraceae bacterium
GGACGGTTCTCTGTGTTCATGAACCCCAATGAACACAGAGAACCGTCCCCTGTACCCATCCCCTGTACCCATCACCCCCGCCAGTTATCACCACACCTTATAGTCGTCGGAATCTATGCGGTAAGATATGCCTGGAACATAAAGATCGGAGGCTTCCTGCTTAATGCCTTCCTTCTCGGCTTTTTCCATCGCCCTGCAGAAAGCTTTGTAAGAAGCACTGCTCATAACGATGGATGTAACATCTTCCTTATCGGGCTTCGTGGCCAGATACTTAAGCACAGCCTGCTGGACATAAAAGTAAGAACGGATCTGGCTTTTTCTGTATTCAGTTTTACTTTCGCCATCCTTCCCCATCACATAAAGCCTGTCACCCTCACGCGTTCCCATCGTAAGCTTGGCCAGTATTTCGGGAATAAATATCCTTATCTCACTGGCAAGGTTCTTATCTCCTCCCGCCAGTTCTATGCTCTTTTGTATCATGGTGTCGTACTCTTCGGCGTTACTTACATCAGCCATTCTGAGTATGGTCTCCTCTGCGCAGTCCATTACCGTTTCCTGGGTGAAGGGACACTTGTCGTCTTCCCGCTGGACGAACAGCGCATACTGCTCTTCGGAAACAAAATGCTCCGATGCATCCATCTCATTATCAACATGATCAAAGAAGTACTTGGGAAGTTCCATACATACGGAACCGTTGATACGGATCTCTATATTCTTATCATCCTTATATTTTGCCAGGTATATCCTCAGCCAATAGTATTTTTTACTTCCCAGATATGACGGTATCTCATCAAGGATGTAATCTACCAAGCTCTTAGGTTCTTTACCATTAACACCTATCCTGAGGATCGAAGGACAATACATATCAAAATCATAATGAGCCCCCGGCATATCCGCAGCTATATGAACAGGATCTTTTTTATCGATAGAATGCTCTATACTCTTCCATACTGCGGAGTAAAACATCTCCGTAGCTGTTTCCGCCGCTTCTTTATATGTTTTGCCCCATGCGCGCACAGGTTCTAAGAGGGGCTCATCAAATCCGCTGTAGTGAACGGCATATACCGGCTTGAGGATCGCTTCGCCATCTTTCTTTTCGGGCTTGCCCGACATCACTCTTATCCCAAAGCCTCCCGGCATGATGAGCATGTCGCCATCCATCGTACCGCCCAGCTTTTCCTTAAGCGCATCGTAAAGGTATTTCTTTATATCTTCCATATGCTCTCCTTATGAGGACACGGGGACGGTCCTCCCGTCCTCATGTCCCTGCTTCTTGAAGACAGGGGGACCGTCCCCCCGTCCTCATTACTGTGCCCTGAGTTCTGCGCCCAGACGCTTTTCAAGCTGCTTCATAACCGAACCGGCAGCTTTCTCTATCTCCTCGGAAGTAAGGGTCTTTTCCTTTGATCCGATGGTCAGACGGATGGTCACCGATTTCTTGCCGGCGGGTATCTGCTTGCCGCGGTATTCATCGACAAAGCCTGCATTCTTGATAAGACCTGATTCTTTCTTTACGATCACATCCCTGATCTCTTCCCATGTAGCAGAGGAATCAAAGAGCATCGAGATGTCATAATCGGTCTCGGGATACTCAGCCAGGTGCGTAAACTTATTGGTCCTTGAGATCAGCGGCTTAAGCAGCGTGGTATCAATCTCAAAAAGCATTACCGACAGATTCTTAATGCCGCAGTCCATGGAAACCTTCTTATCCAGAAGTCCCATATCGCCGACTTTAACATCACCGACATATATATTCTGCCATACCACATTATCTGCCCATACAGGCTTTGTTTCCTTGCGGAAGTTAAAGCCTTCCATATGAGTGAATCTGGGCATATATTCCAGCGTACCCTTAACTTCGCGGAAGAGTTCATTAAGGCTCTTGCCTGCACTTGCATAAGCTGCAGCTATATGGCGTCTCTGCTTGGGAAGCGACTCTGTGGCATCATAAGGCGTGGTATAATCCTCATCAAAGAATACCTGTGCCTCTTCAAAGATAGAGAACTCGCCAAAGTAGCGCTCGTTCTTTACCACTGCCTCGCAAAGGTTGGGAAGCAGGCTGCTGCGCAAGAAGCTTAAATCCGGCGCCGGAGGCGTGGAAAGCTTAAGCACTCCCTTCGTATCCTGAAGCACCGCATTTACAAATACATCGTTCATCCAGGGGTAGGTATAAACTTCCTGCAGTCCGCAGCGGATCGCAAGGTACTCCTTGATATTTCTTACAAGCGCGATATCCTTCTGGTTTATGATACCCTCAAAGCTGGTATTAAAGGAAGTAGCTTCGAAATTATCGTAGCCGTACATTCTGGCCACTTCTTCCATAACATCATCCTTTATGGAGATATCACCGGTGGAACGCCAGGTGGGTGCGATAACATGCATGTTATCTCCCTTGATATCCACATCAAAGCCCAATATCTCAAGCTTTGAACGGATCTCATCATCCGTAAGATCCTTGCCCAGGCGCTTAGCCAGCCACTTAAGATCCACATCTATCTCGGCACGCTTAAGCTTCTTTTCGTATTTATCGCAGTAGCCTGTTATCTTAAGTTCCGGATAAAGCTCTTTAAAGTACTGCAGTGAAAGGGCCAGTGCCTGATCGCAGCGCTCGGGATCCACTGCCTTCTCGTAACGTGAAGAAGCTTCGGTACGGTTATCATATCTGAGAGCCGTTCTGCGGATACCGGTGGATTCAAAGTTAGCCACCTCCAGTATCACCCTGGTAGTCTTGGGAAGGATCGAATCCTTAGCTCCGCCCATAACGCCCGCAAGCGCTACAGCACCTTCGCCGTCAGCGATCACCAGATCATCTTCGCTAAGCTCCAGCTCTTTACCGTTAAGGAGCAGCAGTTTCTCTGCTTTCTCAGCGCGTCTTACCCTGATATGATCCTTGATATTATCGGCGTCAAATGCATGGGTCGGGTTACCGGTTGCCAGCATTACATAGTTTGTTATATCAACCAGCGCGTTGATGGGACGCATGCCTACTCTCCAGATACGGCTCTGCATCTCAAAAGGCGAAGGCTTTACTTCCACGCCGCTCATCTCTACGCCGATATAGCGGGGGCAGCGCTCCGTGTCGATTATCTCAACATTAAAATCAGAAGACACATCAATAGCAGCCGGCTCGAATTTCTTGAGAGGCAGCTTGTATAAAGCAGCTATCTCACGGGCAATGCCGTAATGTCCCCAAAGATCGGGGCGGTTAGTCATTGACTTATTGTCTATCTCGAGCAGCACATCATCAAGGCCCAGAGCTTCAGCGATGGGTGTACCTGCCGGCACGTCAAATGCAGACAGATCAAGGATCTCTGCTTCCTCTGCTGCAGGGAACAGATCTCCCAGGCCGATCTCGCTTGAAGCGCAGATCATGCCGTAGGATTCCACGCCTCTTAATTTGGACTTCTTGATGACTACAGGTTCGCCCTCACCATGCCAGCGGACCACTGCGCCGGGAACAGATACAGCCACGCGCATGCCCACAGCCAGATTGATGCCGCCGCATACGATAGTCTTATCCTCACCGTCGCCTATATCAACGATGCATACTCTTAACTTGTCTGCATCGGGATGAGGATTTACCTCTTTGATAACACCGACGAGCATATTCTCAAAACGCTTGCCGATATATTCAACATCTTCCACCTCAACGGTATCCATGGTCAGGTCGTAAGCCAGTTTCTTAAGATCCGTATCATCGGGAAGTGCCACATAATCTTTTATCCATGATAATGATAGTTTCATCTTTGCCTCCTTATCTGAACTGTGAAAGGAATCTGAGATCCGCGCTGTGGAACAGACGGACATCATCCACACCGTAACGCATCATGACCAGTCTGTCGAGACCGATGTTTACATAGAAGCCTGTGTATTCATCGGGATCCAGACCTGCCGCGCGCAGTACATTGGGATGAGGCGAACCTCCGGGCATTACCTCTATCCAGCCCACATGCTTGCATACGCTGCAGCCCTTGCCGCCGCATACCTGGCACTGCATGTCGATCTCAAAACCGGGCTCCACAAAGGGGAAGAAACCGGATCTCATACGTACGGGCACATCGGTACCGAATACTTTACTCAAGATGCTCTTTATTAGAACCTTACCTGATGTAAAGGTTATGTCTTTATCTACGATCAGCGCTTCGTACTGGAAGAAAGCTCTCTCATGATGCGCATCCGTAGTCTCGTTACGGTATACACGTCCGGGATATACAAAGCGGTAAGGCGGCTTATGTGTCTGCATATAACGCACGCTGCCGCCGGTAAGATGGGGTCTTAAGCAGAGTTTCTCATTTGTACTGCCGCTGTCATGTCCTTCCAGCCAGTATGTATCCATGCTTTCACGTGCAGGATGGTTGGGAGGGAAATTCAGTTTATCAAAAGCGTAGAGCTCGCTGGTGATGTCATCCTCCTGGAACACTTCAAAGCCCATAGATCTGAATGCATCATTCAGATCGTAGCACATCTGTGTGATGGGATGAAGGCCGCCGTTGCGGGGCATTACGCCGGGAACGCTGCAGTCAAAATCGGGTGAAACTTCAGAAGCCTTAAGCTTAAGCTCCATCCTCTTTTCTTCGATCAGTTCCGTTACTTTGTTCTTTGCCTGATTAAGGATCTTGCCCATTTCCGGTCTTAACGAAACCTCTACAGTAGGCAGTTCCTTAAGAAGCAGAGATAACGTTCCCTGCTTACCTACGATCTCGCTTCTGACCTTCTGCAGTTCGCTTTCGGCTAAAGCTCCCGTGATCCTTTCTTTTGCTTCAGATAAAATTTTCTCGATCTTATCTTTCATGATAACTCCTTTCTTCACGACGCTTTTAAACATAAAAAAACGTCCCCTGTGTGATCACAAGGGACGATAATATACCGCGGTACCACCCTATTTCATGGATATCTCCATGCGCTCATTTTGTGTAAATGTCTGCTACACGAACATCCGGCTTAACGCTATTGCTTTTCGCCGGAAAGCTCCGGTACTGAAACTTCCGTAAGGCTCATGTGAAGTGCTTTCAGCCGGTGACACCTCATCTCTGTCTTTCATTACCTCTTACGTACTCACGTACCTTCAACGCCCAACACCCGTTATTCTATGTAAACTTACGGGTTTTGTCAAATGTTTTTTCCATTTATTCATAACTGCTCTATGATTATGCCGCCGTAATACTCCGGGTGGCCGTCATCGTCGCATATGACAAAAGCCCTGGGCTGCAATACCACATATGATCCGTCCGGTCTGCGCGCGCGGTACTTAAGATCCCCGGTATCGCCTCTGCCGCTTATGATCAGATCCACTATCCGCTTATACTTTTCCAGATCATCCGGATGAACATAGCCTCTCCATATCTTTCCGGCATGATACATATATTCCGACTCAAATCCATATTTATCTGCCAGGATAGCCGACCAGCGCGAAAAGTCATATCTCAGATCATTTAAGAATACAAAGCCTTCGCCCGCCACTGTGAGCAGGGCATCGAACATAGCATCCAGCTTTCTCTTCCTTCCATCAGGTATGGGTATCTCCACCTTGGTAGCATTTTCCATCCTCTGTGCGGGGAATCCGGATTTCAACACCTTCTTATTAACATACATATCCAGATCCGCACGCTTGAACACATCGGAGAACTTGGCATCCGATGCAGGCTCATATACGGATATTCCGGTAGCTATTACAGGGCCGGAACGCGAACGGCCGTTGGCGTAGGATTCCCTCCTTAAGTTCTCGAGCAGTTCCTCCCTTATCTCGTACTCTTCGCCTGTCAGATAAACAACAAATTCATCCCCGCCTATGCGGTATACCTGACTGTGCGCAAAATTCTCACAGATCATGCGGCATGCCCTGCGAAGGAACTCATCGCCAAAGCTGTGTCCTCTGGTATCGTTATACTTTTTCAGATCGTTGACATCACACATAATGACACCAAAGCGGAGATCCTGATCCGCAGTACGTATCCGCTCATCCAGTGACTGCCCCAGTTCGGCAAATGCATTATTATTCTTGATGCCGGTGAGTTCGTCCAGCTTTACCATGCGCTCGACGGACTGAAGATTCTTCTGCTGCTGTTCTTTTTCCTTTACCTCTTCATCGATATTTTCCATGCAGAAGAGTATGTGCTTTTTATCTTTGCACAGAATATCCACATGCCTTATATGTACTATGTCTGTATCTATCACCAGCCTGCAGCTGACGGAATATGATCCGTTTTTCTTAAGATTCTCCAGTATCGTATCCTTATCATGAATACTTAAAGCAAGCTCCAGATCATCCGGATGAACATATTTATGGGCGTTAGCGCGGACCATTGAAAAGAAATCCTCCCCCTCCCCGGGGATATCGAGTTCCTTAAACATCCGGGGCTGTACGAATACCGTATAATGTCCGGATTCCGGATCTACATAAAATACACTGTCGTAGTGTTCTGCCAGGGTGTTGGCGATCTGATCAAATGCTGTCTGATCTATCATTGATACGTAGTCTCCCTTACAAAATATATAATCGATTTAATTATAATACAAAATTTAATAGTGTTAAAGTAAAAAAAAATAGCAGAGTCCTCATCCTCCCGAACTACGGGAATCAAAAAATTCAAGGCTGTATCCGTCCACCTGAAGGGCTGTGGATACACGGGTGTAGATGTAACATTTGTTTTTATCCCCGTTCATGATTCTCCTTTCCTACGGCAATACAAGTACCGCATTTTTAAGCAATTTCTTAATGATTGGATCATATTTCTGAACCCCGAAATCTTCCACTATAGTTGTTATCCTGGCACCTGCATCCTTTGACGAAGCTCCGCAGAGAAATACTCGTTCATCCTTCGTCCCATAATCCAGAACGATAAAGCGATCGTGAAATACACCCCCCGTTTGCTGCATAGTTATTCTTAGCCCCGGATACTCTCGTAGAAAATCGTTATATTCCACATTGTGGAGTTTTCCACTGCCAACATTATCACTGAACAGCTTAATATCTACTCCTGACTGAACATTTTTAAGCATCACAAATGTTCGCAACCCTATGTAGTTATCGATCACATATACGGATTTTTTCGCCTGACCGTATATAGATGAATAAGCTACATCGGCACTGCAGTATTTTGTATTATACAAAAGCCAGCCGTTATCCTCATCACTGACAAAACTGTTCATCATATCTGCAAGCTCTGACTTTGTGACCACGTCATTAAGCTGATCCATAACGTCAGACATCTGTTTCTCAACGGATCCTATATCCATTCGAAGTTTACTGATCTCGGCGGTATTCTCAATCGTCTGCAAGGAGAGTTGTATAACTTCCCTTTGTCCTATAAGCCCTTTACTGCCAATGATATAGTCTTTCATCTTCTTAAAGGTGCGTACCAGTGCCTTACTTTGTTTTGTGGCTAACTCTCCTCTCAGAACCGTCATTAGCATATATAACCCCTGTTCTGTAAACGCATGTGGATTATATCTGCTTTTTGAGCTTAGATTTGCGGTCAAATTTTTTGACCGCAAATCTTCAACCTCTTCATCAGAAAGTTCGAACATGAAATCATCATCAAATTTCTCAAGATTATTCTTTATCTGCTGATTAAACGCCTTGGTAGTATATCCATATATTTCAGCCAAATCTGCATCTAACATGACCTTAACGCCGCGAATCTCATATAGTTTCTCCCTTAAGAGCTCCTCAGTAACTTCTATCGTACCAATCTCGGCGCTAACCAATTCTGTTCTCTTCTTATCTGCCATATACTCCTCCGTCTATACTTGAGGTCGAAATTTACGACCTCAAGTTATGTCTTTTTCATCTACGCTCTTCTGTTAAGTAGCCGAATTCGACCACTTTAGATTTTGCGGTGCAAAAACTCCACCTCATGATTTCCCCTTCTTCTTTTTTTGCATCTCGTCATAATAAGCCTTGTACCGATAGATACTCCTCTCGCTGATTCCGTTGCGTTTTGCAATCTCCACCATGGTCATACCCTGCTCATGACAAACAACAAAATCATTGTAGATGGCCATCCATTTGGCATTGTGTCTTTGCCTGCCGCAGGCTTTTCTCTTTTTGAAGTATTCAAGCTCTTCTTTCAGATCGGCATATGCTTCCTTAAGCTCTGCATTTTCTTTTTCCAGTTTTTCGATTCGTTTCAAAGCCTCTTCAAGTGTAGTTATCTTCTTCACAAGCAGCCACCTCCATGTCATTTCTATTATGACAATAGTATATACAGACGCCGTCGGTATGTCAATTCTATTTTGTCATGCTGCGTGTCCTTTCTCAGAATCAGGTTTCTTCTTTTCTGCCATTTTGAAATAACCGGACATCCGCCGCTTAACCGATTCTATAAACAAGACATAGCAAAAAGAAAAGAGCGGAAAGAATTACTGTCATTGATGCCTCATGGAAAAATTTAACAAAAAACAGAGGCTTTCGCCTCTGCCTTTGCCTCTGCTTATAATCTTATATTATATACCAGCACTCTTTAAGAGCAGCCTTGTATATTCCTCTTTGGGGTTCTTATACATCTCTTTGGGTACGCCTTCTTCTATTATCCTGCCGTCCCTTAAGATCATGATCCTGTCGCAGAAATTATACATGGTGCGCAGATCGTGGGAAATAAAAAGGATAGCTATATGCTTCTCCTCATGCAGACGCTTGAGCAGTGCCAGCACCTGCGATGCCACCGTAACATCCAGCGCGGATACGGGTTCGTCCGCAATAAGAAGCTTGGGCTCGCGCATAAGCGCCGTACCGATGCATATCCTCTGGCGCTGGCCTCCGGATAATTCTCCGGGCTTACGCTCCATGTAGCTCTCATCAAGCCCCACTTCATTAAGCATAAGGGCAACCTTTTCCCGGCGCTGTGCAGCGCTTAGCTTTGTCGACATGCGCAGCGGCTCCTGCATTATCCAGGATATGCTGTAAGCGGGATTTAACGAGCCGTACGGGTCCTGGAATATCATCTGGGGATGGTTTGTATTACGTTCCATACTGCCGGCCTTTATATCCACCATCTTAAGTATGGCCTTTGCAATGGTGCTCTTTCCGCTGCCGCTCTCCCCCGCCAGTCCCAGTATCTCTCCGGGTTTAATATCAAAGCTCACACCCTTAAGTACTTTCTTTTCGGTTTTCTTAAAGCTTCCCGATGTAAAGGAAACCTCCACATCCCTTAAGCTCACCAGATTCTCACTCATAATTCCACCTTGGGTATCGCTGATATAAGCTTCTTTGTATATTCCTGCTTCGGATGGTCAAAGATATCATCCACAGCGCCTTTTTCGACCAGATGGCCGTTCTGCATCACCAGTACATTATGCGATATCTGTCTGATAAGTGACAGATCATGTGATATGAACAGGATGGCTACTGCGGATTCTTTGTTTATCTTCTGAAGCAGTTTGATGATCTGCGCCTGTACCGTAACGTCAAGAGCCGTAGTCGCTTCATCTGCGATCAGAAGCTGCGGTCCGCCGACCATGGCTGCAGCTATCATCACTCTCTGCCTCATACCGCCCGATAATTGATGGGGATAAGATTCATACACCCTCTCAGGATCATCCAGCTCGACATTCTCAAGCCATTTGATGGCACGCTCTTTTCTCGCTGCATCGTTCATTTGCGTATGATGTATGCGCAGGGCTTCTTCAACCTGCGTTCCTATCTTCATAGTAGGATTTAGTGCGGTCATAGGCTCCTGGAATATCATGCATATCTCATCGCCCTGAAGGGTACGCAGTTTGTGCCTTTCCATCGTCAGCACATCTTCGCCTTCAAAGAGTATGCGTCCTTCCTTTTTCAGCTTTTTACGTGGAAGCAGACCGGCTATAGCCAGCGCTGTCATGGATTTACCGGATCCGGATTCGCCCACTATGCCCAGTATCTCACCTTTATCAAGAGTAAAGGAAACGCCTTCAACTACTCTTTCCGGCTTATCATGGTCATGAAATTCTATTCCGAAATCTTCCACACTAAGAAGCATCAGTTCTCCTCCGTAGTCCCCTCTGCAAGCAGTGCAAAGCCCAGCACCGTAAGCACTATAACAATTCCCGGAAATATTGCATACCAGGGTGCCGTAAACAGATACGACTGCGCTTCCGAAAGCATGCGTCCCAGAGACGCCGCAGGCGGCTGTACACCTATGCCCAGATAGCTGAGACCTGCCTCAGCCAGTACGGCATTATTAAAACCTATCATTACCGAACTAAGCAGCACCGGCATTATATTAGGCAGGATATGGACAAATATGATCCTTATATGTCCCGCTCCCATTAGTGCTGCGCTTTTTACATAATCAAGCGAACACTGCTTCTTAACTTCCGATCGCACTATCCTTGCAAAACTGGGGATAAAAGCGATGCCCAGCGCCAGGGTAACATTAAGACGCCCGGTCCCCAAAAGGCTTATGATCACAAGTGCCAGCAGGATGCTCGGGAAAGAAAAAAGCACGTCGTTTATCCTCATAAGGATATCATCCAAAAGACCGCCGAAATATCCGCAGAGCGAACCCACGATAACACCGAACACCGTACCGATAAGTACGGTAAGCACTGCTATAAGGAAGGTATTTCCCATGCCTTCCATAACACGGCTTAAGATATCCCTGCCGTAATTATCGCAGCCCATCCAGTGTGTAAAAGAAGGCTTTGCGAATTTATCGGCAACGCTCATGGCTGTTGTATCGTAAGGCGTGGCAAAAATACTCACGAATACCGTAAAAAGCAGTATTCCCGTGATCGCTGCACCGGTTATGAAATTGAAGTTTTGATGTTTTTTAAACCACTTTTTCATTTTCTATAATATTTACTTCTTTGGCACAATACACTTTCATCAAGATCCTTCGGGCTAAAGCCCTCAGGATGACAGGTTGCGGTCCTTCGGCTGACGCCCTCAGGATGACAGGGGTGCGGTCCTTCGGGCTAAAGCCCTCAGGATGAAAGGTTCTAATCTTTCCTGAGCCTGGGATCGACCACCCTGTAGAGAATATCCACTACCAGGTTCATGATCAGAACAACAAATGCGATCAGGATTATGACTGCTTCCACTACCGGATAATCCCTGTTGGCAATGGACGTCAGCAATATCCTGCCCAGTCCCGGTATATTAAATACCTGCTCTATAACGATGGAGCCCGCGATCATATCGGCTACAGCCATACCCCAGAACGTGATAAGCGGTATCATCGCATTCTTAAGTACATGGCGGTAAAGCACCTCCATTGTTGAGAGCCCTCTGCTGTATGCCGTACGGACATAATCTTTGCCGGCCTCCGTAAGGATGGCGCTGCGCAAAAGCTTTATGCTCATGGCGCACTTGGGGATCGCTATCGCGATGGCCGGCAGTATCAGATATCCCAGGAAACCGCCAAAATCCTTTTTATAGGAGATATAGCCGCCGGGTCTGAACAGTTTTAGCACCATGCCGAAAAACCAGCTCATCATAATGCCCAGAAAGAACGAAGGCACCGCCATAACGAACTGATTGGTACCATAGCTTATCCTGTCAAACTTACTGCCTGCATATTTTGCAATGAGCAGTGACAGGGGTATAGATATCCCTATCGTCATTATCATTGATAGTATTGTAAGTGTAACGGTAATGGGAAGTTTCTCCAGTATCATAGAAGATACCGGCAGATTATAACTGATAGATGTTCCGAAATCACCCTTCACAAAACCTGAGAGCCAGTTTAAATACCTGACAATGAAGGGTTTATCAAGCCCCATCTGCACACGCAGTGCTTCCACAGTCTCTTTTGTGGCATTACTTCCCAGGCGGGATACCGCAGCATCCCCCGGGATTATCTCAAATGCCGCAAAGACTATGAAAGACACTGCGAGCAGAGTGAGCAGCATAGATATGATTTTTCTTAAGAATACTTTCATCCGCAGATATTCGTATTACTGTTCAACCTCATAAAGGCTTGCTATATCCTGTACGTACAGAGGATAGAATTTATATCCCGCATACTTCTTGTTAAGTGCCACGAAGGTAGGCAGATCCTGGATATATACGTTAGCCGCTTCCTCGGAAAGGATGCTTAAGCACTTCTTGTAATCAGCAGTCTGCTCTGCATCATCCGTAGTGGATATCGCTGCCTTAAACGCTTCATCGTAAGCAGGTGAGCTGAAGTTAACGAAGTTCTTTCCGCTGTCGGAGACAAAACGCTCAAGTAATGCTCTTGCGGTAAGTGTGGAAGCATCGACACCTACAACGGTCGTAGTGTAATTGCGTCCCACATATACATCGGAAAGCCAGCTGTCCCATTCGATCAGGTCGATCTTTGCATCAACGCCTATCTTCTTAAACTGCTCTGACAGAACTTCTGCAGTTGAGATATGCTGCTGATAGTTGGAAGGCACGCTCATTGAGAACGAAAATCCGTTGGGATATCCTGCCTCTGTAAGCAGCTGCTTAGCCTTTTCCAGATCCTGGTCATAGGTGTGGTTTAAGCTCTCGTCATAATACTTTGTGAATGCAGGGAACATGCTGCTTCCCAGCTCGGTACCCTTGCCGCCTGATACAAAGGTCATTATCTCGGCAGGATCGATCGCATAGCACAGTGCCTGACGTACACGCACATCGTTAAAGGGTTCGACTGCATTGTTGATGTAGAGAGCCTGTACCAGGTTCATCGTTCCTTCAAGTACGTTGAAATCACTTCCTTCAAGCTCTGCAGCCTGGGTATCGGTGATACGGGCTATCATATCGATAGAACCGCCCTTAAGCTCCATAACTATAGCATCGGGATTAGCTACCACTTTAAGTGTTACATCCTTGATATGCGCCTTTTCTCCCCAATAATCGTCAAATGCCGTGAGCACTATTGACTCCTGGGGTGCACGGCTTACATATTTATAAGGACCTGTACCGATGACATTCGTAGCCGGATCTGTATTATCCGCAGGTATCACAGCTGTGGTAAGGGATGCCATGAATTCGGTATCCGCTTCCTTAAGTGTCAGTGTGATCGTCTTGTCATCTTTCTTTTCAAGTGAGGCAATATTAGAAAATGCCGGAACCAACGGATCATTTCCGTCCTTCCCGGCACAGCGTTCGATAGAATATATCACATCCTCCGCCGTAACCGTATTGCCATTATGAAATTTAACATTGTCACGTAACGTGATCGTGTATACCAGACCATCCTCGCTGATATCCACCGCATTGGCAACCGCCGGCTTCAGATCCCCGCTCTCGTCATATTTGACCAAGCCCTCATAGATATTGAACAGTATCTCTTTGGTACCTGCCGCGCTAACCTTGTGCGGGTCAAGTCCGTCTTCCAGATCCTGTGGAATACCGATGGTGATCTGTCCGGAAGAAGCCTCCTTTGTCTTGCCGCCTGTGCATCCGCCCAGTGCAACAGCCATTGTCGCCAGCAAAGCTGCAAGTAATAAACCTGCCTTTTTCATTGCTTACCTCCTCCTTTTGGATGTATAAAATTATAAATGTGCTTCGGGTCTTTTTCCCGACCCAGTGGAATTCTATATCATTTGCCGGATAATTGCAAGTATTATTTACGATCGGAAAGGGATTTATGACAGCTTCATATCACCGTCTTTTACCCAGCCCAGCTTCTTTACCAGCATATGGAAACCGATCGAAAGTATAGCAGGCAGGATAAAGCTTATAAGTATGAGGCCTGCCCAATCCATACCGGTTATGGCTGCTTTATTGCCTGCGGCCACATCCGCAACCCAGCCGGAATAAACTCCTATCTGCCCTACGAGGCCGCAGGTTCCCATACCGGAAGAAACCGGCGCACCATTCATCTGAAGCTTGAACAGACACGTTGCCAAAGGTCCAGTTATGGCACTTGCAAGTGTCGGTGCGATCCAGATGCAGGGATTCTTTACTATATTGCCCATCTGTAGCATTGATGTGCCGATACCCTGCGATACCAGTCCGCCCCACTTATTCTCCTTAAACGAGATGATAGCAAAGCCTACCATCTGGGCGCTGCAGCCGGCAACGGCAGCTCCTCCGGCAAGACCGGTAAGTCCTAACGCTGCGCAGATAGCCGCAGATGATATAGGCAGTGTAAGCGCCATACCTACGACAACGGATACTACTATACCCATTAAGAACGGCTGCTGTTCCGTTGCCCACATGATGACCACGCCCAGCTTGCTGGCGATCGCTCCCAGCGTAGGTGCTATAAGCCATGATAAGAAAACACCGCTTCCTATGGTAACAAGAGGTGTTACAAGTATATCTATCTTTGTTTCTTTAGATACGCATTTGCCGATCTCCGATGCAAGTATCGCAACAAAAAGAACCGCCAGAGGGCCGCCTGCCCCGCCAAGTGCGTTTGAAGCAAATCCTACTGTTATAAGTGAAAATAATACGAGAGGCGGGCATTTTAAAGCCGAACCGATAGCGACTGCCATCGCAGGTCCGCTCATCGCCGTTGCCAGGTTGCCTACCGTGTACTCGGTCCCCGCTATGGTAGCCACGGGGGTTGTCAGAAATCCCAGATGAAACTGTGTGCCTATGGTATTGATTATCGTTCCTATCAGCAGCGAACAGAAAAGGCCCTGTGCCATTGCTCCCAGTGCATCTATGCCGTAGCGTTTTAAGGATATCTCTATATCCTTCTTTTTCAGGAAAGACTTGATACCGCCTTCTGACTTATTTGTTTTTCCCATAATGAGACACCTCCCGGAAAATATCAGCGCTTATCATATCATCATATATTGATAATGGCAAGTATAAAAAAAGATCCTTCGCTCCGCTCAGGATGACAGGGTAGCTCCGCTCAGGATGACAGGGCTTTCAGCTTTGGATGACAGGGCGTTCAGCTTTGGATGACATGACGTTCAGCTTAGGATCACAGAACAGCTTTTCACATCGACTGCCAGGCTGCGATCCTTTCATAGATCTGCGGGTAGAATTCTTTTGTGGTATCATAGGGAGTCTCGTAGAATCTTTTAAGAAAAAGTATATGGATATTTCTCTTAACTCCCGGCTCTGCCGGTTCTTTCATAAAGTTAGTCAGATTCTTTATAAAGGCATGCCACTTAAGGGCATATTCTTCGTATGCTTCTATATCTTCGATCTCAAGCCAGTCTTTTATCTTCACTTCTTTCCGCTCTTCGACCCGGCACTCGTATTTTTGCAGTATGTATGAAAAGCCGTCGTCATGATAATATCTGCCAAGCGGAAACAGCCTGCAGATACCGGGGCGAAACGAATGGACTTTGCATCTTTTATCGTCACTTAAAAAACCGCAGCCCGCTCCCCTGTCCTTTATGTGGGGCATGCTCAGCAGATCGTGCAGGCCTATCTCTATATACCCGTCCAGCATCAGCGCGGTAAAATCTTTGGAAAGCCCCCTGCAGAGGGAATAGATATCATAAGGATCCAGTACGATGGTATCGCACATATTCTCACAGCAGTACGAACAGCCCCTGCAGCCATCCGCATCAAGCTTTGCACAGTCAGCGGCAGTATAGAGCCTGCCGTCCGAAATCTCTTCTATCATTACATATCGTTCCATATTTAAAACCTTCCCCGTTTGGATCAGAATGTGCCGTAGAGCTTATAGCAGGCTTTTCCTGAATTCTTTGCTTCGTAGAGCGCCTTATCAGCATGCTCATACAGGCTCTCAAAATCCGTTCCGTGATCCGGGTAAGTGGCTATACCTATGGACATGGTGATATGCCCTGCATATTCTTCCGCCGTAAAGGCATTTCTTATGGCTCTGCCCAGTTTCCCGGCCAGGCGGCAGGCGTCATCGGGTGTGATGTTATTGATATATACCATGAACTCATCACCGCCGATACGTCCGGTCACATCCATGCCTTTAAAATTACTGCTTATTATCCCGCCTATAGCCGCCAGGACCTTATCGCCTTCACTGTGGCCGTATGTGTCATTTACTGCTTTGAAATTATCGGTATCAAGTATTATCAGCGCGCCGCCGTCTTCATTCTGCTCCGCTCCGTTTAAGAGTATACGGCGGATCAGCTCTTCGGTAGCCGTCTTGTTGAGCAGCCCCGTCAGACCGTCATGATCAGCCTTAAGCTTAAGCTCAAATTCCTTCATCTTATCCTCATGTATATCAACGATATGGCCTATAACATGGGCTACGTAGCCTTCTTTGCCCATGATGCTTATGATATTTGCACGATACCATCTGTAATCATCGTCATGGTCAAAAAAGCCCATCGAGCGAAACTCTATACTGTCCCTGTGGGCATGTGACATCGCACTTCTTAACATTTCCTTAAACGCAGCCGTATCATCCTTATGTATACCGGTAGCGGGGATATTCTCCATATATCCGTTGATGACCTCATCATGCTTAAGCGCATCCGTCTGCGCTATCTTATAGACACACACATCCGTGCGGCAGTTAAAGTCAAAGGTTATATCGGTATCCATGAGCAGGTTCATATAATCGGACTGCCGCTTAAGCTCCTCTTCGATAAGCTTCTGCTCGGTACAGTCGAGTATCACAACGCCGGCGATATTCTCGCTGCCTTCACGTGAATACAGATTGCCGTGAAGCCTAAGCCACATCAGGCTGCCGTCATGATTGACTATCCTGAATTCCATCTCAGCCGAGCCGTTATCTGCCAGTATGTCGGTTATGCCCTGTTCAAACACAGGCATATCATCGGGTATAATTGAAAGACGTATGTCCTTGAAGATCATATCCACGGCAGCCCGGCCGCCGCCCAGCATCCTGTAGATACCGTCATTTAAGAAAACCGGTTCTATGCTCCGTTTAATACTGTCGATCCTGAAAGCACAGATCCCGCCAATGAAATTGTTGACAACCGAAGTGATAAAGTCTTTATCTTCCATTTATCTGCTGTCCTTATAAATATAAAGATAGTATCATGATAACACAAAACCGGCGGCCAAACAAGCCACCGGTCTGTATTAAAGTCTTTCTTAAATTATCTGAAATCAGATCATTCAGCGTCTGCTACGAACTCAGCAGCCTGCTCCTCGGTAAGACGTGCTGCGCCGTAAACATTGCCCTCATCATCTACAAGGTAGATGTCTTCACCATCCTCGATGTAACCAAGAGTAAGGTTACCTACGGTAACAAGCAGGTACTCATCTCCGTCATCGGTGGTAGCGTTCTCTACGGTGTAAGCAGCGAATACATCTGACTGGCCATCGGTAAGGTAGGCAACATCACAGTTAGCGCTCTCATAGAAAGCAAGTACATACTCTGCATCACCATCGGTAGCATAGAATCCGTCTACAAAGCTTACATCACTTGCCTCTTCTGCAGGAGCTTCCTCAGCTTCAGCAGGCTGCATCTTGTCTACGATAGCACTGAGTGCATCGATCATGGTTGCCATGCTGTCGTTAAGCTTTACCATATCATCTGAGCCGTCGAACTGGTCCTCGGTAAGCTCGCCCATCTCATCGATGATGCCCTTAGCTTCGGTAAGCAGAGACTCAACATTGTCGTCCTGAGCTACAGCGTCGTCGTTGTAGAGCTCTTCAACCTTGTTGTAGCAATCGTTAAGGATAACGAAGTTGTCCTGCAGATCTGAGAATGTAAGCTCACCGCTCTTGGTCTCTTCTGCTGCTGCATCTGCTGCTTCATCTGCTGCTTCTTTCTCCTCGACTACGACATCGGTATCATCAGCCTTGGTAGCTTCTGCCTCTGCCTCGCCGCAGCCTGCCATAAGTGCTGCACTAAGTGCGGATACTGCAAGGATCTTTACAAGTTTGTTTTTCATAATTCATTTCCTCCCTTTTCCGGTATGTATGACCGGATATCAAATTTTCATAACGATCATATTCTACACTCTTACAGTTTATTGTCAACGGTGTTTTTGACCAAAATGCCAGCCTCTTCGCGTATGCATTGTGCAGTTTCAACAAAAAACGCAATCCCGAGCGGGATTGCGTTTATTCGAGCGGCCCGAACGCTTAAATCACTGTATGTGGAACATATCTACCGTAGCATCCGCAATATCCTTCCCGTCGGCGGTATAGACCTTAACATGTACCACCACTATGCTCGCACCTCTTCTTACTACATCGGATTCGGCATATATATCATGATCATCAGGCGTATTGCTCAGATAGTTTATATAAGCATTCTGTGTCACATAGCTCTCCCCGTCGGCGCGCGCGGTGATCCCGGCGCAGCAGTCTATCATCGTATATATCAGCCCTCCGTGGATCATGCCGTACGGATTCTTTGAATCGGGTCCTATATGAGCCACCATCCTGCTTTTTTGTTCCGATACCTCTGTAACCTCTATATTGTTGTACTCCATAAAAGGGTTCCAGCCTTTTTCAAATCCCATCTTTTTCCATCCTGCCTTTTTTTGTATTTTCCGTCCAAACGCAAGGGATTATAGCATAATGCACATAATATGTTCAAGCTTTTCACAAAGCTGTCTAATGTTGCGAGTTTCATTGACACTATACCCAAATAAGCATAAAATAATAGAAAATCTATGATCCAAGGAGGGACTTATATGGGTAATAAAACAAGCAGGACCAACAGCGTTAGATTCAAACTTGTTCTCGTCATGACTCTGATCGTAGTCATCCCCGTCATTGCCCTCACACTTCTCAGTACGGTGAATACGATCAATCAGGGTTCATTTTCGGCAAACGAAGTGAACACAGCTCAGGCTTCCATTGTCCAGGCCCGCTTAAATATCATCTTTAATAAAAACATAGAAGCTCTGCGTTCTTTTGCATCTACTCCCACCGTACGTAAATATCTGCAGGGTGATCATACCAACGAAAACCTCCGCTCCCCGGTATATACCCAGATGCTGGATATCGACCGTTATATGGATGACGGAAATTCCACCGCACTTTCCGGTGAAGACGGCCAGCAGCTGGTGCGTACCATCGGAAAACTGGTAAATGTAGCTGAACGTGATTACTTTCAGATCCCCATGTCGGGCGCCGAGTATTATATCTCCGATCTGATCATATCCAAGTCAACCGGTACCGCTATTGCCACCATATCCGTGCCGGTCTGGAACGATAACCGTTCTGCCGTTATAGGTATAGTACAGCGTAACTTAGACTGCGGCGTGCTCCACAATATGGTCGCTGAGGAAGTTACACAGGACCGTCAGGAGATAGTGGTCGTAGACCGTACCGGTACAGTTGTGGCTCACTCTTTACGTGAGATAAATGTTGAGGATCCCGAAAAACAGGACCAGAATCCCTTCTATACCGATTCCCGCGGCGATAAGACATCCGGCAACTATATAGCTCCTTTCATGGGAGATACCTGGATGATATCCTGGTCAAAGATAGAGATCTGCGGCTGGATAGTTGCATCCTGCCGTATAAAGGAAGTGGCTCTTCAGACTGTATACGTTACCGCAGCCGTGCAGTCGGTACTCGGGATCATCTTTATCATCGCGGCCATAGTTATCGCAAGTATCTTCGCACGTGCTATCACCAAGCCGCTCAAAGATGTCAACAATACCATGAACGCTCTCTCCGAAGGACGCTTCTTCCGCATTAAAGACGACGGAAAGCGCAATGATGAATTCGGCGAGATCATCCGCAGCACCAATCATGTTATCGAAAAGTTAGAAGATATCGTCGGCGGCATAGTTCATGGTGCATCATCAGTCAGTGCGGCTTCCGAAGAACTTGACGATATGTCATCGCAGATATCCCAGAATTCAGAGGATGTATCAAATGCTATCCAGGAGATCGCCTCCGGTGCTTCCCAGCAGGCCGATGAGATAAACGGCGCATCCGAAAGCATCGACCGTATCGGAAGCGCTGTCATCAGAGTACAGCAGTCCACTTCCGACCTGGCTGATATAGCAGCACGCATGAAAGATTCTTCCAACGAATCAGCCCACAATCTGGAAGAGCTAAAACAAAGCAGTGAAACGATGAACGGCGTGATCAATACCATTTCGGGAAAGATCAGTGCGACCAGCGATGCTGTAGGCCGTATCAACGGAATGGTTGCCGCTATCACCAGTATCGCTACGCAGACCAATCTGCTGGCTCTCAATGCTTCTATCGAAGCTGCACGTGCCGGTGACGCCGGACGCGGCTTTGCGGTGGTAGCCGAAGAGATAGGCAAGCTTGCCTCCGACTCAAGCAATTCCGCCAGCCAGATACGTTCCGAAATGGATGAGCTGTTAAAGCAGTCCCAGGAAGCAGTTACCATGGCCGAAGAAGTCCAGAAGACCAACGGCAAACAGCAGGCTGTCATCGAATCCACTTATAACAGCGTCAATACCATGATCGATGATATCAATAATACCGTAAATGGTGTAAGCACCATTTCCTCCGACGCCGATGAATGCGTACAAGCAAAAGATATCGTCATCGACGCAATGGCTTCGCTCTCTTCCATTTCCGAGCAGAATGCCGCAAGCAGCGAAGAAACAGGCGCTTCCATGCAGGAACTGGCTGCAACCGTTTCAACACTTACGCACAATGCAGATTCCCTTAAGCAGGTATCTGAAGAACTTACAAAGGAGATGAGCTTCTTTAAGCTTGACTGAAAACGATAATGAAAGAATTCAAGACATATCTGTTCATAGGCTTCGGTCTTATAGGCGGTTCTATAGCCCGGGCGCTGCGCGCTGACAATAAGGACATAAAGATCATCGCCTGGGTCAGGCACCGTGAAAAGATCGAAGCCGCATTAAGTGACGGTACCATAGATGAGATCGCCGATACAATGACATCGGCTTTAGACAAAGCGGACGCTATCTTTCTGTGCGCCCCTACAGGCAGTAATATTGCCAATCTTAAAACCATCGCTCCTCTTGTGAAGGAAGATACGCTTATCACCGATGTAGGCTCCGTAAAGGGCGATATACAGGCTGTGGCGGATGAGCTGGGTATAGCATCGCACTTCCTTGGCGGCCATCCCATGACAGGGCGCGAGACCACCGGCTATGCCTCTTCCGATGCGATGATACTGGAGAATGCATATTACCTGCTCACCCCCTCCGAAGCGACCAAAAAAGAATATACCGAAGCAATGACGGATCTTGTCAAAAGGATCAAGTCCATACCTTTGTTGGTAAGCCCGGCTGAACATGACTATGCTACCGCAGCCATAAGCCACGTACCTCATTTGATTGCCGCGACGTTAGTCAATACCGTTAAAGGTGCCGATAACGAAGAAGGTTTTATGAAGACCATTGCCGCAGGCGGTTTTAAAGATATCACACGTATAGCATCATCGGACCCTGCAATGTGGGAAAGTATCTGCAGGAGCAATACTTCAAATATACGCAGGGTATTAAAGCTCTATTCCGATGAGCTTAAGCGTATCGATACTGTTTTGGAAAACGGTGATTTTGATCAGATCAGTACATTGTTTAAGGACAGCGGCAGCTACCGCAGCAGCATGAGCGAACGCCGCACCTCCGCTATCCCCAGACAGTACATCCTTTACGTGGACATTCCCGATGAAGCCGGCGAGATCGCAATGGTCGCTACACTTTTAGCTGCCAGCGCGATAAGCATTAAGAATATCGGGATCATACACAACCGTGAACAGGCCGAAGGTGCACTGGGCATTGTATTCCATGATGAAACATCAATGAAAGCCGCGATCCCGGTACTGCAGAAACATAATTATAAGGTGATACTTACTTGATGAGTACAGGGGACGGTTCTCTGTACCCATTTATTCAGACATTCGGATGCAGCATGATCCCAGCACCAGCTGCGTTGGGGCCGGTGTGGCAGCATACGCTCAGAGAAAGCGGATCATAATAAGTCTCTATTCCCGGCACAGTTTCCTGCACCATTTTCTGCCAGTTGAGTGCATCCTGCGGATCCAGGAAAGAACCCGCACAGCCCACGATCAGCTGGTCATCACTGTAATCCGCGAAATTCTTCTCACGCTCCGACTTTATCGCTTCCAGCACAGCTGCTCTTGACTTTTCCACTCCCCTTATCTTCTGGAAAGTGTCGAATTTATCGCCACGGTTTACCAGAACAGGTTTTATGTTAAGTAAGCCTCCCAACATTGCAGCCGCAGGCGTGATACGTCCGCTGCGTTTAAAATATTCAAGGCTTTCCACAGTCAGATAAATGCAGGACTTAAGCGCATCTTCTTCCAGACGCTCTTTGATCTCTCTTGCACTCTTTCCTTCGGCCGCAAGTCTGCAGGCGAGCCTCACCGACTGCCTCTGCGTTACGGATACCCTGTGATTATCAGCCACTTCTACCTTCCCGTTAAAATCATCGGCCAGCATGACAGCCGACTGATACGAGCCTGAAAGCCCGCTGCTCATGGGAATATATATCAGCTCATCTGCCGTATCGAGCACCAGTTCCCACAGATCCATGATGACTCCGGGTGACGGCTGGGAAGATGTCACCTTCTTATCCGCCAGCTGGGCCTCAAAAAACTGTTCGTGGCTTATATCCTCATTTTCAAAATATGTATGATCTTCTATTATTACCGGCATCGGGATCACATGTATGCCAAGACTTCTCGCTTCTTCCCCGAAAATACCGCTGTTCGAATCGGTTACTACAGCTGTCTTCATCAGTTATCTCTCTCTTCCCCCCAGAAAAATAATGCTACTGTTCCGGGGCCGGTATGACTTCCTATAAGATTGCCTATATAATTGATGGTAACTTTTCCGTCCATATTGGGGAAACGCTCCTCTATCAGATCAGCTACCGCTCTGGCATCCTCTTCGCAATGTGAATGCGTGATCAATACTTTGCCGCTGTAATCCTTACCACCATCGGCTTTTTCTTCCATAACATCCACTATACGTGCTATTACCTTCTTCTTGGTACGGATCTTTTCCCTGGGGATCAGACGTCCCATATAGTCCACATTGAGCAGGGGGCATATATTGAGCATCTGTCCTACAAAGCCTGCTGTCTTGGAAACACGTCCACCCTTGATGAAAAATGTAAGATCCGAAGTAAAGAACCAGTGGTTTAATTTCTTCTTCTGGCTTTCCGCAAAGTCATATACTTCTTCTATACCGTGCCCTGCTTTCTTAAGCTCAGCGAGCTTTTCCATGAGCAGTCCGTATCCGCCGCTGGCAGCCAGTGAATCCACAACATAAAGCTTGCGGTCCGGATACTTCTCATCCAGTATATCCTTTGCCAGCTTTGCGGAATTAATGGTTCCGGATATACCTGAAGATAATGTCAGATGCAGCACATCCTTTCCTTCCTTAAGAAAACTTTCGAAATACTGTGTAAACTCCTCGACATTGACCTGAGAAGTCTTGGTATCCTCACCCTCGGCCATACGCCTGTAGAATTCCGGATACGGTACCGATACTCCCAGATCATCGGTATACTGCACACCGTTTAATTCAAAATGAAAAGGAATAAAATTGATCCCTAATCTGTCCATCTGTTCCTGGGTAAGATCGGCTGCCGAGCAGCAGCTAAGAATAAAATCGCTCATGTCCTCTCCCTCTTATGTGTGTATATTGTTTACATAACATCAGCCGTCGCTGATTATAGCACAAAGTAATATCTCCCGCAAGATTAGATTAAAAGCATCGCATCCCCGAAACTGAAGAAGCGGTATCTTTCCTTTATAGCCTCGGCATAGGCATTAAGTACTTTCTCCCTGCCTGCAAAAGCCGACACAAGCATAAGAAGGGTAGACTCCGGAAGATGGAAATTGGTGATAAGGCCATCCACCGCCTTAAACTTATATCCTGGATATATAAAGATATCCGTGTCGCGGCTTCCGCTCTTTATATGGCCGTCTTCATCGCTCATGCTCTCGAGCGTACGTACCGAAGTGGTCCCTACACAGATTATACGTCCGCCGCCCTTTCTGCATTCATTTATCGATGCAGCCACCTCAGGACTTATCTCACAGTATTCGCTATGCATATGATGTTTAAGTATATTATCCGTCTTAACCGGCCTGAATGTTCCAAGGCCCACGTGGAGCGTGACAAAATCCGTCTTTACGCCCATATCCCTTATCTCATCTAAAAGCCCGGGGGTAAAATGAAGCCCCGCAGTAGGCGCTGCGGCAGAACCTTCGACCTTTGAATAAACGGTCTGATAACGTTCCCTGTTTTCACGCGGCAGCTTATGCGTGATATAAGGCGGCAGGGGCATCTCTCCCAGCTCGTTAAGTATCTCTTCAAATATGCCCTCATACTCAAAGCGTATTATACGGTTACCTTCATCGACTATATCTTCTACCACAGCCGATAATAGCCCGCCGCCGAATACTATGCGTACGCCTACCCTTGCCTTCTTGCCGGGTTTTACCAGACACTCCCATCTGTCGGCATCAAGGCGTTTTAAAAGCAGCACCTCTATCCCTGCGCCGGTACCTTCTTTTTCTCCATACAGTCTGGCCGGTATCACCCTGGTATTATTAAGTACCAGGTGGTCGCCGGGACGTAAGTACTCCTTTATATCCGTAAAGTGCTTATGTGCGATACTCCCGTCATTACGCTCAAGTACCATCAGTCTGGAAGACGCACGGTCCGCCAGAGGATCCTGGGCTATCAGTTCGGGCGGAAGTTCATAAAAATAATCTTTTGTACTCAGCATTTTAATCCTTAGTCCTTACTTACAATCTATATCTATCACAGCATCAAGGCTTTCGATCGTTATATCTGCTTTAAGACCGGCAAGGTACGGAGCTATCAGTTCAGCCAGAGCATCCTGGTCGATATTCTGCATCGTTGCTTCTACCCTTACCACCCTGCCGTCATCCGCAGCCGTATATCTGGTAACATCCAGCACCAATGATGTGCAAAGCGTCTCTGCACCGTCAGGCATGATATCCCTGGGCGTGTAATACAGATAATCCTTACCCTTCATGGTAGTTTTGCGCACATCACATCTGATACCGTTAACGGTCTGCGATCCGCTGACAGGTGCGGCGCCGGCTATCGCCTGATAATCAGCTATGAACTCAAAAAGGGTATCCTTTAAGCTGGTATTTTTCTCAACCTGCCTGCCTGTAAGGTCACTCTCAACCACCATATCCTTAAGGTCCTGGTAGACCTTTATGCTCTCGCTCTGCTCTTCTTTCCTTCCCAGCATCGATAAGGTAAGATCCTCATCCACCGTCAGCACTTCAGCCCCGGGGGAAGTCCCGTCATAAAACGCGTCGATCTTAACGGTTACGGGAACAGTCAGTTTGATCCCGTGCATGTTCACCAAAAGCTCAGCCTTAACCACGGCGTCAATGTCTATCTTCTTCCACTTTTGGGAGTCATCCTCCATGCTGCTTAGTTTTGCCAGCCCCTCAAGAGCCTCTTTATTCTGAGGATCGAGTGCTAAAACCTTATCAAAGAAATACTTCGCATTCTTATCCTTATCTCCCGATTCCAGAGCGGTATTTCCCTGCGCCAGATAAACATCTATCAGCATATCCGTAAATGCATCCAGGTCGACAAATTCATTTAAAGGCGCATCTATCGCATCTTCAAGTATCTTCTGTGCTCCGGGCGCATCGGCATGATCCATATGCATCTTCGCAAGCGCCAGTATCGAATCGCCCCAGCGCCTTGCATCATCTTTTGCAAATTTATCGGCAGCCCCCTTATCATCCATATATCCGCGCAGATCATCTGCGGGGATCGAATTGACAAAGTCCAGCAGTTCCTTGCCTGCCCCGCCGGCCTCTATCTGCTTTGCTTCTTTCTCATATACGCTCCACTCTTTAAGGGCTATATCCTGGGATGGCGCATACTCAAGTCCTTCCCTTAATATCTCATGGGCATCTTCAAGATCCTCCGAACGCAGATATATATCTCCCAGGGCCAGATAGGAAGAGGTATCGGTCTCATCACGGTTTAGTATATCATAATAAAGGCTCTCAGCCTTATCGTCGTTACCCTTCTCCACATATTTGCCGGCCAGGTAACGCCTTATCTCTATCGCAGTGGGATCGTTGATAAAACCAAAGAATACTACAGCTGCCCCCGCCAGGATGACAAAGAGCAGTATAGCTATAAGTATACCCGTACCCTTCTTCTTTTTTTTCATCTGCGCTTAACGCCTCCGCCCGGTGATGCCTCGTCAAAGTGTACATCCAGCTGTGGATAAGGTATGCTGATACCCTCTTTGTCAAAGGCTTCCTTAACAGCTTCAGTGTAGTCCCATTTTACTTCGAAATAGTCTTCGTTCTTAACGATCGCTCTCAGTCCCATTGTCACCTGCGATTCATCAAGACTCTCAACGTATATCTGCAGTTTTTCGCCTTTTATGAAACGCGCGTCTTTCTCTACCAGTTCTTTCATTATCTGTTTGGCCTTTTTGATATCGGCCTTGTAGGAAATGCCAAAGCTCATTATCAGCCTTCTTCTGGGCGTTTCGTTTACATTGGTAAGTGACGTATTGGCCAGTGTACCGTTTGGCAGTACCACTGTTTTCTCATCGATCGTACGCAGCTTGGTATAGAAAAGGCCTATCTCCGTAACAAAGCCTTCATTGCCTTTGCTGTCTTCCTTTATGTAATCGCCCACCTTAAAGGGCTTAAGGATAAGCAGCAGCACACCGCCGGTAACGTTGGATAAACTTCCCTGCAATGCCAGCGCTATGGTCACACCGGCACTGCCCAGTACGGCGATCAGCGATGTAGTCTCAAAGCCGAAATACGATGCGATCCATATCAGCAGCAGCGCATACAGTCCCACTTTCAGCAGGGAGTCCAGGAAGTGCTGCAGACTGACATCCGCCTTTGCCTTCTGCATGGACTTTTTGATGATCTTGCGTATCAGGCTTATCAGCTTGCTGCCGATATAAAAGAGTACGATGGCGATCACCGCACGCACGGCAAAAACCACCATCCTGCCCGGAAGGTCCTTTAAAAAGCGCTGCATGGCGTCCAGGTTTTCGCTTACTTCTTCCACGCTTGTTCCCGCGGCCTTAAGCAGGGTATCTGCGGATACAGAAGATATCGCCGTCCCTCCGGATACGCTCTCATTCCCCGATACCGATGTCGAAAATATCTCTATCCCTTTAATCACTTTTTCTTCTTACCCTTAGTCTCAGAGCCCGAAGCTATGGCTGCTTCCGCTGCCGCTATCTTCTTTGCCAGTTCATCTTTCAGGCTGTGACGCAGCTTCATGCGTTCTTCTTTAAGCTTCTGCCTCATTGCCTCTTCTTCGCGGCGTTTTCTCGCGCGTTCTTCTTCCCTGCGCCTTATCTCTGCCTTCTCCTCTGCACTGAAAGGAACATACTGATAGATCTTTACGCTCAGTGCCGGCAGCTGCACACGTATATTATACTGCCATCCGTCTGTCTTTCCCTTACGTGCCGCCACGGTAGATCCTTCGCATATGCCGCCGTTATCCGAAGAGAATATCTCTTTATACTTTCCTTCACGGTCAACACCTATGAAGTATTTGGGTCTGTCTACATTTGCAAAATTAAATACACAGACAAAAGATTTCTTCTTATCCTGCCTGATAAAGCACAGCACGTTATCCTCGGCGCCCTGCTCCTTAAGCCATACAAAATCCTCATCCGCAGCGTCATCGGCCGATATGGCGCTTTCGCTCCTGCACAGCTGGTTTAAGCTGCGTATATAGGAGCGCATGACTTCCGCTTCAAGTTCCTTTTTCTCGTAGGGCAGGACAGATCCCATATCTTCAAACGACAGGTTCTCACCGTATTCCTGTCCGCAGAAGGAACTGCTCTTTCCGGTATGCAGCGCCTGGTATGCATACAGCAGCTTAAGTCCTTTCCACTGCTGTGAGGCGTCACCATACATACGCTGTCTGATACCGCCCTGACGGAAATTAACATTTGCCAGTCCTATCGGGAGCAGATAATGCTCGCAATACTGGTACAGCATGCTTCCCGTAAGCGCCTGGTGATAAGACCTGCGCACGATGGGGTCGCGGCTCAGATAATCGATCAGTTCCCTGATACAATCGGCATCCTCTACCAGATCAAAGCCCAGTCCCTCATCGGAAACCTCCGTCACCTTGGGGAAACATGCAGCCCCTGATGCTATGCTCAAAAGCCCGCTCTTTGCCTTATGCATCATAGCGTTCATCTCCTTGAAGAAAGAGATGGCTTCAAGATTCTCTACTCCGCCGTACATATTGGGGATCCATTCCCCGGGATTACGGTAATAATCCAGATAGAGCATACCGGCAAGCTCCTGAATATCCAATCCGTCTATATGATAATTCTCTATCCAGCTGTTGATCGCAGATAAAAGATAAGTTCTCACCTGCGCCCTGCCAAAGTCAAACTTAAGCATTCCGGTCCTGGGATCCACACCCTTCCTGGGATCGGGATACTCATACAGCGCACTTCCGTCAAAGCCTCCAAGGCCGTAACTAACATTTGAAAAGTCCCCGGGAGCCCACTGAAGTATCACGCCCACATTCTTTGCATGCATGGCATCCACAAATGCGCACAGATCCTGTGCACTGCCGATCCTGCCATCCTGTGCCAGCAGAAGTGCGGGATGGTATCCTGCATCTTCGGCATTCGGATAAGCCATCAGCGGCAGAAGTTCCACATGGCTGTAGCCCATCCCTGCGATATAA
Organism: Lachnospiraceae bacterium; assembly: GCA_017437785.1. Taxonomy (GTDB): domain Bacteria; phylum Bacillota; class Clostridia; order Lachnospirales; family Lachnospiraceae; genus NK4A136. The sequence continues at coordinate 28,441 of JAFRXH010000009.1, forward strand.
TCAGCCATATCGGACACAGCTTTTTTATCTTTAAGGAAGCCCTCAGGCATCTTCTGAAGAGGAAGCGTATACAGATTCACATAAGAAGATCCCGCCGCAAACTTTTTGCGCGCTTCCATCCACTTATCATCTTTCCATTTATGATCAATGGTCTTAACTATGCTTATTCCGTCTTCTGCGTCCTTCTGGCACACGCTGTAGGGATCGGCTTTCATTACTTCAACACCGCCATGCATCAGCACTTCATATGCGTATTCTTCACCTTCTTCTATTCCGGGAATGAAAAGCTCAAATATCCCGCTGTCATAAAGGCGGTTCATGGGATTTATAAGAGAGTTCCATGAATTGAACCCGCCTACAAGGTTAACCCTTATCGCATTGGGTGCCCACACACGGAAGACCACGCCCCTGCGGTTATCAACAGTCTTTTTGTGTGCCCCCATGTAGGTATAGGCTCTGCTCTCGGCTCCGCTTAAAAAGCGCGTTTCCTCATCTTCACCCAGAAGCCGGCCCTTGCCGTAGATCTCATCGCAGTCTAGTGTCTTTACTGCTTTCTTTTTCTTTTTGGATGCGTCGTCATCAAGCGCATACTCCACATGATAACGGTAATCCTTCCTGTCGGTACCGCTGAGCAGTGCTGCAAAAAAGCCCGCATCATCTGCCATCTCCATATTTATCTCTTCTTTAACGCTCTTTCCCTTAACTCCGCTGCCGTTTATATAGAGTGTAACCGCACTGGCCCCCGGAAAGAATGCCTGCACCAGGGATGAACGTCCCCTGTTATGGGAACCCAGTATCTCATCGGGTCTATCGCATTCTCCGTAGACCAGCTCCTCTATCGCAGCCCAGTCCATCAGATCGTAGAGCTTCTTATTCATTGGATGCCTCCTCTATGCTGTGGATAAATATTCCGCTCCTGAGCTTGGGCTCAAACCAGGTCGACTTGGGAGGCATGAGCCTGCCGGCATCAGCTACCGCAAAGAGCTCGCCTATCGAAGTAGGATACATCGCAAAAGCCACGCCCTTCTGGGGAAGTGCATCCACTCTGCTCTTTAATTCTCCCAGGCCTCTTATGCCGCCTACAAACTCTATACGCTTATCCGTTTTGGGATCTTCTATGCCCAGCACAGCAGATAACAGCTTATCCTGCAGTATCGCCACATCCAGCCCGTCCACGGGATCATCGCTTTTTACTTCATCGAGCATATTAAGCTTATACCAGCTGCCATCCAGATACATTCCCAGCTCGCCCTTGCATGCAGGGTGATACTCCGTATCCATCGCATCGCTTACGGTAAACACTTTCTTAAGCGCATCCATAAACTGCTCTACACTGTTTCCGTTTAAGTCATGTACCACACGGTTATAGTCCATTATCATGAGCTCCTCGTCCGGGAAGATAACGGAGAGGAAGTAATTATACTCTTCATTGCCTGTATGCGACTTATTGGCAGCACGTCTCTTCTGTCCCACACGCACCGCGGATGCGCAGCGATGATGACCGTCAGCTATATAAAGCGCGTTCATGTCATCGAATGCCTTCTTTACAACGGCGATATCCTCATCACCGGAGATAACGAACACCCTGTGTCTTATCCCGTCGTCGGAAGTGAAATCATAGAGAGCTTCGCCGCTCTTTATCTTTAACATAAGCTCCCTGAGTTCCTTAGTCTGACGGTATGCCAGAAAGATAGGTCCGGTCTGGGCGTTGCAGGTATCAACGTGACGGATGCGGTCTGCTTCCTTATCAGCGCGGGTGTTCTCGTGCTTTTTGATAACCTGCTTCTCATAATCATCTATCGATGCACAGCCCACGATACCTGTCTGAACGCGGCCGTCCATCGTAAGCTCGTAAAGATAATAAACAGCCTTATCCTCTTTAACGAAATCGCCCTTCTCAATGCGCTCCTTAAGCATCTGTGCTGCCTTTTCGTAAACACAGTCCGCATAGGTATCCACGCTGTCATCAAACTGGGTCTCAGCCCTGTCGATAGCCAGGAAAGAATCGGGATTCTTACCTACCACTACCTTAGCCTCTGCCCTGCTGTACACATCATAGGGCAACGCCGCTATCCTGCTCTCCATTCCCTTTGCAGGTCTTATCGCCTTAAAAGGTCTTATGTCTGCCATTATCCTAACCTCCTGTTTATATGAAAGATATTTTCTTTTTATATCAGTGTTCTTACTACCTTGGGCTTATATCCGCCGCTCTCAAGAGCCTTGAGTATGGCTTCTTTATGCTCCGTACCGAATGCTTCTATGGTGATACGCAGCTCCACGGCGCTCTTTCTGTTGGTAGTAACAAACTGGTTATGCTCAAGCTTGATCACGTTACCGTTCTCCTTTGCGATCACGCCGGCCACTCCCTGCAGCTGTCCGGGCTTGTCGGGCAGAAGTACCGATACGGTAAATATCCTGTTACGGAAGATGAGCCCCTGCTGGACAACACTGCTCATCGTTATCACGTCCATGTTACCGCCGGAAAGTATTGCCACTATCTTCTTTCCTTTGGCATCGAGCTGCTTTAACGCTGCCACGGTAAGCAATCCGGAATTCTCCACTATCATCTTGTGGTTCTCGACCATATCAAGGAAAGAGACTATCAGATCCTCATCTTTTACGGTGATTATATCATCTATATTCTGACGGATGTAAGGGAATATGTTGCTTCCCGGTGTCTTAACGGCAGTACCGTCGGCAATCGTATCGACCGTAGGCAGTGTTACGACCTTGCCGGCCTTAAGAGAAGCCTTCATGCAAGCGGCGCCTTCAGGTTCAACGCCTATAACCTTTATCTTGGGATTTAAAAGTTTGGCCAGTGTGGATACGCCGGCTGCCAGTCCGCCTCCTCCGATGGGCACCAGTATCACGTCAACCAGCGGGAGTTCCTTTATTATCTCCATTGCTATGGTTCCCTGCCCCGTAGCCACTGCCGGATCATCAAAGGGATGTATGAAAGTGTATCCGTGTTCCGCTGCCAGTTCATATGCTTTTTCACAGGCTTCATCATACACGTCACCGTACAGCACCACTTCCGCGCCGAAGCTCCTGGTGCGGTTTACTTTGATAAGAGGGGTAGTCGTAGGCATGACTATAGTGGCCTTCATACCCTTGCAGCGTGCCGCATAAGCCACGCCCTGTGCATGGTTTCCTGCAGATGCCGTGATCACACCCTTTGCCTTTTCTTCTTCGCTTAAGGTACTGGACTTATAATATGCGCCCCTTACCTTATACGCACCGGTGAACTGCATGTTCTCCGGCTTAAGATATACCTTATTCCCCGTGAGTGCGCTCAAGTGATCGCTGTATATCAGCTTAGTCTCAAGAGTCACTTCCTTTACGATCTCGGCTGCCTCTTCAAAGGCATCCAGTGTCAGCATTTCAGGCATTTTCTACATCCTCCGCATTCTCTTCATCTTCATCTTTTTCAAGCTCCACATCAAAGAGAGCTTCCACAAAAGCATCCGCATCAAACTTCTGCAGATCCTCAATATGTTCACCCACACCTATGTACTTAACCGGCACTTTAAGCTCGGACTGTATAGCCACGGCAATACCGCCCTTTGCGGTACCGTCCATCTTGGTAAGGATTATCCCGCTCAAGTCCGCCACATCATTAAAGTCCCTGGCCTGCTGCAGAGCATTCTGCCCGGTGGTAGCATCCAGTACTATAAGATTCTCCCTGTGTGCCTGGGGAAATTCCTTATCTATCACGCGGTTCATCTTTTTAAGCTCATCCATCAGGTTCTTTTTGTTGTTAAGACGTCCGGCGGTATCTACCAGCAGCACGTCTACGCCCCTGGCCTTTGCGGCTGCCGTAGCATCATAAAGCACGCTTGAAGGATCGGCACCCTCACGTCCGCCTATCAGTTCCACACCTGCGCGCTCAGCCCATACCTTAAGCTGGTCGCCCGCAGCCGCACGGAAGGTATCGGCGGCAGCCATCATTACTTTCTTTCCCGATGCCTTAAGATGCGAAGCTATCTTTCCTATGGATGTGGTCTTGCCCACACCGTTCACACCGATAACAAATACAACCGACTGCTGCTTTTCAAAATCATATGCCGCCTTTCCGACATACATCTGATCCCTTATATCCTTTATCAGTAATTCCTTGCATTCCGTGGGACGTACTATATGCTGTTCCTCCACCTGCTCCTTTAAGGTATCCAGGATCTCTTCGGTGGTACGCACGCCTATATCGCCCATTATGAGTATCTCTTCAAGTTCCTCATAAAAGTCATCATCTATCGATGCGGCGCCGTCAAAGATAATATCCAGACTGTATACAAAGTTGTCCCTGGTCTTTGCCAGACCTTCCTTAAGGCGTGCAAAGAAGCCCTTCTTTTGGGGCTTTTCTTCTTCCGGCTCTTCATCCTGCGCTTCATCAGCGTTACCGGCTTCAGCGCTGCCCTCTTCATCTTCCTTCACCGTATCAAAAGCACCGGTGCCGGCATCTGAAACATCCGGTATATCCTGAGTGCTTACCTCAGCAGGCGTCAGCGCTGCTGCACTCTCCTGCACGGGTTTGTTTTCTTCATCATGTCTTCTGAACAGGCTGAAATCGGCATCATCATCGCTTACCCTGAAGCTCTGTTCCTCAACGATCTCTTCCTCTTCTTTTTTCTTTTTTCCGAAAGGCCACCAGGCCATAGCTTTATCTCCTTATCTTAATTAATTATCCAGTTCTTCGTCTATCAGATTTACGGATACCAGTGTAGATACACCCTTCTCCTGCATCGTGATACCGTAAAGCCTGTCTGCCTTTTCCATGGTACCGCGACGGTGGGTGATGACGATGAACTGTGTGTGAGCGGTAAGTTTATGCAGATAGCTTGCATAACGTCCTACGTTACTCTCATCAAGCGCCGCCTCTATCTCATCCAGCAGACAGAAAGGCGAAGGCTTTAAGTTCTGTATCGCAAACAGCAGAGCTATAGCCGCCAGCGCTTTCTCACCACCCGAAAGCTGCATCATGTTCTGCAGTTTCTTTCCGGGCGGCTGGGCGATGATACGTATACCTGCTTCCAGGATATCCTCATCTTCCATGAGCTCAAGCGTTCCCTTACCACCGCCGAAGAGCTCCTTAAATACTTTATCAAATTCTTTCTTTATCTCATCAAACTTATCGGTAAACTGTCTGCGCATCGCAGTATCAAGTTCTTCTATGATGCCCTGCAGTTCTTTCTCAGCATTGATAAGATCGTCATGCTGTCCCTTAAGGAAGGTATACCTCTCCATTACAGCCTTATAATCTTCAATGGCATTAACGTTTACATCGCCCAGACGCTTTATCGCATCCTTTATCTCGGCGATACTGCGTTTTATGAATACCAGATCCGTAAGCGCCGCATCCTTAAGCTCTGCAGCATCTTCCAGAGTCAGTTCGTATTCATTCCACATATAATCGGTGAGGCCGTTAAGCTCATCATTCAGCTTATCGAGCTGGCTGTTAAGGCGGTAGGATTCCTTATCAAGGCCGCTTATCTTATCGCTTAATTCCTCACGCTGCGCAAAGAAGCCTTTCTGTTTTTCACCCAGGGCATCCTTCTTATCCTGCAGCTCTTTAAGCTTATTCTTTGATCCCTCTTCCGCATCAAAGCTGGCAGCTATAGTCTGCCTGATCTGCTCTATATCGGCTTCCTTCTGTGCCACGGTAGCGGCATTTGTCTCAATGGTCTCCTGCGCTTCACGTATCTCTTTTTCGATACGTGCTATCTCCGAATCGATACGCTCCACATTCTGTGCTTCAAACTGCTGCTTCTGCACCAGTTTTTCAAGCTCAACTTCGCACTCGGTCACCTTCATGGCCTGAGCCGTTTCCTTATCACGCTCTTCGTCAAGCTTAAGCTGCGCGGCCTCGATGCGTTCGTTCATTTCCTTTTCGCTTCCGGCAAAGCCTTTGAGCGTTTCGGCTATCTCCGCCTGTCTTTCCTTTATCTCTTTAACCTGCTGCTCTATCTCGCCCTGCTCGCGGTTCAGATCATCCACGCCTTTGGTCGTGGCGTCTATCTTCTCCTGTGCCTTCTGCAGGTTCAGATTTGCGGTGTTCAGATTGATAAATTCCTTCTGGCTCCTGACCTTGGCATCCTCTATCTCAACTCTCAGTGCGTTACGCTCAGCCTTGAGTTTCTCGATACCGTCCATATATTCATTTATCTTTGCCAGAGCATCCTTGACCTTCTTCTCCAGTTCATCCATCTCACGGCGGCGTCCCAGCAGGTTGGAATTATTTTTGAAAGCACCACCGCTTATGGCACCGCCGGGTACCAGCAGTTCGCCTTCTATCGTTACCATCCTGATGCCGTAATCGTATTTGCGTGCAATGGCCAGCGCGTTGTCCATATTATCAACGACAACTATGCGCCCCAGCATGCTCTTTGCCACATTGATATATTCGGGATCGGTATTGACTATCTCATCAGCCATCCCTATAACGCCCCTTTCGTTTAAGACTTCGGGTGTCTTAAACTTCTGCGGGTGCTCTATAGATGTAAGGGGCAGGAATGTCGCACGTCCGAAGCGGTTATCTTTTAAGTATTTGATCATGCGCTTTGCACATGCTTCGTCACGGGTTACGATATTCTGGATATTGCCGCCCAGAGCCGTTTCAATCGCGGTCTCGTAACGCTTCTCCACGCGGATGATATCGGCTACTACACCGATAACTCCCTTATCCTCCGCCTTTTTCTCCATTACATGGCGTATCGATCCGGAATAACCTTCATAGCGTTCAGTCAGGTTAGATATGGATTCGAGTCTTGTCTTATCCTGATGATACGCCACCTGGGTCTCCTGAAGCTTGCGGTCCATCGCTCCCAGTTCGTCATGTATCTCTCCGGCGCGCTCTTCCTTCTTCTCGCGCTCGTAATCTATATCCTTTATTCTTTTATTGATCTGCTCAAATTCACCGCGCAGCCTCTCGATTATGTTCTGTTGCTCTTCCTCATCGGTCCTTGCCTGCAGGAAACGTGAATTAAGCTCGGACCTTCTTACCTGGCTCTGTTCGAGCATGGTATCGTAACGCTCTTTCGAGCTGCGCACGTTGGCACGCTCGTTGAGCATTTCGATTATACCGTTCTTATCGTTCTCTATAGCCTGATTGTAGGCTTCTATCTTATCCTGTATCTCTTTGAGCAGGGCACGTTCATTATCGCGCTTATCCTGCGCCTCTTTAAGCACATCGTCGGCTCCGGATTTGTCGGAGTCTATGGCTTCTTTTTCTTTCTTTTTCTCATCCAGCGACGCATTCAGCTCACTGATACGCTTTGTAAAATGCTCACTGCCGTTTTTTGCGGAATTAATCTGCTCATTGAATACCGCTATCTGTCCTTCGAGCCTGGTCCTTGCGCTTCCGGCTTCAGTCAGTTCTCCCCTGGCTTTTTCCAGGTCTTCCTCCAAAGCTCCCAGCTCTTCGCTTATGGAATCGTATTCGGTCCTTATGGTCTCGAGCTGCGTCTTATGCGCCTCAAGATCGTCGTTTACGATATGCAGCTTTTCCTTTGTTTCCTTAAGTACACCGGATTTGCGCTCGCTTTCCATAAGGAAATGATTTACATCCAGGCGCTTTAATTCCTCTTTTTTCTTAAGGTATTCGTGGGCTTTTTCCGACTGTTTCTCCAGCGGCCCGACCTGTTTTTCGAGCTCGGAGAGTATATCATTTACACGCGTAAGATTCTGCTTTTCGTCTTCCAGCTGCTTTACAGCCGCAGCCTTGCGTTTCTTAAACTTGACTATACCTGCGGCCTCATCAAAGAGTTCGCGCCTCTCTTCGGGCTTTCCGGATAGTATACGGTCGATCTGGCCCTGACCTATGATCGAATAACCCTCTTTACCGATACCCGTATCATAAAAGAGCTCGTTGACATCCTTAAGACGGCAGATGTTACCGTTCATCAGATATTCGCTCTCTCCCGAACGGTATATCTTTCTGGCTACAGTCACCTCATCATAATCCACGGAAAGCTGCCTGTCAGAATTATCAAGGGTTATAGCCACATAAGCGTAGCCCAGGGGCTTACGCAGTTCCGTACCCGAAAAGATGACATCCTGCATGGATGCTCCACGAAGCTGTTTTATACGCTGCTCACCCAGAACCCAGCGCACCGCATCTGCTACATTTGATTTACCGGAACCATTGGGTCCCACTATACCTGTTATTCCGTTATGAAACTCAAATCTTATCTTATTTGCAAAGGACTTAAAGCCCTGCACCTCTATGCTCTTTAAGTACATTTCTTTTGTATCTCTTTCTTCCAGTATTCAACTGCCTCTGCGGCCGCTGCCTTTTCGGCATTTTTTTTATTTTTTCCGCTGCCGCTTCCGCAGGCTTCTCCGTTTACCTTAACTTCCACGGTATAGCACTTATCATGATCCGGTCCCGTCTCGTTTACCAGCACATATTCGATATGTGCCTCCATCCTGCGCTGCAGCAGTTCCTGCAGAGTGGTCTTCGGATCCTTATCTATAAGATGCTCTCCGGCAGCGCTCATCACTTCGCGTTCCACAAAACGGGCAGCCTCATCAAATCCCCCGTCCAGATATACGGCGCCGATCAGTGCCTCATATGCATCCGAAGTTACCGATGCTTTTTTTCTTCCACCGCAGGCTTCTTCGCCCTTGCCCAGTCTTAAAAGCTCCCCCAGGGACATTCTCCCGGCGCACTCTGCCAAAGGCTTTTCGCTGACCAGTGACGCTCTCAGATATGTGAGCCTGCCTTCGGGAAGCTGTGGATATCTTTCAAACAGATATCTGCTGCTTATCAGTTCCAGTACCGCATCCCCCAAAAACTCAAGCCGCTCGTTACATTCGGTCTTATTGATCTTGCGTTCATGCGCATAGGAAGAATGGGTCAGCGCGGTAAGCAGCAGGCTCTTATCCTTAAAAGTATAGCCCAGGCTCTGCTCGATACGCGATATACGCTCCTCATCATTCATCGCACTTCACCCGGCATATCAGCTCATAAGCATCCTTAACACTTTTAACGCGTGCCCACTCGTGTATGGGAATGTTAATCTTAAGCTCTTCCTCGACCAGCTTAAATATCTGGGCCATATCGATCGAATCGGCTCCAAGAGTGGTCTCAAATGTCGCCTCGGGCGTTATCTCGGCATTATATACCTGAAGAGTCTTCTCTATAGCCTTTTTTAATACTTCATACTCCATCATCGCTCCCCAGCTTCATCTTTTCCTTGATCTTTTCATTGATATGCTGCGCTTTAAAGGTCCGGCACTGCAATATCGAATTCCTGACCTCTACCGCTTCGGCTGAACCGTGCGTCTTTACCACCAGACCGTTAAGCCCTAAAAGCGGTGCTCCGCCGTACTGTTTAACATCAAAATCCTTAAGCACTTCCTTAAGTGCCGGTTTAAGCAGTAAAGCTCCCAGTTTGCTGCGCATGTTACTGAGCATCGCACGCTTTAATGCTTTGAGAATAAATGTTGCTTCGCCTTCATAAAGCTTTAATATGGCATTACCGGTAAACGCCTCGCATACGATGACATCAGCCGCGCCAAAGGGTATATCCCTTGATTCCACACAGCCTGTAAAGTTGATATCATCGCATTCCTTAAGCAGAGGTATAGTCTCTTTTACCAGGGCATTGCCCTTTTCTTCCTCCGCCCCTATATTAACTATTCCCACACGGGGCTTATCTATACCCAGAGCATTCTCCGCATAGATGCTTCCCATTCTGGCGAACTGCACCAGCTGTTCTGCCCTTGCGTCAACATTTGCCCCGCAGTCTATCAGCAGTGATGCTCCTTTTTCGGTAGGTATTATGGGAGCCAGGGGCGCACGTTCAACCCCGGGTATACGGCCTACTATCAGCTGTCCGCCCACCAGTATCGCTCCCGATGATCCGGCGGATACAAAGGCATCACAGGTGCCGTCCTTTACCAGATGCAGGGCTTTTACTATGGATGAGTCCTTCTTCCGGCGTACTGCCATTACAGGCGGTTCAGCCATCTCTATCACTTCCGATGCATGCACCACCTCAATGCGCTTTTCATCATAGCTGTATTTGGAGAGCTCGTTCGCTATCACATCCTCTTTACCGACCAGATATACTATCACGTCATCGGCTTCTTTTAAGGCGTCTATAACGCCTGCTATTATCTCTCCCGGGGCATTATCCCCGCCCATGGCATCCATGGCTATACGTACCGTCTCGCTCATAATCCCCTCCCGATACTTTACACAAAAATACAGCCTATATTTTACTAAAATTATATAAAAAAAGCAAGGATAAATCCCCCCGCAACATGAAAGCCCCCGCGCAGGCGCGCGGGGACTTTCGTATCTTCATCAGGCATACAGCCCGCCGCGCGATGCGCGTGGGTGTGATCACATCCGGCTTACACTTTCCCGCGCAGGCGCGCGGGGGTGCGGTCACATCAATCCTTCAGTTTCTCAAATATCTTCTGCGCGGATTCGGCATCCGTCTTTCCTATCAGATCTTCAAGTCCCAGCACTGCCAGCGCCACCTTAGCCAGTATCTTTGGCTGCTTGAGCGGGTTATTATCGCTGGCCGAAAACAGCAGCGAATTCACCATGTTAAGTCTTAAGTAATCGGCAAATTCTTCTCTTCTTTCAAATCCCAGCGCCCTCTGCAGCATATCCAGCTGACCGGTCTTTATCTGATAGCCTCCGCTCACATCCGGATACAGTGCCAGCTCTTTAGGTTGCTTCTTGATATTTCTGGTGCTTGTGAACGAATTCAGTTTCCTGCGCCCTTCCATGATGCGGGATACTTCTCCTGCTCCGCCGCTTGAATAGTATTCCATGAGCGCGTCTTTATCGGACATGCACTTATAGAAGAAGTTAGCCAGATCCACAGCCACGCCCACGATCTTGTCATATCCTTTAAGATTGGCGATATTGAGTCCCTTCTTTGTAAGCTCGCCCAGTGACTCTATGATCTTCCTGCCCTGGATGCTCTTGGTCATGCTGTTATTGGCGTTAAGCAGTGCCAGGCGGTCTTTTGAACCTTCTTCAACTTCCTTAAGGTCATCTTCGGAGAACTGGCCGGCTTTCTTTACTTCCTCTACCATCTTCCGGTCTTCCGAAGCCGCTTCAACGCCTTCAGCTTTGGCTTTATTAAGTTTGTGGATGTTTACACCTGCCTGGACGATATTCTTGAATTCACCGATCATATCTATCGCAGGGCTCACATACTTGGAAACCGACTCCATAAATCCGGTAACAGCGCCGGCCTTTTCAACCAGTCCGTCAAGGAACTGTTTCATTTCGTTATCATCACCGAGGTGATCGTTAAGTATCACATCTGCCAGGCTGTCGCGTTTATCCATGGTCCAGTCTCTTGCGCTCTCGTACCAGCCGGCTGCTTTGGTCGCCGTCAGTCTCTCACCGAATACTTTCTTTAAGTATTTATCGGCCATCTCGAGCTTCTCGGGATTTTCTTTGATAAACTTGTCTGCCTTATCCTTATAATCCGGAAGACTTGAGGCAAAGCCCATTACCATCTCAAGGATAGGTTTACCCTTAAGCGGCTTTTCGACTTCCTTCATTTCCTTTGACAGTTCATCCTTGGGTTTTACCTTTTCTTCCTCTTCCTCTACGAAGATACCCTTATATTCCTTATATGTATCCTTAAACTGGTCTTTCATCTCCTTCAGGGAATCGTACTGCTCTTTTGCATCCATGACCATTCCGGCAAGTGACTGGAGCAGAGGCACTTTCTCCTCCTCTTCCTCATTGTCGTCAGCGTCGTCATCATTATTATCCTCAGCAGCCTTTTCCTCGGGTTTCAGCTTATTTACCTGTTCGTGCAGATAGTTGGCCGTCTTGGTACTTACAAGGAAGCCGCCAAAGTCCACAGCCTTCTCAAACAGTCCCAGCTTATCCTCGATCTGTGCATAACCTTCCTTTGCCAAAAAGCGCATGAAGCGTGACCCCGTATGATGGAGATTCTTCCTCATATAGCTTCGGTCCATCTTGAGCTTGGCATTCTTATCCTTCTGTGCAACAGCCTTATAAAGTGCCTCATCATAATCCGCAGTCTTTCTCTCACGTACCGTTCTGGTAACGAACTGAAGCGCACGCTCAAAGAGTTTCCAGTCCAAACGTGTAGCCTTACGCTGATCCGTGACTAAAAGCTGGTTGTTGACATTAATGTTCTTGTATGCCCAGTCGGAGCCCTCCATCTTTTCAAAGCTCATATCATCGTTTACCTGGGTCGATAAAAGGCTGAGTATCGCTTCCTGATATGTATCCTTCCCCAGTTCAATGCCCTCTCCGCTCTGGTTCTTTTCCAGGAATTCGTCGATCAGTGCATCCCTTTCCTTAGGATTAACGTAATCACGCTCTGCCCTTCCGAAGAAGTTCCAATACAGGTTCTTCTGAGATACATCCAGTATGTCTCTGTGCTGCAGACACTTAACAAAGAGTATCTTCTCCTGGGGTGAAAGCGAATAATAACCGGTCATCATATCGTCTATTTCCGCCCCGTCGCTAAAGAAACCTGTGACATCATTTTTATCCAGGAAATAAGCACTCTCAATGATATCATCCAGATCCTCGGGTGTATGAGCCTTGTATATGGCCGGTCCATAAGAGGGATGCTGTAAAAACTGCACGGCTTTACTGTTCTTATTTGCATCCGTAGGTTCCGTCACCTGCTTATGCGCCAGACGAACGGCCAGCATCTTACGCTGCTCTCTCTTTATCTCATCGATAAAGTCCATGGCATGGGCCAGAAGATCCCAGTCAATGGCCTCCACACGCATCAGGCTTTCTTTGACAAAATCGTCTTTCTGAAGCTCACCGTCCGGCAATTCCTTGTCATCCCTGACCTGGAAGCTGTAAAGGCTCTTCATCGCATTACGCAGCATGCTCTCATCAGCCGAACGACTCAGCGCATCAAGCTTACCGTCATCAGTCATAAGCTTCTCATATAACTCAAAGCGCTTTTCTGCATTCGCATGAGGAACTATCTTTGTCTTCTCATCTTTTCCGGCTGATGAATAATCCAAAGCAGTACGATCCTGAAGCACGTAGATCAGCAGGCTCTTTTCGCCCTCACTCATCTTATCCAGTCTCTTCATTACTTTGTCGACCGATGTATTTTCCTTCCAGTCGGAAAACTTACGGAAGCCTTTGGATATAAGCCCCTGCGAATCCTGCGAAACCTTATCGGCTTGTGACTGTTCACGCAGCCGTGTGAAGAAATCCTGCTTACTCTCTATCTTGATGTCCTTCATCAGCTTGTGGCCGGTCTGCAGTCCTTCAACATCCTGCGCGACCTTTTTACGCCACTTATCGGCTGCCTCAGCATTCTTCATGCTGTCGGACATACGGCTGAAGTCTTTTACGCGCAGCATCTCACGGCGCTTATTGACCATCTCGACAAAATCAAGAGCTTCTCTGAAGAGCTTGGTATCTCCCGAGATCTTAAAGTTCTTGGACTTGGTCGAAAGCGCACGTATAGCACGGTTATAGTCAGGCTTAAAGTCAACCTTTTCGCCCTTCATATAACGAAGTATCTGTTCACGGTCGGATTTGAGCATCTCCGGCTTGTTTCCGTATACGACAGACTGTGAACCATGCTGCCCCAGCTTTGAGCAATACAGTGAGAGGACCAGCAGGCTTCGCTCATCATCATTAAGCGCCTTATATTTCTTAACCAGCTCGCTCTTACGCGTAGCAAACAGCGCATGTTCAAAATCCTTACGTGATACAACGCCGGTACCCAGCATCTGCTGTTCATACTCCTCATTGCTTATACTTTCGCCCTGGAGCATAAGAGCATTTCTGGTTTTTTCATCCTCCACGCGCTTAAGTACATCCTGTCTTAATTCTTCCTCATTAAGCGCCACACCGTTAGTGCTGTCATTAAGTATCTTCTCGGTAAAGTACTCTCTTAAAGATGTCCGATAACGCAGCTTGTCTTCATCGGAAAGCCTGTTGATGGATCTGTTTTCCTTCATAGCATTATCGATCACTTCATAGGCCTTATCCGCATACGCAAAATATGCTTTCTGTGCTTCGATCATATCGCGGAAGGTCTTCGTATCTGCAGTTGTGCCGCGCTCGCTGCCATAGAGGAACAGATATGCACGGTTCTTCTCACATGCATCGGTCAGCACGCGCTTTAATGCAGGATCCTTTACTTCTATGGCTTCCGCTTCTTTCAGCCTGTTATAATAAGGCATGAATTCGGAAGCCAGCTTCTCTATGGCTTCGGGCGTAAATACACCCTCCTGTGAGAACTTAGCCGCATAAACAATGAACAGATCCCTGGCATCTTCAGGTACACCTTTTTCGGATTTGGCCACTCTGGAAATTATCTTTAATCTGTTGGCCTCCATCTTGATATCATCATCAACACCATCGACAAACCAGCCGGCAACCTTATCTCCCAGGCGTCCTATACGCTGATAATAACGGTGATTTACACGGCAGTACTCATCAAGACATTCGGCAAGGATATCCGAATACTCACCTTCTTCGACTTTCTTTCCGTTCTCGTCCTTCTCAAAATATTTCTGTGCTTCTTTTAAGAGTTCCTCATCCTTCTCTTCCCCCTTGGATTTGACTTTCTTATTAAGCTTAGCCTTTTCGGGTGTATAGACCAGCGTCTGCTTCTTCTGGCCGAATTCCGTCAGCTCACTCTGCTTACCGCCGAATAGGAGTTTGCTCATAAGTGTGCGGCCGCGGTATTTCTGCTGCATCACTTCATTCTGATCTTTCCTTCTTTCCTCGATCTTTGCCTCCATGGCTTTTTCGAGTAATTCCTTATTTACCTCAAACTCTTCTTCAACATTACGCTTCTGTTCAAGGAATTCTCTTGCATAAGTGCCTATTACCTTATTGAATCCGGTAACATCCAGTTCCACACACTTTCCGCGCACATGACGTCTGAACTGGCTGAGAAGCTGCTCAATATCCTTCTGATCTTCCTCGGAAAGACCTCCTATCGCACTCTCGATAGCTCCTTCATCCTCATCAACCTTTATATCATGTTCTGCCTCAAGGATGTGTCGGAGAAATGTCATCTCCGCTTTTTCATCATTTGCCAGATAGCGCTGCGTGTATTTCGCATACATTTTCTTGGCCACATCATTGTTTACCAGCTGCTGCGCCTCTGTATCATCAGCCAGAATGACATACTGCATAGCATATATGACATCCATAGCGTTCTTCATTGATATCTGGTATTTGGTCTGCTTATGCTTCTGCGCCACCAGTTCCACGCCGGTATTCTTCGAAGTTCTGAACCACCACTTGCGGTACTTGGCCGTGCGGGTCTTAAACTGCTTTTTGACATCCTCATCCTCATACATCATGTGCTTTGCTATCTCCGTCTGGGCATCACCGCATGCCGAGTACAGCACCTGTTCTATCGACTTGGTACCCTGAAGAGTATTCGTAAAGTATTCATCGGTATAAGACTGGAGCTGTTTCTTCCAGTATTCCTCCTGGGCATTTTTGATAAGCTCCATCTTCTTGTTATGCGAATTAATAAGCTCTTTTCTCTGGTTTTCCTTTGATTCTTTTGTTTCCTTAGACTTTTCTATTGACTTAAGCTCTTCCTCGTATAAAGCCTTCTGTGCCTCTTCATCCTTAGGCGCATTCTTACGCACCTCTTCAAGCTCTTTTGAAAGAGTCTTATGCCATTCGGGTTCACCTTTCTTATCTTCTGTCTGTCCGCCATACTTAAGCAGTATGGGGAATTTTTCTTCTATGAACTTCTTGGAAACAAAGGTATACTGCTGGTTAAGCGCTCTCGCCAAAGGCGCATAATCATCATACAGCTTTTCAATGCGTTCTCTTGCCAGGAACTCTTCAGACCCTATAAGATCACTTAATATCTGATCGTCATTAATAAATGCTTCCCAGAATATAGCCAGCGAACCGTCTCCATATTCTTCAAGCATCTTGCGGCGTTCCTCAAAAAGAGTCACGCTGCTCTGAACATCATTTTTTAGCTTACCGTCGGCGTCGATACAGTCAGTAAGATGATGCGTCATCTGATCTAAGTTATCATATCCGCATAAGAGTGAGTTCTTGCCATACTCTTCTGCCAGCTTGGACATATTTCCGCTGATCTCTTTCATCAGAGAAGCTGCTTTTCCCTGCTGGGACTCAATCTCCTTAAGCTCATCCTGTATCTTTTTCTCTACATTATTCTTCTCCGCTTCCAGCACTTTTACCTGTGCGCCTATCATAGTTACTCTGTCATTGGCTTCATCATATGTCCTCTTAAGATATTCAAGTTCTTCCTTTGCACCTTTGAACACCCTTTCTCTTTCCTTGGCATATCTTGCTATGTCATCACTGAGCTTCTGCTTTTCGTCAAGTATGTTCTCCTTCTCCTTAAGCTGTGCTGACATATCATCCAGGATCTTCTGGCTGGCAGCTTTCTTGGATTCCAGATCTTCGAGCAGCTTCTTATCACTGTCTAAGCTTTTTTTCAGACTATCGCGTTCGTTTTTTTCACTTTTATACTCTTTTGTTTTTGTATGCTTTGCAGCTTCTTCATACTTCTTAAGCTCAGACTCATAGTTTTCATTCTTAACCTTTTTATTTTCTTTTTTGTTGTCCTTACCAACTACTTCTACGACCACTTTCTTGCTGGGCTTTTGAAGATTATCATAAGTTGCCACCTTCGCCTGAAGCTTATCAAATCTCTTCTGCTTATCCTGTATTCCCTTCGTCAGGTTTTTGATCTGGGCGTTGCACTCAGCTACCGTATCTACCGCTTTGATCCTTGCCTTGCTTTTATCATAAGCATCTTTAGCTGCTGCATATACAAGCTTCTCGTTATCATAAGCAGCTCTTTTTTTATTGTAATCCTCACGATTATCCTTAACCTCATCTGCCAGCTGCTCAGTCGCTAAACGTCTGTTATTTATCTTCTCGGTAACTTCCTCAGCCAGGGCCTTCTGATTATCAACTTCCTCGTATGCTTTCTTGATACCTTCTTCAAACTCCTCAACGTCTTTCTCGTACTTTTGCCGCAGCTCCTCCTCGATCTCCTTTGTACTTCTGAGCTTCGTCATCCTGCTTATCTGATCCTGGTGCTCCTTGCTTTCTGCAGTAAGGAATATCTCCATAAGCTTATCCCGAAGCTGCATCTTAAGCTCCGGATTCGCATCATATTTAGGTGTATTGAGATAACGGTCCATGATATCAAGACGCTGATGGATGTAACGGGCATCATTCTCCATCATCTTCCTGTATGCTTCATCATCCCCATAATGCTCAAACATGGCTCCCTGGCGTATACAGCCATGGGAATACATCTTATCCTGGGCATCGCACAGCGACAGCTCCAGCATATACTTAGCCGGATCAGCTGCTTTTACATCCATCTGGCTTTCACCATATTCACTTACCAGATCTATGTCTTTTTCGACAATCTTTCCGTCTTTACCGGGTACGGGTCTTTTGCAGGTAAGAGCTTCACGTATCGTAGTATACAGACCATCGGCACCATTGTTTCTTATCTGATACAGATTGATAAGATGATCATCCAGTTCAAAGCCCGCTTTCTTAAGCGCTTCAGGCCCTTCCTTTATCGCTTTGGCCAGTCTGCCAAGCTTCGACACTACACTTTCCTTGTCATTATCCCTGTATGCTTCTTTTATCCATTTTTTAACCTGTGCAACCGCCTCCGGCGATCTGCTTTCAAGTCTTCTCCAGGCAAAACTTGCCTGGTCCATCCTGCTGACACGCTCACCCAGCCACTTCTTGCCTTTTCCGAAATACTCCTGCCAGATGCTCTTATCCCTGTCCTTCATATCTTCGAAGCGGTACTTGACCCTGCCATCCCTTTTAAGCGACTGGCGTCCGATAAGATACTGCATACGATGACGTTTAAGCTCTTCTTTATCTTCGTGTTCCTTTAACTGCGCTCTTAACATAGCGCTGACATTTTTAACTTCCACTTTATCGCGCATCATATCAAGGAGAACGCATCTGCGCATCTGCTCAATACGCTCATCTCCCTGGCTGCCTTCATCCAGTAGCTTTTTAAGCCCGCTCTTATTCTTCTCGAGATTATACTTGATGACATCGACCATCTTGACGAATTCCCCGTAAGGCATAGCATCCAGATCATCAAGATTCTTTATATCCTTAAGCGCAGGGAAACGCTCCTTAAGCGCCTGGTTTTTAATGATCACGCCGTCGAGATTCTCAGCTATAAAGCGTCGCATCTTATCGTCCTTTATAAGTTCCTTTACCTCTTTGGACTCCATAAGCTGTTCACCCATAAGCAGTCCCTTATAGCTGAATTCATCTACATCCGAATATGTATTTTGAGGACGGTCAGCTGCCAGCTTATTACCCGCCCAGTTCTCAAAGCTTAACTTAACCGCATCCTTTTTCGCTTTTGCTTCTTCCAAAGCGATAAGTTCCGTTACGCTTTTTCCAAACTGCGCAAGCTGGTCTTTATCATATTTGAGTGCGCCGCCAGTACTTCTTAAGATCACTTTTTCAAAACGTGCACGTACCACTTCCCATGTTGCCGCACCGGCTTTTACATCCTTTGCCGCTTTCTTTAATTCTTCAAAAACAGGCACTATGGGCTTCAGCGCCTTCTTTAACAGATCCGCAGTACTCTTCTTCTCGTCAAGCTTTCCGATAAATCCGGAATTGACCAGGTATTGCTGGATCAGCTCCTTAAAACTGTCATAGAACGGATCATCAAAAAGTTTCGCATAAGCGGACTTAAAATCCTGATCAAGACGCGCTGCACTGATATTGGTAAGTGACAGACCGTTAAGATACCTCTCCGAAAGGTCACGCACCAGTCTGTAATCACCAAAGAGCGCTTTTTCTCCAAGGAATTCCCTCAGGCCTCTATAGCTGGCTTCTCCTGCCAGAGTTCCGAATTTCTTTACAGCCATACGACGGATAACCCTGTCTATGCCTTTTACATGATTGGTTATCTCGGTTATGGCATTGGGATCATCAAGTTTATCCGAAACAATAAGATCCTTGATGACCGCACTCTTAAATATCCTTTCGCCGCGTGCTCTCAAAAGCAGCTTATCTTCCAGTGTTTCCAGATGAGCGCTGAATTTATCCAGCTTTTTGAAATCCTCATCACTAAGTTTAGACATTATCTCCGCAGATGAGAAAGCAAAAAAGGTCACTCCCATGCCATCCGGATAGATATTTGACTCCTCACGGGAAAACATTTTCCTGTAAAGCTCAAAAAGAGCGTTTTCCACCTCGGGGAAATTAAGCCCAAGCAGCTTACTGTATCTGTTGATCTTTTGCTGAACAGCCTGACGTTGCGCCTTGGGGGTAAAACTGTTCATCATACCCGTCATATCATCACGTAAGCGTTTTCCAAGATCCTTTTCTTTATACTCATCTTTAAATTTCTGCCAGTTATTCTTATAGTTCTCATTCAGTTTTTCTGCTATGGCAACAAACTGGGCGTTGGAAATGCTGTCAAAAGCATCCTGTGACAAAAACTGCTCCGCAGTACCCAAAGCTTCACCCAGTACCCATCCTTCTTTAACTTCTTCTTTGGGTGCCGCTTCCGACTCTTTAAGCGCTATGGCATTCGGATCCCAGTTCCCCGTACGCAAAAACTTAGACCAGGCAGCACGTAACTGTCCTGCCTTTCTCTGAGCCTTTGCTCTCTCTTTTTTGATCCTTGCCTCTTCTTTCCGGCGCGCTTTCAGTTCGGCTTCATCCTGCTCTTTTTTACGCTTTTTTAAAAGCTTTTCCTGCTCTTTGCGCTGTTTTTCCTTTTCCTTCTGCGCATTGGCGATAAGTTCATCGGCTTTTTTCTTCGCCTCCTGTATTTCCCTTATGCGCTCTTCCTCAGTCATTCCTCTCTGGCGCTCAAGTTCCTTAAGGTAAGCTTCCTCTGCTTCCTTCTCTTCGCGTTCATCTTTATAAGCCGCCTTAAGCTGCCTTACCTCATAGTCGCTGCGTCTTTCTTCAAGGCTGTAAATACCTGTTGCCTTTCTGAAGGTAAACTCCTTGTGAAGGTCGCTGTCGATATTCCTCATATAGGTCTCGTCGGCCCTTAATTCCCTTAATACTTTATTGTAATCTGCCTTGATATTCTTCTTATCCTTAGCGCTCATCCTTCCGCTGTTTATATGTTTCAGATACATACGCAGAAGACGGTAATTTTTACGCATGCGGTTGCAGACCTTATCAAAATCAAGCCTTCCTTTTTGATCGGTCTGGGTAGCCTCCAGATACTGATCCCTTGCCTGCGCATTTAATTCGATTATCTCTTTCTCATAACTGATCAGCGTCTTTACGGAGATCTTGTTATTGCTGCGGCCCTTCTTCCTTTTGGTATAAGCCTTGGTAAGCTTATCCATTTTATCGTTCATGAGTTCACGATATTTCTTAAAGGCCTTTTTCCTGTCCTTTTCACTCATGGACTTATATCTTTTAGCATAAGAAGCCGCCTGTTCTTCTGCCGTATTCTGGTCTTTGTACTTTTTCTCTGCCTCTATCTCGGCAAGATCTTCCATCTCTTTTTTTAATTCAAAGAAATCCCAGTCCTTTTCAAAGTCCTGTTCCTGGATGATGCAATAATCCCTGTGGACACCAACCTGTTTGTACTTACCGTCTTCGTCCAGCACGGTATCGGTCTCGGCAACACTGAATATATTTCCCTGAAGGCTTTCAAAGGCATCCAGCTTTTCCTCTTTATTCATTTCGCTGTATTTTTTGATGTTTACAAATTCATTTATCCCGTCCATTATGCTTCCTCCTCTTCATCCAGTTCTTCTAATCCATCTATCCCGTTTAATACATCCGCAGACAATCCGTTCCACCGCGCGCAGATCAGCGGGAGCGGCTTGATCTCATCACCGAATATCCCCTGCGCCAGGCCGTAAGATGCCGGGTTGATGGCGGTGAACCTGATATCAGCTTTAGGATAAAGCTCATCAACCGCGTTTATGGCTGCACATAACAGGCTGCGGAGCGTCTTGACATTTTTATCGCCTACGAATAAAAACGAAGCCTCCACATCTTTTTCTTCAAAAACGCTTACAAGTATCGCGCCGCTTATATGATCATTCTTTATACGCGCAAACGAAAGCCGCTTATCATAATTTCCGGCTTCGAGATCCGCAAAATCATCAAAGCCGCGTTTTCTTAAGTCTTTTTCAAAATTTGAAAGCCTGATCTTATCAAGGGAGAACAATTCTACCGCATCCGTCTCTTTCATTGACATTTCTTTCCATTTACTGATCTTCCTTCTCTGGGAAGCAGATGCCGTAAATACATATGCACTCTCTTCAATGATAAAGTTCCCCTGTGCTTTCAGGAAAGAAAGAAGGGCTTCGCTTTCCTTCTCCTCTGCAAATCTTATCTCAAACGGCATGAAAAGGTCTTTTTCATCCAGTGCGCTAAGCACATCCTGCAAAAGATCGCTCGCTATCTTCTTTCTGCGCTCGCCCTCTTCCACAAAAATGTAAGGCATTGTTACGATCCCGTCTTCCAGCCTGATATCAAGCCTTCCCACGATCCTCTTTTGGCTGTCGATCGCCGCAAAGCGTTTCAATCCCGCTTCCTCTGACGGAAGCATAACCGTTGTGTAATTGCCCATTTCATTCTCCTTTCAAAATAAGATTTTCAGCATCATATTCCTTCAGACACGGTTTTATTCTACCTGAATAAATACAGCCTTCTTCAAATTCAAAAAAAGAAGTCTGCATTGGCTTCCGTAATAAACTGTTCTTTTAAAATCCCGGAAATCGATCCGCGCTCCTGAGCGGAGCCGGCATTATCGTACGGCTTTAGCCGGTCAAGCAGATAGGAACAGCTGCTTTTCTCGTGATCCATATACATTCCTCCGTAGATCTTAAGGATTTATATATTATATCACAAAAATAGTAACAAAACTGCAACAAAAAAAGCCGTTCCTTTTGTAGGAAACGGCAATAGACAGCCGACTGAAAATATATTTCAGATATTATTCAGCTATAGCGATGATCTCTTTCTTGTTGTACTTACCGCAATTCTTGCATACACGGTGGGGAACCATAAGAGTTCCGCAGTTGCTGCACTTAACAAGAGTGGGAGCACTCATCTTCCAGTTTGCTCTTCTCTTATCTCTTCTTGCTTTTGAAGATTTATTTTTAGGACATATTGACATCTTTTGTCACCTCACTTTCTTTCACGCACTTGCCTATTATACCCACGATATATATTTATGTCAAGTACTTTTTTTTAGTTTCTCAATTCCTTTTCATAAGTATATCCATGCCGGCATCAAGCCCGCTGACTGTCAGCGGAAGCATGGGGAATATCTCCTTGATAGCCGTCTCTGCTTCGCGCCAGGGCGCCGCTACGGGGCTCATCTTGGGATTCATCCAGATGATACGCTTATACTTGCGTTTGAGCCTAAGCAGCCATTCATGACCGGAATACCCGCCGTTGGGTCCGCGATAATTACCGTCTTTTGCATAAAGCTCTTCCGGGGCCATAGCTGCATCTCCCACTATGATCACCTTAAAGTCCTTATCCAGGTTACGGAACATCCACTCCGTTTCTATCCAGTCACCGTTTTCGCAGCCCGGGGTATTGTATACATGCGAATAGATACAGTTGTGGAAATAATAGGTTTTTACTTCCTTATAATGATTTGATTTATGCACCGACTGGAACAGCTCATTGAGCAGGTCACAATACGGTATCATGGTACCGCCCGAATCCATGAGAAGAAGCAGTTTGACCGAATTCTTCCTGGGCTTGTCCATCACGATCTGCAGACAGCCGCCGTTATTACAGGTCTTATCTACAGTGGAATCTATATCCAGCTCTGTCTTGGGGATATCCAGCTTGGTCGAAAACTGGCGGAGCTTACGCAAAGCTGCCATAAACTGCCTGCCGGTAAGCACCTTATCATCGCGGAAATCCCTGTATTTCCGGGCTCCTATCACCTGGAACGCGCTCTGATAGCCTGTCCCGCCGCCCACGCGTATACCGCCTATATTACCACCGGTATTACCGAAGGAGGTCTTACCCATGGTGCCTATCCAGTACGCACCGCCGTTATGTTCACTGTCCTGGTCTTTAAGACGCTGCTTGAACTTCTTCTCCGTATCATCCTTATCGATCTCAAAGCTTTCGACCGAATTAAGATACTCCTTATCCTTTTCATGCAGCATTTCGTTCATATCCGGCTTATCCAGCCATTTAAGCATCCTGTCCGTGACACCCGGCTCCGATCTGACCGCCTTAAAGCATTCTTCAAAAGCCTGGTCAAACTTATCAAAGTCGGTTTCCGAATGGACCAGCACAGACCTTGAGACATGATAAAAACGTGTGATCGAGCTTTCGCACAATCCCATGTCCAGAGCCTGCTGCAGTGTAAGCCACTCACTCACCGTCACATTCAGGCCGTATTTTTTTAAACTGTTAAAGAAGTTATTAAACATAATGCTTTACCGTTTCCAGATCCTCATCCTTTTTAACGATAACTCCTATGAACGGCAGCTTTTCTTTAAGTGTATCCGTAGGTATGCCTCCCATCTGAAGGGCATTGACCCAGTCGATAAGTTCCGAAGTAGAAGGTTTCTTGCGCACATCCCTTATGCTCCTTATCCAGTAGAACACCTCCATGGCATTCTTTAAGAGATTCTCCTCAATATCAGGATAATGTACCTTCACTATCTCTTCCATGAGTGCCGCATCCGGGAACTCAATGTAATGGAATATACAGCGGCGCAGGAATGCATCGGGCAATTCCTTCTCTGCATTGGATGTGATTATCACTATAGGGCGCTGCTTTGCCTTCACCGTGCGCTTTGTCTCATGAATGTAGAATTCCATCTGATCCAGTTCCCACAGAAGATCATTGGGGAACTCCAGATCCGCCTTATCTATCTCGTCTATCAGAAGCACTACCTGCTCATCGCTCTCAAAGGCTTCTCCCAGCTTTCCAAGCTTGATGTAGCGCGCTATATCATCCACGCCTTCCTCACCGAACTGTCCGTCGTAAAGGCGCTGTATGGTATCGTACATATACAGACCGTCCTGGGCCTTGGTCGTGGACTTGATGTTCCATATGATAAGCCTCTTGCCTAAAGATTTGGCTACAGCTTCCGCCAGCATGGTCTTACCGGTTCCCGGCTCTCCCTTTATGAGCAGCGGCTTCTTGAGCGCTATCGCCACATTTACGCTGTCCATCAGCGCCTGCGACGCCACATATTCCCCTGTAGAACTGAAATTTTCACTCATCGCATAACCTCCGTACTTAAATATACATTCGCATGATATTGTAACACAAAACAGATGCCGGCTCAATAAAAAAGCACAAAAGCGGCATGCCGTTTTATCTTTACTTGCGTTTTTTCCTCTTAGTCAGAAGACTTCCCAGTAGCAATACCGATATTGAGAAAGCCGATGCTCCGATCAGTATCGCGCGCCTGTTATCTTCTCCGGTCTGGGGAGACTTAACCGCATCAGCCGGCGCAGCAGTTGTAATGGGCGGCACAGAGGCAGGCCTTACAGGTTCATCCTTATCCTCATCCTTAGATTCAGGAGCCTTTTTCTCTATCGGTATTGAATTGTATACCGCTTTATACGTCTGGTCCTTAGTCACCTTTTTAAGTGACGGGCTCCATCCTGCAAAGCTGTATTCATTATCATCATCCGGCGCCTTATAGGGAGTACCGGGAGTCTTAATCTTAGATGCAGGTGTTCCGTAGTCATATTCCACAGCCGCCTTAAGTACCGTCACACCGTCTTCGTCGACGAACTTTATACTGTACTGTACCGGGCTTTCGTTATATTCCGCAGTATATTCCGCATCCCCGGTCACACTCACTATCTCGGGTGTCCAGCCCTTAAAGCTGTACTTTGTGCTCTCCGTACTGCTGCGCTCCGGGGTCTGTCCGGTATATACAGGCATATCTCCATATGCCACTTTATCGCTTGCTAATAAAGTCCCGTCGTAATCCTTCCAGCTTATATCATATTTCCTGAGTATTTCCTTATAAACGGCCGTATACTCCGCATCTCCGGTCACACTCACTATCTCGGGCGTCCAGCCGTCAAAACTGTAATCATACTGAGCGGTCGATCTCTTAAACGGTGTATCTCCGTTATACTCTGGCATGCTGCCGTATGCCGCCTTATCGGTCTTTAACACGCTTCCGTCATCATTTTTCCAGGTGATGTCATAGGTCCGCAGTACTTCTATATATGTAGCCTTGTATACGGCATCTGCCGTAACATCTGCCAGAGCAGGACTCCAGCCGCCGAATTCGTAGCTGTACTGTGCCGTCGGCTCTTTCTTCGGATCGGCAGGTTTTGCTATCGAAGATGCATTAGTTCCGTAGTTATATGCATCCGGCCCTTTAAGCACCGTGCTTCCGTCTTCATCCACAAACGTTACACTGTACTGCTTGGGAGTGTTGGTATAAGTCGCGTAATATGTTACGTCACCTGTAACCGCTGCGACTGCAGGGCTCCATCCGGTGAAGCTGTATGTATTCGCAACATCCTCTGCCTGAGTAGGCGTAGCACCGTCATATGAAGGCATTGCTCCGTACGCAACTCCCGTATCCGTCTCGATTATGCTGCCGTCGGAGTTCTTCCAGGTTACGGTATATGTCCTGAGAGTTTCGGTATACTGCGCAGTATATGTAGCATCTGCTACCACGGGCACTATCGCGGGTGCCCAGCCGTTAAAGCTGTAACTGTACTGCGCCGTTGAAGGCTTAGCGGGTGTCACCCCCGTATAAACCGGCGTTTCCCCGTAAGCTGCCTGCGTAGTGGTTATGGTCGAATTATCATAGTTATTCCAGGTGATGGTGTAGCTCCTGGGGCTTGCCGCAAACACGGCTGTATATACGATATCCCCGGATACAGTCGTGATCGCCGGCGTCCATCCGTCATGCGTAAAGTTCTGACTTACAGTGGAAGGTTTTACCGGCGTATCACCGTCATAGCTCGGTGTGGATCCGTAAGCAACCCCCGTATCTTTCTCCAGCAGGGAACCATCATAGTTATTCCAGCTGACGGTATATGTCTTAGGCGTCCACTTAGCATAGAGGGTCATATCCCCAAGTACCCTGTCGGAGTTAAAATCCCACGCATTTGTACAAGCCGCTTCCTTATACCAGCCGCCGAATATATGATGTTCCTCCGTCAGATCGGCAGGCTTAGACGCGAGCTCGTTATATGATACCGACTGCAACGGGGGTGTTACAGTCCCGATGCCGCTGTTATTAAACGATACCGTATATTTCTTAGGGCTCCATTTCGCATACAGGATAGTGTCACCGCTGACTGTATCCGTTGCGAAATTCCATTGCGTGGTGCAGCCTGCTTCCTTATACCATGCCACAAATTCATAGTGCTCATCGGTGGGATCGGCAGGTTTGACTGCTTTATCATTATAGGCTACCGATTGCGACGCAGGTGCCTCTGAACCGTGACCATTATTATCAAAAGAAACTGTGTACTTTTTAGGGCTCCACTTGGCATAAAGGATCATATCCGAACTGACGGTATCATTTGCAAAATCCCATGCCGTATCACATTTTGCCTCTCTGTACCATCCTCCGAAATCATAATGAGCGTCGGTGGGATCAGGCGCAGGTTTTGTCGCTTTATCTCCGTATTTTACTTTTTCGGAAGCCGGAGCACTCCCATGCCCGTTGGCGTTGTACGATACCGTAAATACCTTTGGTGTCCACTTTGCATAAAGCGTTACATCTCCGGTTACCGTATCTGATGCAAAGTTCCAGGCATTTGTGCAAGAAGCCTCTTTGTACCATCCGCCAAAATCATAATAAGGATCACTCATCGGTGAAGGTTGATCGGCTTTCTGACCATAATCCTTTGTCTGAGTGGCCGGGGCATTCCCCGTACCATGTCCGTTCTTATTAAACGAAACAGAGTATGATCTGAGCGTCGCGTTAAACGACGCCGTATAAGTTTTGTTTCCCGATACCGGTACGATAGCCGGTGTCCAGGTATTATTAAATATATATGTATACTGTGCTGTAGCAGTTTTGGCCGGGGTAGCTCCGCTGTATGCAGGAATAACTCCGTAATCAAGCGATTCGGACTTTAACGTCTTATCATCTCCGTCTTTCCAGGTGATGGTATACTTATTTTTTGCGCTGTTATAACTGGCGGTATATGTTGCATCCCCCGTGACAGGCACAATATCGGGAGTCCATTTCGAAAATGTATATGTATATTCATCTGTTGCTGCTTTCGTAGGATCCGCATGGGAAGGCGTATCACCATACGCCACTTGCGTAGTGTCTATGGTCGATCCGTCATCATTCTTCCATGTGATATCATATATGACCGGTGTCTCCGCAAACTGCGCATAATACGTCTTATCTTCCGTCGCTGCCACCACCTGCGGATCCCAGCCGCTGAATGTATAATTCCGGCTCACGGTAGACGCCTTTACCGGTGTTGCTCCTCCGTATACAGGTACCGTATTATACGGAACCTGGTTTGTGCTCAATACAATATCACCGTTCTTCCAGGTTATGGTATAATTTTTGGGTGTCCACTTGGCATACAGGGTCATACTCTGTGTAACAGCCACAGAGAAAATGAACTGATTGGTGCATTCTGACTCCGTAAACCAGCCGCCGAAATCATACCCCTCAACTTCACTTGCCGGATAGGGTGATGGTTCGGTGATCAATGATCCCTGCGAGACTGTTTGGGGATCAGGGGTATTGCCATGTCCGTTAGGATCAAAGGTGACCTTGCAGTTAAGTATTGCCTGAAGCCCGAATTCAGATATAGCCTGTCCGGAACCTTCCTTAGAGAACAGCCACCAGCCATACAGATCAGAATCACTTATCGTAGTAAATTTCAGTTCCGAAGGTTTTCCGACAACAAAAGACTCAGGCTTTCCCACTTTATTAAAGCTAACCGTATGGCACTCCTCAGGCTCATACGGATCATCTCCGACAAAATAATATGCTTTATATGGATCTGTATTGGCCTCATCAAATGTGACCGTATCCCCCGGCTTGACTATGGTCTGATCAAAACTACCTTCATGCCAAAAATCATCATAATCAATATCTGCCGCCAGCACATCTAGGGGCAGAGAATCAAAGACCAATATAAAGATCAGTAACCACGTAAAAAAATTGCGCTTTCTGCGCTCGATAGAATGCAATTGTTTCATTTACCCCACCCTCATTATCTTCAGAACTGTTTCTTTTTATGTTTGCTGCCGGGAAAAGGTATATCTACCGTCTCCTGCATGATAAAACCCACAGCTATTATCATACACATCTGAGCCCTATATGTAAAGAAATAATGCAGATAAGCATGATTATGCAGCACCAGGTATCTTATATAAGGCACCAGCGCTATCGCTCCATACAACAGGATCTTATCTTTATTTACCGTATCCTTCCGATACACATACAAAACATAACATATGCCCAAAACCAGCATTATCGCGGCAATTATACCAGCATTACCATATTCCGCCGGGAACAGACACAGCACATTACGGATAACAGCGCTGCTTAAATAGCTGCCCGTTGACAGCCCTATCTCTCCGCCCAGACGTTCCTGTACGTGCCCAGTTACATAAGGCATTACATTTTCTTTTAAGATAAGTGAAGCCAGCCCCCACTTAAGCGACCACATTCCCGCAAACGAAGCCCCCCAGCACAGCACGGCTTTTATGGCTATCCGCCACAGTTCTTTTTTATCCGCCCCTTTGCCTTCAACCCATAATATCAGCAAAAGAGGTACACTAAGGCAGATAGTCTCGGTAGTCAGGAAGTCAAAATAAGCCGTTGATACTCCGGAAATAACGAACAGGCAGCCATAGCTTTTTCTTTTCCCCGCCCGGGCCAGCTTATATGCCGATATCGAAAATATGAACATCAGCATAAACGTCCAGGTATACTCAAGTGAAAGCGGCACAAAGACGGCCTGCGTAAAGAGCAGACCGCACAGCATGGCAGCTAACGCTGCATATGCCCTGTCGCGGATCATGATAATGACAAATGCTATCATCAATCCGGCCAGGACCACTGAATTGAATATATAGATCTCCCTGATGTCAAAAAAAAGAAGTAAAGGCCTTACTACCGCTATAGACCCGTGCCAGTAGCGTATGTATTGCTCATTAGCGCCCATCCCTCCTGCGACGGCATCATACAGATTATAATTCTCATTTTTCAGCGGCGTGGAATAGAAAGCCGATCTCATTACCGAGATAAACGGATGTGACTTATCGTATTGCCAGGCTATCCCAAGAAGTATCGAGTCCGCATAGCGGTCGATACAGCTTCCGTTTATCCCTTCTACAGCATCTATGAACTGTTCTCCCTCACAGAGATATTCCGCTGAAGAGCGCATATTATCATATATGCTCTCCTGCGGTATGAGCGCGACGATTATAAGAGCTGCTGCCAGCACAAGAGCACTCACGGCAAAAGCTGCTATTTCTGCCGCTATGGTACTATGCTGCTTTTTATCCCCTTCTCTCATGCCAGTTTCCCAGGATATTAGGAATTTCCCTGAACTCATTTTTATCTGCAGCCATGGTTTCCTCCACAAATATACATTTTAACAGCTTATATTATATCATAAAGGCGCAACAAATATATAACCAAACACACACACAAAAGCGGCGGCTTTTTCAAGCCGCCGCATAAGCATGAACTAAAGCTTTTTCTTTATTCCTTCGGTTCTTCAGCCTGCTTTACATACAGGAATTTAACTACTTTCTTTCCTGAATACAGTTTATTACCCTTAACAGGTTTGATGGTTATAGAACCGATCTTGCCATCCTTTACCTTGCCTACAGCAATGGTGTAGTCCTTAGCGTCCACATTCCTTCCGTATGCCTTAAGTACAACAGCTGCAGAAAGATCCGCGCCCTTTGCCAGTGCGTCAGCGCTGCCTTCGATCACGAAACTGTACTTGTTCTTGCCTTCAGCCATCTCTGATCTGCTCGCGCTCCTGATAATACCTATCTCGGTACCGTCTGCTGCCTTTACAACGTTCTGTGATACATTATTGCTGCTTACCTGCAGTACCACTGCGTTAGAGTTAAGCTTGGTCTTAGCGATGGTAAACTTGGCGATCACTTCGGTCTTCTTTGCCTTTGCGCTCCATACAGCCTTAGGTGTATTCTTCTGTCCCTTATCCTCGATCAGACGGATGGTTACGGAAGCTTTGCCTATTCCTGCATAATCCACGCCTTCAGACTTCTCAACCGTGTAATCAACACCCTTGGTAAGTACGATATTGCCTGCCTTGACTACTATGGGCAGATCATTGATATCAAGTTCGGAGCCGGTATAAGGCTGGGTCTTGATCTTTGATACCTTAAGGCTCTTAACTTCCTTAGGTGCGATGGTGAAGGTCCTGCTTGCGGAGCCGGTGTAGCCGTTCTTGCCTACAACAGTTACTCTTGCGGTACCTACTTCAACATTGTTGCTGTATACCACGCTGTAGTCCTTCTTGCCTAATTTGATCTCTTCGCCCTTTTCGTTAGTGTAGCTTACGGACTTGATCTTTGCCTCTACAGCCTTGCCGCTGTACTGAACAGTATCGTTCTTAAGTACGATATTGATGCTTACCGAGCCAAGTGCTGCACTCTCACTTGAAGAAGGCAGTACATAGAAGCTTACGGTCTTCTTGGAAGCATCCTTATAATTGTTAAGACCTATGTACTCAACTTCTACCGGTACTTCTTCCGCAGGATCAGCACTAACTACCTTCTTAAGGGACTGCTTGGTCTTGCCGTCTGCAGTAAATGTTACATAGAAATCCTTAAGGTAAGTAAGCTGCTTGCCGTTCTTATCCTTCATCTGCAGATAAGGAAGAACTGCACTGTCAAGATCCTCTGTGTAAACAATATCGGGAATGCTTGCAGCTGTTCCGTCAAGATTCTTGGCAACTATCTCGAACTCCTGTGTATTCTTGCCTGCATAAGTACCGATACCCTGTACGATAACCCTTGCAAAACCTACATCTGTGTTATCCTCGTATCTTACGGTATAATCAACATCTTTCTTGAGCTTTATGTACTTGCCGGTGAAAGGATTGTATGCCTCTACCACGGTATCGGGTGTAATGGCAGCGCCGGTGCACTCTGCGGTATAGGTAACATCATCGCCTGTACCCTTCTTTGTGATACCCTTGCCTTTAAGCTCGATCTTTGAATTGCAAAGTGTCACTTCATTTGCATCGGAATAGATATCAACAGCATTTACACCGTTGGTAACCTTTACCCATACATATGCGTTTCTGGTCCACTTGGTAGCGAACTGGCTGTCGGTTTCGAAGCTGATGTAGCCTTCTTCCCAGTCTTCATCCAGACTGCAGCCTACATAATAAGCTTCGCCGTCATCACCTTCGGGGCAGTAGTAAACTTCGGTATAGAGTACACCGTCCTCATTTGCATAAGGCTCTTCCTTATTCTCACCATAGAATACTTCCCACTCAACCTCTGCATATTCGGAATTTACATCCGCATAGGTCAGATAACCTTCGGGCTGATCGTCAAACTCAGCATAGAAGTTCTCATCCTTTGATGCCTGCCATACTACGTTTGAATAGCTGCCGTCTTCTGCCACTTTACCCTTGAAGATAACGAAATCAACGGTACCTTCGGGATATTCGGCATCGAAGTTGAAGTTAACTTCAGACATTGTCTTATTGTTGCTTGCATTGTAGAATCCGCCGTAGAACTCAGCTACAGCCCAGTTGTCATCTACAGGCGATTTGATGATCTTTCCTTCGCTGTCAAGTGCTGCGAAGGTGTAATTCTCGCTGTTGTCCTTGTATACGCCTTCAAGTACGTCGATGTATTCCAGATCACCTTCATAAGAGAACAGAGGGTTAACCGCAAATACGGGCTTTCCTTCTACGTTCTCGATCCAGCCGTAAACTTCTACCATTCTGGAATCGCCGAAACGATAGTCATCACTGAAGTAGAAATCGCTCTCATCGGTAAAGATGGAATTCTCATCAAGCTTAACGCCCGATCTTAATGCATTGGCAAATACCTCAGCATTGCTGGGCTCTTCGGGCTGTTCTTCTTCCTGCTGCTCCTCCTCTTCTGCGGGGGGCTGGCTGTTCTCTGTCTGCTTCTCCTTAACGGTGAACTCTTTGAGCAGATGATCCCAGATTACGGAAGATGTCCAGTAGTATCCGTCACAGCCGGTGTAGCCGGAACCCATATATGTAATGGTAGGTCCTACTACATCACCGGTAGCCTTGCCCTGTGCATCCACGCCGCCCCAGGTGATGAACTTATCCTGTGAGAGGCTGTAAGGATGAAGTGACAGCGATACCATTGTAGCTGCGCCGTTTTCGTCGATCTTATCCTTCTTGTCGCTGCTTGTAGCTGCCTTATACTCCTTGGGCGCTTTCCAGTACTCGTTTGCACCACTGGTAGCTGCGATATCATTACCGCTCGAAAAATCTCTTCCCTTATAATTGTTGGGAGGGAAGTTTACGGCGTTGTTAAAGCTTCCGCCGTCATACTCGTCACCTACCTGATAGCAGTGTGCTATTTCGTGTACAACAGTAGGGAGCATATCAACGTCTGAATAAGTGATGATATTGGTAGGACGTCCGAAGGTATAACCCTGTCCGCCGCCCTGGTCCTGTCTGTACTGAACAAATGCCAGGATCAGATCATAACGGTCTTTACCGTCCTTATCCTTTGACTGAAGCTTGCATGCCTCTTCCCAGAGCTTCTTCTGTCCGTCGCCGTTACACATATCGTAATCAGCGGTACCTGCTTCGAGTTCGTTAGCTTCGGTGATGTTCACGTCTGCTACGGGATATACATCCAGGATGTAGCTCTTAAGTTCGGAGACAAGGCTGCTCCAATCCTTTTCGTTTCCGAAAGGATCCTTGAACTTGCCATCCTTACAGCTGAAAGCACCTGCAGAAGGAGCTCCGCCTTCATAATGTGCACCCCAGTATCCCTTTACGGGCACTACCAGTATGTTTAAGACCTTGGTCTCATAGAAGGTTACACCTTCAAACTTGGCGATCTCGTTATCACCGTCATACCAGTGGAAATTGTAGGTACCCTTATCCGGTCCTGTCGGGAACTTAACGGATGCATAGTAACCTGCAGTCAGATCGCAGTCTGCGGTATAGGTCTGCTTAATGCTGAACTGATCCGCACCGGATGCGGTAAGCTCACAGCTGTCAGCCTCCTGTCCGTTGGTAACCGCCTTTGCTTCGAGCTTGTAATTAGCTACAGCTGCCTTGGCCTGTTCTTCCGTCATAGAATCCGATCCGGGGATCTTCATCATAACAGCGGTAGCCTTCTTGGCAACGAAAGTGTTCATATAAGTCTCGTTGCCGTCGTTGAGACCGGTATGTATACTCATACCCTGATTGATCTCAATATTGTTTGTTTCTTCCTCTGCCACATCAGATGCTTCTTCTGCTGCCTCTTCTGCGGCTGCTGTTTCGTCTTCCGAAACAGCTTCTGCCTCATCCGCAGAAACAGCTGCTGCCTCTTCTGTCTCATCGGCAGAAACACTTACCTCTGCATCATCAGAGATCACTGCATCCGCTGCCAGTACCCCCACAGGCATCTGTGCGATGAGCATCATCACGATCAGCGGGATGCACAGAAATCTTTTTAATGCAGACTTCTTAAAAAAGTTTTTCATGTCCCTTTTCCTTCCTTTCTTTTTTATTTTTTGTCTAAGGACAGTTTGTAATAATAACAAAAAAAATTATATTTTCATAGATGAAAGAATAAATCCGCATCGACTGCTATGTATTAAGCACTTTTATGGTTTACAAAAGTAGTTGCCATTGTTTTATGGGATGCTTTACTTCCATCAGGATCCCCAAGCAGGAAAGTTCAGCTTCGGAAATCATAGATTTCCTGCTTCACTTTTTCGCTTCGCTCAGGATGACAGAAGTATGGATCCTTACTTTGCTTGCCCCGTAAGTGATTGGGTCTGTACAAAAAATGGGATTTACTGTATAATACCAGCTCAGAGTGAATTTTTCTTAAAGCCGTTTTATCGGATTTAAGGTAAAACATTTTAATCTTCATAAGGAGGTCTTTTACATGATCTATTCAACAGAAGTAAAGGCAATGTGTCCGGTTCACCAGGGCGTTCATCATGGCGCTGCTCCCATACCGGAAGAAGCAAAATGGGTAAAGGCTAAAGAGGTTAAGGATATCTCCGGCTACACCCACGGTATCGGCTGGTGTGCTCCCCAGCAGGGCTGCTGCAAGCTGTCCCTTAACGTTAAGGACGGTATCATCCAGGAAGCTCTGGTTGAGACTATCGGCTGCTCAGGTATGACACATTCCGCAGCTATGGCAAGTGAGATCCTTCCCGGTCTTACCGTGCTCGAGGCTCTTAACACAGACCTTGTGTGCGATGCCATCAATACCGCTATGAGAGAGCTCTTCCTTCAGATCGTTTACGGACGTAGCCAGAGTGCATTCTCTGAGGACGGACTTCAGATCGGTGCCGGTCTTGAGGATCTTGGTAAGGGCGCACGCTCAATGGTAGGTACCACCTACGGTACTCTTGAAAAGGGTCCCAGATATCTGGAGCTTACCGACGGTTATATCACTCATCTGGCTCTGGACGAGAACGATGAGATCATCGGTTACAAATACATCAACTTCGGCAAGATGATGGACTTCATCAAGGCCGGCGATGACGCTGTTAAGGCAGTTGAGAAGGCTTCCGGACAGTACGGACGTGTAGCAGATGCGGTCAGACTTATCGACCCTCGTAA
>JAFRXH010000066.1 GCA_017437785.1 Lachnospiraceae bacterium
AGGAACCCGTAGAGATCACATTAAATAATGTAAAGGCGAAGAAGGCTAAGCTTACGGTTAAAGCAGCTGCAGTGACCCTGGCAAAGGATGCATCTGAGGTAAATGCGGTAGCCAATATCGTATGTACCTATAAGGACAGCAAAGGTGTAACCCACCTGATCAGGCCTGAAAGCACTGAGATAACCCTTAAGAACGTAGAGGCAGAGGTCAGTGCAGAAGATACCGGCCTGATAAACATCACCAAGCTTAGCAAGAAGAGCGGAACGATCAAAGCAACCCTGACCTTCAAAGGCGGTGTCAAAAAGAAAGTAACGATCACAGTAAAGAGGGCTAAGAAGTAAAATAGTCAAGCAAAGCAAAAGCAGGCAGCCTCCGGGCTGCCTGTTGTACCCGTAGACATTATTTCCGATTTCTGCTAAAATACGAAAAGACTATCTGAATGGAGAACAAAGCAATGAATATCATGTATCACAGTACCAGAAATAATGATGTTAAGTTAACGGCTTCGCAGGCTGTCCTTAAGGGACTGGCAGATGACGGCGGTCTGTTTGTGCCGGATACGCTGCCTGTATTTGATAAGAGCTTTGATGAGCTTAAGGAAATGGATTATAAAGGCGTGGCTTATGAAGTTATGAAGCTTTTCCTTACGGATTATACGCAGGAAGAGCTTAAGGGCTGCATAGAACGCGCTTATGACGATAAATTCGACACTAAAGAGATCGCACCTTTGAAGGAAGCGGGCGGTGCTTATTACCTGGAGCTTTTCCACGGATCCACGATAGCATTTAAGGATATGGCGCTGTCTATACTGCCGCATCTTATGACTACGGCAGCCAAGAAGAATGATCTTAAGGAAGAGATAGTGATACTTACGGCTACTTCCGGCGATACCGGAAAGGCGGCTCTGGCGGGCTTTGCAGATGTGCCCGGCACCAGGATAGCGGTATTTTATCCCAAGCACGGCGTATCCAAGGTGCAGGAGCGCCAGATGGTGACACAGAAGGGAAAAAATGTAACCGTAATAGGCATTGAAGGCAATTTCGACGATGCGCAGACCGGCGTTAAGAAGATGTTTAATGATGAGGCTCTTAAAGCAGAGCTTAAGGATGCCGGATTTGTGTTCTCGTCGGCAAATTCGATAAATATCGGCCGCCTTGTACCCCAGGTGGTTTATTATGTATATGCTTATACACGTCTGTTAAAAGACGGCGTTATCAAGGCAGGCGAGAAGATCAACGTATGTGTGCCTACAGGCAATTTCGGAAACATTCTTGCGGCATATTATGCTAAATGCGCCGGGCTTCCCGTAAACAAGCTTATCTGCGCATCCAATTCTAACCGTGTGCTCTATGATTTCTTTAAGAGCGGCAGTTATGATAAGCTGCACGAGATGGACGATAACGGCGCTTTCAGCAAGGACAGGAGCTTTATCTTAACGGGTTCTCCTTCGATGGATATACTTATCTCCAGCAACTTAGAGCGCCTTATCTATCACATCGCAGGTGATGATGATAAGAAGGACAGACAGCTCATGGAGGATCTTAAGGATAAAGGCGCTTATGATATCAGTGATGATATGAAAGCACGCCTGTCGGACTTCTGCGGAGGTTTTGCATCCGAGGAGGATACGGCCTCTAAGATAGCAGGCCTCTATAAGGATGCCGGCTATGTGATCGATCCGCATACCGCAGTAGCCGGTTTCGTATATGATGCATACAGAAAAGAGACTGCAGATGAGACCAAGACCGTTATCGCCTCAACTGCCAGCCCCTACAAGTTTGCAAAGACCGTTATGTGCGCTATAGATAAGAAGCATGCATCTGCGGATGATATGGATCTTATCGGCGAACTTAATAAGATAAGCGGCGTAAAAGTACCGCAGGCTATCGAAGATATCATTTCTGCACCTGTATTGCATGATATCGTATGTGAAACAGAAGATATGCCCAAAGAGGTACGCAAATTCCTGAGGTGATCATTTGAAACATATCCTGATGGTGGATGACAGTACTACAAATCTGAAAAGTGCTGCAGAAGTCCTGCAGCCTTTTTACCATTTGTCCATGGCCAAATCCGGCAGACAGGCCCTCAATTTCCTTAAGAAAAACAAGACGGATCTGATCCTTCTGGATATCATGATGCCCGAAATGGACGGTTATGAGACAATGGAGCAGATCAAATTAAATCCAAGGACCGCCAATATACCGATCATCTTTCTTACGGCAGATACAGAGCATGAGAGCGAGATGCGCGGGCTTAAGATGGGGGCTTTGGATTTTATTACCAAGCCTTTTGAGGCTGATGTGATGCTGGGGCGTATTGAAAAGGTGCTCCAGATGGAAGATATGCGCCGCAATATACTGGGCAGTTCCAAAAAAGACCTGCTTACGGATCTGTGGAACGCCGAATATATGGCAGCCGAGGTTGACAGCCGCATCAGAAGCGATCCCGACGGTTCGGAGATGGTCATGGTCGATATAGACGGCTTTGGCAATTTCCTTATGGAGCAGGGGAACAGCTATGCAAACGGTGTGATCATAAAGTTTACGGAAGCGCTGCGTATGACGGCTCTTTCGGGTAGTGTGCTGTGCAGGAGCGGTGAGGATGAATTCCTTATCTATATACCGCAGGTGTTAAGCGAAGCAGAGCTTATGAGCTACTGTGAAGAGATATGCACACACGTAATGGATGAGGCGAACAGGGCGCGAAACGGCGGAGATGCGCTTACAGCGTCTGTCGCAGCGGTATTCATACCCAAGCACGGCAGGGATTATGATACGCTTTACCGCAAGCTTCAGATGGCTATGTATCATATCAAACAATCAGGAAAAAACAGAGTACATTTCTTCAGGGAGTAGACTATGGTTGAGCAGATCAAGGACAGGATAAGGGAACTTAGAAAAAAGCTGAAAGAATACGATGCGCAGTGGTATCTTACGGATACTGCTGATCCGCATAATTCGGAATATATCAATGATCATTACAAAGAGCGTGAGTTTTTAAGCGGTTTTACCGGATCGGCCGGAACGCTTCTTATCGGTGATGACATAGCGCTGCTTTGGACTGACGGGCGCTATTTCGTACAGGCAGTGGAAGAGCTTATGGACACGGGGATCATCCTGATGCGTGAAGGAGATGCAGGTGTGCCCGATCTGTACGAATATCTTGAGAATAATATCCCAAGCGGTGACACGCTTTTGTGTGACGGCAGGCTTATATCCTGCAAAATGGGACGCAGGATAAGGGAATGCTTAAAAAGCATGGGCGCATCTCTTAAGGTCGGCAAAAACCTTGTGGATCTGATATGGAATGACAGGCCTGAGGATTCATGCAATGATATACGCCTGCTGCCGGCTGAGCTTTACGGACAGGAATACCGTGAAAAGATAAGTGATCTGCGTGATGCAATAGCAGCTAAGGGAGCTGTGGCATCGGTGATAAGCGGCCTTGATGAGCAGATGTGGCTGTTTAACTTAAGGGGCAGCGACATTTTATATAATCCCGTGGCTTATGCATATACGGTCGTCACCGATACCGGAGTATCGCTATACGTTAAAGAACGTGCCATCACCGATGAATTATGCAGATATGCGGAAGATGAAGATATAACCTTAAAGGCTTATGAGGATTTCTACAAGGATCTCCCCTATCTTAAGTTCATGGGAAAGGTGCTGATAGATCCCGATAAGACTAATTACCTGATATGCAGGATCCTTGAAAGAAGCGGGACTGAACTGATCGAATGCTTAAGCCCTCTTACCGAAGCAAAGGCAGTAAAGACGCCTAAAGAGATAGGGCTTTTAAAGGATGCATATCTTAAGGACAGCGCCGTACTGACGCGTTTCTTAAAGTATGTCAAGGAAAGTGCCGTCGCCGATAAGGCCGATGAATATACACTGGCTCTGAGGCTGGACAGCATGAGGGCTCAGATAAAAGGATTTAACGATCTGTCGTTTACCACGATCAGTGCATTTGGCCCTAACGCCGCTATGATGCACTATGAAGCGCCGGAAGAAGGATCGGCAAAGATCGCGGGGAGCGGTTTTTATCTGGTGGATTCGGGAGCGCAGTATGACGGCGGCACTACCGATGTGACCAGGACGCTTCTTCTGGGTGAAGCGGAAGATATAAAGAAAAAACACTTTACCCGCGTGGTAGCAGGAATGCTGGCACTACAGAACGCGGTGTTCTTAAAGGGCTGCGGCGGCAGGAATCTGGATATACTGGCCAGAGGCCCCATATGGGAAATGGATATGGATTATAAATGCGGGACAGGGCACGGCGTAGGTTATATGCTAAATGTGCATGAAGGCCCTGCCGGCATACGCTGGAAACAGAAGATCGCAGGATCCGACTATCCGATAGAAGCAGGAATGACATTGAGCGATGAGCCCGGAGTATATATCGCCGGCAAATACGGTATACGTATCGAGAACATACTGTTATGTGTGCGCAGATGCGAAAACGGCGACGGTGAATTCCTTGCGTTTGAACCGCTTACCTGGGTGCCTATCGATAAGGATGCGGTCAAAAAGGAATACTTAGAGCCGAAGGAATTAAAATGGTTAAATGACTATCATGCGAAGGTGAGAGAGAAGCTGATGCCCTTTATGGAAAACGAGGATGAGAGGGTATGGCTTATAAAGGCTACGTCGGAGCTGTAGTCCGCTACCGCAGGTAGCAAATCTGCAAATATCTGTGTATTGTAAGCGCAACCACCGGTGGTATAATAATATCAATTACACCACCGTGGAGTAATAAAACCAATAAACCCAAACAATAAAAGGAGGTAACAGAGTATGCCGCAGGAAATCTTAATAGGTTTAGTAATCCTTGCCGTAGTGCTGCTCATCATCATCTTAATGTCCGGTTATGTGAAGGCTCCCCCGGATACAGCCTATATCATATCGGGTATCAAGAAAAAGCCCAAGGTGCTCATCGGACGCGCCGGAATCAAGATCCCGTTCCTTGAAAGAAAAGATACGCTGCTCTTAAAGCAGATGTCAATCGATATAAAGACCGGCGGGTTTGTTCCCACCAAGGATTTCATCGGTGTTGATATTGACGCCGTAGCAAAGGTTAAAGTTGATACTTCGGAAGAAGGTATCTTAAAAGCACAGCGCAACTTCCTGAATATGAAGGAGAGAGATTTCATCGTAGCGCTGACCGATTCATTACAGGGTAACCTGCGTGAGATCATCGGTACCATCGAGCTCCGCGAACTGAACACAGACCGTAAGAAATTCGGTGATGAGGTTCAGGAAAAGGCCCAGGTGGATATGAAGGCCCTTGGTATACAGATCATATCCTGTAACATACAGCGTATCGAAGATGAGCAGGGACTCATCAATGCACTGGGTCAGGACAACATGTCAAAGATCCAGAAGGATGCTTCGATAGCTAAGGCTAATGCAGACAGAGACGTAGCTGTAGCACAGGCTGAGGCAGCAAAGGAAGCTAACGATGCAAGAGTTATTTCGGACCTGGCTATCGCACAGAGAAATAACGAACTGGACATCAAGAGATCCGAACTGAAGGTACAGGCTGATATCAAGCGTGCAGAAGCAGATGCAGCTTACGAGATCCAGAAGCAGGAACAGGCTAAGGTTATCGAGACCCAGGCCGTTAACGTACAGATCGCAAAGGCAGAACGTGAAGCAGAACTGAAGCAGAAAGAAGTGCTGGTACGTCAGCAGGAACTCTCCGCACAGATCGAACGTCAGGCCGATGCAGAGAAGTACAAAGCCGAGAAGGATGCAGAAGCAAGACTGATCCAGCGCCAGCGCCAGGCTGAGGCTGAAAAATACGAGCAGGAGAAAGCTGCAGAAGCACAGAAGGCTAAGGCTGATGCACAGAGATATGCCGCAGAGCAGGAAGCTGCCGGTATCACCGCGAAGGGTGTGGCTGAAGCTAATGCGATAAAGGCAAAAGGTCTTGCAGAGGCAGAGGCTATGGAGAAGAAGGCCGAAGCTTACAAGAAGTACAACGGTGCAGCCGTTATCGAGATGATGGTAAAGATCCTGCCCGAAATGGCAGCCGAGGTTGCAAAGCCCCTGGCATCTATCGATAAGGTGAATATCTACGGCGGCGGTTCCGGATCGGATGGCAGTGGGGTTTCACAGATAAGCGGTAATATGCCCATAGTCATGAAGCAGGTATTTGATACCATGACGGAAGCTACAGGCGTAGATTTTACCGAGATCATGAGAGCAAGCACATATGATGCGAAGGTTACAAAGAACATCAATGTAAGCGGGCTTGATCCTAAGGCAGCTGAAGCTGTCAAAACAGAGATCAAAGCAGAAGCGGTGCAGGCAGTAAAAGAGCCGGTATATGTTCCCGCAGGAGATGACATAGTATAATTTTCAGAGAAGGTAGATACACAGGGGAGCAGGGCTATGAAGGCCCTGCTCTTTTGCTGTGTGCATAAAAATAACCCACCGGGCTGAGCCGGTGGGTTATTTTTATCCTTTATATTGTTTGATCAGCGATTCCAGTGCTTCGTATTCGGTATGCTCTACAGCCTGGAGATTACGTACGTGATCGGTTGCTACATAATTACTGCCGTAGCGGCTGACCGTAATGACCGGCGGTTTTTCGGTCTCAAGTATAAGCTGTGAATATTGCGGCTGCTTTGTGATCACAGCTTCGACGGGAGCCGGGTTATATGCGACGGCAGCCGGAGCGGGAGCCGGCTGTGAAACGCTTTGTGGTTTAAGGAAATCGAGCTCCGGAAGCGGCTCTGTAGTATCCGGCACTGCAGGCTGCGGATCGGGTTTGTATTCAATAGGAGCGGGTGGTATATCAGAAATGTTTCTTTTGCCAAATAATGCCATGATGAACCTCCTCAAGAATAATATATTTTATTTTATCATATCGGGCTAAATTATCAAGAGCAGCAGAGTGTTTACATAAGCAATTTACATAATGTATTTACATAAAATAGAGTTTATATTTTATGTCAACCTGACGAAAATGCATAAAAATCAAGCGATTTTATTAAAAATTGTTGACAT
The DNA here is from genome assembly GCA_017437785.1 of Lachnospiraceae bacterium. Lineage (GTDB taxonomy): Bacteria > Bacillota > Clostridia > Lachnospirales > Lachnospiraceae > NK4A136. The sequence goes on from JAFRXH010000066.1 coordinate 7,017, forward strand.
AATGAGTATTTTGTGCGATTATATGGAAAGTGACGGGGCAAGTTATGTGCCTTAATGATAATTATGGGAGGGAATAACAATGGCATGGAGCGGTCTGGCAACTGTTTTGAGTAAGTTCGGAAGAGGCGGCGACGATTACTACGATGATGAGGACGAAGAGTACCTCGATGATGAAATAGTAGAAGAGAAGCCGGTTAAGAAAGCTAAGGGCTTCGGCAAGATCTCACCTTTTACCACCAACAAGAAGATCGAGGAGATCACACATGAGCGTGAAGTATTTGCACTTCAGCCTGAATCATTTGAGAATGCTCATGAGATCACCGATCGTATACTTGAGGGATATACTGTAGTACTTAACACAGAGCGTTGTGATGAAGCTCTTGCAAGAAGGATCTTTGATTATGCATGCGGTACCGTTTATGCGCTTAACTGCTCATTTGGCCGTATTTCATATTCAGCTCAGAGCACTCTTGCAGGTATCTATATTATCACACCTGAGAATACCAGTATTTCCGGTGCATTCCAGGAGAACTTTACAGCATAAGACTTTTCTCTGGAAATGTGTTGTGATATGTAGCGAAGAACCGGCCGGATGGCCGGTTTTTCAGTTTGCTAAACAGCCGTTAATCTGCTATAATCATTGCGGCTTGCGCTATGAAGAATGCGGCGGTGGTATATCGAATGTAACAGAGCTTTGTATGCGGCGGCGGTACATTGAATTTAACAGAGCTTTGTCATTCTGAGCGTAGCGAAGAATCTTTTCAAGGAGTAGATTATAACAATGCCTTCAACGATCACCATAAACATGAACAAGAAACCCATATATGATATCAGGATCGAAAACGACTTTAAAGCCTTACCTGAGGCGGTAGCGGGCCTGGGCTTTGAGGGGAAGCGTGCTGCGATCGTCAGTGACAGCAACGTGGCGCCTTTATATGCTGATGAGATAAAGACACTTCTTGAGGGAGTGTGTTCGGAAGTATTCGTAGTTAGCTTTGAGGCCGGCGAAAAGAGCAAGAACATGGATACCGTAACCACGATCCTTAGGCAGTTTGTTGAGCATAAGATGAACCGGCACGACTTTGTTATAGCCTTAGGCGGCGGAGTGGTCGGAGATGTGGCGGGATTCTGCGCGGCCATCTATATGCGCGGGATCGATGTTATACAGGTGCCTACATCACTGCTGGCACAGGTCGATTCGTCTGTGGGCGGAAAGACCGGAGTGGATCTGGATGCATACAAGAATATGGTGGGAGCATTCAAGATGCCCCGCCTGGTATATATGAACACGGCTACATTAAAAAGCCTTGATGCCAGACAGTTTTATTCCGGTATGGGAGAAGTAATGAAATACGGCCTTATCATGGACGCTTCCTTCTATGAGTGGATAATATCAAAGATGTATGAGATCCACGACAGGGATGCGGATACCTTAGAGGAGATGATCGCTCACTGCTGCGCGTGCAAACAGCGTATAGTAGAGCGCGATCCCCACGAGGAAGGCGACAGGGCTTTGCTTAACTTCGGTCATACTATCGGCCATGCCATAGAGAAGGCTAAGAATTTTGAACTGCTGCATGGTGAGTGCGTAGCGCTTGGCTGCGTGGCAGCGGCTTATATCTCGTTTAAGAGGGGCAAGCTTTCGACAGAGGAATATTACGAGATACGTGATATGTTTGTGCCTTTCAAGCTGCCTATAAGCATCGATGATATAGATGCACAGAATATCGTCGAGCTTACACGTTCCGATAAAAAGGCGCTCGACGGCGGTATTAAATTCATACTGCTTAAGAGAGTGGGCAAGGCATATATCGACACAAGCGTTACGCGCGAGGAGATACTTGAAGGCGTAAAAGAAATAGAATACAGGGAAGATAACGAATGAAAACTATAGACAGAAGGCTTATCTGGATACTGGATATATTGATCTTTATCTTGGCTGTGGCGCTCGATCAGATAACAAAAGCTATCGTCAGGAGCAAGCTTGCGCTGTACGAGGCTGTTGATGTAATACCGGGAGTGTTCCAGTTCCTCCATTCCGAAAATACCGGAGCCAGCTGGGGCATACTGCAGGGCGGTAAGGTATTGTTTGTGATCATCGCATTTGTAGTTTGTGCCGGGATCATATATTTTATAACAAAGATACCCGGAAAGACAAAGTTTATAAAGCTGAATATAGCTTTGAGCCTTATAGTATCGGGGGCAATAGGTAATGTGATCGACAGACTGCATAAAGGATCTGTTACGGATTTTCTGTATGCAAAGATCATCAATTTCCCCGTATTTAACGTAGCGGATATCTTTATCGTATGCGCTACTGCATGGCTTATGATAATGATCATCTTTGTATATAAAGATGAGGAGCTGGATTTTATGGGTTCAAAGAAGGGCAAAAAAACCTCTTCCGGCAAGGGGGAGGATAAAGCTTGAGCGAATACCGCTTTGTGGTAAATGAAGAAGGGGAAGACGAGCGGCTGGATAAATTATGCGCGGAACTCTGTCCGGACAGCTCACGCTCCTTTATTCAAAAGCTCATAAAGGACGGGGCTGTACTCGTCAATGAAAAGTCTGTTAAAGCATCTTATTCTTTAAAAGAAGGCGACAGGATATTTATCGATCTGCCGCCTGCCGTTATACCCGATATAGAGGCAGAAGATATCCCGCTTGATATCGTATATGAAGATAAAGACCTGCTGGTGGTCAATAAGCCCAAAGGGATGGTCGTACATCCGGCTCCGGGACACTACAGCGGGACTCTGGTAAATGCGCTTATGTATCATTGCCATGATCTGTCCGGTATCAACGGTGTGATGAGACCCGGGATAGTCCACCGGATAGACAGGGATACCAGCGGGCTTTTAGTGATCTGCAAAAACGACAATGCACACAGATCGATAGCGGCCCAGCTTAAAGTGCACAGCATTGAAAGGGTATATCAGGCTGTATGCGTGGGCCGGCTTAAAGATACGGACGGTACCGTTGATGCGCCTATCGGGCGTGATCCGAATGAACGCAAGCGCATGGCGGTACACAACAGTCTCCTTCATGCCAAGGAGGCGGTCACACATTATCATGTGATAGAGCAGTTTGAAAACCATGCGTATATCAGCTGCCGGCTCGAAACGGGACGTACGCACCAGATAAGAGTCCATATGGCACATATAGGGCATCCGCTGCTGGGGGATGAGGTCTATAATCATTTAAGATCCAATATACGCCCTGAGGAGCCCGGACAGGTATTGCATGCCGGCGTTTTGGGTTTTGTACATCCGCAGAGCGGCGAATTCATGCGCTTTGAAGCACCGCTGCCGCAGTATTTTCAAAATTTACTGAAAAAATTGAAAAAACAGTGAACAAATTGCAAGTAAGTGTGTTATTATTGATATGTTATGAAGATGAATGATGATGATAAAAAAAGATATTTCAGTATGGGGCTGACCTTTTTCCTGTCAGCCTGCGCAGTGATCATTTTCCTGATGGCGTTATTGCATTTGACGGAGATATCGGAAGGTATCGATTCGATATTAAAGATCGCTACGCCGGTTATAGACGGACTGGTGCTTACTTATTTTATGGCGCCGGTCGTAAACAGCATAGAGAATAAATGGCTGTACGCCAAGCATTCGGACCGTATTTTTAAAGGGCGCGAAACCGGAGAGAAGCGCGGCAAAGCAAAGCGGAAAGTCAGAGCGGTATCGATATTTATCACTTATATACTGTTCATATTAGTGGTAGTTGGATTTTTCTGGATCATAATCCCCGATATCGTGGGAAGCGTTCAAAACATCAGCAAAAATTTTCCTGTTTACCAGTGGAATCTGGCCGTATGGATGGATAAGATGCTCATCAAGTATCCGCAGCTTGATGAAGCTTATAATACGCTTATGAATAAGTATTCCGATCCCATAAACCAGTGGATAAACGAAAACATATTCGGGCGCGTAAATGAATTTGCGATGACTGTTTTATCCGGCGGTTTCAGTATCTTAAAGGCTATCTTTAATTTCATAATCGGAATGATCATCGCGCTGTATCTTTTAGGCAGCAAGGAGCTGATGATAGGCCAGGCTAAAAAGATAGTATATGCACTGATGAAAAAGGATACGGCAAATGCGTTCATTTACAATGTGCGTTATACCAACAAGATCTTTCAGGATTTCTTCGTAGGCAAGATAGTCGATTCCGTCATAATCGGACTCCTGTGCTTTATAGCGACCACGATAATGCGCACGCCTTATGCGCTGCTGGTAAGCATAATCGTGGGTGTCACCAATATCATACCTTTCTTCGGACCTTTTATCGGAGCTATACCCAGCGCCATACTGGTACTTTTAGTCGACCCGAAGCAATGCCTGTATTTTGTAATACTCATAATCATCCTGCAGCAGCTGGACGGAAATGTCATAGGCCCGCTTATCCTGGGGCAGAAGACAGGCCTTTCCGGTTTCTGGGTCATCTTTGCGATCACGATATTCGGCGGCATCTGGGGCTTCAAGGGAATGCTTCTGGGCGTGCCTGTATTTGCTGTCATCTATACCGGCGTCAGCAGCTTCATCAGGGCCAAGCTTAAGGAAAAAGGCCTTGAGGATAATACCAAGAGATATGTTCATGTGGATTATATTACCGAGGAAGGTGAATATGTACGTCTTCCGAAAGAAAGGATCACCAGGGTTTTGAGCGGAAAAGACTTTAAGAGTATCTTCAGTCATAAGAAAGCCGATAACGAAGAGTCCTCAGATGAAGAAGGAGGGGACGATAAGTAATGCTCACTTATCTTTCTTCGTATATCCAGCCCATCATGTGGGCGTGCATGCTGTTTCCACTGGTGGCGGCAGTCTTTACATTTCCCTTTGTAATAAGACAATACAGGAAATACGGCGGTATAGCCTTTATGAGGGTTATCGTCGTATATTCTTTTATCCTGTATTTTATGTGCGCATTTCTCCTTACGGTCCTGCCTTTGCCGTCGGTCGAGGAAGTATTAAAGATGCCTGACCATCCCATAGGATGGATACCTTATGTGGGGCTGAGACATGGGATCGTTGAAAGCGGTCTGTCTATATCTGATCCCGCGTCCTGGAAAAGATTTCTTAAATGTGATGATTTCCTGCAGTGTTTTTATAATGTGGTAATGACCATACCGCTTGGGATATATATGAGGTATTATTTTAAATGCAGCTTTTTTAAGACGATGCTCATAGGATTTTTGGCCAGCTTTTTCTTTGAGGCTACGCAGTACAGTGCGCTTTTCGGGATCTATCCCAAGCCTTACAGATATACAGAGGTGGATGATCTTATCAACAATACGATGGGAGCGGTGATAGGTTTTATCATAGAGCCGCTTTTTGCGCGATTTATACCCAGCCGTGCAGAGATAGATCATTTATCTTACATTAAAGGCGAGCGTATCACACTGGTACGCAGGCTGTTTGCGGTGGTGATCGATTATGTGCTATTTAATGTGATATTTGCGGCTACCGAAGCGCTGATAATACCAAGAAACGGAGTGGACATAAAGGTAACTGTCTGCGTCTGGATACTTGAGGGCATAATATACTTTCTGGTATTGCCGGTGATCCTTAAGGCACGCACACCGGGACAGGCTATGCTCAAGCTTAAGCTGGCACGTGATAACGGTATGAAATTAAAGGCCGGCATGATAGTAAAAAGGAATTTCATGCTGTATGTCGTTGAGTTTATGATCTTAAATGCGACGGGATTTTTGATGTCGGGCCTGGTCAATGTACTGCTTAGCTGGCAGAGCAATTCCTTGAAAATTATACTTTTATTCGGATTTTTCAGTGTGGGTATTGTTGTGGTGATGATGTTTTATGTGCTTCGCTGCCTGAAAAAATATAATGTGATGCCGCACAGCCATTACAGCCATACGGTTGAGATATCATATTAAAAAACAGAAGATTTTATGCGTTTTTTTATGTTTTATCTTTTCTCTGTTTTTTTCTTTGTTCGGCCAGTACCGAACGGGTTTCCTTCATTTTCTTATCCGTAGCTTTTGCGTAGATGTTGGTTGCAGTGATATTTTTATGGCCTAATTTGCGCTGCAGGGCCAGAATATCCTTTTCGGCAGCATAAAACTCCATAGCGAAGGACGAACGCATTTTATGCGGCGATAATTTGCGTCCTTTGCCGGGGATCGACGCCAGGGCGTATTTCTTTATCAGGACCTCGATGCTCCTTATGGACAGACGTTCGCCTTTATTCGTGGTAAAAAATGCGGTTTCGGGCTTTATATGAGGATCCTTGGCTTTGCGTTCATTAAGATAATCCAATAAAACATCTTTGGTTTCGTCGGAAAAATAGATCGTCTGCATATTGCCGCCTTTTCGCGTGATGATCACGGAACATTCTTCAAAGTCAAAATCCGCAATATCTATACCGTGAAGCTCGGATACACGCATGCCGGTGTCCAATAATAAGGTGACCAGCGCAACATCCCTTAAACGGTATTTATCGTGTTGTTTGAGCTGCTTGGCGGTCATCCCGGTGCCTGCATCGATGGCGTCCAAGAAACGGACCTGCTCAGCCATGTCCAGATGCAAAACCTCGTCGCTCTGATGAATTTTAACGCGTACGGCGGCTGCTACAGGATTAAATTCGATCTGGCGGTTGGCTGTCAGATATGTAAAGAATCTTGATAAAGCTGCGCGTTTGCGTGCAAGGGTCCGTTCGGCCTTTCCCTGGCCTTTGTATATGGTTAAGTATCTTGATATATCCTGTGAAGTTATGCCGCGTATCTGATCGATCGTGATCTTTCTTTTGGCGGTTTCTGCGAAATCCGGATTATAATTGATCAGATAATCGAAAAACCAGTCAAGCTCGCGGGCGTATGCCAGTCTGGTCGAATTAGCCATTTCGGTGCCGGTCTCTAATAAAAATGATGTACAGCAATCCGGAAGGTCGTTACAGAAGCGTATTATTTTTTGCGTTAAGTTTTCTTTTCCGAGCATTTATACCACCTCAGATAAAAATAATCGCATACAGAGCCATTTAATGTGTATGTGTATAATTGTGTATAAGTGTTTATATCTATGGTTTACAATAACTATATTATATCACTCTCCCTCAAAAATGCAAGTCATAATTGCGTAAAACTGTAATTTAACGCATACATACATTTAAAGCACCCTTCTCTCCTCAAGGCGTCAAGACGGATTTCGTGAGCAGACTGTCGTAAGCACGCTTACGAACAGGCTGCGAATGAAATACGGATTGTTAGTTGTGGGGAGGATGCTTTAACCTCCCCACAACGATATCCCATAGATTATCTGCGGTATATTATGTACAGGCATTCTGTAATCTGTTTACCCGCAGATAATCTATGGGATAACGCCTTGAGATTTCCGGGGATAATCTAAGGGATAACGCCTTGAGGTTTTCTGCAGATAATCTATGGTATATCGCCTTGAGGCTTTCCGGGGATAATCTATGGGATAACGCCTTGAGGTCTTCTGCAGATAATCTATGGGATAACGCCTTGAGGTCTTCTGGGAATAATCTATGGTATAACGCCTTGAGGTTTTCCGCGTATAATCTACAGATTAACGCCTTGAGCCCCCGTGGATAATTTTCCACGAAAAAACCTCCGTTATCACACGGAGGCTTTTTCTTCATATCATCAACGGGTATTATGGGGGAGCTTTTTATCTGCTGCAGATGTATTCCATAGAATAATACGGTAAAACTATCGTCTGGCCCACCACCAGCTTATCGCTGTTTAAGTGGTTGATCCTTTTAACATCGTTTATATATTCGCTGTAGCTCATGCCGTCAGGGCTTTTGAATTCCTCTGCATAGCCCCACAGCGTGTCGCCTTTCTCTATACGCACATTATCATAATATTTATAATATACATTCTGATCTTCGCCTACGGCATCGGCTTTTTTACCGGGCAGCATCGATAAAGCTGCAGATGCAAATATTATGATCAAAGCCCATATAACAGCCAGTTTTTTAATACGCCTGCGGTACCAGCTTTTTTTCATTAATCTGCGGAATCTTTTTATACTCATAATGCTTACCTCCCTATATATTTGTTACCGAACAAATATTCCGAACAACTGTTCTTTGGATATGTCTGCATTATAACGAACAATTGTTCTGATGTCAAGCATATTTCGAACAAATGTTTCGAAAATCTGTTCCGAAAATATGTTTGCATTTTGTGAAGCGTTATGCTAATATATAAAAAACACTTCCGGAGGATTTATTATATGGGTGAATTCAAATTATCAAATAAGCAGGAAGAAATACTTACTTACATAAAAGATTTTACGCTGGCCAAAGGATATCCGCCCACTGTCCGTGATATCTGCGAAGCGGTTAATCTTAAGTCTACTTCTTCGGTACATGCTCATCTTGCTACTCTTGAACGCAACGGATTTATAAGAAGGGATCCGACCAAACCGCGTGCTATCGAGATAATAGATGAAGGTTTCCAGATGGTACGTCAGGAAATGACCAGCATTCCCATTGTCGGGCGTGTTGCTGCCGGCGAGCCGATACTTGCCAGTCAGAACGTCGAGGGTTATTTCCCTCTTCCTGCTGATATGGTCCCCAATGCTCAGACATTTGTGCTTAAGGTCAAGGGCGAGAGCATGATTAATGCCGGTATACATTCCGGCGATTCTATCTTTGTGGAAAGCTGTAATACTGCCAAGAACGGCGATATTGTAGTAGCGCTCATAGATGATTCTGCCACGGTAAAGACATTCTATAAAGAAAAAGACCACATCCGTCTGCAGCCCGAAAATGACAATATGGATCCCATCATTGTTGATGAATGTACCATCTTAGGCAAGGTGTTCGGAGTGTTCAGGCTTTATAAGTAATATAGTATATTCCTTTCCATTCCCATAAAAAACGGCAGGTCAATGAAGTTTCAAAGACCTGCCGTTACCTTTTGTTTTCTTTGCTGTTTATATTTCTTTGGGATCAACGCTTTTGCCGTCTTTCCATATCCTTTCAAGATCATAGAAAAGGCGGTTTTCCTTATCAAATACATGGACTATAACATCGCCGTAATCCATAAGTATCCAATTGGCATTCATATATCCTTCTATCTGCCTGGGAGCCACGCCGGCCCTGCCAAGGCGCATATCGATCTCATCGGTTATAGCCTGCACCTGGTTTACATTGTTACCGCTGGCTATAATAAAGTAGTCGCCAAGGCTTGATACTTCGGCAATGTCCAGTACGCGTATATCCTCAGCTTTTTTTTCTTCCATTGCATCGATGATGATGCGTGCCATTTCCTTTGATTCCATGATCACTTAACCTCTCTTTCACAAAGCTCTGAATAGTATTCAAAAGCCTCTTTTGTGTGTTCTTCTATCGGCTGTCCCTTATCGTTTAAATGCTGCAGTGTATGTTTGAGTATCAGGTATACAGCTTTATCAAGATCCTTATATATTAACGGTCTGATTTCTCCGTAACAAGAAAGCTGTTTCCTGTTGGGTTCTATAAAGTCTGCGGAAAAGATCACAGCTTCCATAAAACTCATATTCCTGCAGCCGGTGGTATGCCAGCGTATAGAACTTAATATCTCTTCGTCGGTAACTCCGTATTTCTCTTTAGCCAGTACCGCGCCGAGTTTGGCGTGTATCAGATATGGATGCTGTTTCTCCATTTCGGACAGTTCCACATTATATTTTTTTATGTATTTATCGCGTTTATCTTCGTCAAGACATTTGGCGCAATCATGTAAAAGCCCTGCGGTATAAACACGTGACAGCTCTTCTGTGCTGCCGTGTCCGTGTGATAAGAACAGATTGCAGGCTGTATAAGCCACTCCCAATGAATGCTCATAGCGTGCGGCGTCCAGTTTCTTTCTGAGCAGGGCACGCAATTCTTCGTCGTTATATTTTTCGCTGCAGATAAGCATGTGATTTGATCCTTTGTGTTTGACGGCTTTGGCTTAGCCGGCAGGGTTTATTTAGGCAGTTTGATCTCGGGCTCATCTTTGAAAGGCTTATACAGGACAATCTTTCTTCCGATGATCTCCACAAGGGTAGAACCGCTTCTTTCGGCAAGGGCTTCTCCCATTGCAAAAGGATCTTCAACTGCGTTTTTCAGCACTGAAAGTTTTACGATCTCCCTGTTATTGAAAGCTTCTTCTACCGCCTGTACTATCTCAGGCGTTAAGTTGCTTTTTCCTATCTGAAAAAGAGCCGTTTCTTTTGAAGCAAGACTTCTTAAATATGCCCTCTGTTTACTTGTAAGTTTCATGATAGCACGCTCCTACTTATAATAATCAAATGAGAATCCGTACATTCTCACAGTGTCGCCATCTTCGATCCCCAGTTCCTCCAGCTGTTCCAGTATGCCGTTATCCTTAAGGAAGTTCTGGAAGAATACAAAGCCCTTTTCGGAATCCAGGTTCGTATAACCAAGCATCTTTTCGATACGCGGGCCTTCCAATACATATTCATCGGCAGCTTCATCGTAGCTTACGGTGAACGGTTCGTTGCTGATCTTTAAAGCGTTGTCCGGATCATATTCGGCAGCGAATATATTGGACTGCTTGGGCATGGCGGAAAGCATTTCCCAAACTTCGTTTATCAGTTCCTTTGTGCCTTTTCCGCTGACTGCGCTGATCGGGAATACCTTTACGCCTTCGGCGTTAAGAGTCTCCGTTAAGCGTTCTATCGGATCGGGTGCATATATCAGCTCTCCGTCTTCATCTATATCAACGGCTTCGGGCTCTTCGGGGATCAGATCGATCTTGTTTGCAGCTACGACCTGAGGGATAGAAGCAACCTTGTCGCCGTATTTTTTCAATTCGTTGTTTATGTTGCGGTAATCTTCAAGCGGATCCCTGCCTTCGGTCCCGGCTGCATCCAGCACATGGATCAGGACCTTGTTTCTTTCGATATGACGCAGGAATTCCAGACCAAGGCCGCTTCCTTCGGTGGCGCCTTCTATAAGTCCGGGGATATCGGCCATAACAAAGCTGTTACCGTCTCCCATGTCCACAACGCCCAGATGAGGTGTTAAGGTTGTGAAGTGATAATCGGCAACTTCGGGCTTGGCGTTAGTCACACATCTGATCAGTGAAGACTTGCCTACGCTGGGATAACCGACCAGTCCCACGTCTGCGATCATCTTAAGCTCCAGCAGTACTTCGACTTCCTTGGCCGGCTGGCCGGGCTGTGCATACTTGGGAGCCTGCATGGTGGATGTGGCGTAATGCTGGTTACCCAGGCCGCCTCTTCCGCCCGAAAGGATCTTATATTCCCTGCAATTGCCGGACATATCGATTATGACTTTTCCGCTTTCGGCTTCCTTTATAACTGTGCCTTCGGGGACTTTAAGGATCAGATCTTCTCCGTCCTTTCCGCGGCAGTTTTTCTTACCGCCTTCCTGTCCTGCGGTGGCTGCAAATTTGCGTTTGTGACGGTAATCGATCAGCGTATTCATGCCGGGATCGACCTTTATGATCACATCACCGCCTCTTCCGCCGTCACCTCCGTCGGGGCCGCCATCAGGGACATACTTTTCCCTGCGGAAGGATACATGTCCGTCTCCGCCCTTACCGCTTATTAAAATGATCTTAGCTCTGTCGGCAAACATATCTATCTCCGTGTAAAAAATAAAGCCCCAAACCATATTAGGCCGGGGCTTGATAAATGCATAATAAGCTTACTGCTCTGCAGGATATACGCTGGCCTGCTTTCTGTCACGGCCAAGTCTCTCAAAGCGGAGTACGCCATCAGCCATAGCGAAAAGCGTATCATCACCGCCGCGTCCTACATTAAGACCCGGATGGATCTTGGTTCCGCGCTGTCTGTATAAAATGTTTCCGGCCTTAACAAACTGACCGTCTGCACGCTTTGCTCCAAGTCTCTTGGATTCGGAATCACGACCGTTCTTGGTGGAACCTACTCCCTTCTTATGAGCAAAGAACTGAAGATCTAATGCTAACATCTTCCTCATCTCCTTTCATCACGAATCTACGATCTCTGTATAAGTCACAAATTCACTGCCGTAGCCTTTTTCTGTCATTGTAATACCCAGGATCATTGCATCCATGAGTACCTGTGCCTTTTCGTTAAGCTCTTCTTTAAAGCTTATATACAGTATCCCGGCCTGAGGATCGCTTGCTGCGTCCAGTTCTATACCTGCCAGACTTTCAATGGCATTTACGGTATTGATGGCCAGCATGGAAACTGCTGCACATACGACGTCTTTTCCGGCATCATCGTAGAGGGCGTGTCCTTCGCAGGAAAATCCTTTGATCTGTCCCTCTTCATTTTTCCTTACTGTGACTCTGATCATTTTAAAGGCTTAATTAAGCGTTGATTTTTTCAATCTTGACCTGGGTATAAGCCTGACGATGACCGTTCTTCTTGTGGTAACCGCTCTTGGGTTTGTACTTGTAAACGATAACCTTTTTAGCCTTGTCCTGCTTCATTACCTTAGCGGATACACTTGCGCCTGCTACTTCGCTGCCAACTTTGAGCGAACCGTCAGAAACTACAAGCACCTTATCAAAGGTTACAGTATCTCCGGCTTCTACATTGAGCTTCTCAACCTTGATGATATCGCCCTCGGAAACCTTATACTGCTTTCCACCTGTTGCAATAATTGCGTACATGGTCTGCACCTCCTTATCACAAAACTCGCCGGTCTGTGGTGGATGCCAAGGCATCACTTATACCTCACCGTGCGGCATACTATGGAATAATAGCATTTCACATAAATTATGTCAAGCATTTTATTGGTAGATATTTGCGATATATATTTTTATTAGTTATGACAATCGGATAAATCTATGCAAGGCTCGTCTGTAATTGTATTGATAGGAGTTATGATACTCCGGCCGCTTTCGGGATCATAGTTATATCTGAATACGTTCCAATAACGTTCTGAACCCTGATCCATCGGAACATTAAAGTATCTCACCAATCCACTCCTGTCGAACACATATACTTTAGCGTTAGATACAGCCATTCTCCCATCATACATATAATTATTTACATAGAATATATAATCACCTGCAGTAACATTGTTTACCCTTATAGTCTCCGGCCCATAGCTTTCCTTATCATCCAGATCAAGATAAGCTATAACCTCGCCATTTGCATAAGCCGTTTTATCTATAAACCATACATGAAATTGACCATCATCAGGACGCGGTCCGACGAGATGAGCATCCATATCCAGAGGATATTGCCCCCATTCAAGCACAATTCTAAGGTCTTCGTTACCGTAATAAATTACGGGTGTTAAAGAAAGATTCTGCAAGGGAGTATCTGCAGAAGCTATTATATTCTTATATGCTGTATAATAGCCGTTTCTGCTGATTTCCATAGTGTAATACCCCTGGGGCAGACCGCTTAATGAATAAATGCCATTTTTATCAGTAAAAACAGTTACATCTTTTCCTGATGTATATTTAATATACTCGCCATTTTCATTATCATGGTATTCGCGGAAACGTATCTTCGCATAAGAAACACCGCTGCCATCCATTGAGCTTGATATTATCCCGCTTATTGTGCTTTTTTCTGATACCGGACGAAGTAAAATAGTCTGGTCAAGATTTACCCCTTTATCATCTTCAATGACTATAAGCTTGCGTGTTTCATTTATATAACCATACGCAGAGATTGCCATCGAATACTTTCCTGCAGGCAGGAATGCTAAAAAGGACCCGTCTGGATTAACCCGTAACTCTTTGTAACGAGATGCTCCGTTTGCAGTAAAACTAACTTTAGCATTAGCTATGCTGACGCCATCGCTATTAAATACACGTCCACTTATATAAGAACCATTCACCGGGCGTATCAACCTGTATTCGCTGTCCCCGGCCATTTCGAACTTAGAAGGAACATCGCGCACGACAATAGACCAGTATGGATCCGACTTTCCGCATGTTTTTATTACATTCTCATATGCTGTACCGGCATCGTTTCTTTTTAATAAAAATTCATCCAGCATTAGTTCAAAAAGAGTATCACCGGCATATAAATGGCTGGAGGCATTAGAAAAACCATAGACCACAGCTCCTTTATCACAAAGCGTACCGGTAAGCTTTCCTTCAAATGCACTGTAACAAGACCCCAGAAATACCACAGTGTCATCAAGATCATGCGCTTTATAATATGTATCAAAAAACTCGGCTGTTACGAATACATCTCCGTCAGAGCATATTCCCACTCTTTCATCCTCAAAATCTGCAGGAGAATACTCAGACATATGATCGTAATAATTCTCTCCGGTTAACACATGGGGTTCGTGTTTGTTAAAAGATTTTGTTCCGCCATGTGTATCGATCATAACAACTCCATAATCATTAAAATGCCTGTAAAGATCGATAGTTGCCTTGTGGTCATCAAAAACATTACAATTACTTTTTAGAGCCTCTGACAGGATTTCTCCTGTATTAAGATAGTTTTCATTATCAAATTTCGCCTCCCTATTTCGATAAGGTCTTATGACGCAGATGTCTTTCTTGAACGGATGCATCGGAGTGACCGTTAAAGATTTCAACTTTTCCCGTACATCAAAAAAGGAAAGATGTCCTGAAGACGTTATAATTGTTCCTTTCTCATCAGCTATAGCTTGTTGGTCTATAGGTTCTTCCGGTAGACTGGCTTCCCATACACATAATATTCCTGATATCGTTTTGAACGTAATACATGTATGATTGTCGTTGGATTCTATACTGCTTTGATCAATGATATTGCTGTTTTTAAGAACAGCGGTTACATCTTCGGAATCAATGATCTTATTTAGCTCACCAAGCAGCTTCCGTGTCCCTTCTAGTTCTTCATCGGGTATCTCTGTATAGAAGAACACCTCTGTCGTTTCGCTTTCTTTATCCTTATATTTAGCTGTATAATACTTTGCACCCTTATCTGTGGAAAAGAGTTCTGCTCTTCCGCTGAATATACCATCATTAGCATTTTCATCCGGGCCCACACCGTCATCTTTAAGACTTGCTATTTCTTTATCGCCCTCATATACCTTTATAGGACAAGAATCCGTATCAATATATTCTTGGGATAAAACCGTAGCATAAAATGTGACCTTTGTTTTGCTTCCATCCGCGAGAACATCCTTGATATCCGTCGTGAAACATTCAAAGATTACGTCATCATTCATAAAACCCGGATCAAGTATGTCGCCTTCGGTATTTTCCGGAATGTTTTCCCAACCTGCATAAAGAGTGATACTGCCTGTTAACGTCTGCCTACTTTCAAACAATTTCTCAAGCTTTTTATCTATATACCACCCAAGAAACTCATAGCCTTCTTTAACCGGAACAGGAAGTTCAATGCCTGATGAATAAACCGTCTCCCCTTCCGGTATTACAATGCTTTCCAATATGTTTCCGCCATTAGTATTGAAGCTTATCCTGTATGCTGCAGGAATATACCACGAACCGCACTGCTCGCAATATTTCACAGAATCCGTGAATTCTTTATAACTGTGTATATGTGTACTCGCGGCATCGGGAGACACCTCAACTTCAACAGTATATTTATTTCCGCAGACAGAGGCTGTCAGTTTAGTCTTTCCTGCTTTAAGGCCGTGAACAAATCCGTTGGCATTTACGGTGGCTATCGATGTTTTTGCAGATTTAAAGAATATCGGAACGGAGTAGCCGTTGCTTTCCCTGATCCCGTTTACGCTGATAGCTATAGGTGCGAACCCTCCCGGCGGAACGGATATTTTTGCATCCGGTTCAATATCATAGACGGACACTACTGTTGAACTGAATGCTTTATCGCTGCCCTTAGTGGAGACAAGGATATGCGTTGTCCCGGCTTTTACGGCCGTGATCTTTCCTTTGGCGTCAACTGTAGCTATCTCGGGATCAAGGCTTTTGAATTCAAGCTTCTTAAGACCATTGCCGCTTAATTTCTTGGTCTTTCCTTTTCCGGAGGTGCTTAGATCAAGAGCAACAGCGGACATCCTATTTTTGGGCGTACTCACTTTTTACTTTGCATTCGAAGGCTTTACCGTTGACCGTAGCGGATATAACCGCTTTGCCTGCGGAATATGCATCCACTTCAACCGATTTCAGTGAGCGTCTTACAATCCTTACCACATTCGGATCTGATGATGCCCACTCTACAGGGATTGAAACGGCTCCGTTTATTGATAAAGTCCTGCCTGTTTCGCCGACTCCCATTTCCAGCTTTTTGTCAGCGAGGACCGGATCATATATGGTAACAGAACATTCGCTGTCGACAAGTCCGCTAAGCAGGACCGTGGCATTACCGGCGCCTTTGGCGCTTATTTTGCCCTTTTTTACGGTTGCGACTTTCTTTGAATCCTTACCATTTAAACTGTTGCCGCCTGCATCCGTTGCCGAGCTCACGGTATATGTTATCTGGCCGGGGAGAAAGATCTTCTTTCCTTTGCCAATAGTTATCTTCTTTGCATCTTTATCTACTTTGGCTTTTGATTTTCCGCTTATCTCGACTGTTACCGTCTGGGATACAACGGAATTCTTTATTGTAAAGATGCCGGTTCCTTCTGTTTTGCCGGCAGTAAGTTTTCCTTTGGCATCTACGGAAAACAGCCCCTGACTACTGTCATATTCGTAAGAATAAACAGCCAGATCGTAAGTTTGCCCTTTGACAAGCCGTATATCGCTGTTCTGTGTGGTATTGAGTACCGAAGAGTCTATGGGCGTGTCGTCGCCGTCTACATCTCCGGCGAAGGTGTTTCCATAGTTCTCGATTAACATAGCAAGAGTAAGGACGATGGATAAAAGAAACCTGAATGTTTTCCTGTTATTATTCAATGCTGTTCCCTCCTGTCTTTTTGATAAAAAGCCCTTCGGCCATTAATTACATCAGGCAAAAGGGCTTTTGAGAATTTATTTGTTTGTTTTTGGGGCTCAGATATTGTAATTCCGCTCGCCGAAAATGCTGCTCCCAACCCGTACATGGGTAGCACCTTCTTCGACGGCCACCTTGTAATCGCCGCTCATGCCCATTGACAATAAGGGCTTTTCGGGGAAGAATTCACGCATATCTGTGTAGATCATATCGTGCAGCTGCTTAAAGTATATGCGGTTATCTTCGGGATCATCTACATAGGGAGCTACGGTCATGAGTCCGCAAAGGCGTACGAACTTAAGCTCCGAAACATCACGTATAAGCTGCCGGTTTACATCTATATCGGCGCTTCCGAACTTGCTTTCTTCACCGGCAACGTTCATTTCCAGCAGTATATCCTGTATGCAGCCAACCTTTGCTGCCTGGGCATCGATCGCCTGAGCCAGTTTAAGGCTGTCTACGCTGTGTATGAGCGCTACTTTACCGACGATATATTTGACTTTGTTTGTCTGCAGATGGCCTATCATATGCCAGTTTATATCGTCGTTAAGAGCAGGCATCTTAGCCGTGAGCTCCTGCACCTTATTCTCGCCGAAGTTTCTGCAGCCGTGATCGTAGGCTTCTTTAAGCATCTCTACGGGCTTGGTCTTGCTTACGGCGATAAGCGTCACTTCGGAAGGGGCGCGGCCCACGTTCATACATGCCGAATTGATGTTATTCTGTACTTTGTCGAGATTTTCTGATATCATGCTCATTTTGCTGCTCCATTGTTATCAAAGATAAAATCATCATCAAAAAGCTTTGATGCGTCAAGGGCTATATAATCATATTCCATCAGACCGTATGTCGTATTGGGGCTTACAATGGCATACTCATCATTCTGAGAGAGGATGTTTATCTGACGGAAATCCGCATAGCCTTTGTTTATATAATATACGCCGATGAGTTCGCCTTTTAAGCTGACGGGATACTCAGCCATATCATTGGGTTTTAAAAGATAATCACCTATACCCATTCTGGGATCGCTCACGTAATAATACTCTTTGTTTGCTGAATAGATCTCTACAAACATCTCCTCCTCCGAGGAAGTGCCCTCTGAGGTAAAGGTCTTGCGCAGCACCTTGATACTGTCGTCACGCTCCTCTAAAACGAAATCCCTGGGAACGAGGAAGAATTCCTTATGTGCTATCGAAGATACCGGGATCTTAAGTCCGGACTCGTTGCTCTCTATCAGCTCTATATCCAGAAAACGATCGGTACAATAACTGATCATGCAGGAATTAAAACCCAGTACCACATAAATGGTCTTATCGTCACAGGGAAGGAGTTCGACGGATGCCCACAGCTCCTGACGGTCTTTTAAGAAACGTACCTTTACGTAGCCTTCTTCTTTAAGTTCAAACGCGCGCTGGCTTTCAACGGGGATGACCAGCTGCCAGTTTTCGGATGTTAACAGCTTGTATACCGGATCTCCCGCTCCCACCAGTGAATTGTTGGTTAGCTGTTTTTTTGAGTAATTTTCTTTGGCAAACAGTTCGGGTGTTATATCATTTGCCGATATGCTCTCGTAACCGTCGGTATGATACACAACATATCCCGAAGTGTCTGTTTTGCACAGACGTACCAGCTCGGCGGTATAGCTGCCGCCTACTTCGGTTATGGACTGCATCATGTTTAAGTTTGCGAGTCTTAAAAGGCTTCCGTCTATATCGTAGAGAAAGTCGTAACTCTTATAAAAATTCCCGGGATCAAAGCCGGCCGAAAAGTCCACCATCTCGGAACGCAGTTCACGAAGCTCCGTATCACTTAAGCTGCTTTCTCCGCTGGTATTCTTGCTAAGCTCGTTTAAGCTCCCTGTCTCATCTATGGCATATACCATATCGCCTACGCCCATATGTTCACCCTCACGGGCAAAATATGCTACATAACCGGTATCTTTGCTGTATACGATCGATTCGTCACGCATAGCGATACCGGTATAGAGGTTATGGAGCGCCAATGAGCCGCTGCGCACCTGGTAAGAAGCTACATGGGGCCGCTGCAGCAGCTGTGCTATCAGGTAAATGGTGTACGCACAAAAAAGGAGCAGTATCACAAATATCAACTTGCTCCTTTTAGAATCAACTTCTATCCCGCTCTTTTTGTTTCCTTTGTTGCCCATGAAAACTTAGAGGGATACTATTATCCGATCCGCATAAGCCTCCGGGATCTGGTCCGCGGAAGCCGAAATGCTGATGCAGAATTTGATGTTTCTTTCTTCACTTAATTTGTCAAACTTATCAAGAACAGCTAAAAGACCGTCGTTCTCAACGCTGGCGAGTCTTTTGAAATTATCGATATAGAGCTGTTCAAGATCGTGATCCTGCGAGATTATGCCGCAGACAAAGCCATAGAATTCGTCACTGCTGGTGAAAGAAAATTCGGAAACACTTACCAAACGGATCTTATTATTGAGTTCATACATATGCTTGGTATTCTTGTCAAGATAGACAATGTTACCGCTTGCTTCTTTGATCTCATTATTGACACGCTCAAGCATTTCCTTTGTCTTGCCTTTACCTTCGTTGCCTACTATCAACTGTATCATTGGACTGCCCTCCGAATTACTAAATATTGTATTTTGATTATAACGCAAAAGTGTACGTTACACAAGCAAAAAATCCGTTGCTGCTTTTGGTGATTATATCACATCATCGCATAATCTGTTGATGGTCTTATACAGAGAATCGACGTCTTCGGCGCCCATTACGACCACAATATAGGGCTTGCCGCTGCCAGACGTAGCATATACTATCATGCACTTTCCGGCTGCCTGTGTCGAACCTGTCTTCCCGCCGATGACGCTCACTGCCTTTGGGGTATCGATACCGCCTTTTAAATACTGGTTTGTGGTCTTGGCATCTTTGCTGTTTAGGCTTCCGTCGGCCGAGGTATATTCTATCGTCTTTGAAGCTGTCTGTATAATCTCTGTAAATTCAGGGTATTTAAGCAGCTCATTAAACATCAGATAAAGGTCATAAGCGCAGGTATAATGCTCTTCTGCTGTCAGTCCGTGAGGATTGACAAAGTGGGTATTCGTAGCTCCCATCTTAAGGGCGCGCTCGTTCATCATATCCGAAAAGGCTTCTTCGCTGCCTGCTATATATATAGCCAGTGCCAGTGCGGCATCATTTGCCGAAGGCAGAAGGGTTATATACAGGAGATCGCGTATGCTCAGGCGGTCGCCTTCTTTAAGCCCGAAAAGCTGGGCTCCGTTCTCTTTGATGGTCACATCGCCTACGCTTATCTTCTGGTCCAGATCGGGACAGTTTTCAAAGGCGAGCAAAACCGTCATGAGCTTGGTCAGGGATGCCGGGCTTAAATGCTCGTTTGCATTATAAGAATACAATACCTTTTTGCCGGAAAGGTCATAGACACAGGCGCTGTTTATCGCAGCGGTGGACACAGAGCTCTTTTGTGTGACATCCGAAGCTGCGGCACACAATTCCCGGGCAAATAAAGGTATAGTCGTCTGCTGCTTCAGATCCTCGAGAGAATAATCCGGATTGTTATCAAGACTTCCGTATGAAAGCGGTACATTTTCGCTGCCGCATCCGCTTAATAAAAGCGTACCGAGCAAAAAAGCCGCAGAGATCTTTTTACTGTTTATTGACCATTTCACGCCACTCAAGTTCCCCGCGTTCCAATGATTTGATAAGAAGCTCCGCACTGGCTAAATTGGTCGCCAGAGGGATGTTGTGCATGTCGCAAAGACGCAGAACGTTGCTGGCATCCACTTCATGTGTCATGGGGTTTAAGGGATCGCGTAAAAAGATCACCATATCGATCTGATTATGCTCGATCTGTATGCCGATCTGCTGCTCGCCGCCCAGATTACCGGCCAGCAGTTTGTGGACATTCAGATTGGTGACCTCTTCTATCAGTCTTCCGGTTGTTCCGGTGGCATAAACTTCGTGTTTGCTCAATATACCGCGGTAAGCAATGCAGAAATTCTGCATCAGCTTCTTTCTGGCATCATGTGCTATAAGTGCGATCTTCATATGGTCATATCCTCCTGTATCAATTCCGCAAATGACAAAGTGCCCATAGGTTTGGGCTGGGGCCTTCTTAATCCTACGCTAAGGACAAATCCCATCCCTGCATACAGACTGACCAGACTGGTTAGTCCGTAACTTACAAAAGGAAGCGGCAGGCCGGTATTGGGCAGTATCCCGGTGGTAACTCCAATGTTGATAAAGCTCTGGAAACAGATCAGGCTGCCCATGCCGTAGCATATGATCCGCCCGGCCATATCCCGGGCTTTAGTACCCACATAATAACACTCTGCGCTGATAAGCATCAGCAGTATGATGGTCGCAGACGTTCCCACAAAGCCCATTTCCTCGCCTATTATGGCGAAGATAAAGTCGGTCTGTGGCTCGGAGATATAATTGCCGCTTTTTACGGAACCGACATCTTTGTTGTTTAAGCCTTTCCCCCACAGCTGTCCGGATCCTATCGCCGTCATGGAGTTCTGCTGCTGCAGAGCAGTACTTAAGGCGTATTTTTCGGGATTCAGCCATGCAAGTATACGTTCCTGCTGATAATCTTCCACTATATTCTGGTCGGGCTGCAGTATCAGAAACAGCGCTATCACTGTAGCGGGGATGATGACTGCCAGCGTACCGATGATGAGCTTGTGACTAAGCCCTCCGACGTAAAGGATCATAGCAAAAAGTATGATCACAACGATCGATGTGGACAGGTCCGGCTGCTTGTAAATGAGTATAAATACAGGCAGCATAAGCAGTATCATGGTGATCACGTTGCGGAAAGTATTCATTTTTTCTTTGCGTTTCATTATAAACTGTGCATAAAAAAGTATCAACAGGATTTTTGCGCTCTCCGACGGCTGAAAACGTATCCCGGCTATCTCTATCCAGCGCTGTGCGTTGTTTGCGCTGTCGCCGAAAAAATGCACCATCAGCAAAAGTCCTATGTTTGCAAAATATATCAGCCAGTAAAACTTCAGTATAAAGCCGTAGTCCGTAAAGGCTATGACCATCATAAGGAACAGGCCGAGGACAAGCCCCATGATCTGGCGCGACTGCAGGCTTTCCTTTGCGCTGCCTATGACCATGATGCCCAGTATGGAGGTGCTTACGATAAGTATCACCAGTTTAAAATCAAAATCTTTTATACGCAGTTTCTGTTTCATATATCAGTCACCTCCCGTGGTGGAGGCAGCATCGGAAGCTGTTCCGGTGATCAGTTCTTCGGCGTCGTTAATGCCAAAATAATACTTGAGACATTCGCAGGCTGTCATTGCGGCGTTATCGGATGAATAGCCGTTGGCGATCCTTATGGCTATGGCTACCTTCGGATCGTTATAAGGTGCATAACCTATAAACAGCGCGTGGTTGGGCTTGTTGTTTGCTTCCTGGGCAGTACCGGTCTTTCCGGCCGCATCAAGCCCTTCAACTTTAAAATAATGCTTACCTTCAACCACTTTGCGCAGTCCCGTGTGTATGGCATCCCACAGAGACGCATCAAGGCTTATGGTATTATGGATTTTGGGCATAAAATAATATATGCACTCATCATTTGCACTTCTTATCTCGTGTATAAGGCTTAAGTCATATACGGTACCGCTGTTTGCCACTGCGGAAATATAGCGGGAAAGAGCAACTGTTGTGTAGTTATGGGTACCCTGGCCTATGGCGGAGTCTACGGGCAGCCTGTCGGATATCTGGGATTCGGATTCAGTCACTTCTATACCGGTCTTTTCGCCCAGGCCAAACATCTGCGCATATTTCTGTATCTTTTCGATACCTACATGATCGTTATATCCGCTTCCGTCATTGGCAAGACGGTATCCTACTTCGTAATAATAACAGTTACAGGAATGCTGTATCGCTTCCGAAAGGGTCAGGTTTCCGTGGGCTCCCGGAGAAACCCAGCACTTATGCGGTTTATCGAGCTTGGTAAAGATACCGTCACATTTGATGATGGAACTGGGCGTTATCACGCCTTCCATTACTCCGGCTACGCTGGTGACGGGCTTAAAACATGATCCGGGTGCAGTGCGCTGCTGTGTGGCATTGTTCCATAAAGGCTTGGACTTATCCTGCGTGAGCTTTGCCAGATATGCCGAATCAGCATTATTAGCCAGTCGGTTATTGTCATATCCGGGATAAGATACCAAAGCTAAAACCTCTCCGGTATTGGGATCGTTTATCACCGCAGATCCGGAGCAGGGCTCAAGCCCCAGCTGCGACGGCGTGATCTTAAGGTTCTCTATCTCATCGTATATGAATGAATAGGCGCTTATCGCTCCGACTTTTAAGGCGTCTATCGTGGAAGTATCAGCCTGGATCACATCCTGCTCCCATAATATCATACAGCTCTGCCTGCCGTTTATCATATCCTGCAGCAGCATATATTTATACAGCCTCTTGGAAAAATCGGTATTATATTTTAAGCGCTCTATCGTGTAATCGACTATGGCGGCGTAGATCTCTTCGGCATCTGCATATTCGGAGCTTAAACTGAGTTTTAAAGTATCGACCCATTGTTTTGAGATGCAATACATCAGATAATCCCGGATGCTTATCGTCTCTTTTACTTTCCAGGCTAAGTAGGTCTCGTCGTTTTCGTCTATCTCCGAAGCCTTGATAACGCCGTAATTATCAGAGGAAAGCATCGATATGATAAAGCTTTCGTATTCCTTTAGCTCGCTGCTCAAATTCTGGTATGCGGTATTTGAACTGCTCATCTCTTCGCGCAGGCGTTCGAGCACTGCAGCCTGCTTTTCCAGAAAAGCGGCGTAGACTGCCTTTTCGTTTTCGCCGGCATAAGGCATCGACATATGCTTAAGATCTATGACATTATTGCCGTATAAGGCCGCATAGACATCGTATACGGGGATCTTGCGGTCACGTCCTTTCTGTTCTAAGGTCTTGGCGTCTACTAAGTGGCTTACGAGTATACCGGCTATCTTCTGCTCGAGAAGGTGGTATACGGCCATCTGCAGATCTGCGTCGATGGTAAGGTAGATATCGTTACCGGCTACCGGCAGTTTTTCATCCACGCTCTCCATAACGCGGCCCAGCTTATCAACGAACACGGTCTCACTGCCCTTTACACCCTGAAGATAGGATTCGCAGGAATACTCTATACCTGTTTTCCCGACATAGTCGCTGGTATCATAATTATCGCTCTGGGCAGAATAAGTCTCATATTCGCTTGGAGATATACGGCCGGTGTAGCCTATTATCTGAGAGAAATAAACCGAATGATCGTAGCGGCGCACAGCTTCCTCAACAATGCTCACTCCCTGAAGGGTATCGCTGTTTTCCATTATGTAGGCCACGGTCTTTTCGTTAACATCAGTGGCTACTGTCGTGGCTATGTATTTCTGGAATGAATTGAGGCTTAACTGGTACCTGACGATGGCGATCTTTAATATCTCTTCCTTTGTGAAGCCCATCATCGGGAAAAAGCCGGTATTCTTTTCTCCGTTGCTCGCATAACTGCCTATACCGAACTTTTTGTCGCTTGAAAGAAATTCCATTATCTCATCGGGATTAGCGATGCGTTCCGAATATAAGAGGTCGTTGGGGCTCTTGCGGCCGTAGATATCGGCTAAAAAACGGTCTTTCTGGGCGCCTTCCACGGCGAAACAATAATTATTGTCTTCGTCCACGTATATGCCGAAGTCGCATATAAGCTCATCTCCGTTCTTTTCTATGAGACGTATCATGTTTATTATGATATTGTTGAGCTTTTCGTTCTTTCCGTTTCCTGATTCTATGGTATCGGTAATGGTAACGGAATAAGCCAATTCGTTATAGGCCAGCAATACCCCGTTGCGGTCATATATGTTTCCGCGTACACCGGGAACGCGCAGTTCCTTTTTGCTTATCAGCGTAAATTCTTCCTGGTAATCGCTTCCTCTGACTATCTGCAGATCGAAGATACGCCATATCAGTACGCACAGGACAACGGCGAGCATTAAATAAGGCACAAGATATCTTGCGTCAAAAAACTCTTTGATCTTTTCTTTTATAAGCTGCAAGAGCATTTATTCGCTGCCTTCCTTATGTTCTGCTTCCGCCAGATCGCCTACGTTCCAGTCTTCTTTCTTCTTCTTTTCGGCCGGATCAACGTTTACAAAGCGTTCTTCTATCCACAGCAAAAGCGGGTATACCGCTACGGACGTGATCATAGTCATTGCCAGCTCCGGCAGGGCTTTGCCCGCGAGATAATACTTAAAGCCGAAATCACCGTTTAATACGAAAAAGAGTATGAACTGGATCATGAGCACCGCTATATCCCCTCCGAGGATCATGAAAAGGGGGATGCGGAATTCCATCGGTTCGTACCAGGAATGACACAAGCCGGCAAGATAGCCCAGATAAACGAACATAAGCGCATACAACCCCAGAACGTTCATCCCGAAAATGTCCAGCAACAGTCCCGAAAAGAATCCTGTCCACATTGCGGCACGTTCACCGCGCAGATAACCGTAGCTGACAGTCAGTATCAGCAGCAGATTGGGAACGGCACCGCTGTATGACAGGTTCTTAAGAACGCTGCTCTGTATCAGAAAAAAAAGAAAAACCGCCAATATGCCGGTCGGGATCCTCTTTATGGTCATTTCAATCCTCTAATTCGGCCTTCTTCTGCTTGATTATCAGTACATAGCTCAAATGCTCAAAATCCACTACGGGCGTTAACTGCCCTGAATAGGTGAGCTGGTTCGAATCGGTATCAACAGTAGAAATATAGCCTATCAATATTCCCGGGAGGTATTTATCACTGATATTTGATGTGACTATCTTATCTCCGGGATGCACGTTCTGTTCTTTACCCGAAAGCTGTGAATAACGTATCCTGCCCTGCTGCATCAGTTCCATATCACCGCTTACTATAAGATTGTCCTGGTTGTGCAGTATAGCCGCGCTGACATTGGTCCCGTTTGATATTATGGTATTGACGCGCGCCCAGTTTTTTCCGACTTCGGACACGATCCCCACAAGTCCCGTTCCGGCGATCACGTTCATATCTTTTTCGATACCGTCCTCACGCCCCTTATCGATGATAAAGGAATTAAAACGGTTGCCGGCACTGGCGGCTATTATGGTTGCGCCGGTCTTTTCGTATTCGCTGTAACTGTTATCCAGCTCATAGAGTTCGCGTAATTCGGCCAGTTCGTATCCGTCCTGCAAAAGCTGCGCATTCTTACGCCCCAGTTCGTCTATCTCATCCTGCAGCCGCCTGTTCTCGGCTTTGAGCTCTTCGATGTTGTGACGCTCGGTCACAAAAGCGACAATGGCGCTTCCTGCGCGCGTGATACCCTTCTGGAACGGTACGATGACTGCCCCTGCAGCATCCTCTGCTACGGTAACGGGTATGTCACGGGTAAAGGTAAAGACCATAAGCCCCATGCAGATAACGGTGAATATAAGGAGCAGGTACTTTGCAGGTAACTTTTTCCGCTCCTCTTTCTGCTTTACTACAGGGCACATGGACTATTTACCGTTTTCTATAGCCAATGAAGCGAATCTGGTATCGTGTATCATCGTATACAGACCTTTGACCACGGTAGCGATGGGCTCTAATGCGACATTGACGCGAAGCCCTGTGCTGACCCTGATCAGCTCTGCCAGATGCCCTACCTGGCTTGCTCCGCCGGTAAGGTAAATACCGTGGCGGTAGATATCAGCGCCCAGTTCCGGCGGTGTACGCTCCAATATCTGGCGTATGTTATCCACGATCATGCTGAAATGCTCCTTGAGCGAATCAAAAAGCAGCTCGGTGGAAATAGCCTTTTGTACAGGAAGGCCGTTTACTATATCCATACCGTACACTACGGCGTTTTTGTTCTGGGATTCCACTTCACGCATGATGATCTTAAGCTTTTCCGAAGTCTTTGAGCCGATTACCAGGCTGTACTCGCGGCGTACCGCGGCCTTGATATCCTCGTCAAATTTAGAACCGCCCACTTTTATAAGACGGCTTAGTACTATACCGCCCAGCGATAACAGCGATATCTCCGTAGTATCAAAACCTACATCCACGATCAGGACGCCACGGGAGGTCTTTACATCGATCTCCATTCCCAATCCGTCTGCCAGAGCCTTTTCGACTACAAATATACGCCTGGGCTTTACGTTACTGTCCCTGACAAGGTCGAGAAAAGCCCTGCGCTCCACCTCGGTCACATCGGTGGGGACCGCAATATAATAATCCGCAGGACGTATGCCGCCCTTACACATATCGCCGATAAAATAATGGACCAGAGTGTTCATATTATTGATATCGGCGATGACCCCGTTTACAACCGGATATGATACGGTTATATCCTCGGGGGCTTTTTCATACATATCAAAAGCCGAATCGCCATAGGCGAAGAGATTGTCTCTGCCCTTTATGGCGATCATATTCTTTTCCATGAAATATGTATCATCGGATGCATTATAGATCTTGATATTGCTGGAGCCCAAATCTATTCCGTATGCATTCATTACACAATCTTTCCTCCGTGCTTGATCTGTCAAAACTTTATTTTAGCACAAAAAAACCACGCTGTACACAGCATTTCTTACAAAGAATGTACTACGCAAGTGCTTGTGGCCGCATACGGATCTTACAACAAGCCCTTGTTTTTGAGCTGCTGTGCACTCTTTAAAATGCCGTATGCTCCATGAGGGAAACTGAGCCCGCCCTGGAAATAGACAGTGTAGGGATCCTTAAGCGGGCCGTCGGCCGAAAGCTCTATTGAAGAGCCGGAAACAAAAGCTCCTGCAGCCATGATGACATTGGCATCATACCCGGGCATGGGCCAGGGCTCCGGGGTTACATGCGAATCTACCGGTGCAGCTGCCTGGATACCCTCGCAGAATGCACATAGCTTTGCTTCGCTTCCAAGTGTGATAGCCTGGATTATATCGTAACGGCCGGCATCTGCCGAAGGATACGGCTTATAGCCCAGCCTTTCATACAGCGAAGCGGCAAAGATCGCCGTTTTTAAGGCAGATGCGGTAACGATCGGAGACATGAACAGCCCCTGGTAAAATGCGGGCAGTATCCCCATCGAAGCGCCCACTTCTTTGCCAAGTCCCGGCGAAGTAAGGCGGTATGCCGCATTTTCAACGCATTCCTTTTTGCCCACGATATACCCGCCGCTGGGACACAAGCCGCCGCCCGGATTCTTTATAAGGGAACCGACAGCCATATCCGCCCCGGCCTCTATGGGTTCGCGGTCCTGGACGAATTCGCCGTAGCAGTTATCCACCATGATGACAACTTCGGGCTTTATATTCCTGATAAAGCGGATCAGTTCTTCTATACGTTCTACCGAAAGTGTAGGCCTGGTCTGGTATCCTTTGGAACGCTGTATGGTGACAAGACGTGTCTTTTCGTTGACGGCGGCTTTTATACCGTCAAAGTCAAAGTCGCCGTTTTCCTTAAGATCTACCTGTCTGTAAGTGATACCATATTCTTTAAGCGAACCGCTGCTATGACCGTTACCGTTATCCCTTATGCCTATCACTTCTTCCAGAGTATCATAAGGTTTGCCGACAGGGCTTAACAGTTCGTCACCGGGACGCAGATTGCTCATCAGTGCCAGTGCCAGGGCGTGCGTCCCGCAGGTGATCTGCGGCCTTACCAGAGCATCTTCGGCCTTAAAGATCTGCGCATATACCTCTTCAAGCGTATCACGGCCCAGATCGTTATAGCCGTATCCCGTAGTCCCTAAAAGGCACGCTTCACTGACCTGCTTATCCTGCATGGCCTTCAAAACCTTGAGCTGGTTATATTCCGCCATTTCATCGATCTTTTCAAAGCGCTCCTTTAAGCTCTTTCTGACTTCATCTCCCAGATGCACGATATCCTCATCCAGGCCCATTTTCAAATACTGTTCTCTTATCATATCCGCTCCCTTATCATATGCCGTACGGATGCACACGGATATACTCCTTTTCTATCCACAGATCCGTAAGCTTTTTTACATTCTTCCATTTAAGCTTCTTTACGTATACTTTCTTCTGCTTTTCTGTTTCTATCTGCTCATACGATAATATCTTCTCTATCAGTTCATCCTTGCTCATTTCGGCAGCTTCTGCCCTGATCTCTTCCGTATGCCTTACCCATTCTTTCCATACCGCATTATTGGCTGTGATCATGGTTTGCTCCTCCTATTGTGTATAGGTAGTGTCAAGCCTGAAACTACTTTTTTGTTTCTAAATCCTTTATTTTCGGGAGGTTCAAATAAAATATGCTTTTCGCCCCGTTTGCCGACATTCCGCCTCCGGTTTATGACCCATTCACAACTTTGCGGCCTGTTTGGGTCATACTTTCCGCCCTGTCTGCCGACATTCCGCCTCCGATTTATGACCCGTTCACAACTTTGCAGCCTGTTTGGGTCATACTTTCCGCCCCGTCTGCCGACATTCCGCATCTAATCTATGACCCATTCACAGCTTTGCGGCCTGTTTGGGTCATACTTTCCGCCCCGTCTGCCGTCATTCCGCATCTAATCTATGACCCATTCACAACTTTGCGGCCTGTTTGGGTCATACTTTCCGCCCCGTCTGCCGTCATCCCGCATCTGATTTATGACCCATTCACAACTTTGCGGCCTGTTTGGGTCATATTCTCCGCCCTGTGTGTATAGTGCCGGCTGTTCTTTATCGGCTTTCATAAAGGGCTTTCTCGCCCCTTTACTTACGCGGGACTGCCGCTTCAGCGCCTGAACGGACCGCACTGTATTTGCTGCGGGGCCACAGGACTTTGCATGCTGCTGCCGGATGTATGCGGCTTGTGCGCAGCACGCACAGGCGTGGTACGGGCGCACGATTACGGCGCTAAGCCGCTGTACGAAACCGCCCCTATCTTACTCAGCCTTCCGAAACCAGTCGACATTCGGCATCCCTGCCTCATGTCTCCTTCGCTCAGCCATCCGGGCTTCGCGTTTCTGGCGAATCTAACGGTTTCTACACCGGCTAAGCTCCTCCATAGAGCGTCCGCCCCACAACCTGTCCGCGCTACGCCATCCACTGCGATTAGCAGCGGCCATGAAATTTTATGACCCTGCATTATCGTTTTTTTCTTGCCCGTTCAGGTGCTTCGCTCTTTAAGCGCCGCGCTGAGCGCGGCGCCTTATGTGAGTATCCGCCATGCTCATAAGGCGCAGGTGATCGGGGCACTTAAAATGCAGCAGGCATAAGATATGAAGGCATATATGCACACTTTGTCTATGCAGAGCAGGCGGGTATATGGACTGCGCCTATGAAGGAACCTAGGGGTTCCTGAAGCTGCATTATCATGCAGGGATTCGCCGCCCGGATGGCGGGCGAAAGGGAGATATGAGGCAGGGATGCCGAATATCGACCGGTCCCGGAATGGGATAACAACTTAGGGCAGCTTCATGGAACCCCTTGGTGACGGAATCGTGCGCCGGACATATATCTGCCTGCTCTGCATGATGCAAAAAGCCCGGATGCCTTCATGTCTTATGCCGTCTGCTACAAAAGGCCCCGTTCACCAAAGCCGGCTTAGCATGGCGGATACGATGTCCGTCCCCGGGTTTGAGAAGGTGCTGCGGTCTATCCATATGGCGTCCGGTTCGCGTTTGAACCAGGTGATCTGGCGTTTGGCGAAATGCCGGCTGTCGCGCTTTATGGTGTAAATGGCTTCGTCAAGGGTGCACTCACCTGCCAGATGATCGTATATCTCCTTGTAGCCCAGCCCCTGCATGGCTGTTGATGTCCGTGGTATGCCGCGATCTTTTAAGGCGCTCACTTCATTCACAAGCCCTGCGGCTATCATCTTGTCCACGCGCGCATCTATGCGTTTGTACAATGCGGTGCGGTCATCCGTAAGCACAAAGAACCTGGCGTCGTACGCGGGTTTTCTGGCGCGTTCTTTGGCGTTGTGGGCTGATATAGGATAACCTGTTTCGTGATAGAATTCAAGAGCCCTTATCACGCGTTTTACATTATTTTCGTGTATGCTGATGCATGAGGCGGGATCGACTTCTTTAAGCATTGCATACAGCTCTGCGGGCGGTTTTTGTTCGAGCTGTGTGCGGTATGTCATATCCGTTTCTTCGGCGGTAAACTGGATGTCATACAGTATGGACTGGATATAAAAGCCGGTGCCGCCGCAGATCACGGGGATGTGCCCGCGCTCATAGATGCCCTTCATCGCTTCTTTTGCCATGCTCTGGAAAATGGTTATGTTAAAGGGTTCAGAAGGATCCAGCACATCTATCAGATGATGGGGTACGCCCTGCATCTCTTCGGGAGTGATCTTTGCCGAGCCGATATCCATACCGCGGTAAACCTGCACGGAATCGGCAGAGATAACTTCGCCGCCGATCGCTTTTGAAAGCGCAACGGCGGCATCACTTTTTCCTGTAGCCGTGGGGCCGGCTATTATTATCAGTTTATCCATCAGCTTACTATCCTCTTAAATTTTTTCTCGAGTTCCGTGCGGCTCATTGAGAAAATGGTGGGGCGGCCGTGCGGGCAGTGATAAGGATTTTTCAGGCTTAACAGTTCGTCCAGTACAGTATCCATCTCCTCACGGCTTATAACATCACCGCCTTTGACAGCTGCTTTGCATGCCATGGTAGCCAACACGCGGTCGTAAACATTTAATGACTTGCTGTTTCCTCTCATCGACAGATCGTTTAAGATATCAAGAAAGAGGCTTTTAGGTTCTTTTTTATATAATTCCATGGGAATGGCGCTTATCGCCACTTCGTTACCGCCGAAGTCCTCGATAGTAAATCCCAGTTCAGTCAATTCGTTCTTATATTCGCTCAAGGTATCTGATTCGGTGTGCGAAAGGGATACGATTATGGGTGGCATCAGCTGCTGGACGTATATATTCCTGTTTTCGAACTGTGCACAAAGGCGTTCGTAATTGACTTTTTCATGAGCTGCATGCTGGTCAACAAAATAGATCTTGTCCTGATAGGAGAATATCCAATAGGTATTAAATACGCAACCCAGTAAAGTGTACTGCTTCCTGGCGTTGGCGCTTATAACACGCTCAGTGGGGAGCATGGATAACTGCTGTGCGTTTTTCCAGGGATCCTCCGGGATGGGAGGTTTGGCTTCTGCTTTCTTCACAGGGGCGGAGATGACATCATGCTGCGGCCTCAGATCGGCTACGGTAGCTTTATCTTCTTCGTCAAAACTGATATCAAATATATCACGCTCTTCATGACTGGATTGGTCAGCATAATTACCGTTACGGTCAACTGCCTGTCCGGGGCGGTCAATACCCTCCTCTGCTGTTTCTGCTGCAGTGGCGGGGATCGCAATATCAGGGACGGAGGCATCCTGCTTTTCACGTTCCTGTTCTTTTATCTCATTAGTCCTTTTTACTTCGAAGGGTTCGGGAGCGTCTGATATCCCGGGCTTAATACGCCCCTCTCCTTCTGCCTCCGGGATCATCTCCATATTATGAAGCGTATCGGATACGCCTTTACTGATACCTTCATATACCGCTTCTCTGTCCGAAAAACGCACATCCATTTTTGAAGGATGCACATTAACATCTACACGCGCACTGTCTATATTTATATGCAACACGCAGAACGGGAACTTATGCTGCATCATATAGCCTTTATAGCCCTCTTCTATGCTGCGGCTGACCACATCGCTTTTTATATAGCGCCTGTTAAGGAAATAGTTTTCGAAATTTCGGTTGGGGCGGTTCATGGCCGGGCTGCCAAGATATCCGTCGATCCTTATACCGTCTACCTCATAGGATATGGGGACGACGGTCCTTGCTGCTTCACGGCCGTAAATGCGGTGTATCACATCCTTAAGATCACCACTGCCTGATGTCATAAAACGTGTATTTCCGTTTTGGACGAATTTATAAGATATATCGGGACGGCAAAGAGCCAGACGCTCCATCAGCTCAGCAATGGTATTGCCTTCAGCGGCTGCGGTTTTTAAGAACTTACGCCTGACCGGCGTATTATAGAAAAGATGTGCGGCTATTACGGTAGTACCTTCGGGTGCACCTATATCTTCGATCTCTCCGGCTATTCCGCCGTTTACTTCCAGCTTATGGCCCATCAGTTCGCCGCCGCATTTGCTTATCATCGTAACCTTACATACGGAAGCTATAGACGCCAGTGCTTCGCCACGGAAGCCCATGGAGTTTAAACTGTTAAGATCGTCGATACCGCTTATCTTTGAGGTGGCATGACGCATAAAAGCTCCGGGCATGTCCTCGGGACTCACCCCGCAGCCGTTATCCGTTACACGTATATAATCGATCCCGCCGCCTTTTATCTCTACGGTTATGGCATCCGAGCCGGAATCCATGGAGTTTTCGACCAGTTCTTTAACGATGCTGGCCGGACGTTCGACCACTTCTCCGGCGGCTATCTTATCGATCGTATTATTATCCAGAAGATGTATTTTTCCCATGATCAGTATCTGTTCTTTAACCTGCTCTGCAGATGATACAGAGTGTTAAGGGCTTCAAGCGGTGTAAGCGTGGTTATCTCCAGCTCGGACAGTTCTTTAAGTATATCTTCATCCGGATTGGTATCAAGAAAGCTCATCTGCCCCAGCTCCACATCATCATATGTATGTACTTCATTTTTTTTGGCTCCTGAGGGTATCGCGATCTGCTGTATCTTGGCGCTTATATCATTATCCAGAAGCTGCATTACTATCTGGGCTGCCCGGTCGCATACGCTGTCAGGAACGCCTGCCAGCTTAGCCACCTGTATACCGTAGCTTTTATCGGCACCGCCCTTTATTATCTTACGCAGAAATACTATATCGTCGCCTTTTTCTTTAACGGCTATGCAATAGTTGTTTACATTCTCCATTCTTCCTTCAAGTTCGGTCAGCTCGTGATAATGGGTGGCAAAAAGGGTCTTTGCACCAAGCAGTTTTTTATTGCTTATATGTTCGATCACGGCCCAGGCTATGGAGAGTCCGTCAAAAGTAGACGTACCGCGGCCTATCTCGTCAAGGATCAGCAGAGAATCGGATGTAGCGTTTTTGAGTATATTGGCCACCTCGTTCATCTCGACCATAAAGGTCGACTGCCCGCTGGCCAGATCATCGGAGGCACCTACACGTGTGAATATCCTGTCCACTACGCACAGATCCGCTTCTTTGGCAGGCACAAAACTGCCTGTCTGAAACATAAGACTTATCAATGCGACCTGACGCATATAGGTGGATTTGCCGGCCATATTGGGGCCGGTGATGATACTGATACTCTGCTTTTTGTTGTCGAGATATGTATCGTTATCTATGAACATGTCGCCGGGGATCATGCGCTCCACGACAGGATGACGTCCGGCTTTTATTGATATAACACCTTTGGTGTTAAGTTTGGGCCTTACATAATGATTCTGCTCTGCCACCAGTGCCAGTGAGGCAAATACGTCCAGTCTGGCGATCACCTTGGCAGTGCTCTGGATACGCACCAGCTCGCGTTCTATATGCTCGCGCAGCTCACAATATGCATCATATTCCAGAGTGGTCAGCTTATCTTCGGCATTAAGGATCATATCCTCCAGTTCTTTAAGCCTGGGAGTGATATATCTTTCGGCATTGGCCAGGGTCTGCTTGCGCATATAGTCATCAGGCACCATATCCTTATAAGAATTGGTGACTTCCAGGTAATAGCCGAATACCTTATTGTATCTGACCTTCAGATTTTTTATCCCGGTACGCTGGCGTTCTTCTTCTTCAAGTGATGCCAGCCAGCTTTTCCCTTCGGTCTTTGCATGACGCAGCTTATCGATATCGGGATCAAAGCCCTCGCGGATAAGTCCGCCTTCTTTCACGGTAAGGGGCGGTTCGTCATTTAT
The DNA here is from genome assembly GCA_017437785.1 of Lachnospiraceae bacterium. Lineage (GTDB taxonomy): Bacteria > Bacillota > Clostridia > Lachnospirales > Lachnospiraceae > NK4A136. Next base: position 41,679 of record JAFRXH010000066.1, read on the forward strand.
GGTCTCTTCTATCGCAGAGCTTATGTCTGTAAGCTCATCCAGCTCTTCATACAGCTGTTTTAACGCGTCTGATCCCATATCTGATAATATATTCCTGATATAAGGCAGCATCTTAAGCGAATCCCTTAAGGCTATCATATCTCTGGGATTTACGGAATGAAAACTGACTCTGGACATGAGCCTTTCCAGGTCATAGATGGCATTTAAGTATTCCCTAAGCTCATCACGGTCTACCGCCCTGTTATAAAGCTCCTCAACCGCATCAAGCCTTTTGATTATGCCTTCTTCATCAACCAGGGGCTGCTCGATATCGTTTCTGAGCATTCTGGCGCCCATGGCTGTTTTTGTCTTATCAAGAACCCAGAATAAGCTTCCGCGCTTCTGCTTCTCGCGCATAGTCTCACAAAGCTCGAGATTGCGTCTTGTCGACGAATCGAGCAGCATGTAACGCGAACCCGTATACGGATGCAGTGCGGTGATATGATGAAGCGGGATCTTCTGTGTCTCATACAGATATTGCAGCAGTGCACCGGCGGCACACATTCCGGCTGAATAATCAGATATACCCAGTCCCACTAAAGACGATACCTTAAAGTGCTTAAGAAGTATCTTCTGACAGTCGTCCTTATCAAAATACCAGCTGCCCAGCTCAAACAGGGCTATACCCAGACGATCTTTAAGCTCCTTTATGGCGGGATCCGATATCAGAAGGGTTTCATTGCAGATTATCTCTGCAGGGCTTAATTTCTGTATCTCGTCGGAAAGGGATGACGGATCATCCTCGGTAAGGTAGAATTCACCTGTTGAGATATCGCAGAATGCCACGCCTGCCTTATCCTGCATGGAGAATATGCACATAAGGAAACGGTTTTTGCTTTCATCCAGGGCGGCAGGGCTTAGATTGGTACCCGGCGTTACGATACGTGTTACTTCACGGGCCACCAGTCCTTTTGCCAGCTTGGGGTCTTCGACCTGTTCGCATATGGCCACTTTATAGCCTTTATCAACCAGCTGGTTTAGATAGTTATCCACGGCATGATAAGGTACGCCGCACATGGGGGCACGCTCATCCAGACCGCAGCTTTTTCCGGTAAGGGTCAGTTCCAGTTCTTTTGATACCGTTATGGCGTCATCAAAGAACATCTCATAAAAGTCCCCCAAACGATAAAAGAGTATGCAATCTGCATATTCTTCTTTCGTTTCCAGATATTTAGCCATCATGGGGGACAGCTTTTGTCTGTCTATATCACTGATGCTCAAAGCATTTCTCCAATGTAATAAAATCCTTTGTTTTCGAGCAGCCGTACATTAACGTAAGAGCCTATTAGTGATGCACCGGCTTTAAAATGCACTAAAAGATTATTGGAAAGCCTTCCGGTCACCATGGTCTTATCGTGATCGTTAGGCCCTTCCACAAGAGCTTCTTCGCATCTTCCTGCATACCTTGCAACTCTTTTCCTGGCGGTATCCTGTACAGTCTTAAGCAGCTTATCAAAGCCGGCCTTTATCTCTTCATCGCTCATCGAGCGCGGCATTTCGGCCGCAGGGGTCCCTGTCCTGGGAGAGTAAATAAAAGTAAAGGCATTATCATACTCTGCTTCCTTTACAAGACTTATGGTCTCCTCTATATCTTCCGGGGTCTCTCCGGGGAATCCCACTATAATATCGGTGGTCAGAGCCAGCTCCGGCATTGCTTTTCTTAAGCGCCCAACCAGATCCATATAGCTTTCGCGGGTATAACCGCGGTTCATGGCTTTCAGTATACGGTTGCTCCCGCTCTGTACAGGCAGATGCAGGTGCGAACATATCTTATCGGAATCAGCCATCAGAGCGATCAGCTCGTCCGAAAGGTCCCTGGGATGGCTGGTCATAAAGCGTATACGTCTGATCCCGTCTACTTTCGCGACTTCGCTCAAAAGTTTCGGGAAAGTAATGCCTTGCTCAAGGCCCTTACCGTAGGAATCAACATTCTGTCCAAGCAGCATGACCTCGCTTACACCGTCGGCTGCCAGATGTTCTATCTCGTTTAATATCTCTTTGGGATCCCTGCTGCGCTCCCGTCCGCGCACGTAGGGCACGATACAGTAAGTACAGAATTTGTCACAGCCAAACATTATATTTACGCCCGACTTAAACCGGTATTTCCGCTCTACCGGCAGATTTTCCACGATCTGATCGGTAGCCTTCCATACATCAACGATCATTTTGTCGGAAGTAAGGCTCATATACAAAAGTTCGGGGAATTTATATATATTATGCGTTCCGAAGATAAGATCCACAAAGGAATATGATCTGCGGATCTTTTCGATGACTTCGACTTCCTGGACCATGCAGCCGCACAAAGCTATCTTCTTGGTGGGAAGCAGCTTTTTCATGGCGTTCAGATGCCCCAGACGTCCGTATACACGCTGATTGGCATTATCCCGGACAGTACAGGTATTATATACCACCAGATCAGCCTCTTCGTCTTCCGTAAGCATATAGCCGGCGCGTGAAAGGATGCCGCATAGCTTTTCGGAATCCCTGGCGTTCATCTGGCAGCCGAACGTAACAACACAGGCCGTGGGAACACGACCCGATCTTTCGGCCATTTCACGTACCAGGCAGGAAAGCTTCTGGATGAAATCCTCCTGCCTTATGCTTTCTTCTTCCGAGCTGTAAGGCGTGGTTGAGGTATAGGGTGTATAGTCAACATCCTTCCATTTCATCAGCCGCGCACCTGGCCGTTTCCGCGGATCTGGTATTTATATGAGGTGAGCTCTTTAAGCCCCATGGGTCCGCGTGCATGAAGCATCTGTGTGCTGATACCTATCTCAGCACCAAAACCGAATTCAAATCCGTCCGTAAAGCGTGTGGATGCATTTACGTAAACACAGGCGCTGTCTACGCCTTTTAAGAACTTTTCGGCAGCTTCTTCATCCTCGGTGATAATAGCTTCCGAATGATGTGTTGAATATTTATTGATATGTGCGATCGCTTCTTCTACGCTCTTTACGGTCTTGACCGAGATCAGAAGATCAAGATATTCTTTTGAATAATCCTCTTCCGAAGCAGGTACTACAAATTCAGACGAAGAAAGCGCATCCTCATCTCCTCTTATCTCTACCGATTTATCATGTAAAGCCCTGGCAATATCGGGGAATACGGTCTTTACGATATCTTCGTGTACTATAAGTGATTCCGCGGTATTGCATACGCCAAGACGCTGTGTCTTTGCATTTATCACGATGCTTTTTGCCTTTATCGGATCGGCTGTTTTGTCGATAAAGATATGGCAGTTTCCGGCACCTGTCTCTATAACGGGGATCTTTGAATTTTCGACTACGCTGCGGATCAGTCCTGCGCTGCCCCTGGGGATAAGCACATCAACATAATCACGCATCTGCATGAACTGCACTGTGGTCTCCCTGTCCGTACTTTCTATAAGTGATATTGCATTTTCGTTGATCCCGCATTCTTTAAGGCCCCTGCGGATTATGCCGGTGATGGCGCTGTTGGAATTGATGGCATCACTTCCGCCCTTAAGTATTACAACATTTCCCGATTTAAAGGTCAGGGCAAAGGCGTCTGCCGTAACATTGGGTCTTGATTCGTAAATTATACCGATAACACCCAGAGGAACACGTACTTTCTTAAGTTTAAGACCATTGGGACGCTCCCACTCTTCCAAAACATCATTCAAAGGATCGGGTAATTCCGCTACCTGTTTAAGGCCTTCGCTCATGGCTCTGATGCGGTCTTCATTTAAGCGCAGTCTGTCGATCATGGGTATGCTCATCCCCTTGGTCGTTGCAGTGGTTATATCCCTTGCATTTGCCAGTATAATGGCTTCGCTTTCCGCTACCAGAAGATCTGCGATCTTATTAAGAGCTTCGTTCTTCTTATCTGTGTTTAATGCAGCGATCTCGTATTTGGCTGCCTTGGCTGCTTTGCAAATAGCCTCCAGTTCCATAGCTGTATATCCTCCGAATATCTTAATCCCATAAGGGGTTTATATCATTTACTTTTATTTGACCAGAACAGCTGCTCGGATTCACTTACCAATCCGTCCATCCTCACATCATAATAATCATGCGGGATACGCTCTAATATCTGCAGGTCATAAGCAACCCCGATCTTAAACACACTTGGGTATTTGGCCAGAAAACGGTCATAAAAGCCCCTGCCATAACCTAAGCGGTAACCTTCGCGTGAAAAAACCGTACCCGGTATCACAGCAACGGCGGCAAATATCCAGTCGCCTCCGGTACGCTTAAGCATGAACGGCTCCTGAATACCTTTAAAGCCCACCTGCATGTCACTCAGATCCTCCACGCGGAAGAATTCAAGATCGTTGCCGATCACCTTAGGAAAGAAAACACGCTTATGCATACGCTTGGCAGTATAAAAGATCTGATCGGTCTTTACTTCCGAACCGAAATCTGAATAAAGCAGTATGTCTTCTGCCTGGGCTACCATCTCTATGTTAAAAAGACGGCGTGTGATAGCCTCGGACTTTTCAACCCGTTCTCTTTCGATCAGATGATCCCTTTTGCGGATCATGTCACGTCTTAATGTCTGCTTACTGATCTCTATTGCCATATTTTTCCCCCAGATTAGTTATACTTCCGTCTTTTTCCACTATGTCAATATTATTAAGCTGTGACCTTAAGCTACCCCTGATGGCATCAATGTATTCTTTTCTTAATATCGTCTGTTCAAGTTTCTCTGTAGGAGAAAGTGCTCTCTCCTGTGAAAGGTGATAAAGCTCATTTATGCGTGCTATACGCTCTTTCATATCCATAAGCTTTAATCCTCAACCACGTCTTTGAGATAAAAATTCTCATCTTTGTGCGCCAAAAACAGCGTACCTACATCCCTCCCGTCCATGATGCGATGCAGTACACGCACGTCTTTTGCGTTAGTTATTATCATATCCGCACCGGCGCTGGTGGCAATCTTAGCGGCGCTTAACTTGCTTTTCATGCCGCCTGTGCCTACATCGGAGCCTGTGCTTTCTTTTCCCATGTTCATTATATCATCCGTGAGCCTGGGCACAATAGGTAAAAAACGTGCATCCGGATTTTTTCTGGGGTCGTCCGAATAAAGCCCGTCTATGTCCGAAAGCAGTATCAGCAGATCCGCATCTACCAATGCCGCCACGATAGCCGAAAGCGTATCGTTATCGCCAAACTCTATCTCATATGTGGATATGGTGTCGTTTTCATTAACGATAGGGATCACACCCAGCTTAAGCAATTCTATAAAAGTATTGTGCGCGTTAAAACGGTTAAGATCGGCTGCGATCGTGTCTTTTGTAAGCAATACCTGTGCGGCCACCTGACCGTACTGTGAAAAAAGCCTTTCATAAACCATCATAAGCCTGGCCTGGCCGATAGCTGCGCACGCCTGCTTTATCGCTACTTCATTTTCATCGTCGGCGGGTATATGTACCGTCTTTTTACCGGCGGCTATCGCACCGCTCGATACCAGTATAACATCTTTTCCCTGGTTGCGGATATTACATAGCTCCCTGACCAGCGTTTCCATTTTGATATAATCAAAATCCCCTGTTTCGGGATGTCTTAATGATGAGGATCCTATTTTAACGACTATCCTTTGCTTGCCTTTTATCAGTTCCCTGTACTGGTCCATCTTAATACTTACCGTTCCTGTCTTAGATTCGCTGCATATATTTTATCACTTTTTCGGCGGTACGTATACCGTCGGCTGCCGCGGATGTTATGCCTCCGGCATATCCCGCTCCTTCCCCGCAGGGGAATACAGCTCCTATATTACTCTGTCCGCTGTCATTTCGCAATATCTTTACGGGTGACGATGTGCGGCTTTCCACTCCGGCGAGCAGCGCATCGGGGCAGTCAAAGCCCGCGATGTATTTTCCGAAATGGCCAATCCCCTCTATTATATCATTTTCTAAAGATAAGGGAAGTATCCCGTTCAAACTTGCATATTTATATGCTCCTTTTATGGCCGGATCGATGCCTTTATGCGAGATATCGCCTGTCCGGGCGCTATAATCCCTGAAGCTCTGGACGGGGATAAGGCCGCCGGCAGCATTATATGCGGCTTCTTCTATCTTTTTCTGAAACTCCATTCCGTCAAAAAGCCCCTGCCCGAATTCATCGGCGCCTACGCCCACTACTATGGCCGAATTGGCGTTTATGCCGCTTCTGCCGTGATAGCTCATCCCGTTGACCACCATTCTTTTTTCTTCGCTCGAAGCATTGACCACATAACCGCCGGGGCACATACAGAAAGAGAAAACTCCCCTGCCTGAGGCAGCTTTCATGGTCAGCTTATATGCAGCTGCAGGAAGTCTGTATGCTTCATAGCCCTTTCCGTACTGCGAAGTATTGATCATTTCCTGGCTGTGCTGTATACGCAGACCTACCGCAAAGCTTTTGCTTTCCATAGAAAAACCGCATTCATGCAGCATCTTAAACGAATCCCTGGCACTGTGACCGGTACAGAGTACTATGCAGCCGCATTTCTGTTCATAGATCTTACCGTTATGGAAAAGCTCACAGGCTACTGCACGCCCCTTGTTATCGATAACCGGCTTTTCAAAACGTGTCTCAAAGCAAAATTCCGCACCCATGCGTTCTAAGCTGTAACGCATATTCACGATAACATCTTTTAATATATCCGTGCCTATATGCGGATGTGCATCATAGAGTATCGAAGGATCGGCACCGAACTCTGCAAATACTTTCATTATTTCGTGATAAATGCCGTCTCTGTCGTTATTTCCCGTATAAAGCTTACCGTCGGAAAAGGTCCCGGCACCGCCTTCGCCAAAGGCCACATTGGATTCCGGATTTAGTCTGCCCGTTTCCCAGAATTCGTTTACGCTCCTGTCACGCTTTACCACGCTTTCGCCACGCTCTATTATGATGGGATTTAAGCCGGCGCGTGATAATATATATGCACAGAACAGGCCGGCCGGTCCGCAGCCTACTATCAGCGGCCTTTGCGCATCGTTAAGAGCCCGCAGCATCACATTTGGGAGTGCATATTCCGTAGGCTTATAAAGCTTAAGCGCAGTGTTTCTCTTTAACTGCCTTGTGGCCAGCTCCAGCCCCTTTTTTACTCCGTTCAGTTCAAAAGCTATGCTGTAGACATATTTGATATCGTTCTTTTTCCTGGCGTCCAGGGAACGTTTTAATATATACAGGCCGGCGATATTTGCCGGATTTATGCCCATAGAGGAAGCGGCTTTTTCGCTAAGCTCTTTTATCTCATCCTTTATGGGTGGCTTTAATCGTATATCGTCAAGCTTAAACATCAGCTGCCTGCTCCTTTATTTATTATGGCATTGGATACGGTATATGCGCTGCACAGTGCAAAATGCAGATTATATCCGCCGCATGCTCCGTTTACATCAAGTATCTCGCCGGTGGCATAAACATTTTTATAAAGCAGAGACTGCAGATCATCATCTACTTCGCTTAAAGGGATGCCGCCGCACATAAGCTGGGCTTCACGGAAGCTTCCCCTGCCGGCCGGTTTAAAACTGCAGTGTCTTAAGGTCTCATATAATCTTTGCATGCTGCTTCTCCTGACGGTATCGGAAGGACGCATGCCGGCACGTTTTATCAGGTATTGCGCCAGCTTCTTGTTAAGCCATCCCGCAAAAAAATCCTCAAGACTCCTGTCCGGATATGATGCTGCGCGTGCTTTGTACTTTGGCAGCGCATCATTCATAAAACACAGAAAATCCGCTTCCAAACTGCATCCGGACAGATCATGAGCGTATCTCGAAAGCTGGAATACGGGTATGCCGGATAGCGCATCCTTATTTATCTGCAGTTCTCCTCTTTCGCTAAAGCTTCCTTTGGCTGTATTTAAAGTAAGCGCTGCATCACATCTGACTCCGGCCACGGATCTTAAGTCCTCTTCACATCGCAGATATGTCAGTGCGGGATAGGTATCGGATATGTGGTGCCCCATATCTTTTATCAGCCTGATCCCGTTTTCCTTTTCTTCGGAATATACGCCTGCTTTCCCCCCGCAGGCTATTATTACTGCAGCTGCGCCTTTATCCGCCCAAACACTCTTATCTTCGAATTCAATGCTCAGGTCTTTATGCAAAGCCACAGCTTTTGCACCGGTAACGATCTTTACGTTTGCTTCGCTCAAAGCAAAACGCAGCGCATCTATCACCGAAGAGGCCTGCCGGCTCACCGGATAAAGCCCGCCGCGTATATCAGTTACGCAAAGCCCTATGCTATCATAAAAAGCATCACGTTCTTTTAAACTCAAGTTGTTCAGTATGCGTGCAAGTTTTTTATCATCGGAACTTACATACCATGATGCGTCGATATCCTGATTGGAGATATTGCATCTGCCGTTACCTGTCAGGAGTATCTTTTTTCCTATGCGTTCCTGTCTTTCGTAAATCGTCACATTATATCCGGCGCGCGAAAGCAGTATAGCGGCGCAAATGCCGCTCATGCCGCCTCCTATTACCGATACTTTAGAGTTTCCGCTCATTCTTCCTCACCCAGTAAATGCAGTTTCCTGCCCAGTTTGCCGATGAACCTGCCAAGAGGTATACGTCTTAATGAGTATACACTGATAAGACCGCTTTTGCATATAGCGAAAAACCAGCCGCAGGTATATAAGATAAAGCAGATAATGACATTTAACAAAGCCGGCATAAAAAGTGAAAATAGCAGCCCCAGAAGGAATACTGCCACACCCGGAGCCAGCGAACATAAAGCCGGCAGGATAAGCACTCTCAAAAAATCAAGGCTGTAATGCACATACTGAATAAGGTGCACGTAATTAAGCACCGTAATGATCAGGTAAAACAGTACTGCGGATACTATCAACGAATAAATACCAATAGAAGCTATACTAACTCCCGGCATGAACTGCATGAGCGCTACCGAGGGGATAAGTGCTATCACGCAATGGAGCATCAGTCTTCTGCGGCATCTTAAAATGATCAGCTGCATGGAGGTGTTAAGCGCGACTGCGCAGAAAAAAAGCGGTATTGCCCCGAAATATACCAGCCTGACCGCCAGTGCCGAGTCGACGCCGAATAATCCCTTCGGGATATTAAAACCTGAAGCCAGATAGAATATCACAAAGAAAAAGCATATGATCATTGCTTCGCCCGAAAGGTTCATGCAGCGTATACGCAGTTCACCCCGGTCTTCTCTTTTGATGCTGTTTCCGGTCAATCTAAGACTGTTATATAAAAGCAGGAATATGAGCCCCAATGGCATAAGGTAAAGCATCCCCGTGATACCGGAATACATTCCCCATATATACGGCTGCAAAAGTTCCTTTCCGTTCCTGTATGTCCTTCCGAACATAAGAAGGGAGGCGTAATGAAAGCTTAAAAAACATACTGCTGCTCCCGATAAGGGAAATGAAAAGGAATAGAACTGGCCGGTGGGGCTTTCGTGCTTGCGGTTATTGTCCTTTGCACGTTTTACCCTGCGGTCGGGATGCCCTCCCAGCAAAAGGATAAAAAGTATTATAACGCAAAGCGCGGATACGATGAGCAGGATCCTAAGGCTTCCTATCGCATCATAGATATAGGCCACTTCCTCATTGCGCAGAAGCTTTGATACCAGAAGGCCGGAAGAACTGTCACGCCCCGCAAATATGACCATCAGCACAAATAACAGGGCCTGCCTGAACAAAAGCGCATACGCACTGTGATGACCTCTGTAATAGCCGTCGGAATAACCGCGGAGTACCATTATGAAAGCATCTGCCGCAAACAAAGGCATACCCCATAAAAGCGTGGTATATCCGGCTTTTCCGAAAAGGAAATTCTCGGAAAACTTAAGAGCCAGCAGCCCCCAGATGATCATGATCAGCAGTACATATACGGCGACATGGATAAATGCTGATGTGAAGATACGCTTTGCATTTTTTAAAAAGCCTATCTGCGCTCTCTTTAATATCAGGTCATGGAGAGCTTCGGATGCACCAAGCGGCAGAAGGATCAGGAAAAACACAACAACGTCAATGGACGTAAAAAAATATGCGGCTCCCTGCGGTCTTATACGGCTTACCATGATGATCCCGGATAAGCAGGATAAAAGCAGCGATAAAAACAGGGCTATCTTTATACGTTCATCAGGACGTATCCTTTTAAGGAGCTTTCTTCCTTTTGCCTTAACGGCGCTCATAGCCTGCCTCCTTAAGTATCTCTTCCTGCAGCTGTTCCATCTTAAGACGGTCCTCATCCTCAATATGGTCAAAGCCCGCAAGATGAAGCAGCGAATGCGCCGTTAAAAAGGCAGCTTCGCGCTCCCTGCTGTGACCGTATTCTTCAGCCTGGGAAATTATCTTAGATGCACAGAGCATGATCTCGCCATAGATGAGCTCCCCTGTTTCGGGATCCGTAACATCGGCCTCATTACCCTCTATGAGTGTAAAGTCGTTGATATGCTCCGGGTCAAAGGGCAGATTGGGAAAAGATAAAACATCTGTCACCTTATCGATACCGCGCGTATCACGGTTAGCTTCGCGTATGGTCTCATCATCCACCACGTAAAGCGATATCTGCACATCCTTCGGCGCGGGAAAATGCTTAAAAAACACATCGGCAACGTCCGCTGCGATACGTCTGATATCTATATCCGTTTCTGTTTCATATTCTGTATAAAGTGTAAGGTTCATCGTTTCTTCCTGTTTTCGTAGTTTTCGTATGCCTGTACTATCTTCATTACCAGAGGATGTCTTACAACATCCTTGCTTGAAAGTTCACAGAATGATATGCCCTCAACGCGTCTGAGTACCCTTACGGCTTCTTCCAGTCCCGAAAGCGTATGAGGCGACAGATCCTTCTGGGTCAGATCGCCGGTGATGACTGCTTTGGAGCCGAAACCTATACGTGTTAGGAACATCTTCATCTGGGCAGGCGTGGTATTCTGGGCTTCGTCAAGTATGATAAAAGAATTATCGAGCGTGCGGCCGCGCATATATGCTAAGGGAGCCACTTCGATAAGTCCTTTTTCCATGTTCTTCTGGAAGCTTTCGCCGCCCATGATCTGATAGAGCGCGTCATACAAAGGACGCAGATACGGATCAACCTTGCTCTGCAGATCACCGGGCAGAAATCCGAGTTTTTCGCCCGCTTCTATGGCCGGACGCGTAAGGATTATACGCCCTACTTCCTCGTTTTTAAATGCGGTGATAGCCATGGCCATTGCCAGATAAGTCTTTCCGGTACCGGCAGGTCCGGTGCCGAAGACTATCATATTATCCCTTATGGCATCAACATACTGCTTCTGTCCGGTAGTCTTGGGTTTGACCGGCTTTCCGTTTATAGTACGGCATATCGTGTCGGAATCAAGCTTTAAAAGCTCGCCTTCTTTGTCTTCCATTGCCAGCTTAAGACCATACTCTACCTTATGAGCCTCAAGTGAGCTTTCGTTCTTTGCGATCTGTTCAAGGTCACGCAGCAGTCTTATAGCACGTCCTACGTTTTTTTCGCTGCCTATGATCTGGATAGCCCCGTCTCTGTCGGTAACGTCTACCGCCAGCTCTTCTTCCAGCTGTTTTATGTATCTGTCGTTGGTCCCGAAAAGCATGCGTGTGCTTTCGGGAGACAGTTCAATGCTCTTTTTGACTCTTAATGCTTCTTCCAATTATCAATCCACCTCGCCAAGTATTAATGTGCCGTGGCTTACTTTTTCGCTTCCGGTATGATATGCAGCCTTAAGCCTGCTTAGTGCGGCATCGGCTTTTTCCCTGTCGTTATAATATAATACGGCCAGGGTATCGCCGGAGCAAACTTTATCGCCCACTTTTTTATACAGATATATCCCTACGGAAGGGTCGATCGTATCTGTCTTTTTTTCGCGTCCGCCGCCTAATATCAGCGAACACATTCCTACTTCATCACAATCGATATGTGATACATAGCCATCGCTTTGTGCTTTAAGTTCCAATACATTATCTGCCAGCTTAAGTATTGAGGTATCATCAACACATGATGCATCACCGCCCTGTGCAATGATAAAGCGTTTCAGCTGCTCAAGGGCGCTTCCGTCTGCAATGGCTTTTTTTAACATATCTTCCGCTTCGGACAGATCTTTAGCCTTACCTGCGCAGACTACCATACGGCTGCCAAGGGCCAGTACAAGCTGTGTAAAATCGTCGGGACCTTTTCCCTTAAGCGTGTCTATAGCCTCCCTTACTTCTATGGCATTTCCCACAGCCCTTCCCAAAGGCTCATCCATATTGGTGATTACGGCTTTGCATTGCTTCCCGGCATGTTTTCCGATACGTACCATTGTATCAGCCAGGGCTTTTGCGTCTTCGGGATTTTTCATGAACGCACCACTGCCGCTCTTTACATCTAAAACTATGGCATCTGCACCGGCAGCCAGCTTCTTGCTCATTATGGATGATGCTATGAGCGATAACTGATCCACGGTAGCCGTGACATCACGCAGGGCGTACAGTTTTTTGTCTGCGGGAGCCAGATCGGCAGTCTGTCCCATGATAGCCATGCCTATATCATTGACCTGTGAGATAAAAGCATCCATACTCATCTCGGTCTTAAAACCGGGGATGCTCTCAAGCTTGTCTATAGTCCCGCCGGTATGACCAAGGCCGCGGCCGCTCATCTTAGCCAGCTTTACACCGACCGAAGAAACCAGCGGAAGCAGAGCTATACTCGTCTTATCGCCAACGCCGCCGGTTGAATGCTTGTCAACTTTGATGCCGTCTATGTTAGACAGATCGACTTTATCGCCGCTGTCGCGCATCGAAAGGGTCAGATCGCCTGTTTCGCGCTCGTTCATGCCGTTAAAGCATATAGCCATTGTCATGGCGCTCATCTGATAATCAGGGATATCCCCGCGGGTATAACTCTGTATCATAAAGTCGATCTCTTCTTTTGTGAGTTCGCCGCCCTGTTTCTTTTTAACGATCAGATCATACATCCTCATATGCGTGCCCTCCTTGATTGCTGATAAAAAATCTGTTATCATGCTTCTCATGAATTTACCGGAAGCTTTTATAAAACGAATGGATAAACTGCTGGGCTCTGATGCCGGGGCTTTTTTTGCCGCCCACGACAAAGAGGCTTATAAAGCTTTTCACTTAAATACCGCACGTATGAGCAAAGCGGATTTTGAAAAGTGGCTTTCATCACAGGATAAGCTTACGGCAGCTCCCTGCAAAAACGGTTACGGTTATATCTATTCCCTTAAGGATGGGAGCACGATCGGTTCTCTTTCGCTGCACCATGCCGGTGCGATCTACTCACAGGATCCTTCCGCCCAGCTGCCTGTATGCGGTGTAGAGATCAGTCCCGATATGCGTATACTTGATATGTGCGCGGCCCCCGGCGGCAAGACATCGCAGCTTGCAATGGCTGTAGACGGCGGCAGCGGTTTTGTGCTGGCCAATGAGCCCAATCCCCAAAGAAACCGCATTCTTATCTCCAATATCGAGCGTATGGGCTATCGTAACGTGATAAGCAGCTGCCTTGATCCCGCAGATATCGCAGATGTATACCCGGGATATTTTGATCTGGTACTGGTAGACGCCCCCTGTTCGGGTGAGGGAATGTTCCGCAAGTATCCGGAAAGCATTGAGCAATGGAGTGTTGACAATATCATGCTCTGCGCTTCGCGTCAGCGCGATATATTAAACAGCGCCGTAAGATGCCTTAAGGACGGCGGAATACTGATCTACTCAACCTGTACATACGCTCCCGAAGAAGATGAACAGCAGCTTGAGTATATGATAAACGAACTGGGGCTTTTAAGCTTTGAGCCGTCTCCTTTAGTCAGCGGATACGCATTAAAGACCGCAGACGGTGCATACCGTGCTTATCCGCATCTTTATGAAGGCGAAGGCCAGTTCATGGCTTATCTTAAGAAGCCGGGATCCGAAATACGTAAATACGGCAGCCGTCTTCCGTCAGCACTTAAGGAGTTATCAACATCCGAAGCAAAGGCGCTTAAGGATTCTGTAGGCAGTCTCTTTGACGATCATCCGCTGTATAAATACCGCGACCGTTATGTTATCGTCCGCTCTGTTCCCGAGATACTGCCCGAAAGGGGTATCAGCAGTATCGGTGTTACTGCTGCGGTATACGATGAGAAGAAAAAAAGATTCGTTCCTCATCATCAGTTCTTTTCGGCATATGGGAATGAACTGCCCTGCCGTCTGGATCTGTCGCCGGACGATCCTGATATAAGGCAGTACTTAAACGGAATGGAACTGACGGCAGGCGATGGATTTTCAAAGGGCTACGGTGCGGTATGCGTATCCTCGGTCGCTCTGGGCGGGATACGTATCGCAGGCGGTCGTGCAAAAAACCTTTATCCCAAAGGATTAAGGGAATGATCATTTATGATACGGTTCATGTCTCATGATCTTATGGGCACGGTAGTACTGTTCAAGTAATACCACTCTCATCAGCTGGTGCGGCAGGGTCATCTTAGAAAAAGATAAAAGCTCTGCCCCCTTTTTTATGCTTTCGTGTAAGCCAAGTGATCCGCCTATTATAAACTGTATATCCGATATGCCTTCGTTCATCTTCTTCTCAAGCAGGGAGGCAAAGTCCTCGGATGAATACTGTTTGCCTTCAACAGCCAGTACCAGACGCAGGGCCTTATCGTTAAGATACTGCTTTATCCGGCCGGCTTCGGTATTTAATATCTCTTCTTCGACGGCGGCAGATGCTCCTTCAGGCGTCTTTTCATCTTTAAGCTCTATGATATTTAATCTGCAGTATGCCTTTAAGCGTTTGGAGTATTCGCTTACCGCATCCTCCCAGTATCTTTCTTTAAGTTTTCCTACGCAAATGATATCGGTCCTTATCACGAAGCCGCTTCTCCTTTAGCGTTTTCACCATTTTCATATAGCATCTGGTATATGCGTTCACTCATCTCGTCGATATATGCCGGATCAAGGTTCATAAATTTAAGATCCAGCTCATAGGATATGCGCTGCATACGCAATATGCATTTTTCTTCTTCTTCAAGTACGGAATTTTCAGCGATCATGCCTTCATCGAGTTTTTCACAGCTCAGATTCTCTGCAGCCCACTTCATGATCTCTTCGGTGCGCTTATCCTCGGCTATGGCGCCTTTTCTAAGCCTTTTGGAACTCTTCATGGAATAATAACCGGCAATGAGCAGGACAAGAGATATGATCCCCAGACTGCCGCACATAAGAAAGCGCCTGCTTATGCTCATATTTCCGGGTAAAAGATTAAATGCCCATAACAGTGCCAGTATCATAGCGGCGGCGCCGACTATAGTCAGCGCATAAGCAGACCCTTTCGCATCATTGGCCTGCTGAGCCTTACTGTGATAACCTGTCAGATTTTGTCCGGCCCCCATAAGCTTTCCCTCCGATCAAGTGTCGTGAACTTACCATTCCTCTTCTTCATCATAGATCACGGGTAAAGGTACTGCATACATTTCAGGTTCTATGTAATCCCCCAATGTAAAGCTGCCGTCCTCATCGGATCTGACGCCTTTATACATAAAGCCTGTCTTGATATCGCCCATATAATAGGCTCCGGTTCTCATAGAGTTATCTGAGATATCCGTAATATATTCGGTTATGATATAGAATATCGATTCATCAAACTTGATGGCTGCGTTTACACCGTAGGTATATTTATTCATATTACCCGGCAGATGCCCGTCAAGGTCTGTGGTCTTGCCCTGGTTGATATTTAACTGTTTGATGGCATCTATAAATATCTGCGCATCTACCTCCGCATCAAGAGTAAGCTCAAAATCATACTCGGTCAGATCGCCCGGTACACCTTCCTGGCTGTAAGCTATAAACATCATATGCGAATGTCCGATGGGCATGGGAACAGGGCTTAGATATTCGGGACTCTCATCCGTAGGTTCCTTACCGTCAGTGGTATAATAGATGCGGCAATATCTCTGGGCGGTAGCGGTTATAAGCTCCGGCTCGGTGAATTCTCCGCCTTCGGGCGTTACCACGGGAGCATCGGGTTTGATTATGTCTATGGTATAACGTCCTTCGGTCAGATCCGATACGATACCGTAATTATTTACAAATATTGCTTTTACATTATATATACCCAGCTCAAAATACAGGGGTGTGGTATATAATTCGCTGTCTAATGTGGGTTCGGTACCGTCTAAGGTATAATAGATATTACCCGCTGTAGCGGCAGAAAGCTTAAGCCATAATACATCATCATATACACCGGGTTCTTCGGAAAGCTCCGGAGCAGGTGCGGTATATTCCTGGAACTGGCTTACTATGCTGGCATCATCGCAGCTTTCCAGTATCGTTTCTATCATTGCATAATCCTTGCGCTCGGCATAATAATCAATGACCTTGCGGTAAGCTAACTGTGAATTGACATCGTGGGCATAGATGATCTCCCATAGCATCAGTAAAGCCTTTTCTTCTTCATCATTGCTGAAATAATATTCGACCAGGGTGAATTTAAGGCTGGTATCTTCGGAATCGATCTCGAGAGCCTTTTCCATATGTTCAATAGCCGTAGTGAAATCGCCTTCGGCAGCAGCGTCCTTAGCCAGCTGTGTCTGGTAAGACTGGGAATTTTCCATATACAGACGTTTGCTTATCCTGGAAACACCCCATGCACCCAGAGCGATCAGCGCAAGGAAAAGCAGCAAAAACAGCCAGCGGAACCTGCTCTCCCTGATAGCAAGTCCCAGCTGATGCCAGGCATCTTCATCATAGAAATCATCATCATCTATATAATCGCCGTCATACTCTTCGTCAAAATCGTCGAGTTCTTCGTCATCATCGTAGTAGTCGTTCTGATCGTTCGGTGAGTATGTCCTTACATCATCTTCGTCATCATCGTCATCATAGTACTCATCATCGTCATCATAGTACTCATCATCATAATAGCCGTCATCTTCATTGCTGTCGGTATCTTTGTCCATATCAATAACATCCAGATCATCAAGCTCAAGGCCTGATAATCCGTCATTGATACTGTTTTCTATTGCCGGATCAAAATCGGGGATGAGTTTAAGCTCCGCTCCGCAATTACTGCAGAGCAGCAGCCCTTCTTCTATCTCACAACCGCACTCGGGACAGGTCATACTTTACCTCCGCAATTCAGAACAGGCCTGTGATCCTGCCGTTTTCGTCAGAGACATCTATGCTGTAAGCAGCAGGCACTTTAGGCAGACCGGGCATACTCATTATGCTTCCGGATATAGCCACGACAAAGCCGGCACCTGCACTGACATAGATCTCCCTTATATGAAGTATAAAACCACTCGGTGCTCCCAAAGCCTTGGGATCATCAGATAATGAATACTGTGTCTTGGCCATGCATACGGGTAATGAACCAAAGCCCTGTTCACTGAGCAGTTTAAGTTCCTTTTCGGCTGCCTTTGAGTATTCCACACCGGCTGCACCGTAGATCTTTTTGGCTATAGCATCGATCTTGTCCTTAAGACTGTCATTGTCGTTATAGATAAAATTCTTTGAAGAAGGCTTGTCGCAAAGCTCCTTTACGATCCGTGCAAGTTCTATGCCGCCGTCTCCGCCTTTTGCAAAAACTTCCGAAAGCGCAAAAGGAACTCCAAGCTCTTTACAGATATCATTAAGAGCAGCTATCTCCGCATCGGTATCTTCCGCAAAACGGTTTATCGTAACAGCCACATTTACACCGTATTGTTTTAAGTTCTCGACATGCTTTCTTAAATTGGCACTACCGGTCTTTAAAGCTTCTGTATTTTCTTTCTTCAGGTCAGCCAAAGGCACGCCAGCATTATATTTAAGCGCACGTATCGTAGCTACCACTACCACTGCATCCGGCCAGAGACCGCTTTTGCGGCATTTGATATCCAGGAATTTTTCCGCTCCCAGATCTGCGCCGAATCCTGCTTCGGTGATACAGTAATCGCCCAGTTTGAGCGCTGTGCGGGTGGCTATAACACTGTTACAGCCGTGGGCTATATTGGCAAAAGGTCCTCCGTGTATGATGACCGGCGTATGCTCAAGCGTCTGGACCAGATTGGGCTTTATGGCATCTTTAAGCAGTGCCGCCATAGGCCCGGTCGCCTTCAGATCCTTTGCAGTCACTGCATTTCCGTCAAGGTCATAAGCCACGATGATACGTGAAAGCTTATCCTTAAGGTCCTTCATGTCCTCGGCCAGACATAAGATCGCCATTATCTCACTGGCAACAGTGATCACGAAATGGTCTTCCCTTACAAAACCGTCATTCTTATCGCCAAGCCCAACAACGATATTACGAAGGACGCGGTCGTTCATATCAAGACAGCGCTTCCAGATGATGCGCCTGGTGTCTATGCGCAGTTCATTTCCCTGATGGATATGATTATCCAGTATGGCTGCAAGCAGGTTATTCGCAGAAGTTATCGCATGGAAATCTCCCGTAAAATGAAGATTGATCTCTTCCATCGGCAGGACCTGGCTGTATCCGCCTCCTGCAGCGCCGCCCTTAACACCAAAGCAGGGGCCTAAGGAAGGCTCACGAAGCGCCAGCACGGCTTTCTCACCTATCTTTGCAAAAGCCTGGGCAAGTCCCACACTGGTAGTGGTCTTTCCTTCTCCGGCCGGTGTGGGATTGATCGCGGTGACCAGTATAAGCTTGCCGTCCTTATTGGATTTAAGGCGTATAAGGGCTTCATCCGATATCTTTGCCTTATACTTACCGTATAATTCAAGCTCGTCCTCGTCAATGCCTATACCGGCCGCCACTTCCTTTATGGGCAGCATTTTCGCTTCCTGGGCTATTTCGATATCACTCTTCATAATACACCTCTCTTACTTGCGTTCCTTTAGGAATTCCTCAAGCTGCTGCATACTCATTAGTACTTTGCGTGGTTTGGTACCCTCTTCGGGACCTACAATACCGTTAGCCTCCATCTGGTCTATGATACGTGCCGCGCGGTTAAATCCTATCTTGAATACCCTCTGCAGCATACCGCTGGAAGCTTTCTCTTTTTCGATGACAAAGCGGCAGGCTTTTTCAAAATATTCGTCAAGGCCGTCTCCGCTGTCACTATCGGCAGCCTGCTCATCGGCGCCGGCTGCGGGTGCAGCAGAAAGATTGCTTACTTCATCAAGTATCTTCTGGTCGTAAACTTCTTTCGCTTCTGTACGGGACTTAAGGAATTCGGCAACCTGCTGTACCTCTTCATCGGAAACAAAAGCCCCCTGCACTCTCAGCGGCTTATTATAGCCCTGGGGTGAAAACAGCATATCTCCGTATCCAAGAAGTTTCTCAGCACCGGTTGCATCCAGTATCGTACGTGAATCCACGCCGCTACCGCATTTAAGAGCAACACGGCTGGGCATATTGGCTTTGATAAGACCGGTTATTACATCTACGGAAGGACGCTGTGTAGCTATTATAAGATGGATACCTGCGGCACGCGCCAGCTGCGCGATACGGCAGATCGAATCTTCCACTTCTTTTCCGGCTACCATCATCAGATCCGCAAGCTCGTCCACGATTATCACTATCTTGGACAGCTTTTTGGCTACAGAACCGTCATCCTCCGTAACCTTGCCTTTTTCGACCATTTCGTTATAGGCATCGATACCTCGTACGTCGTGATCGGCAAACAGTTTGTATCTGCGGCCCATTTCGGCTACAGCCCAGGCCAGTGCGATATTTGCCTTTCTGGGTTCCGTCACAACAGGCATCAGAAGATGGGGAATGCCGTTATATACGGAGAATTCGACAACCTTGGGGTCTATAAGTATCAGCTTGACTTCTTCGGGCGTCGCATTAAACAGTATACTTTGAATTATCGAATTGGTAAATACGGATTTACCGGAACCTGTAGTACCTGCAACCAGCAGATGCGGCATCTTGCCGATATCTCCTACGATCACACGTCCGCCGATATCCTTACCTACCACAAAGGTAAGTTTGGAAGAAGCTTTCTTAAACTCGTTGGATTCGATAAGCTCCTTAAGCGAAACAGGTATCCTCTCCTTATTGGGGATCTCTATACCTACAGCCGCTTTACCGGGAATGGGTGCTTCTATCCTTATCTCTTCGGCAGCCAGATTAAGCTTAAGATCATCTGCCAGATTTACTATCTTATTGACCTTTATACCTTCTCCAAGCTGCAGCTCAAAACGCGTAACGGAGGGGCCCTGGCTTATATCATTGACAGTGGCAACAACACCGAAGGATTTGAGTGTCTGCTGCAGTAAAAGAGCGGTTTCTTTAAGCTGCGCTTCCGAATCACCCTTAATACCTTTTTTGCTGTCCTTTAGCAGTGAAACAGGAGGTTTTTCATAAGGGCGCGAAACAACGGCCGGAGCATCACCTGCAGGGTGGGGATTATTCTGTGCAGCTGCCGGTGAAGAGTCAGCCGGTGAAGCAGCTGCTGCAGAAGCAGCCGGCATGGGTTCTTCTTTGGGAAGCGGAGCCGGTTCATCCTTGCTTTTAACAGAAGTAACGTTTTCGCTCTCATCCTCATCAACCCATGAAGGCTTGGGCTTCTGGGGGAGCATTTCCTCACTTTGGGGCTTTTCTTCTATAACGGGTGAGGGCGCGGGAACAGTTTCTTCAGGGGTATCACTTACTGTTTCTGCTTCACCGGCCTGCTCCGGCTGCGGCGTAACATCTGTGGAATTATCGTAAGTGACTATCTTAAGCTCCCTGAT
>JAFRXH010000067.1 GCA_017437785.1 Lachnospiraceae bacterium
GGCGCAGTGGCTGGACTGGGCTTACGAAAACGCTCTGCATCCCTGGGTAACCGATTATATCAGCCAGCGTCCCGATCATCTTTTCAGCGAACCGCCCAAGAGCGAGGAACCTTATTCTACGCCCAGAAGCTGGCATATGTTAAGTGATGCGCTTAAGGAATATCATGCAGGCGAAGAAGGGCATGAGATATCGCAGGAACTCTTGCGGGTACTGGCATACGGAAGTGTGAGCCCACAGCATGCTGGGATGTTTGTTGCCTATAGCAGAACGCTGGATGATAAGAACATCCTGAATGCGATCATTAAAGGAAATGCGCACTGGCCGGCAGATCCGAAGGATCGGGATATTTTGTATTTTCTGGCGCAGTCTTTCCGCGCAAGGCTTATGATGGAACTGCCGCAGAACAAGGAAAAGCTGAATAAGGATACACAGTTTTTTACGCACAGAGCAAAAGCGATGATCAAGGAGCTCAGCAGCATAAATTATGAGCTGGCGCAGCTGGTGGTATCGGCAGAGGGTGATGAGGTACTGCCGGACTGGTTTATGATGGAGATCGTACGTGATCTGCCCAGACTTGTAAACAACAGAAAGGAATGAGATGGGAAAGAATCAGCAGCATATCAGTCCGAATGAAGAAGCTTTATTGGAAGGTCTGGAGATCATAAAGGAAAGTCCGCTGTTTTCACGTTTGTATGGTGAGATGCTGATCTGCAAGAAAGATAAACTGCAGAAGGCTTCCGCCATAGCAGATGCGAGCGGACATATCATTCTTAATAAAGATGTCACCCATGATCCGCAGGAATGGGCTTTTCTGATCGCGCATTGTCAGCTGCATTTTGCTTTCGGTCATTTTGACGCGGATAAAGTGCCGGCGGTGGAACGGATCGGCGATAACGGGAAAATAAGCAGGCAGATACAGTTTGACAAAATGATATGGAATGTGGCGTGTGATATTTATATTACGCGTTTTTTGGAGGAGATCAAATTCGGTAGAAACCCGCTGAATGATACAACTGTGTTTTCACAGCTCGGAAAGGACGAGAATTCGATCTATCAGCAGCTGATGGAGAGAGGAGCTCCGGAAGGATGCTGGTGGGGGACCTCAATTGCGGGGCAGCCGGATATGAGGGGTATAGATGAGCCGCGCACGTATGAAAACATCTACAGGTGGAACAGGCGTCCGACCGAGATCTTTGCGGGGGCATTGGCATATTCTGTATCCGCGGCAGTGAGTACGGCAGGAGGTCATAACCCGGATGCAGTAAACAAAAAAGGGCGTGGCGCAAGGGCTGCAGAGTGGTTTATAAATCATTACCCGCTCCTTGGCGGCATGGCAGCAGGATTTAAGATAATCGAAGATGCCGAACTCTGCAGAAAAGAGGAGATATCGGTGGCAGCAGTAGATGCTGTCAGCGGTGAGATATATATTAATCCTGCTGCGCGGCTTAATGAAGAGGAGCTTAAGTTTGTATTGGCGCATGAGTATCTGCATGCCGGTCTTGGGCATCATACACGCTGTAACGGAATGGATAAATATCTTTGGAATGTTGCCTGTGATTATGTGATAAACGGCTGGTTGAATGAGCTGCATGTGGGATCCATGCCGCAGGACGGACTGCTGTATGATGCGGAACTGAAAGGAATGTCTGCTGAGGAGATCTATGACCGTATTGTTACTGATCTTCGAAAGTACAGGAAACTGGCGACTTTTCGTGGTAACGGTATGGGAGATGTGATCGGAGACGGTGAGCGGATATCGGCAGGAAAAGCCATGGATCTGGATGAGTTCTGCCGGCGGGCGATGCAGCAGGGGCTGGAATATCATCTGAAATACGGAAGGGGAACGGTTCCGGCCGGGCTGGTACAGGAAATAAGAGCTCTTGCAATGCCGCCGATCCCATGGGATGTGGAACTGGGAAGATGGTTCGATGCTCATTTTCTTCCGTTAGAGGCGAAGCGTACTTATGCCAGACCCAGCCGCAGACAGGGCAGCACGCCTGATATACCAAGACCCAGGTATGTGACAGCAGATGTACCGGAATACAGCAGGACCTTTGGCGTGGTGGTAGATACTTCCGGTTCGATGAACGCGGAAATGATAGGATATGCACTGGGCGCGATCGCCAGTTACAGCGCGGCAAAGGAAGTTCCATATGCCAGAGTAGTATTCTGCGATGCGGATGCTTATGACGCGGGATATCTGGCACCGGATGATATCGCAGGGCGTGTGGAAGTGAGAGGGCGCGGCGGTACCATACTGCAGCCGGGCGTGGATCTTTTACAGGAGGCAAAGGATTTTCCGAAGGATGCGCCAATACTTATCATCACAGATGGGATGATAGAAGATGATCTGCATGTGAAAAGAGAGCACGCTTTTCTGATACCTGTGGGCGCCAGACTGCCATTCAGGGCAAAGGGAGAGGTGTTCAGGTTCAGCAAATAGGAAAACCACGAGGTCCGTCCCCGTGGTTTTCAGGCAGAATGCTTTTTTATTGACTATATGTGGTGTTGTAGTAATATATATATGTATGATCTGATTCAGATTCAGATTATAAAGGCATGACAGATTCAGCTCAATGGGATGGTGGAATGAAATGAATAAAGACAGGATCACCGAACATGATACCTTTTTTAAGGATAATCGTATAAAGGTGAATGGATATCTGAACAAGGTGTTGTGGTTTTTTATTGTAACCGGTCCGGCTATCGCATTAGGTATAAAAGCACAGATATTTCATGATATAGCCTATTCCACATGCTTAAATATCACGATTGGGATTGCCATAATGGCTATTGTTCATCTGTTTTTGTTTAAGAAATGGCCCAACAGTATGCTTACGTCTGCATTTGCACTGTCAGCGCTCAACATCCTTATAGCATATATGTCATTTTCACATGTGAGTATTTATCTTACATGGTTTTTGTGCCCAGTCTTAAGTATGCTTTTCTGTGATAAGTATCTGTATTTCTTTTCGTGCATACTTAATTATATACTGATGTTCGTGACAACAGGCGCTACCGCGGTATATGAGGCTGATATGAGTACGGAACATTTGAGTATACAGGCATATTTTACTGATACCATAGGCGGCTTTACCATTGAATATATCATCATGTTCGTATCCGGAATAATAGTTGTTACGGTTATGAGCGGATATTTTGAAAACATCTTTTCGCAGCACAAACATATCATGCAGCAGAAAGAGATGATGAAAGAAAAGATGGGCATCTTAGGTTCAATGGCTGAGATCTATGATAATGTGAACCTCATTGATTTTGTACATAATACGGAAATGTCCTTAAGAGATGCGGAGCAGACCAGACACGGGATAGATTTCAATGCCCAGACACATACCATAATGAACCAGAGGATCAAGAATCAGGTGATGCCGGATCAGTTGGATGCCTTTCTGGAGTTTACTAATATCAAGACTGTAAGATCCAGGCTTTCGCATAAAAAGCTTATAAGTGCCGATTTTATAGATGTGCTGTCAGGGTGGTTCAGGGCACAGTATATAACGGTGGATTCCACCCTTGATGGTATCCCGAATGTTGTGATATATACTACCCGAAGTGTTGATGATGAGAAGAAAAGAGAAGAAAATCTTATCAGGATATCATTGACAGATGAGATGACCAGGATGTTTAACAGAAGGTGTTATGATGAAGATCTTAAGGAACTGAGAAGCGGCGCCCTTTCGGATGATTTTGTTTTATTTTCGATAGATGTAAACGGATTAAAAACCGTAAATGATACCAAAGGACATGCGGCAGGTGATGAACTGATAAAAGGGGCGGCTAACTGTCTTGCTCTTTCCGTAGGAAATAAAGGTAAAGTCTACAGAACGGGCGGTGATGAGTTTATGGTGGTGATACATACCGATAATCCCGAAAAGCTGCGAAGCGATATTAGGGAAAAAGCTAAAGAATGGCATGGTATGTATACGGACAGTATGACCATGTCTATTGGATATGCGGCATACAAGGATCATCGGGATACTAATATTGATGAGCTGGAACACAAGGCTGATGCCGATATGTATGCTGATAAAGACAGATATTATAAAGAGAACGGGATAGAGCGGAGGCGTCATTAATGCAAAAACCACGGAAAACCACGGGGACGGACCTCGTGGTTTTTTTGATAACAATATGAAGATACGGTCGCTTTTGATAGCAATGTATTGAAAACAAGGATGAAATATGATAATAGTAAAACAAAAACGGTCGCTATTGGATGATGCACAAGGACAGGAGAAGAAAGCTGCAATGGAAAATAAAGAAAAAAAGCCGAAAAAGAAAAGTGCGCTGAAGGGTGTCCTGACGGTGGCAGCCGTA
>JAFRXH010000068.1 GCA_017437785.1 Lachnospiraceae bacterium
AAAAGCTCCTCCGGCAAAGATACTATATATAAGAAGCTCCTTGAAAAGACCGGTGACAGGTTTAAGACCATAGTCTCCTACACCACACGTCCGATAAGGGACGGCGAAACGGACGGTGTCGAGTACCATTTTGTGACTGTGCCGGAGTTTGAAAGAATGAATGACAACGGAAAAGTGATAGAACATCGCTGTTATCATACCATTCACGGAGACTGGTACTATTTTACAGCAGATGACGGACAGATAGACTTATCCAAAGACGATTATCTTCTCATCATGACGCCTGAAGGCTATAAGAATCTTCAAAAATACTTTGGAAAAGACAAGGTTATGCCGATATATATAGAAGTAGAGACAGGTCTGCGCCTTTTGCGGGCAGTTGAGCGTGAAAGGAAGCAGCACTCTCCGAAATATGCGGAGCTTTGCAGAAGATTTTTAGCGGACGAAGAGGATTTTTCCGAGGATAAATTAGAGGCCCTCGGGATAAGGAAAACGTATCAGAATGTAGATCTCGAAGAGACTGTTGAAGAAATATTAAAGGATTTAAGTACCTAAAAATTTAAAGGAGGCAGGTGATACGGTTATGGATTTAAAGATCAACCAGATACAACAGATACAGCAGCCGGACCAGGTAAAGGCACCTGCACAGACCGACGGTAATTTTAAGTTCACACTTATCAGCAGCATCGGAGAAGCTGCACTGGCCGAAAAGCTTTCGGGACTTTTGGATGAGATCACCGGACAGGGTGAGAAGATAAAGAAGCGCCGCGATATTACCGACATGCGTAAATACAGAAGCCTTATCAAGGACTTCATGAATGAGATAGTAAACCGTTCCCATAAGTTTTCGAGGGAAAATTTCCTGGACCGTCGGGGACGGCACAGAGTGTACGGCATGATAAGGCTTGTGGATGAAAAGCTCGATGCCCTGGCAGAGGAGCTTATAAAAGACGAGCAGGATGCTCTTATGATCATGAACAGTATCGATGAGATAAGGGGACTGCTGCTGGATATCCTTACATGACGTGGTTTTACACGATCTTATTAATAATGAATTAAGATCAAGACCGGGTATTTTGGGGAATGCCGGTACAGGCATTGTAAAGGGGGATGATACTATGTTGGATTTTAACAGCATTTTGGGGCACGAAAGTATAAAGCAGCACTTAAAGGCTGCGATAGCTTCGGGAAAACCTTCGCATGCTTATATATTTAACGGCGAGGAAGGCAGCGGGCGCAAAACGACAGCCGAGGCCTTTGCGGCAGCACTGTGCTGCCAGTCTCAGGATGACAGCATAAAGCCCTGCGGTATGTGCATGGCATGCATGCAGGCCGCATCTCATAACCATCCCGATATCATACACATTACCCACGAAAAATCCCGCATAGGCGTTGATGACATAAGGAATACCCTTATAGATGACATAGCTATCAAGCCCTTCAGCGCTCCATTTAAGATCTATATCATGGATGAGGCAGAGCGCATGACGGAGCAGGCGCAGAACGCATTGCTTAAAACCTTAGAGGAGCCGCCGGCTTACGCTGTCATCATACTCATCACTACCAACACGGGTGCGTTCCTGCAGACCATCCTCTCGAGATGTATCACCCTGCAGTT
>JAFRXH010000069.1 GCA_017437785.1 Lachnospiraceae bacterium
ACATTTCCCTTATAATTCTCTGATGAACTCCCGGCATTTATCACCTTAAATGCTATATCATCTCCCGAAAGCCCCAGTTTCTCACCCGTAAGCTTTATGTATTCATCCTCTGTCATAAAAAAGAACTGTACCGCATCCATCATATTTCCTTTAGAACGGTCCGTAATGCATACCCCGTTATCAAAGGAAAATGCTGTTTCCAGATAATGCTGCTGCGTAACTGCTTCTACCTCAAGGCCGTGTTTTTCCGATACTTCATAAACTATACCGGCCATTACCTCCGAAGGAACCGAATGATCATATCCGTCATCGTCGAAATAATAAGTCTCCATATACAGTTCTTTTGAAAAGCTTTTCCGAAGCATCTCCTCCGCCCCGGCATACAGACTCACCGTTGTAGAGATCATGACCAGAACGCCTGTTGCCAGTATGCATATAGATGCAAGTCCCACGGCATTCTGCTTCATCCTATACAGCAGTCCCGATACAGCTGTCATATGTCCCGGCCTGTAATAGTATTCTTTGTTATTCTTAAGCTGCTTGAGTACAAATATGGTGCCGCTCATAAAGAGGTAATATGTTCCCACTATCACCAGCAGGACTGCTGCAAAGAACAGCGATAACGCGCTCAGCGGATTTTTGACACTCAGAGCGATATAGTAGCCGCCGGCAAGACAGAGGATACCTGTTATGAAGGTAAGCCACTTTACCTTAGGCTCCTGTTCGCCCGTATGTATGCTTGCCATCAGTTCCACCGGCTTCATACGTGCGATACTTATACAGTTGCATATATATGTGAAAGCATCGATAATAGCAAAGCCTGCTACTGCGGGAACGGTCATCTTTGCCGAGATATAATAAAACCCAAGTATGGATTCCACACCCAAAAGCCTGCAGATAAAGAGCGAACTCAGCTTGTAGAAGATGATACCGAGTATTATGCCGGTGATGATGCTGCAGACACTGCTTATCAGTGACTCATAAAAAAGCACTTTTACCACATGTCTCTTTTCCATACCCAGCACATTATAGAGTCCGAATTCACGCTTGCGCTGTTTCATCAGAAAGCTGTTAGTATAGAGCATCAGTATGATCGAAAGAAGCGTTATTACCACAACGCCTATGAACATGAAAAACGGAAGATACGATCCGCCCCTTACCTGTCTTATACGCTCATCACGATAAAGCGTAAATACGATAAAGTAACATGCTAAAAGCCCGGCTTCGGTAAGGATGCGCGGTATAAAAAAGCGCGAATTTTTCCTGATATTCTGAAGCGCCATTCTCAGATAAAGACTCATCTTGCCTCACCGCCTTTCCTGAGCATCGTAAGAGTATCGGATATCTTCTGATAAAGTTCCTCGTTTGATGCGTCTCCGCGGTATATCTGATGGAACACCACGCCGTCACGTATGAACAGCACCCTGTTGGCATGTGAGGCAGCATCAGTTGAGTGAGTTACCATTAATATCGTCTGCCCCGCCCTGTTCATCTTTTCAAATACACGCAGCAGATCTGCAGAAGACTGTGAATCCAGCGCGCCTGTAGGTTCATCGGCAAGTATAAGCTTTGGATCGGTGATCAGCGCCCTTGCTGCAGCCGCACGCTGTTTCTGCCCGCCTGATACCTCATAAGGATATTTCTCCAGGATCTCCGCTATACCCAGGGATTCCGCTATGGGACCTATCTTCTCTTCCATCTCGGCAACTTTTTTACCGGAAAGTACCAGAGGAAGAAGTATATTATCCTTAAGGGAAAAAGTATCCATCAGATTGAATTCCTGAAAGACAAAACCAAGGTTTTCGCGCCTGAACGATGCAAGAGCCGCATCCTTAACTTCGGAAAGATCCTTGCCATCCAGCATCACGCTGCCGCCGCTTGGCTTGTCCAGTGCCGCCAGTATGTTTAAAAGAGTGGTCTTTCCCGATCCCGATTCTCCCATGATGGCGACATATTCGCCCTCTTCAACTGTAAAGTTTACGTTTTTAAGTGCCTCAACCTTATTACTGCCAAAACGTCCGGTATAGGTTTTCTTCAGTTCTTTAACTTCAAGTATTGTCATCTTTATCTCCTCCCGTTTCATTAACTGTGTTCATTTTAATAAAACGGGATACATAATAAAATCGGATCGTATGACAATAATGTGACATTTTTGTCATACGATCACGTCCTCATAAAACTCTGCATCCGGCTGCTTATGTGATGGCGCGTCACATCATATCATGTACCGCCTTCGCTATAGAGACAGCATTGTCTGTATACGGGATCAGCATTGCCTGAAATGCATGATACAGATCGGATTTTCCGGGCCATACCGTTTCCTTAAGCCTGTTATGTTCATCCAGCTGATGAAACCACGATCCGCATGTATGATCCAATACCGTTGTATCCAGATATCTCATAAAACATGCGTAATCCTTCGCATATTTATCCTCTCCGGTGATCCTGAAAAGTACCGCTGCGGTATTGATCGCTTCTGCCAGCGTCCAGTGCATCCTGTCGTGAACTACGGCAGCTCCGTTCCAATCCGTTGTATAAACTATACCTTCCGCCCCGTCTGCATTCCAGGCATCCGCTATAGCCCGGTCATACAGGCAGCGGGCGGCATCCACATATTCATCTGCCTTTTTATACATACATCCGCTCAGATCACCTGTTGAAAGTGCCCACTGACAGATAAGCCTCCCCCATTCTATACCATGTCCCGGTGTTGCTCCGTATGGTTTAAAAGGATCATCCGGCTTTTGTCTGTTTTTTTCAAGATCCGGTTTCCAGTCGCAGGTAAAATGCTCCGGTATCCTGTATCCGTTATCCTTCGCCCAGCCTATAACACGGTCGATGATCCTCCCCGCACTTATGCGGTATTTATCTCCGGCCTCTTTAAGCGTATCCGCTGCTGCCAGGAAAGCTTCCACGGTATGCATGTTCGCATTTATGCCGCGGTAATCATCAAGTACAGTAAATTCCGTATCCCAGGTATCACATGATAAACCTTCTTCTTCATTCCAGAATTTCTCGTCATATATCTTAAGCGCATCATCAAGCAGCTCTTTTGCTCCATCGATACCTGCCAGGAGCGCGCTCGTAGCCGCCAGGATAACAAAGGCATGGGCATAACATTGTTTGGACGGCACTATGCTGCCATCGCACGTAAGTGCAGCATACCACCCGCCGTTCTTTTTATCCTTAAGTTCGCCCAAAAGCCCGCGTATGGCGGCCTCTGCCAATGCCTTACTGCCTGCATCTCCCATCATGGATCCTATGCTGTATACATGCGCCATGCGGCAGGTTATCCATGTTTCCCTGTTTCTGTCTTTTAAAGGCGTACCGTCGCCCGACAGATAATAGCTGCTTCCTCCCGGAGAAGGAAACTGCCTGCCGAAATCGAGCAGCGCCTGTGCGTTCTTTTTAAGGAACTCCCTGTTTTCACCGGTGTTTATTATATATTTACTGTCCATCATCCGCTCCTCTCCCGTATCTGTCTGTCAGCGTATATCAAACACGCTGCGTACCTTAAGCCCCTTAGCCTCGCCTTTAATGATCTTTATCCTCCTGCTTCCCCCGTTTAAGTCAAAGAAGTTGTCGGATAATATCAGATCATCATTTTCGTTTCTTATCTCTACGCTCTTTGCATATGCCTGCGATGATACTACGATCTCATCTCCTTCAAGCCATACTTTAAGCGCCGGATCGATGAAGTTAAAATGCTTGGGCGGGCAGAAAAGTACGCTTCCCTGTGAGATGACCTCATCCTTATCCATCAGCTGGTAAGAAACGTAGTTCTCATATAAAGAAGCATCATCAAGCCTTATCTCCTCAAGCCATACGGCACTGAGGGCATCTACATCTATCTCTTTACTGTCCTCTTTTATCACTGAACCGTCATTATTTCTAAGCTGCCATTTAACCATACGTTTTACCGCGCTTTTAGTATCATTGGCAACGCTTAAACGTATGGACTTTTTCACATCAAAAGGCTCTGCGTTGACATTCATGCTCTGGGTGAGCAGTCCCTCTTCCTCACAGGATATCATTACCGGTGCAAAGAACCTTTTTGCATAATAATGCAGCGCTTTCCATCTGCCGTAATAGTCGATCGATGACCAGGAAGCCACCGGCCAGCAGTCATTTAACTGCCAGTAAACCGTTCCCATGCATCGTCCCCTGTTTCTCCTGAAATGCTCCACACCATATCTTATCGCCTCTGCCTGCAGCAGCTGTGATGCATATATCAGCGTATCCAGATCGTTAGGATACAGGAAGGTCTGCTCCATGTAATTCATTATCTTTCCATTAGCGGAGGCGTTACGCTGATGCTTTTCCATGATATATGAAAATACGTTTCTGTCCTGCGGCAGTGTAAAGCTCTCCACGGTCTTTATCGAAGGAAATGACTGGAAGCCGAACTCGGAAAGATATCTGAAGTAAAACTTCCTGTATTCGGTAAAAGGCTTGTTGCCATGCCACACATCCCAGTAATGGACATCTCCTCTGTCGGCCGAATTGGGATCGTCAAAACCGCCGCCGCACGAAGGTGATGCCGGCCAGTAAAAACGGTCGGGGTCCTCCTCTTCCAGAAGCCTCGGAAAGAGATACTCATACATCTTCACATAATCGCTCTTTATCTCGTTTTTTGCTCCCCACTCCCCTTTATCGACAAACATCTCCATTTCATTGTTGCCGCACCATAATCCGAGACTCGCATGATGTGCCAGTCTCCTTATATTGTCGCGGAGCTCTGAGAGTATATTCTCTTCGAAATCACGACTGAGCCTGTAATTTGCGCAGGCAAACATAAAGTCCTGCCATACCACCAGTCCCAGTTCGTCACAGGCATCATAAAAGTCATCCGAAGGATACAGACCGCCGCCCCATACACGAATGCAGTTAAAATTAGCGGCTTTACACTGCTTAAGCAGATCATACGTCCTCTCCCTGCTGCATCTTGAGAGTATGTTATCCTCAGGGATATAATCAGCCCCCATCGCAAAGAACTTTATATTGTTTACAACATGGGCAAATTCCGCACCGTACTCATCCTTTCGCGTGCTCATTGCCAGATCGCGCAGTCCTATCCTTTTGCGTACGCTGTCGCAGATCTCTCCGTCTTCGCCGGCAAGCTCGATCTCAAGCGTATAAAGCGGCTGTTCTCCCAATCCGTTAGGCCACCACAGCCTGGGCTTATCGATATCAAGCAGAGTGCTGTTACGATCACCGCCGCAGTTTAAGCTCATCTCTTTTTTATCATACAGTTTATTCCCGTCGGGATCGGTAATGCTTACGCGTCCGGTAACACTGCCTTCTCCCGATACCGTGGTATTGATATCAAGCGTTACATGGTCCAATGCCACCTCATCCGTCCCCGGTATACGGCTCCATTTCTGGCTTATATATACGCGCTCGAATGCGGCCTTTTTAAACTTAAGCAGCTCCACGCTCTTCCAGATACCACCGTCCGGCAGTCTGGGGCCCCAGTCCCAGCCAAACATGTAATGCCCTTTCCTTATCTTGGGGAAACCCCGCATCGCATCCTCAGTACCCAGTATGGCCGGATCCTTTTTAAATTCTCCGGCTATAAACTCCACGGGTGAATGTATGATGACACACAGCTCATTGCCCTGCTCCTTAAGATAAGCTTTTACGGGATACTCCCAGATACGGTGCATATTGTCCGCACTGCCAAGCACATGGCCGTTCAAACTGATGTCTGCAATCGTATCTATTCCGTTAAAGCGCAGTATCACTTCATCCGCATCGTCATATTCATCCTTATCCACATTAAAACTTCCGCGATACTCAAAGTCGTTCTTCATAAGATCTAACGCCTTAAGCTCATTATCTCGCCAATACGGATCTTCCATCCTGCCTGCATTGATCAGGTCATTGTATACGGATCCCGGTACCGTAGCCGGGATCTGCCCTTCGATTTCCTTATCTCCCAAAACCCTTAACGTCCATTTTTGATCTGTATCTATCCTTTTCATCTTTAACCCTTCCTGTATGTTTTATCCGATCTTAAGCACTTCCTCTATCTCATCACGCGCCGGTATAGCCGGTATGCCGCCGCTTTTCTGAATGCAGAGTCCCCCGGAAACCGCACCGTATCTTAGCGCATTATACAGCTTATCCATGGTTATATCCGAAGTCTTATGTATCCCCTGTCTTACAAGGGATGATAAAAAGCCTCCCCAGTATGCATCTCCGGCGCCTGTAGTATCAACCACATGCTCAACTTTCATCGATGCCATATCCGTGAAAAATACCCGGCCGTCTCCTGTATCCTTCCAGCCTTCTTCTGCATTCAATGCTTTATCCGCGCAGTTGTAGTAAACCCTTGCACCGTCGCCTCCGCGCGTCAGGGCTGTCACACTGATATCGTACTCTTTCATAAAAGCCGGGATGTTATCCTGCCCGCCCACAAAGACAAGTTCCTCTTCCGATATCTTCATAAAATCGGTAAGCGGAAATATCTTCTTCGATTCCGTTAAGCAGTCATCAACGCTCCAGATCTTGTCCCTGTAATTAATATCAAAGCTTACCATTTTCCCTGCGTCTTTAGCTTTCTTAAGCATCTTAAGTACCGCATCACGTTCAGATGTTATATTTCCCGCCACAGCCCCCGACTGGCTTACAGATCCGGCATGGATCACATCCCACTTCGCGATATCGGTCTTCTCAACTTCTTCTTCCGACAGCAGCATATCAGCGCCGGGCTTTCTCGCAAAAGTAAACGAGCGGTCCCCTTTATCATCCAGAGTTACAAAAGCAAGCGTCGTAGTCGCCTCATCAGTCAGCGACGGAAGGAGCACTTCCACATTGTTCTCCTTAAGGGTTTTTAGCAAAAGCCTTCCGAAATCATCATTTCCAAGCTTTCCCAAAAATCCTGCTTCTATCCCGTTACGCGCCGCGCTTACCGCCACATTAGCAGGTGCCCCGCCGGGATTTGCCATATACGCATTGCCCTCCGGCGTTACAACCGGTGTAAAATCGATAAGCATCTCCCCTATACACAGTATTCCCATATTCACCATACCTCTCTTTATATAATGATCAGGCTTGTCTTCGGACATCATACCACATAATCCGGCATATTTACAGATGCACTATTGATAGAGCTTCGATATCTGTGTATACTTTGGGGAAACAAACAGATCATACTCAAAAGGAAAAAAAGATGAAAAAAAATACGCAAGATTTCATTTCCGTTCTGATGATAATAGCCGGCGCCCTGCTGGCCAGCTTTTCCGTCATATGCATACTGATACCCAACGATGCCATTGACTACGGGACCGCCGGTATAGCCATCATCATCAACAAGCTTACGGGCTTCAACCTTTCCCTCTGCGTTATCCTGATATTCCTGCCGTTTCTTATCGCCGGCACCTGGCTTTTGGGAAAACGCTTCGGAGCCAAAGCCTTTATAGGAACACTCTTTTATACGATAGGCCTTAGCGTATTTGAAAAGATACCGTTTGAACTGAATACCGAGCACTTTCTGGCTGTCGTGTTCGGCGGTGCGATACTGGGTGTGGGGCTGGCCATGATACTGCGCTTTGGCGGATGTATCGACGGTTCGGAGATATTCGCCAATATACTGCTCAAACTTGCAGAGAATAAAACCGGCAAAAACTTCAGTATGACTTACATACTGCTCTTCTTTAATGCAGCGGTCTATCTGGCGGTGTTTGTGCTTATCAACCGTAACTCCGCGCTCTTAAGCCTGCTGGTATACTTTATAGCCACAACAGTCATAAATCATTTTACCGACCATTTCGAAGCCATCAAGCAGGTAACGATCATAACCAAAGATCCCGACGAACTGATAGCGCAGATCAAGAAGGAGCTCAATAAAACCTGCACTATCATGAATTCCTACGGGGCTATCGCCGGTGAGAACAAAACGCTGATATGCTATGTTACATACTTTGAACTGCAGAAAATGAAAGAGATCATTTCCGCAAACAAAGGGACTTTCAGCACGGTATCCACCGTTGAAGAGATACTGCGCTAAGCCTGCAGCACGCAGCCTTTCTGAAGCAGTATGTTTGCATACTGGCTGCGCTCAGAAGTAGCTATAACAGCATATGCACGCTTAGCCTGCTCATAAAATTCAAAACGCTCCAGTGTCTGTATCAGAGCACTGCCGCGTTCTTCCTCTTTTGCTATTATCTCCTCATATGTTTTCCATATAGAGATATCCGCTGTATCCCCGGGAACACGCTCCATTAGACTCACAGGCTTTTCCACATACTGATCCAGCGGAAATACCTTAAGTACCGCCTCTAAGATCTCAGGTACTCCGTGTCCGTCCATACGTATAACGATAGCGTCCTTTCCCATGGTTTCCGCAGGGAAATTCCCGTCCGCTATAACGATAGTATCGCTGTGTCCCATCTCGCAGAGCACTTTAAGAAGCTCAGGAGAAAGTATCGGTGATATTCCTTTTAACATTTTTTTATACCTCCATGATGATCATTCCAGCATATTGGGGATATCCGGCAGCGGCTTAAGCCCTTCTGCTTTATAAAAACGCACGGCGTTTTCTCCCAGGAAAGCATCCTTCTCCGCCTCCGAAAGCTCAGGACTCTCCTCGATAAAACGCAGCGCCGAGCGGTAGGTCAGATCCGTCATCGTGCGCGGATAATCGCTTCCCCACATCAGCTTATCCATACCGCAGATATCACGTGCTTCCAGTATTGCTTTGACAGCGGAAGGATACGGATAGAATTCATGATGAAAAAGCCAGGTAAGTCCTCCGCTCTCAATATATACATTCTTATTGCATGCAAGAGCTATCTGTTTCTGCCATCCCTTAGTCGTTACCATCCCGAAGTGCCCTATAGTCACACGCAGATCGGGGCAGGCATCTATGATATATTGCATATCATCCGTCTGTGCATCTCCGTCTGCCAGATCAAGTCCGACAAATTTACCGGATGCCTCTATACGTTTAAACACGCTAAGGAGCTTCTTAAGATCACTGTCCTTAAGCCTCCCTGCACAGATCTTTATGCCGTCGAATCCCTCTAAGGCAAAATCGTCACGTTCCTCATAAAGTGAACATATACGGAATCTGTCGGGATAGCTTTTGCGTGCCTTAAGAAGATATCCGTCCTGATTTCCGTCGATATATTCCTGGGTCACCACACACATATTTACCCGTGCATAATCCATGTTTGCGATAAGCCGCTCCGAAGTATTACTGTTATCCTCCATATACGGCGGCATCATCTGCCTGCGCACGCCTTCAAAGTCCGCTATACCGTTTCCCACGCCATATACAGGCTTCCCTCCGGCACGCCCGTTTTGCTTTTCCCACAGATGAACATGTGCATCAATGATGATCCTCTCACTCATAATGTTACCCCATCCTTAAAGATCGCGATCTCGCGGTATGCGTTACGCTCGTTTTCGGTTTCCTTTCCTTCCGCCACCTCAAGGCAGTACTCAATAAAATCTTTTTGCAGATCCACGCCGTCTATCATCGGCCCCGCATCAAAATCTATCCAGTTAGATTTCCGTCTGCTGATATCGCGATTGGTACCTATCTTAACCGTAGGAACAGGCGCTCCCAGCGGTGTCCCCCGTCCGGTCGAAAAGAGTATCATATGACATCCTGCCGCTGTCAGATTTGTCACTGCCACCATATCATTACCCGGCCCGTTTAAAAGGTTTAAGCCGTTCTTTCTGACCGTATCCCCGTATGTCAGCACATCGACCACCGGCGAAGTCCCGCCCTTTTGCGTACATCCGAGTGACTTCTCCTCAAGTGTTGTGATGCCCCCCGCCTTGTTGCCCGGTGAAGGATTCTCATAGATCACCTGATCGTGTCTGGTGTAATAATCCTTAAAGTCATTGATAAGCCTTACGGTCTTATCAAACACCGCAGCGTCTGTGCAGCGGTTCATAAGTATCTGCTCTGCGCCAAACATCTCCGGCACTTCCGTCAGGACAGTGCTCCCTCCCTGTCCGCACAGCCAGTCGGAGAACATGCCGATCAAAGGATTGGCAGTTATTCCCGAAAAGCCGTCGGAGCCTCCGCACTTTAAACCAACTCTCAGTCTTGATACCGGTACGCTCACCCTCTTATCGGCGGAAGCTGTTTTTTTTAGCTCCGTGATCAGCCTTATCCCCTCTTCTATCTCATTCTCAAAAGACTGGGCATTCAGAAACTTTACCCGGTCTTCGTCAACAGTTCCAAGGACTTTCTTAAATTCATCAATATTATTATTCTCACATCCCAGCCCCAGTACCAGTACTCCTCCGGCATTGGGATGTCTTACCAGTCCCCGCAGTATCTTCTGCGTAGTCTCATGATCCCCGCCAAGCTGCGAGCAGCCGTAAGGATGGGTGAAGCAGAATGCACCGCTGCGCCGGGAAAGCTCTTCAGCTGTCTTGTTCACACAGCCGACAGTATTGATGATCCATATGTCATTACGGATACCGATATTTCCGTCAGCCCTCTCATAAGCCATGACAGTCCGTCCCTCTGTGTCTGCACATGCTACGTCCTTATGCAGCGCAGCATCAGGTTCGTACTTATAATCCAGCTTACCGCTAAGGCTTGTAGCCATATTATGTGTATGGACGTGTTCTCCTTTTTGAATGTCAGCCGTGGCATGCCCTATAGGAAAGCCGTACTTGATGATATCCTCCCCCTTACGGATATCGCTTAAAGCGCTCTTGTGCCCTGTCTCTGTATCCACAGCCACATTATCCGAAGGATGTATCTTTAATAAGCTCATGCCAATACCTCTTCAAAAGCTGCTGCCATTCCCTTATCCTGCATGATATCGTAATAATGTTCAACTTTATCCGCCATAAAGCTAAGATCCTGTCCCCAGTATTCCTGCTTTGCAAGTATCCCGCGCACAGGTGCGCTCTTCATATAGGCCATTATCTCTTCGCCGTCATTACTCTCATCGGTACGGTAAAATGCGATCAGCGCGGAAAGAGAAAAAGTAAGACACTCAGGCAGTTTTCCTCTCTGCTCATAGTATTCCAGTATCGTAGGCAGTACCCGCGCTTTAAATTTGCTTACGGAGTTAAGTGCGATGCTAAGGAGCTGATGCTTAACGAAAGGATTGGCAAAACGCTCCAAAACCGCATTTCCGAAAGGAATATCTTCCTCTTCATGTCCCAGCGTGGGAATGATCTCTTCAAATACCGCCTTATTCAGGAAACGGCTTACCAGCGGATCATCCAGGCATTCTTTGACAGTGGAGAGTCCGTACAGCCGTGCTGCCAGTACCATCGAGGTATGTCCGCCGTTTAAGATGCGTACCTTTCTTTTTTTGTACGGCTTGACATCATCGGTCCAAATAACATTTATTCCTGCTTTCTTAAGCGGGAAGATATCCTCATGATGTCCCTCGATAACCCACAGGTGAAAGATCTCGGCAGTATTCATCAGTTTATCATTGCATCCGAGACGCTCTGTAAGCGCCTCCGCTTCATCCTTGGGATATCCCGTACAGATACGGTCCACCAAAGTGTTACAGAAGTCATTTTCAGTCTCTACCCATTTGCTGAATCCTTCCGGCAGTTCCCAGAGTTTTGCATACTTAAGCACGCATGCCAAAAGCTCTTTTCCGTTATTGTCTATAAGCTCACACGAAAGTATGGCAAAGCCTCCCAGTCCTGCCTTATAACGTTCATACAAAAGAGCCGTGAGTTTTGCGGGGAAGGATCTGGGAGGAGCATCCGTTATCTTCTCCGTTCCCAGATACTCTATACCGGCCTCTGTAGTATTCGATATAATGATCTGCATATCCGGATCCCGTGCCAGTTTTAAGTATTCATCATAATCGGTATAGGGATCCACACCGCGTGATATGGAATGTACTTCTATACATTCATCTATAACCCTGCCTTCATCTATACCGCGCAGGAACTGGTGATATACTCCGTTCTGCTCATTTATCACCGGTATCAGTCCCTTGGCGATAGGCTGTACCACAACGGCTTTCCCGTCGTAGAGCCCCTGCTCGTTCATCTTATGTATAAAAACATCCACGAAACTGCGGAGAAAACCGCCTTCTCCGAATTGTATGATCCTCTCTTTGTATTCTGTTATTGCCATTTCATTCACCGCCCTTTTTTGTTTGTATCCGCCACGGACATGCGGCAGGATATGCCGTTTGCTTTTATTTATCACCGATATTGATAAGTACTTTAGCCAGGCTGCCGTCATTGTCTGCCAAAGCCTTAAACGCCTCATCCGCACGCTCTATAGGATATATATCGCTTACCATATCCAGTACATTGATCTCCCCGGATGCTATAAGGTCGATCACCGCGCGGAAATCCCGGGGATAGGAATTGCGGCTTCCGAATACATTGAGCTCCTTCTTAAGCAGGACCGAATGCAGGAATGTAGTCTCCTTCTTACCGTTTCCGATCAGGATTATATTTGCTGCGAATGCAGCACAGTCTATACATGATAAAAATGTCACCGACTGTCCGCAGGCTTCCACGCACACATCAAAGCCATTTCCTCCGGTGATGCGCATCGCCTCTTCACGTATATCTTTTTCTTTCGAATTTATCACGCCATCGGCACCAAAGTGAAGTGCTTTTTCAAGTCTTCCGGGTAAGATATCTGCCGAATATACTTTAGCTCCCTGAGCTTTTGCCGCGATCAGCGCAAACAGTCCGATCGGGCCGGCACCGACTATCAGCACATTATCTCCGGGTTTGACTTCTGCCCGGTGCAGGGCGTGATAACTTATGGTAAAGGGCTCAACCAGTGCAAGTTCTTTTGCTGAGAGTCCTTTTCCGTTATATATCCTCTCAAGCGGCATCACTATGTATTCACGGAAAGCCCCGTCCCTCTGCACACCCATGGTCTGGTTGTCAGTGCAGCAATTGACAAATCCCCTGCGGCAGGAATAGCACTCCCCGCAATTAAAATACGGATTGGCTGTCACTATATCTCCGGCTTTAAGGCCTCTGTCGTTTTCGGGCACAGATACGATCTGTGCACTGAACTCATGTCCCGGGATCCTTGGATAAGTGGTAAAAGGCTGATTGCCTATGTAACTGGCCACATCAGCACCGCATATCCCGCCGTACATTACCTTAAGAAGCGCCTCTCCTTCCCCGGGCTTGAGCATATCCGTTTCGCCCACATGTATCTTAAAAGGTTCATCTATCATTACTGTTTTCATATTCTTATCTCTCCGTTCTTTATGATCTGTACAATTCCGTGCTTTTTTTTGTTAAACACTGTCCCATCAGGTTCGTGCGGACTGCATATCCACATACTCCGGATTCCATACCACAGCCGTTTTCATCGGCGCACCTTTTGAATATATACGGTTTTTATAAGCTCCGATCGGATCTTTTGTGAATTCGTCACGGTCTATCAGTTCAACTATCTCATCATAGCTGCTCTTTGCAAGCAGCTCTATCGCCTTCTCCATATGATCCTGCCTGAAGTTGATCGATCCGAATATCAGATGATTCTCAAAACCAAAAGGCATCGTATCAAACGATATATCAGGTCCCAATGAGAAGCTGTTGTAGATACCGTTGCAGCCCAGCACCTTATGCTCAAATGCGATCCTGTGCTCTGAATTGCCTCCGCTGACACCTATAAACAGTGTCGCACGTCCGCCCATGCGCTCCACTATCGCTTTTGCAAGATCTTCTTCGCTATCAAAAGTATTACGGAGATACTGCGCATTTGTCTGTCGCAGGGCAAAGCTTACCTTGGGTGAATCCTCACTGCTCCTTGCCACAAAAAGGACATTAGCGTTTTTGTGCGCCTTAAGTATCAGATCACCGATGAACATGCCCGTTGTCCCAAGCCCGAATATAACGGTACGCTCAAAGATCTCTTCCTTTGCCGCATCACGCGCCTCCTGTTCGGAACAGCCCAGCCTTTTCATGGTCCTGCGGAAATTATGTGCGCTTCCCAGATCCTCCATCCTCTCAAGCTGGAAAAGCATGCACGCAAAAGGATCGGGAAATACCATTTTTTTTGCAAACGAAAGATCAAGCTTTCCGTCTTTTACATAACCGTCGGGTATGCGCAGAAGCATATCCGGGTTAAAATACTGTTTGTCACAGAATAAGCCGTCTGCACCGTCGCATCCGTATTCAAAATATGTTTCATCTTCGGTATAGCGTGTAGGATCCCAGCTGTCACCGCCGCGGATAAGCACGATGGCAAAGCGATTTTCCGAAGGGACCCAGACGATACCCTCATGTCCGTTGATAAGACGGTTGCGCCCTTTCGGGAACTTGGGACCTAAGAGTCCTTTGCTTCCCATGTTCATCAGTTCATTATCCGTGCCGCAGAATCCGACCATTACAGGTTCACAGAGCACGCCATCTTTTTCTTCCTCACCGCGCAGTCTCCTGCGGCGCACGTTTTCGATCTCCACATCACCGTATACCAACGGCTTATCGGGGTCATTCTGAAAATATGTTCCCTTAACTATCATCCGCATATACCTCTTTCCTGACATTAAGTATGATCTGATACGTGATGATCCGTCAGATCACTATCATTTTACTCTTCATACCTGCCAAGGCAAAGTGGAGCATGTGCCCTGTTTTGACATTATATGTCGCCTTTTCGCAGATTATTCTTGACAGATCCCGGCACCAAAAGCTAACATATAGCATGCAGATGCTTTTTATGCAGACACTTTTCTGCTATTATTATCCGGAATCCGGAGCGGGAGTTTTTATGAAATACCGTAACTTAAGTCTCAGCTTTACAATGGATGATGTTACCTTCAATGTCCTGAGTATAAGCAACGAACAGATGCTTAATACGATCCCGAAACACAGCCACAGCCGCAACAGCTACGAGCTGCATTACATTTCATACGGCTGCGGGACACTGATCGCTGATGATGCTGCTTACAGTATCACTCCGGGTACTTTCTTTATGACCGGTCCGCAGGTTATGCACGAACAGATCCCCGACCCTGATGATCCTATGCGTGAATACGGGGTTTATCTTAAAGTAAGGCTGCCGCGTAACGGTACTAAAAGCAGGCTTCTTAAGCGTTTTCTGCAGCAGTCTTTTTATTTCGGTACCGCAGGTATTGAATTCTATGATCTGATGAAAAGAATGACGTACGAACTCGAACAGAATCCGGACGGTCAGCAGCTGATGCTTTCGGCCCTTCTTGAAGAACTTATCGTTATGGTATCAAGACTCTATCTTACCACGGCAGACGGTGCGGCAAACGAAAGTGCCGCTGCTTTTCACTCCCCCGACGACCAGACCTATCTTATCATCGAGGAAGCTTTTTTATACAACTACCGTGATATAACCCTTGACAGCTTATCCGGACTTCTGAGCTTAAGCCGACGCCAGACGGAACGGCTTCTTAAACAGCATTACAACAAGACTTTTCTTCAAAAGAAAAAAGAGGCCCGCATGTCGGCCGCCTGCATCTTATTACAGGAAGCCGGCAAAAGCATTGCCTCTGTTGCTTACGAACTCGGCTATTCATCGCCGGAGCATTTCACCCATGCGTTCAAAAGCTATTATAATATCTCACCTTCAATGTACGGGAAATGACCCTTTTGTGTGTCCGGTCATTTCTGTTTGCTCTCAA
Organism: Lachnospiraceae bacterium; assembly: GCA_017437785.1. Lineage (GTDB taxonomy): Bacteria > Bacillota > Clostridia > Lachnospirales > Lachnospiraceae > NK4A136. The sequence goes on from JAFRXH010000069.1 coordinate 15,582, forward strand.
AAAACGCATTAAGTTTCCTGCCATTAAAACTCACAGTTTAGTCGTCCATTTGGTACAATCCCATATCTGCGTGGCCAGGTTAGTGTAGAATTCCGGCTCATGGCACACCATAAGGATGCTTCCTTTATATTCTTTCAACGCCCTTAGCAGCTCGTTTTTCGCATCCACATCCAGATGGTTCGTAGGCTCATCGAGTACCAGCAGATTCGATTCCCTGTTGATCAGCTTACACAGCCTTACCTTGGCCTGCTCTCCACCAGACAGCACCTTACACTTGCTCTCGATATGTTTGGTGGTCAGCCCGCACTTTGCCAGTGCAGAGCGTGCTTCGTACTGGGTAAATCCGGGGAATTCGTTCCATATCTCCTGCAGACAGGTAGTCTCTATATCAGCCGGCATCTCCTGTTCGAAATACCCTATCTCAAGATTCTCGCCAAGTTCCACTTCCCCCTTTAGCGCCGGGATCAGTCCCAGTATACTTTTTAACAGGGTAGTCTTGCCTATACCGTTGGATCCGGTAAGCACTATACACGATCCGCGTTCCATACTCACATTAAGCGGCGAAGATAAGGGCTCATTATAGCCTATCACCAGATCCTTCGTCTCGAATAAAATCTTGCTTGGAGTCCGTGCTGTCCTAAAATTGAATTCCGGCTTGGGCTTTTCCTGTATCTTTTCGATAACTTCCATATTATCCAGCTTCTTCTGCCTGGACATGGCCATATTCCTGGTAGCGACCCTGGCTTTATTACGTGCCACAAAGTCCTTAAGCTCCGCTATCTCCTGCTGCTGTTTATTATATGCCGCTTCACGCTGCGCTTTCTTTACTTCATATACCTCAGTGAATTTATCATAATCGCCTACATAGCGCTCCAGACTGTGCGTGTTTCCGTCCATATGATATACGATGTTGATCACGCTGTTTAAGAACGGAATATCATGCGAGATCAGTATGAACGCATTTTCATAATCCTGCAGATATTTTTTAAGCCATTCGATATGCTCTGCATCAAGGTAGTTTGTCGGCTCATCCAAAAGCAGTATATCCGGCTTCTCCAGCAGCAGTTTCCCCAGCAGTATCTTGGTACGCTGTCCTCCCGAAAGTTCCGTAACATCACGTTCAAGCCCCAGATCCAACAGTCCCAGAGCTCTGGCCACCTCTTCGACCTTTGCGTCTATCATATAAAAGTCGTGATTTGTCAGAAGATCCTGTATGGTCCCGGTCTCTTCCATATACTCCGCCATTTCTTCTTCCGTGGCTTCGCCCATCTTCTCATACAGCTCGTTCATCCGTGCTTCCATATCGTAAAGCGGTTCAAAAGCACTTGCGAGTACTCCGCGTATGGTCATCCCCTCTTTAAGAACCGCATGCTGATCCAGATAGCCCGCTTTAACATTCTTAGCCCACTCTATCGTACCTTCATCCGGTGTCAGTTTTCCCGTGATGATATTCATAAACGTGGATTTTCCTTCCCCGTTTGCTCCCACAAGGCCGATATGCTCCCCCGGGAGCAGTCTGAAAGAAACATCGTCAAAAATCGCCCTGTCTCCGAAACCATGTGTTAAATGTTCAACATTTAATATACTCACAGCTGTTTATCCTTCTTTGTTTTCCTTATCATTCAATGATATATCCCACACCCCAGATAGTCTTCAGTATCTTGGGATCATCCGGATCATCCTCAAGCTTCATCCTGATACGCCTGGCATGGACCGGCAGTGTACCTTCTCCTATAAACTCATCCTCCCAGGCACACTTAAGGAGTTCATCTTTTGTAACGACCCTTCCCCTGTTTTTCAATATATACAGGAGCATATTGTACTCCCTGACCTTAAGTTCTGTCTCTTCGCCATTCTTTACCAGTTTATGTGCTGATGTATCCAGATAGATATTTCCGGCTATCTTTATCTGTGCTTCCGCCTTAGAAGATGTATCATCAGCCGTACTTCCCGATGCATTCTCTGCTGCCTTCGCCAGGCTTACGGCTTTCTCATATCGCTGAAGTACCGCTTTCACCTTTGCAAGAAGTATACTCATGGTAAAGGGCTTGCCTATATAATCATCACCGCCGATATTTAAAGCAGTAAGGATATCGTCATCACTCTTTCGCGCGCTGATGAACAGGATCGGCATATCAAATTCCCGGCGTATCTTCTTACACAGCTCAAAGCCGGACCTCTCACCCAGATTGATATCCAGAAGCACCAGAGATGTTTCGTTTTCCTCCAAGAACCTGACTGCATCATCATAGCTTGTGACGAATGCGGTGGATATGTCAAAAATATTAAAGTATTCTGCTGTATTTTCAGCGATCGTAATATCATCATCTACGATCAGGCATTTTACGTCCATGCTGTCCTCCTGTGCATCGGGTAGGGAAGACGAAGTCGCACCCTGCCCGCGCGCGGGCCGCCGGTTGCCTTTAGGCAACATATTCCTTACGGCGGCCCTGTGCATCAAAAAAGCCACAGATATTATACCATTTCTGTGGCCTTTTAACCATATATATTTACTTTGTCGTGCTTACTGCAACGCTCTGCCCCGTCACGCCGGCAAAGACGATCATCCCGTACTCCGGCAGAGGAACCTTGTTTCCATATCCGGTCATATAAGAGGAATACTTTATATTCATATATTTATCATATACATACACCGATGCATTCTCCGGTATGTCAAGTCTTAGTGTTACATCCTTTGCCCCATCTATCTTAAACCAGCTTGCTTCACCGGACATAAGCTCTACCGTCGTAACTTTATCCGTAAATACGGGAATATCTTTTTCCGATATAAGTCTAAAGCCCAGGTCATCAAGACAGGCATATTCTTTCCCGTCGATCCTCTCCATGCGCAGATCACTGATATCCCTTGAGGCGCTTCCGGGCATGATCTGATCATATCCTGCATGATCTTCATCCTGCATCCGATATCCGTTTACCATGCCGGGAGCCTGATCGCTCGTACACAATTTCATCCGGTTGTTGTCGGTATAGGCGGTATCTGAAAACGAACCGCTCACCAGGTAGTAGTATAGGCCGTTACGCTCATCCCATGCCTTCTGTACGCTTTCCTCCACCTTTTTTTCCCTTACCTTTACCAGCATGCAGCCCATTTCCGGATGTGAAAGATATACCTGCCCGTTCCTTTCTTCAAACATATATGCCTGCAGCGGCTGAGCCGGAATGGCATTTCCGGAACTTACATCTCCGCTCATCTCCACGAATGTGCCGTCTGCGGTATACATATACTGCAGTTCAAACTCATTTTCGGAAGTAACGGAACGTACCTGCATGTAGCGTTTATCCGGAAAGCTTATATACATGGTCTTTTCAGTATTTGCATATAAACCTTCATATTTCATGTACTCATCCGGTACCATGATAAGTTCAGGCTTTTCTTTTTCCGGATGCACTATGTCGATCCCCTGTTCTGAGAGTGCCACATCCATAAGCTCTAAACATATCTCCTCACAATTGGTACTGGATCCGCCGGATGAAAGCACTGCCACGCTGATCTTCTCATCCGGCGCTACCAGCAGATTTGAATGATGCAAGGCATCCCCTCCCTTTGAAAGCAGCTTTACACCGGCTTTTTCATATTCTTCCTTCTCTACGTTATCCCAGCCCAGGCCAAAGGCCGGCAGGCATCCGTCCACACTGTTGTTCTCTGCCATTTCGCGCTTGGCTTCTTCGGACAGTAAGGTATTATCTCCTGTAAAAAACGCTGTCCCAAACTTACATACATCCTCTGCATCAGACAAAATCCCTCCTGCGCCTATCAGCTGCACAACTGCATTAGCCAGCTTTACATTTCCATTTATATATACGGGAACCTGCCCGTTGGGGTCCACGTCCCACAGAGTTCCCGTATGTTCCAGACTCAGCGGCATGCTTATGTTTTCTTTCAGATATTCCGTAAAGCTCAAACCGCTTACACGCTCCACAAGTATCTCGAGCAGAGTAAAGCCGTCGTTGCAGTAGCAATTGAATGCACCCGGATCTGCTTTCAACCGCTGCCTTTTCAGCTTCTGTAAAAACGTATCATGGTAATCCATGCTTATTTCATCAAAGAGAAGGGCCCCGGCATAAGTCGATCCCATCAGTCCCGAAGTATGGTTCATCAGCATGCGTACCGTGATATCCTTGTAACGTCCATCCGCCATTTTAAAGTCCGTAATGTAATCTGCAACCGGCTTATCAAGTTCAACCTTTCCGCTGTCCACCAGCTGCATTACCGCTGTGGTAACATACATCTTGCTTACGGATGCAATGTTTAAAACACTGCTGCTTATATCATTGGCTGCAGCTGCCGGTATGCTTTCATTGCCCGGATCTTTTGCATTCACTGCCAAGGCCCCGGCGGAGGCAGTTAATGCCAGCCCGATCATTATCCCTGAATACAATTTTTTAATCTTTTTTTTCATTTTTTCCTCCAATCTATGATCACCGTTTCGCTCAGGATGACATATCCGCTTATTCAGAGATCAGTTCATATACCGATATCTTTTTTATCCTTCTTGCACTGATGTACGCGCAGATAAAGCAGTAGAGAAGGACAGCTGTATCCATCAATATTATGGAAGAAGCCGAAACTATAACTTTACATACAAATGCGTTGACAACTCCGATAAGCAGGATCGAAAGCACAGTTCCAAGGATAACTGCCAATACCGCTACCGGTACTATGCGAAACGCCAGCTGGAACTTAAGTTCCCTTGATGTATAACCCAAACCTTTCATTATCCCCAATTCTTTATACTGTCTCCTGATCGTAGAAGCCATCAGGATCGACAGGATCAGGCTCACGACTATCGCTGATACAGCCATCATAATACCGGCGATCCCGGCAAAAGATACAAGGAGCATATCAGCCACTTCTTCAACCTCCTCTCTTTCAAATGTCAGGGTTTTGATTTTCATAAGTGAAGTGCTGCCCGTAATGATCTTATCACCCACGCTGATGGCATATTCCATATAGCTGACGCCCTGCTTTGTCATGGCCTCTGCCATCTTTTTATCTGCTGCCGCCCTGATCTTTTCTTCAAGAGTATCTCCCGTTATCTCATCATCCTTATAATCTGCTATCTCTTTTCCGTAACGTTCTCTCAGAAGCGCAGCGAATTCCTTACTGTCTGCACCTTCATTCAGATAAATATCGAAAGCCAAAGGCGTATATACCGGATTCATACGTTTAAATCCTTCTTTTGTGATGTAGACCGTATTGGGATTGACCACCGAATTGACTATACCTGTTATGACATAGTCCTTCTTTACTTTTCCGTACTCAAGAGTAATGGTATCACCCATTTGGGCTCCGATGATCATCTTAAGCGACTGGACTGTTACACACAGCTCGTTTTCGTGTTCCGGAAGTCTTCCTTTAGTAAGTATTATCGTTGAAGTCTCAGAATAATCCTCATAGACCTCCGCAATTAGCGGGATATCCTTATCCATCCCGACATTACCGTTTACTGCCTTCACTCCGATTCCCACAGCAGGCGTCAGGACCTGCCTTACTCCGGGCATTCCCTTAAGCTCTGCCGCAAAAGCCTCCGGCTCGATATCCCCGATCGCTTCTATCCTTATATCACAGAGTTCATGTCCGCACACTGAGCTCAGGATCCTTTCCGGACTTGCAAAGAAAGTCCCCAGTATAAAGCCTGTCAGCGCTAATACCGTACAGGCCATTATACATACCGTTAATCCCAGATGATTTCCTGCATTTTGGAAAAGCGCTTTTATGGCAAGGCGGATATGAACATTGCCTTTTGTCTTCGCCAGCGGCAGGATGTTCTTTTTGAAACTGTGTGTTTCGATCCCCTTTCTGAAAGCCATTACAGGAGGATACTTTTTGACCGTGCATGCTCTGCTTAACGCCGTGATCCCGACAAAGGCAATTACCGCCATTGTACAGATGAATACCGGAGCAGCCGGAACCGTAAGCGGTCCGCCATAGTATACACTTGAAGCTGCATTCTTAAGTAGTCCTTTTGCCATTATCATTGCAGGAGCCGCTCCGATCAACGCGCCGGTAAACGCGATCAGTACATACTCCGCAATGTATGAAGCAGCGATCTGTCCCGATGTGTATCCTATCGCTTCCAATACACCGATCGATACGATCTGTTCCTGAATATCGCTAACAATGCGGAATCTGATCATTATCATTATCGCGATCACGATCACAGCCGACATTATCATTGTAATGATGCTAAGTATCGACATATTTATATTATTGTTTGCAAGCGTTTCTTCATAAGCAGACGAATCCCAGGAACCTGAGAGATCGTTTATTGAAGCTTCTTCCGCGAAGGCTTTAAAACCGGAAAGCACACTTTGCTCATCAGCTCCGGCAGCGGTATTTATGCCTATCATCTCAAAGCGGTCATCCATAACGTTTTCCAGATAGGCAAAATCGACCTCGTTTATCACCGCTTTGGTTCCATAATTCCAGATCCCCGTTTCGTAAAATCCCGTAACAGTGAATGTGAATTCTTTATTATCCCAGATGATCGTGAAGTCATCTCCTTCGGAAAGCTCAAATTTATCCCTGTTGGCGGATGCAAGTACTATAGGATGAGCCGCAGTCCCAAACTCAGGATCAGGCTCAAAGCTTTCCATCCTGCATTCACCGTTAAGCGGAACAAAGCTGATATCTGCCAGAATGTCGCCCTCATCCTTAGTCCTTACTTTGATCACATCCGTAACGAAGCTTGTATGATCAAAACTTTCTACATCCGCCTTATCCTCAAGAAATTCAAGATAGCGGTCTGAGTAATGCTCCTGCCTGATAGATACAAGATTTTTATAGCATCCGCTTTCCTCCACCATCCGGGGTGTGATCTTTCCGATCCCCGTTACCGCTGATACCGCCGCAGAAAGCAGCACCATTCCCAGCGTGATAAGGATCAGAAAAAGGACCGACTCTTTTTTATGCTTTTTTATATTTGCAAATGATAATCTTAAGATCTTTTTCATAGCCTACCATCCCATCTCGTTTAAGAAGTCCTGTAATGATCCCCTGCGCTGCTTATTTTCTTCAGTTCCGTAATACGGCATCCTGTGCTCTCCGACTATGCCGCCATCCCTGAGATAGATCACCCTGGTACCTCGAAGAGCCGTCTTAATATCGTGTGTTACCATCACTATACTTTGTCCGCTTTTATGAAGCTCTGTAAATATATCCAGCACATCCTGTCCCGAAGATGAATTAAGAGCACCTGTAGGCTCGTCTGCAAAGAGTATCTTCGGATCGTTGATCACCGCCCTTACTATGCCTACTCTCTGGCATTCACCGCCTGATAACTGGTTAGGATATTTTTTCCACATATCTTCAGATATCCCTACCTTGTTAAGAAGGGTTTTTATGCGTTCCACAAGCTCCGGTGAATTCTTCCGCGCTGCCAGGGCTCCTGTCATGATGTTATCAAATACATCCATGTTATCCAGAAGGTAGATGCTCTGGAACACAAAACCGCAATGATCTCTTCGAAACACTGCCAGTCTGTCATTATCGTACGAAGATATCTCCTTCTCTCCGAAATACACCTTGCCAAGCGTCGGCTTATCCATACCCGAAAGCGCATAGAGCAATGTGCTCTTGCCTGAGCCGGAGGCACCCATGATGACGGTAAAATCACCTTCAAAGATCTCCAGATCCAGATTCTTTATAACATGCTGCTGCAGTCCCGCATTTGAAAATGACTTGCAGAGTTTTTCGGTTCTCAATACAGTATTCATATTCCTTCTGCCCTCCCTGATACTTCTTTATGCTCCCACTATACCATCCGTCATAAATAACATCTTTACACAAATATTAATAATTCTTACAGAATTCTTACATGTCGCCCGGCAGATCATCCTGTCCCGGACGGGCGTCTTAACCACAAAAAAAAAAACTCCCGGGTAATTTAACCAAAAGTTTCTTTTAAAACCGCATTATGCGACCATTATTTTCCTTAATAAGTCATGGTATAAGCTTTAATGATCACACATTTACGTCCACAGGCACGATCAGGGTCACTTCAGTAGTCTCCTCCTCCGCATCGCTCTTCATGAAAATATCTCCGCCCAGTTTCTCCGCGATCTTTCTGGCCACATACAGCCCTATGCCCTGGCCTTCTTTCCCGGAAGCATTGGATCCGCGCCAGAAGCTTTTAAAAACATATGCCGTTTCCTCTTCCGACAGCACACTTCCCTTATTCTTAACACTTATTATCACATCCTCATCCTGTCTCCCCATATGCATGCTTATTCCAAGACCGGAACCGTATTTCACGGCATTATCCAGCAGCTGGGATATTATCTTAAACAAACCGTCCTTATCGCTGCATATAAGCGGATCATTCTGGCATATTGTCTCAAACGGGATATGCAGAAGTTCCATGCGAGCGCAGTATTCCGCCTTTATGGCATCCATCAGCTCCTTAAGATAAAATGTGCTTATCACCGGAGTATGAGCACTGCCGGCATCAGCACTGCTTTTCATGATCTCCTTCACAAGCAGTTCAACCTTCTCCACATTTGTCTTTATCTTAGCCGCCGTCTCGGCATCTTTTTTGTCAGGTGTTTTATTATCGTGATATATGCCTCTTTCTATGGCTTCCGCATAGAGTTTTATATTTGAGAGCGGTGTTTTTATGCCATGAGCTATTGAGATGATCATCGTCTGCTTTTCCTTTTCCATGGCGTTTATATTCTTATCCTTAAGATTCATCTCGTCATTAAGCATGTTCATGCCCCAGATATACTTTTTAAACAGTCCGGAGCTGTTCTGCGGCATGCCGTCGGTAAGCCTTCCCTTCGCTATTTTTTCCGGATATTCCGATAGCGCATTAAAAGGTCTTACCATAAGCCTGTACAGCATTATGACCACACTCACGGCGGCAATATACGATACCAGAAGGATCACAGCCACCATATGTACTGTATACTCCTTATCTTTCGAAAAATATGTTATCATCAGAAAGCCGGTGATCTTTCCGTCAGAGCCGCTTACCGGACAGATGATCTGGTACCCGTAAGGATCCTGCGACAGCTGTTCTTTTGTAACATCGTATCGCATCACATCTATGTATTCCACTCTGTCAGGGACATAGCGGCTGCCGTATTCATCACGAAGCTTCGCTATATCCGCTTCGTACTTTTCACCCTTTTCCATCGTTCTTAGTGCGTCTATGACAATACGGTTGATAACGATATTCATCATACCGTTTTCATCATCATAGTGTTTGTTTATAGCATGAAAAATAAGCAGCGAAGCTGCCAGAAAAAAAAGTGACATAAATAAGATGATCCTAACCGTACTTTTCAATTACCGTCACCGAATATATAGCCTTTACGCCATACCGTCTTTATAATACGCGGTTCATTCACATCATCCTCTATACGCTCACGCAGCCACCTGATGTGAACATTAAGCGTGGACGGTTCAACAAAAGAATCGCCCCATACCGCATCATACAATTCATCCTTAAGCAAAAGCCTTCCGCTGTTTTTCATCATGAACAGCAGCAGATCATACATCTTTCCCCTGATATCGCAGGCTTTACCATTTTTATAAACCTGCCTTTTTCCGGTATCTATCGAGATACTGCCGCAAGTCATGCGTTCTTCCGCAGCAGTATTCTTCTCGCTCCGATGCAGAAGGGCTCTGATCTTCGCGGTAAGTACAGCCGCAGAAACAGGCTTGGCAATATAATCATCTGCGCCAAGTTTATATCCCATAAGCTTGCTTTCATCATCATCCCTGGCGCTCATCATGATCACGGGGATATCCTTATGTTCTCTTATAGCGCTGCAGGCAGTAAAACCATCAATCCCCGGAAGCATAAGATCGAGCAGGATGATCCTGACCGGATCTTCCTCAAGGAAAGCCATCCCCTCTTCGGCTGTAGCCACAGCCACGCTCTTATACGCCTCGGCTTCCAGAAAATCCGCAAGAAGCCCGCGCAGTTCATCATCATCTTCAATTATAAGGACATCGGTCATAATTATGTTTATCCTTAATATCAGCTTGTATCTGTATCATCCGTGGCCCCGGTCCCCGGGATCATTCATTAGGATATCATCCCGACGGTCTTTTTTCAACTCAGTGCGAAACCTTTGTAAATACGGGATGATCCACCACTCCTTCGGGACCGGTAAATGCTATATCCAGCTCACCCGTCGCATAATCATATATAACGATATGATAAGTCAGGTATGAATATATATTCTGCCATCCCGAATCTCTTTGTGTACTTTCTCTGGTAACAATACTCTTTATATCGGAAACCGAAAGCTTATCCTTCTCACCCACCCACTCGTTATACTTACAGAAGCGTATATAATTATGTCCGGAAATGGTAAAAGAATCATCTGCCCCCTCGGATAAAAATGCGTTTACTACGCAAAGACTGTCCGGATTATCCCAGCTGATCCCGTCTGTAAGGGGGGTATCCTTATCACGAAGCGTGGACAATCCGGCACTGTATTCCGATGTATCAACGCAATCCTCCGCCACAAAGCAGTCGTTCTTATCAGTCACTACAATGTTATGGGAATAAGTAAAATTCTTGCTTTCTTCCACCATATGCTCTCCCAGGCTGCGGGCATCATCCATGTCTTCAAGAGCACGCCTTAATTCAAAACTGTAGCACTTCTTTCCTTCACATACATAGTCATAACCGCTGCCTGCATCGAGCATAGCCGCAAATACACCCTTATCATTCAGTCCGGTGAGCACATCAAGCATGCCCAGTACAGCAACGGAAGTAAAGCTGTTTTTGCCTTCCCCCATAACGAAATGCATTACCGCCTGTGCCGTGCACATCTGATTTGTACTTCCCATCGGCCAGTCCATTGTTCTGCTGATTATTCTTTCACCTGTCACGCTCTTTTCACCCCATACCGACAGAGCGTTGCAGTTTGTACCTCTTAAACAGTCCGGTACCATACTTGCCAGAAATACTTCCTCGTAACTGAGCTTTCCATCTGCTTCCATGCCTTTTAAGCCCCCGGAAAGTACCGTAGCAAAGCCTTCCAGTTCCTGCACATACTCCTGCGGTATCTGAGGCTTTAAGAGATTTATACGGTCGATCACCGGCGTATACTCACCATCAAGATTCGGAAATGCGCTGTCTATATTTTCGTACAGATACGGTTCCAATACTTCGGCATAATCCATTCCCGTTTCAAGGATCGCTTCTGCATATGCGCATCCCACATCATATGGATCGCCTTTATCGTGATACAGCCACACCTCATAATACGAAGGCTTTTTTTCTATTACACACAGCCCATCCTTTGAAGCAAAGGTTTCAAGCGCCTCTTCAGCTTGCGCTTCTTCTCCTTCGTAACTGTCATATACCAGTGTTGTATCAACTTTCTTAAGTCCTTCTGCCGCATTTACAGCAGCAGGAACATTATAGTCCGGTTCATCTGCGCTGCAGGCACAAAGAAGTGTTGAGATCAGTACTAATAGAATATACTTTTTCATCATAATTCCCTTCTTTTTACCAGCCCTGTTCCATCAGCCACTTGTTTATCTGTCTCTCTCTTCCGCTCAGGTCCGCTTCATCCTTAAGCTTTCCAAGTTCCATGCTTCCCACGATATGTCCGTCGATGAGATATATCACCTTATCGCTCGCTGCAGCGACTCTTGCACTGTGTGTGACCATCATGATCGCTGTCCCGTCCCTGTTTACCTTTACCAGCTCATTTACCACTTCTCCGGCCGCCTTGGAATTAAGCGCTCCGGTAGGTTCATCTGCAAAAAGCACCTTGGGATGATTGATAAGCGCTCTGCAAAGACACGCTCTCTGGAGCTGTCCGCCCGATACTTCATTTATCTCATTATCGGCGATCTCCATGATGCCCAAACGTCTCATCAGCATTTCCGCTTCTTCCCTTACCTTTTTCCGTTCAGCCAGTCCCGCGTGAAATCCCGGCAGCAAAATGTTATCGAGTATGCAGAGTTTCCTCATCATATACATCTGCTGAAAGATAAAGCCCATGCTCACAAGCCTTATCTTTGCCATTTCACGATCATTCATATCCGCGTAGCTTTTTCCCAGAAAGCTGATATCACCGGCTGTTGCTCTGTCCATGCCGCTGACTGTGTACAGCATGGTAGACTTGCCGCTTCCCGAAGGTCCCATTATAGTTACAAACTCTCCTTCTTTAAGCGTAAAGTCAATATTCCGGAGCACGTTATTGCTGTTCTTTTTAATGATATAGGTCTTACACAGCCCCTTTACATCTATTACAGTTTCCATCCTTTAATCCTCCCGTATGTTCCACAGATTGATGCCTTTGATCTTTATCACACATATCCTCATAACGATCATTCCGATGACGATTATTATCCCGGGTATCACCAGCAGATTCTCAAACAGATCCGGCACGAAATGCTTCCCCGTATTTCTAAAGGTTTCAAATACGGCTCCCGCAATGGGATCGACCAGGATATATTCTGCAAAGTATCCCAAAACTATAGCCACCACCAGTATTATCAGCATTCTTATCATCTGCCACTTTCTCACGTCTTTTTCACTAAAGCCCACACATTTTAAGATTGCTATAGCCGGAGTCTCTCCCACCAGATCCACTGTCATATAAAGCATAGTGTTGAGTGCAAGGATCAATATGATCATCACCGTAAATACTGCCTTAAGTGCATCGACCGGATCCACGATATAAGAAAAATTCTGTCTGCTGTATTCCTCAAATACACGGATATTCCTGTCCCCGAACCTGTCCTGAAGGCGTTTTATCAGTGCCGGATGTTCAGACTCAGGCGCGTCAAGGTGTATGTTGGTCAGACAAAACAGCGGATCATAGGCGCCCTTAAATTCGTACCCTGCTATCATTTCAGGATAGCCCTCTTCCATCATGTCCATATATCCGGTTATGATGAAATCCTTCTCGGTCTCATGTGTTCCTATCCTGTCGTCATCATATTCAAGAAGCTGCAGCCGCAGGCTATCTCCTATCTTTAATCCTTTTTCTTTTGCCGTATAATAGCTTATGAGCAGCTCATTATCATAAACCGGAAGCTTCCCTCCCTTTCTCAGCGGAATGGCTTCATTATATGTATCCCCGAACCAGAGTGTGGCACCGATGTTTTCCTCCTGATCACGCAGGATCGTTACGGATTGGCCCTTCATATAGCGTACACTTACCGGCACGCCTTCCCTGTTCATATCTTCCACAAAAAGCTTTGTAGCGCCCTCGCGGTCTCCGCCTTTCTGGTAGTAATAATCTGCAATATCATCATAGAAAAAGAAACAAAAATCCCTTTCAAGCTGCAGAAAGCTTTTCTGATAAGCCCGGCTTAAGATCGTACTTTTCAGATTAAAAACGGTAAGCAGTATTACCGTTGCCAGCATATAACTGATGATCAGAAAACTGTATTTTGCAAAGCTGTTGGCCATATCAGAAATTGCCAGAAAGGCCGGAACCCTGGTTTTCTTTGAACGATAGAGATCCACGCGGCTCACGCCGGTAAATCGTTCACCGTTGTTATTCCCGCGCATCGCTTCTACTACGGATATCTTCTTAATGCGTCTCATCATGATCGCGGCAAATGAAATGATGAGCAAAACTATCCCCAGCGAAACTATCAATCCGATTTTTTGAATAATATAAGGATCTTTAAGAATGATATTCTTACAGAATTTTCTGACCACATATCGCGCCAGCGGCTCTCCAAGCGTAATACCGGCTACTCCTCCGATCACTGCAAAAGTGATATAAGTTGCGGCAAACATCCAGCGATAGCGGAAAGAATCAACCCCTATAGCGCGCATCATTCCTATTTCCTTTTCTTCCCGTTTGATCGCGGCCAGCATCATATAGCGTATCATTATCATCATGATTATAAGGATCATGATACTCATCGCCACCAGGAAGTACGATATCACCACAATGATCGTATATTCCGGATCGATCTCCGGCGTATATTCATAAGACGTGCATGCGCGGACCACTTCTTTGCCGTCCTTCTTAAGCTCGTAGAGGTCATTTTTCAAGCCGTTGGTATAGCTCAGATTCCCGGCTCTAAGCAGTAATTTGACAAGCCTGAACGGATTCTCTTCTTTAAGGCTCTCAAAGTCCTCAGCGGAAATGATGAGTTCCTCGCAGTTCATATCAAACGGAGTTTTATAGATCTCTGATAAGGTAAAACTGTATACTGTTCCCATCTGCGTGGTGATGCGTACCTCATCCCCCCGCTTAAGCCCGGCCATATCAGATATATTATAGCTGAGCGCTATGCATCCGCGCCCTACCGAAAAGCGTTCATCTGCATCATTATAAAGCAGATTGACCCTTGATGATGCGGTAGTGAGCTGAAATGTATTATGTTCCGGAAATGCCTCATCCCATGCATATACTCCGTTTATGCTTACATTATCATTTGTCAGCCTTATATACTCTTTCAGCTCGCCTTCATCTATCTTCGGATTCTCCTCCATCCATGCTTTTAACGCGTCCTCTTTCTCATAAAGCCTGCCGGCCCCCGTGTTAACATTAAACACTACATTGGCGATATTACTTACCTTATCCGTCCTGACTCTTCCTGCCAGCTCCGTGTACATAAGATTAGCAGCCACCACCGATATGATCGATGCGCTGATGATAAAGATAAACAGAATGATATTCAGACCTTTATGTGCTTTCAGGTCATTTTTTAACATTTTAAAAAACATGCCGCAACCTCTCCTATCCTGATGAAGAGATTGTAGCATGTCCACTTACACTTAATCTTTAAGAAACTATTAAAGTTTTTGACGTCCTACGCCTTTCATTTCACATCACAGAGAAGTATATCGATCCCTATATCATATTCATCGATTACATTTCCGAACATTTCCGCTATCTGTGCAGATAATACCTGTATTACCTGTCATTTAGGCCTTCGTTTTTCTGAAACAGCCACTCACCTATGAACTGAAGCTGCGTGGGATTGAACTCCTCATCATCGCAATAAATATAATAACAGCATTTGGCAGTGGACAAAACTATCGCTTTTCCTTTTTTTCCGCGATAATCATATTCGGTCTGAACCGATTCCCTTATCTTATGCGGGAAATGCAATACCTCTTTGTTTATATCAAGCGTAAACTCCTTTTCATTCATCAGGAGTTTTCCTTTCCCCAGATCAACAAAACCTTTTTCATTCGGCAGCGCTTCCACATGCACATCGTAGCTCATCAAAAACGCCTCAGCCTCATCGGCTGTCTCTTTGATCTCTGTTTCTCTCTCCCACTCATACCAGTCGGGGATCCTGAATATCTCCCTGCTATCGCCCATTTCTTCAAGCAGCCCGTCCTCACGCAGCAGATAGTGTCTACCGCACGCCTTACATTCAAGAATATCCCCGTGACTCGCCATCTTATACCTCTGCTTGCACTTTCTGCACATATACAAAGGCATATGCAGGCCTTCCGCACGAAAGCTCTCCGTGATACGGATCTTATTTGCCAGCTGATAATCATACTCGTTATACTTAAGGCCATCCTCTATCGCAGCCTGGATCTCCCGTTCATTTTTACTGCGTACCTCTTCCCGTGAAAACAGAAGCTTCATCTGCCCTCTGGCAGGAACTTTCCTGCTGCGCAGTTCATCCCAGAACGGATTGGCAAGATACGATCCGTACAATGTAAAAAGAACAACAGGCACATCCATCGTTTTACAGAGTTTTCCCATGTTTTTCGGAATGTATGCCGTAGTCCCCGCATTAGAATGACGCGATTCCGGATAGACCCATACTGCCTGTTTTTTGGCGATAGCATATTTCATATTGCGCACTACACTTATATCGGGAACAAATCTCCTCTTTCCTATACAGCCCAGTCCGCGGTAAAGCCACTTTCCGTACCAGGCAAAGCCCTCCATGTCAGAGACAAAAACTGCCCTGTGCGGAAACATTGCCAGCGGCGCAGCCGAGTAATCAGCTGGCCCCTGATGAGTCGCTATCACCAGATACGGCGGCTTTATCCCTTTCATGCCCGTCTTGTCGATCTTAAGCCCTATCTTGCGGGTATCCAGAAATGCAGCCAGCCAAATAAGCGGCATAAGGAAAAAATATTGCTTTGAAGGTCTCTCCGCCATTGCAAACGGAGTCATATCATCCGTATATCTAAGCATTTATTTTAACCGATATAGTATACTTTAGCGCCGTGTGCAGGGATTTCAATACTATTGTTTTCTCCCAGCACAACGCTCTCACCGCTCCAGAGTTCAGTTGCTTTAGCATCTGCCGGAATGCCTTCCAGCTCATCAAGAGCTACATCAAATACTCCGTCTTCTTCTCCGGCATTGAATACCGCTATATACTTTCCGCCATTGCAGTCATCGGCTGCCCACAGTATATATTCTTTTTTATCCGTCTGTCTTCTGAATATCTGTCTCGCATTCCTTGAAGAAGCATGCATCTTAAGTACAGCCTCGTTTGTGATCAGCTTCATTGTAAACTCATCAAACCCTGTCATCTCTCCGCCGATCATAAGAGGCGAACGCATTATGCTCCAGAGAGTCATCATCGTGATCTGCTCATCTTCCGTAAAAGCAGTTTTATTGTTTTTATCATAATCCTGCTTGATAGGACCTATAGGCAGCATATCAGCGTCAGGAAAATGTCCTGCTCCCGCATGTATGCTCCATTTTTCCGCGCGTTCAAACATCGCATAAAGCAGTTTCCAGTCATCCCAGAAGTCGTCGGTGATACGCCACATATTAGCAAGCTGCTTATACAGCTCTGCCTTTTCAAGAAGCGCAGGTCCGGGAGAGAGCGAAAGGACCATTTCTCTTCCGCAGCCGTTAAGCGCTTCCGATAAGATCACCATTTCTTTTTCTTCGTGAGGAAGTTCCCTGCAGATATCATCGCATTTGATAAAATCCACACCCCATTCGGCATACAGCTTAAAGATCGAGTCGTAATATGCCCTTCCGTTTTCATCCGGCGTAATGCCGTACATATCTGGATTCCACATGCATATGCTGTTAAATCTCGCAGCATCACGCGCTGTTATATCTGTCCCATAAACAGGAAGGTTTTTATGAACAGCCTGTCTGGGGATGCCGCGCATGATATGTATACCGAACTTAAGTCCCAGAGAGTGTACATATTCCGCAAGCGGAGCAAAGCCCTTTCCGTCTGCTGCAGAAGGAAAGCGGTTCGGCGCCGGAAGCAGTCTTCCGTATTCATCCATGCACAGATCTGCAAAAGGTCTGTACTCATGGCTGGTAGCTCCGGGTTCATACCACTGTATATCGACCACCACATATTCCCAGCGGTATTTCTTCAGATGCTTTGCCATAAACTCGGCATTCTGTCTTACTTCTTTCTCTGTTACGGCTGCACCGTAGCAGTCCCAGCTGTTCCAGCCTCTGGGTGCGATCTTTGGTCT
>JAFRXH010000070.1 GCA_017437785.1 Lachnospiraceae bacterium
ACATAACGCAAAGCTTCTGATAATGGATGAGGCGACTACAGGTCTTGATCCGGTGGTCAGAAACGAGATCCTGGATATCTTCCTTGAATATCTGCAGGACGGGGAACGCTCCATACTCATGAGCTCGCATATCACTTCGGATCTGGAGCATATCGCTGATATGGTAACATTTATAGATAAGGGAAAGCTGCTTATCAGCGGCGTCAAGGACGAGATCCTTGACAGTTACGGAATGGTAAAATGCAGTAAGGCAGATTTCGCGGGCTTTGCAAGAGAGGACTATATCGCGGCCAGACTCACGGACTTTGGCGCGCAGCTTTTGGTAAGCGACCGCACAGCCACGGAAAAAAAGTACTCCGGTGTGATGATAGAAAAGACGTCGCTTGAAGAGATCATGCTTTACTACGTGAACCGTGACCGGGAAAGCTTCAGATAGGGATCAATATACGAACCTGTCATCCTTAAGAAAAGCAGCGACGAAGGATCTTTTCTAAGAAAGGAGTCAAGCCATGAAACAACTTATCTGCCGTGATCTATGGCTGTGCCGTAAAAGGATCGCGCCGTATATAGCGATCGTATTGATATTTCTGGTACCTGTTTCGATGACGATATTATCCGCGCGTTTTGGAAATATCGCAAAGTACAGAGGGGAGAACAGCGCCGGCATCCTGGATTCCATGGGATTTATAGGTTCCTTTTTTGGAATACTGGTTTTATGTTCCATAGAGACGGTAGCGGCTCTTAACCTGTCCGATCATCTGGGCGGCTGGTATAAGTATCTTAAGGCTTCGGGGCTTAAGAGCAGCCTGATAGTAGGGCAGAAATATGCAGATACCGCTGTGCTTTCCATCCTTTCCTTGCTGACAGGAGTGGCCGGCAATCTGTTTTTGGGACTGCTGACAGGCAGAAAGAACGCTGATATCGGACTTATGTGTGTTGCTATGGGCCTGATGCTGATCTATCTGGAATACAATATCATGCTCGGTTTTGCCACAAAAGGAAAAAGAAGCGATCTTATGATGATACTGCCGATACTGGTCATCTTTGCCACAGGAATTGCCTTTTTCGGATTTAGCGCAGGCCATAAAGACTTCGTGAAAATGCTGATGGATAAGATCATGCGCTTTATGGAGAACCGCCCTCTTTTGTATGCTGTTACACTGTTTGCAGTGGTCCTGTTTTCAGTACTCAACTATTTTCTGTCTGTATACTTTTTTGACAGAGAAATAATGATAAAGAGGAAGGAGTAGAACAGATGAGAGGCCTTTTGTACAGAGATATGAAATATATCGTGCACAGGACATTTATGCTTTTGCTGTATTTTACCGGAATGTATCTCTTTATGACGCTTCTGTTCAAACTGGTCGGCACGGATGAAGTATTTAAGATATATCCTGTGTTGGTTGCGATGCTGGGAATGGTCGTTTTTCTGATGATGCAGATCATCCCGGGTGAGATCATGAAAACGGAAGAAAAAAAGGAATGGAAGTATTATCTGATCTCCACGGGCCTGGGCGTGGAAAAGATCGTTGCGGAGCGATATCTTATGACTTTTCTGATCAACTTCGCGGCATATGTTTATGTATATCTTATGATGATCATCTTTTATCAGCTGGCAGATGGCAGTACGGCTGCATTACTTTTTCCGCTGGTAAACGGGGTGTATCTGATGATACTTGGCTTCAATATGATGCTTCAGGCTTTTGAACTGCCTCTGGGATACCGTTTCGGAGGCGCACAGGCCGATAAGATGCGCTTAGCATTAATGCTCATTTTGTTACTTCCTGTAGCAGCATATTTTCTTTTCGGAGATATTGAGTGGTTTGCCGGAGAAAACGGATTTTACTATCGCTACATGGAATATCTGGAGCATCCTGAGGCCCTGGGAAAAGCGGCTTATTTATATATGGAAAATGTATCGAGGGTTTTGGTGTTTATC
>JAFRXH010000071.1 GCA_017437785.1 Lachnospiraceae bacterium
GGAAAACCAGGGGGACGGACCCCATGGTTCTTTAGAACCCCGAGGTCCGTCCCCGTGGTTCACTTTCTGCTGCGGGCTTCGATATAGACCAGCAGCACTGATACATCGGCGGGGCTCACGCCGCTTATGCGGGAAGCCTGGCCCACGCTCTCGGGCCTGAAAAGCTTAAGCTTCTGCCTTGCTTCAAGACGCAGGCTCTTTACGTCATCATAATCGATATCCGCAGGGATACGGCGGCTCTCCATCTTTTTAAAGCCTTCCACCTGCGCCTGCTGCCGGCGGATATATCCCTCGTATTTGATATTTATGTCTATCTGGTTTACGGCGTCCTCATAAAGCCTGTCGCTAAAGCCCTCAGGCTTAGCCGGGCGCTCCGGATCGAGCTTCGCTATCAGCTTGTAATCAAGCTCGGGACGGCATATCAGCTCTGCCAGGGAAGTATTCTTCTTGACCGTTGCGCTGCCCATGCTTTCCAGGAATTCCTGAACGGCGTTGTTTGCACCCACGGAGCTTTCATGCAGGCGCTGCACCTCGCTGTCGATAAAGTTCTGCTTTAAGCTTACCTTTTCGTCGTCCTCTGCGCTTATAAGGCCCACTTCATAACCGTAATGGCGCAGTCTGAGGTCCGCATTATCCTGGCGCAGCAGCAGACGGTACTCCGCCCTGCTGGTCATCATGCGGTAAGGCTCGTTATTTTCCTTATTCACCAGATCGTCGATAAGCACGCCTATATAGGCTTCCGAGCGATCCAGTATAAGAGGCTCCCTGCCCCTTATCATATTTGCGGCGTTTATGCCGGCCATCAAGCCCTGGGCCGCAGCCTCTTCGTAGCCGCTGCTGCCGTTGAACTGTCCGGCGCAGAATACGCCCTTTATGGCCTTTAGCTCAAGCGATAATTTAAGCTGCCCGGATGAGAGGCAGTCGTATTCGATGGCGTAGGCGTTGCGCACTATGCGGCAGTTCTCCATGCCGGGCACGCTGCGGTACATCGCCAGCTGCACGTCTTCGGGCAATGAGCTGCTCATGCCGCCCACATACATCTCGTCTGTATGAAGCCCTTCGGGCTCGATGAATACCTGATGGCGCTCCTTCTCGGGGAACTTCACCACCTTATCCTCTATGGAAGGACAGTATCTGGGGCCGGTGCCCTCTATAACTCCTGCATAAATGGGCGAGCGGTCCAGATTAGCCCTTATTATCTCATGGGTTTTTTCGTTGGTATAGGTCAGATAACAGTCGGCCTGTTCTTTCTGCACGCTTTCCGGATCCGTAGAAAACGAAAACGGAACGACGGGCGTATCGCCGTGCTGCGGCTCCATCTTAGACAGATCCAGGCTGCGCCTGTCCATGCGGGCAGGTGTGCCGGTCTTAAAACGCCTCAGCTCCACGCCGTTATCCCTAAGCGACTGCGAAAGATGCGTAGCCGCCTGCAGGCCGTTTGGCCCGGTATAAGTAATGGCCTCGCCGCACAGGCAGCGGGCGCTTAAATATGTTCCCGTGCAGATTATCAGCGCCTTGCATTCGTAAAAAGCGCCTGTATAGCTGCGAACGCCCCTGATGCGCTTTCCTTCGGGGGTATCTTCGGTCTCGATCTCGCAGACCTCGCCCTGTTTGATGATCAGGTTATCCTGATGCTCAAGGTGTTTGCGCATCTCGCGGGTATATTCCGCCTTATCGGCCTGGGCGCGCAGAGAATGCACGGCAGGACCTTTTGAGCGGTTAAGCATCTTTGACTGGATAAAGGTCTTGTCGATTACCTTGCCCATCTCACCGCCCAGCGCATCCAGCTCGCGCACCAGATGTCCCTTGGAAGAGCCGCCCACATTGGGGTTGCAGGGCATCAGCGCTATGGAATCCACGCTTACGGTGAATATAACAGTACTAAGCCCCAGCCTTGCACAGGCCAGGGCCGCCTCACAGCCGGCATGGCCGGCTCCTATGACGCATACATCCACACATTCATGTATGGTATTCTTAGTACATACACTCATTTCAATAACTGTTTCAGACTTTCTCCACGCCCAGCGTTACCTTCTCACCGTTGATGGTGTATTCGGCTGCTGCGGCATTTGCCTTGTCGTATTCGATGGAATCTGCCAGCAGCTTGGTAGCCATGGCTTCTTCGTTCTTCTTCATTATAGCTTCGATACGCTCATTTCCGCTGACATATACGTTGATGCGGTCCATAACCTCAAAGCCGCTGTCCTTACGCATGTTCTGGAACTTGCTTATCAGCTCGTTCACAAAGCCTTCCTCGATAAGCTCCTCGCTTAAGTTGGTATCCATAACAACGGTCACATCGCCGTCTGCGGATGCTTCAAAGCCTTCCTTCTGGGCTATGCTTATCAGCAGGTCTTCCTCTGCCAGAGCCACTTCCGTTCCGTTTACGTCAAACTTGAGCGCGCCTTCGCTCTTTAAGGTATCCATTGCGGCGTTGCCGTCTACGGATGCCAGATATTCCTGAATGCCCTTAAGCTGCTTGCCGTACTTGGGTCCCACAGTCTTAAGCTGGGGCTTGAAGGTATAAGAGGTGAACTCTCTCACATCATCGGTAAAGATGATCTCCTTCACATTCAACTCGTCCTTTACCACGTCTGCAAAGTTTGCTTCCATGGTGAAAGGCGCCTTAACATACATCTTTCCTATAGGCTGGCGGCTCTTGATGTTTGCTGCGTTTCTTGCAGCCAGACCGATTGTCTTTACCTTGAGCACGGCATCCATTGCAGCTTCCAGATCCTTATCGATCCACTCCTGCTTAACAACGGGGAAGTCGCACAGATGTATGCTTTCCTTTGCGGAAGGATCGATGCTCACTACCAGGTTCTGATAGATCTGCTCTGTCATGAAAGGTATCATGGGCGCTGCGGTCTTTGCTATGGTGACCAGCGCGGTGTAGAGGGTCATATAAGCATTGATCTTGTCCTGCTCCATGCCGCTTGCCCAGAAGCGCTCACGTCCGCGGCGCACGTACCAGTTGCTCATCTCATCAACGAACTGATCCAGAGCTCTGGCAGCCTCGGGGATCTTATACTCATTAAGGTCGGAATCAACCTCACCCACTACGGTATTTAAGCGGGAGAGCAGCCATCTGTCCATAACGGGCAGCTTATCGTAATCAAGCGTATACTTGGTAGCGTCGAACTGGTCTATCTCTGCATAAAGCACCCAGAACGCATAGGTATTCCAGAGGGTATCCATGAACTTTCTCTGGCCTTCGGTAACGGCTCCGTCGTGGAAGCGGTTGGGCAGCCAGGGCGCGGAATTGATGTAGAAATACCAGCGGATAGCATCCGCTCCGTGCTTTTCGAGCGCATCGAAAGGATCAACGGCGTTGCCCTTGGACTTGCTCATCTTCTGGCCGTTCTCATCCTGCACATGGCCCAGCACTATTACGTTCTGGTAGCAGGGGCTGTCAAAGAGCAGGGTCGATTCAGCCAGCAGCGAATAGAACCATCCACGGGTCTGGTCCACTGCCTCGGATATGAACTGCGCGGGATACTGTGCCTCGAACAGCTCCTTATTTTCGAAAGGATAATGATGCTGTGCATAAGGCATAGCGCCCGAATCAAACCAGCAGTCGATAACTTCGGGTACGCGGTGCATGGTCTTTCCGCACTTGGGGCAAGGGAAGGTCACTTCGTCGATATAAGGTCTGTGAAGCTCTACCTCTGCAGCCTTTGGATCGCCGCTAAGCTCTGCCAGTTCTGCACGGCTGCCTACGGAATGGAACTCGCCGCATTCGCACTCCCAGATATTGAGCGGGGTGCCCCAGTAACGGTTACGGCTTATAGCCCAGTCCTGAAGGTTCTCCAGCCAGTCGCCGAAACGGCCCTTGCCGATGGACTCGGGGATCCAGTTTATCTTATTGTTATTGCGGATCATGTTTTCCTTCACCGCAGTCATCTTTATATACCAGCTCTCACGTGCATAGTAAAGCAACGGAGTGTCGCAGCGCCAGCAGTGAGGATAGCTATGCTCAAACTTGGGTGCCGCAAAGAGAAGTTTTCTTGCGGAAAGTTCCTTGAGCACCTCGGGGTCTGCACTAACTGCACCGGCTTTTATCTCCTTCTCGGTAGGCTTGCAGCGCATGCCGGCAAAAGGAGTCTCTTCCTTCATGTGACCGCTCTCATCCACCATCTGAACGAAAGGCAGGTCGTACTTGCGGCCCACGTTCGCATCGTCTTCACCAAAGGCGGGAGCTATATGAACGATACCGGTACCGTCTGTCATGGTAACGTATTCGTCGCATACTACATAGAAGCCCTTTTTCTTCTGCTTATCGGCGGATGCCTTTGCACAGTCATATAAAGGCTCGTATTCCTTCTTCTCAAGGTCTGTGCCCTTGTATTCCTCAAGTATCTCATAGGAGGCCTTGCCGGCTTCCTTGTCTTCCTTGGTAAGAAGCTGGTCCAGCACGGTGCCCAGCAGAGCTTTTGCCATATAGTAGGTGTTGCCGTCCACGGCCTTTACCTTGCAGTAGGTCTCATTAGGGTTAACGCAGAGAGCTACGTTTGAAGGCAGGGTCCAGGGTGTGGTGGTCCATGCCAGTATATATGCGTCCTCGCCCACGCACTTAAAGCGCACGATCGCGGAGCGTTCCTTTACATCCTTATAGCCCTGAGCCACTTCCTGTGCGGAAAGAGGGGTACCGCAGCGGGGACAGTAAGGCACGATCTTAAAGCCCTTGTAGAGCAGGTTCTTGTTCCAGATCTCTTTAAGCGCCCACCATACGCTCTCGATGTAATTATCATCATAGGTAACGTAAGGATCGTCCATATCAGCCCAGAAACCGACGGTGCCGGAGAAATCCTCCCACATTCCCTTGTATTTCCAGACGCTCTCCTTACATTTCTTTATGAAGGGCTCGAGGCCGTACGCCTCGATCTGGTCCTTGCCATCAAGGCCCAGCATCTTCTCTACTTCTATCTCTACAGGCAGCCCGTGAGTGTCCCAGCCGGCCTTACGGGGCACCTTATAGCCCTTCATGGTCCGGTATCTGGGGATCATATCCTTAATGACACGGGTAAGCACATGCCCTATATGGGGCTTGCCGTTGGCCGTAGGAGGCCAATCGTAAAACATGTAGGTCGGGCATCCTTCGCGCTCGGATATGCTCTTCTTGAAAATATCCTTATCTTTCCAGAACTGCTCGATCTCTTTTTCCCTTGCCACGAAATTCTGATCCTTGGCTACCTTCTTGTACATAAATCTTTCCTCCCGTATATATTTCCTCTCCCCGGTACCTTAAGGATCCGCCAAAAAATGATCCTTATCCACCTGAGAAAAGGATATAAAAAACCACCCGCCCCGTTTAGCGGCCGGGTATTTTTCTATCCTGTGATCTTATAAGCGTAGATTATAAAGCGAAAAGCCTTATAAAGTCAAGCATTATCGGCAAGCGGGAACATGCCGGCGCAGGGATCCTCACTTATCCTTTAAGGTGTTAATTTTTTCTATATAGATAGGCCTGTGCTTGAGCTCCATATAGATCCTGGCAATATACTCACCGATCACGCCCAGCAGAGTTATCAGTACTCCGCCAAAGAAAAGTATCAGAAGCACTATCGTACCAAAGCCCGATCCGTTATTCTCCGGATACCTTATGGCCTCATACACCAGATAAACGGCGTATATCACAGCAAAAAACACTATGATGCTGCCGAAATATATCACTGCCCGCAGGGGCGCCGTGGCAAAGGCGATAAAACCGCTCAATGCATACTTGACCAGCCCGAAGAAATTCCACTTGCTCTTGCCCGCCAGGCGTTCCACATTCTCATACGGTATCCACTTGGTCTCAAAGCCGACCCAGCTCATTATACCCTTGGAAAAACGTTCACGCTCGGTCAGCAGCAGTATGGAATCCACCATCTGCCTGGTCATCATACGGTAATCCGACCCACCCTGGACCAGGTTCATCTCGGTCATATGATTGATAGTCCCATAGAACATCCTGGAAAAGGCGCTTCTGATCACGGGCTCGCCTTTACGGCTCACACGCCTGGCTCCACAGCAGTCATAGCCTTCTTCTATGCCTTTGATCATCTCGGGTACTATGGCCGGGGGATGCTGCAGATCCGCATCCATAAGCACCACCATATCACCGCTGCTGTTCTTAAGCCCGGCGTAAATGGCAGATTCTTTTCCGAAGTTACGGGCAAAGGAGATATACTGGACCTTATCGCCTTCAGACTCTTTTAATTGTTCAAGTTCCCTTAAGGTTCCGTCGGTGCTGCCGTCATTTACGTAAAGAAGCGACCAGCTGTAGTCCGAAATACCGGCGAATACTTTTTTCACCTCTTCGTATAAAGGCCTTATGCATGGCTCCTCGTTATAACAGGGAACTACTATCTCTATATGCTTCAAATCACATGTCCACCTTTTGAATCGTATTCTATCATGCCTTATTTATGCGGTCAAACTAAGCCTCAGCGCTGCACGGTGACTGTTACGAGCCCGTCCCTTACCAGTCCGTAATAATCGGCTGCCTCTATCGCCGTGGCTCTTTCAGTCTCAAAATCATATCCACTTTGGATACGGTCCGCAACCCCTATCAGGTTCATGGGATCTGCCAGTACATTCTTTAAACTCTCCGATACACGCACATCCCTGAAATACTTTATGGGCGCCAGAGTGCCGTCATCGCTGTCGGATATACCGTTGCCGTCGTAATTAAAAGCTTCCTCCACACTGACGCTTCCGTTTTCGTACTTAAGAAAGAGCGTAATAAAATACCCCTGGCCGCCAAACTCTTCCTTATAGACAGACAAATAAGGTTTATACGCCGCGGTGCCCGAATTGGGGATGAACTTCATCATCAGATAAGGCCTGCCGTCCTGTCCTATGGAGTATATCTTTCCCTCTCCGTAATGCATGTCTCCGTCGATCACCATAAGCTCGGGCAGGGCGTCCGAATCAAAATGGATCAGCGCCAGTCCGTTATTTGTATACTGCAGCGGAAGACTGTTACGTATCATGTCTTCATAATAGGCTGCTCCCTCCGGCTCCTCTTCAAGGAACACGTCTTTTGGCAGGGCTTTTACCAGCACATTCCCGGCACCGTGCTCGTTAACGCCGTCATCGCTTCCCTTAAGTATCACTTTTCCGTCGGAAGCCGTCTCGCCGGGCTGTACTTTCTGTATGTATTCTGCCCGGGCGCTCATATCAAGCTCCACCGGTTCTTTGCCGCAGCCGCAGAGCAGGGCAGCCGTTATAGTTATCAGTGTTATGAGTCTTAAAGCTTTCATTATCACATTCTCCTATGAGAATACCAGCAATATGATATCAGCAATATATATCAGTGTAAATGCACCACCCGCACCGGCTAAAAAGACCGGGTATGCTATCCTGCCCACAGCGGCAGCGGACAGTTTTTCATCGAGCTTAAACTTTACCAGGCATACAGCCAGCACGAGCCCGGCGATACTTATCAGTATTCCCGCCGTCTGATACGGCAGATGATATCTGATCGTCAGCTCATATACGCCCTCTTCATCGGGAAACACCACAGCCATAAACCCGCCGTATACACTGACGGTCTCTGCCTTTTTTCCGTTAAGGCTGCATTCAAATCCTTTTATGTTATTGAGCGGAAGGAACAGATACTTTCCTTCACCTTTATATTCTACACGACAGCTTAAAGTATTGCCATGCATTTTAAGCTCACTTATACTGTCTCCGGTCTTTTTATCCAAGAGGCTGTTAAGGCTGCAGAAAGCTATGATCCCGCCATCCGGTGCGCTGATCTCTATATCCCCGCTAAATATGCCCAGGGTGCTGATCTGACGTGCATGAGCCTTGATGCTTTCACCGTTTACGCTAAGCTGCGTATCGTTATCACTCATGCCTTCATAATAAAACAGGCTTTCATCCTCAGCATTAAGCTTAAGCGTCTCACCCGGGCCGGTCTCTTTAAGTGTAAAAAGTTCCTCCCCAAGGATATCCTTAGCCATCTTCTGCTGGTTCTTAAGCGCGCCATCGCCGGCAGCATCCGCATTATCCAAAAAAGCGCCAAACGGTGCAGTGTACAGACATTCGCTGATGTTTACGTTTCCGGCCTTTGCATATGGTTTGTAGAGCCGCTCATCGGCATCATCCTCCGTTATCGCGTAGCGCGTCCCCAGCACGGCATCCGAAAACACCGTACCGCCTCTGCCATATAAGGCCGATCCGTCATGCTTATACCCCAGGGCATCGCATTCACTCTGGCAGACGGCAGGGATGATATGTATCCAGTTTTCCTGCGAAGCCACGCGCGATACCAGTGTATAATTAAGCTGAAGCTTCCCTTTCTTATCTGCCAGGCGCATCGCGGGATCCGCCCCGCCCATCAGTGTATGCAGCGAATTCTCTGCCGCATATAATGCCTTCTTTCCGTAACCGAGCTCCGCGCGCTTCATGCGGTATGCACACAGCGGTATCAGCGCTGCCGCCGCTGCCACGGTAATGATGACAGCCGCCTTTTTTCCGCAAAGGGCTTTGGGCCATTTTATATCCTCAAGCAGCATGGCGATGAGCATCAGCATGACAAAGACCGGCATATAACCGCCGCGCAGCGGAAAACATATATACTCCCCGCCCTGCCAGAAATAATGGATGCTTTCTATGACAAGGGGCAGCATGAGTATAAGGGCAAATATAACAGTCCCCGCAATTTTACGCCTTATGGGCTTTTTGCTTATAAGTCTGAAAATGATAAGGATCACAGCCACCGCGCCGTATATAAGGCACGATCCCATCAGAAGCAGCTTCTGGGCATCATAGGTATGATCGGGATGAGCATTTGAGCGCAGTATCTGTTTTATCTGGTAGATGATATTTCCGGACACCCTGGCACTGTCACCCACCTGCGCTGCTGCCGGCAGCAGGATGATGCAGCTTATCATCGCCGCAGCTATGCTGCATAACGCCAGCCTTATCAGTGCACTTGTCTTTTCCTTCTTTTCCATGCCGGAAAAAATAAGATACAGCGCGGTAAAAAAGATAAAGAAAAGTACCAGCATATAATCCTGCTGTATACAGATCAGCAGCGATACGCCAAGCAGGACCATATAGGGAAGTCTGCGCATCCCCTTAAGGAGCGCCACAGCCTCACAGACCAGAAGCGGCAGCAGGATGGCCACATCCACCCACTGGGAAAAATACAGATAATGCATACTCCAGCTGTTAAACACATAGGCAAGCGATAATATGATCACCAAAGATGAAGGAAGGTTTTTTCCTCCCAGCCGCCTTAGCGCATATCTGAACGAAAAAGCAAGCAGTACCATACGCAGCAGGCTCATGACATTTACCGAATAGAGCACAGCGCTGCGCGGGATGAAAAGATATACTATATTGAGCGGACTGAATATGCCGAAATGTATAAAGGATCCTACAGGCGATACCCCAAAGGACGTATACCAGTCAAAGGAATAAGCCGCTTTAGCATGCAGCATATCCCAGAGGTAATAAAGCTCCGGTATATGCTGTCTGTATCCGTCATCGCCTTCCAGCACCAGACTGCCGAATGGCCACGCCCCGTGGATAGCAAACGATATGAGCCCTGCTGCCAGCACAGCCGCAAAAAGCAGCACAGCCTCTGCATAATGACTCTGCTCTCTGCTGTCAGACTGCCTTCCGGACTTTTCTTTTTTTCTGCTGTTTGCCTTATCAGCCCCCATTACCGGAGATCGCCCTTTCTGCAATACTCTTTTAAACCTGTATTTTACCACAGTTCTCTTCCTGCCGCCACATCTGCATCTGCAAAGCGGCTTCTCTTGAATAATCTCCCATATACTGTATAATGCAATAGTCACCGTAAATAAATGCGGATGCATCCGTCATCTGTCATTTGCAGTATGCCGCATAACAGGTCATCTGATAGTATCTCAGTAAGCGGCATTTGTTCAACAGGAGGATCTGCCTTGAAAGAATTCCGTCTTGATCTGTGGAAACCACAGGAATATACCTACGAAGCAGCATACGGCTTTATGCCCAATATACATGCTTACCTGCATGATGAAGATGACAGTCCCAGAAAATGTATGATAATAGCCCCCGGAGGCGGCTACTGCATGCTGGCAGCGCATGAGGGTGAACTGCCGGCTATGGAATACTACCGCATGGGGCTGAATGTATTCGTTCTTACCTATACCAACGATATAACCATGTGCGTCCCCCTAAAGCGCCAGCCCATGGAAGATATTTCAAGGGCTGTGCGTTTAGTCAGGAAAAATGCAACCGGATACAATATCCATGCCGATAAACTCCTGATATGCGGCTTTTCCGCAGGCGGTCATGTATGCGCCAGTCTCTGTACGCATTTCGATGATATCACAGATCCCGATCCGGAACTTAACGCCATTTCAAACAGGCCTGACGGCGCTATTCTGTGTTATCCCGTGATAACCTCCGGAAAATATACACATATCTATTCCATGCAGGCGCTGCTGGGCTATGAACCCACTGAAGAAGAGCTGGAATACTTTTCCCTGGAAAAACAGGTCAGCGAAAACACGCCGCCCTGCTTCTTATGGCAGGCCGCAGACGACTTTGCTGTACCCGTTGAGAATACCTATCTCTTCGCAGATGCATTAAGAGAAAAGAGAGTTCCCTATGCACACTACGTTTTCCCCAGGGGCGGGCACGGTCTTTCCGTTGCAAGCGACGAGATGTTCGCCGGCTGGCACGGCGGAGAATATGTCAGTGAACAGCTGGAGCGCGCCCTTGAACACATCAAGGCCGGTACAGAAGTAAACATGAACGAAAAGCGCCACGCCGAGCTCATGAAGCAGTTCTTCTCGGATGAAGACAGCACTCCGCCCACGCCTCCTTTCGATCCTTCGGCTCCTAATCCGTTCGAAGACGTGCACAGCTGGCTGATGCTCTCACGCATATGGTTTGAACGCTTCCTGTAAAACTTTCGGCGACCCTGTGCATAAAAAAAACCGCTCCGGTGATCCGGAGCGGTTTGTCTGTGAAAATCCTTATTTAATTACTGCCTTCTCAAAACTGCGGCTTAGTCTGTCACGTAAGGCATAAGCGCAATGTGACGGGCGCGCTTGATAGCCAGGGTCAGCGCACGCTGATGCTTTGCACAGCAGCCGGTAACGCGTCTGGGTAATATCTTTCCGCGCTCAGACACATACTTCTTAAGCTTCGCGGGATCCTTGTAGCTTATCTCATTGTCCTTACCGCAAAAAACACAAACCTTTTTGCGTCTGCGAATGCCAGTGCCCACTCTTCTCCTGGGTGCATCGCCCTTATCAGACTCTCTGTTAAATGCCATGATCTTTCCTCCTGTTTATCTGCAAAACCTCACATCAGGACCCAAACGGCATCTCGTCATCAATGCCTTCGGCAATATTCATGAACCCGTCATCTCCGTCAGGTGCAGGACCGGCATTTGAGTAGCTTCCGCCACCGCCATTTCCGCCGCCGTTTGCATTCTTGCTCTCAGCGAACTCGTGATCTTCTACCACAACATCGGTGGTATAAACCTTCTGACCGTCCTTATTGGTATAACTGCCTGTCTGGATACGGCCTGTAATGGCAACCTTAGTCCCCTTACGAAGATACTTTTCAGCGAACTCTCCGGTCTTTCCGAATGCCACACAGCTGATAAAATCCGCTGTCTGGTCACCATTGGAACCGTTTCCTCTGTTGAATCTCCTGTCAACCGCAAGAGTATATCTTGCAACTGCCATGGGAGAATCGCTGTTCTGTGAATATCTTACATCCGGGTCTTTTGTGAGACGTCCCATTAATATTACTTTATTCATTTTTCAATCCCCTTTTCTTTATGCCTCGTCTTGTCGAACGCATAAATAACGGAGCACGTCTTCCCTGAGTCGAACTTTGTTCTCAATCTCTGCGGGTGCGGTGCTGTCCGCTTCGAAGTGGATGAAATAGTAGAAAGCTTCGCTCTGATCATCGATCTCGTATGCAAGCTTCTTCTTACCGCCGTCCTCTACATCAGAGATCACGCCGCCATATCTTTCGACATAGCTCTTGCATTTCTCGACGGTAGCATTTCTCTCTTCCTCTTCGACTTTAGCGCTGACAACAACGGCTAATTCGTACTTGTTCATGCTACTTTTACCTCCTTATGGTCTGACCTGTGCTAAATAGGCCGAATGGCCCCTGTTTTCCAGGAGCAAGGATATTTCACGGAGCTTCATAATAACATGAGGGTTTGATCTTTGCAAGCATTTTTTTTAAAAATATGGATTTAAGCCGGTATATATAGTAAAATAGCATCCTATGAAGCTGTTACTGATCTATCAGGGCATTGATGCCAAAAAAAATATCGAATACATAAAGCTTTACGAAGACGAATGCAAACGCCGTGGTCTGGAATTCTCCCTCTGTATAACGGAAGCACCGCCCTGCGGCGCCCCCTTTGATCTCACGCGGCTCATTGAGGGCTGCTCCCCGGCGGAAGATATCTTCATCAACCGCTCAAGATATGCGCAGATCACACATTTTCTGGAAGAAAAGGGATATAGAGTCTACAACAATTCCCTTGTGGCCGAACTGGGAAACGACAAACTGCTGGCCATAAGATACATGCAGGCGCGTGGCATCCCCGTGATGAAGACTTACACCTCGCCGCCGGAGGTTTATCCCTTTGTGGCCAAGACCATCGACGGACACGGCGGGAACGAAGTGTTCCTGATAAAAGATGAAGCACAGCTTAAGAAGACGCTCTCTGAGCTTGATGGCCGGAAGGTGATATACCAGGATTACTGCGATACCCCCGGCAGGGATAAACGTGTGTACATCGTCGGAAACAAGGTTGTAGCTGCTATGCTGCGCATAAGCGATACGGATTTCCGCAGCAACTATTCACTGGGAGGGAGAGCGGAGGTTTCGCCGCTTACGCCGGATGAGGCAGAGATCGTCGATAAGATACTGGCGGCTCTTGACATAGGACACGCCGGCATAGACCTGATATATCACAACGGCCGCCCCGTCTTCAACGAACTTGAAGACGTTGTGGGCAGCCGGATGCTGTACCGTTATACGGATATTGATGTGGTAGATCTGTTCGTGGAATATATTCTGGCTAATGCCTCATGATGACAACGGCAGCTATTATTTAAAGAAAATCTGCAGCGCGTGATAAAGATCCAGCTGCCATGCCTTCATATCATGTACCCCTCCCGGGATAATAAAGAAATCGTAATTCTTTCCCTGCTCAAGATAAGGACATACTGCAACGGCCTTTTCCATGATATCCTTATGCTCGGCATATGCGATATCATCCGTACCATTGGCGCAGAACATGTAGTCCAGCCTATAACCCTTCTTATCGCCTTCTTCCAGCGTAGTGCATATACGCTTAACTTCCTTTTCGTGATCTCCGAAAGGTCCGCAGCAGCCCGAAAAAGGCCCGAACCATGAGAAGATATCAAAGTTGTTGTAGAAAGCCGACCTGTATGTGGTCATGGATCCCATGGATAATCCGGCAAATGCACGGTGTCTTCTGGTCTTTACCAGATTCTCATCCGATACATCACCCCCGCAGTATGTTGAATACTTCTTCTCTATACCGGGGATCAGGTCCTTACGCAGTTCCTGATAGAACTGCTCTGTCCTCTCATCGATAATGCCCTCTTTATCTTTTTCGCTCCTGTAGAAAGTGGGCGTTACTATGATGAGCGGCTTACACAGCCCCTTTGCTATCATATTATCAAGTATGGTCACGGTATCGGGAAAGAGCTTAAACCACCACTCTTCCGTGAAGTTGCCGCCATGCATCAGGTAAAGTATGTCATACTTTTCTGAGGCATCATAGCCGCAGGGAAGATAGACCCAGGCCCCTTTGTGTATCGGCTGTGAGTCTCCCTCATCATAAGTAAAGGAATCGTACTCAAAGCGCTCTACCGTTCCTTTCTGTGCACATTCCTCAAGCATTTCCTTTGGCATTTCATAAACATAGTCCATTGTGGTACCCCCCTTATCTTTATAATGTTGCAAGCCACGTTTTGCCGTATTCAGGCATTTGCGCGGTCATTTACTATATACTCCAATATCGCTTCCGCTGCGTTTACTCCGGTGCAGTCATACAGGTTTTTAAAATGTGCGTTTGAGTTTACTTCGCACAATACCGGCTCCTCACCGGGGCCGAAAAGTATATCCACTCCCGCAAAATCCAGTCCCAATGCCCTGCAGGCTTCCACGGCCATCTCCGCCTGGGCAGGCGTTACCGCAGCCGTATAGTCTGTCGCAGTACCGCCGTTTGTGATATTTGCGCGGAAATCATTCCTGTTTTCACGAAGCATCGCGGCCACGATCCTGCCTCCGACCACCTGCAGCCTTATGTCCCTGCCTTCCGAAGAAGCTATATACTCCTGGATGATATAAGGCCTGTCCCCGCAGTCCTTAATGCACGATATAAGCTCATCTTCACTTACTGCAAGCCTTACCTGCTGTCCAAAGGAGCCGAAGGCTTCCTTGATCACGCAAGGAAATCCGATACGCTCTCTCACAACGAGCGGCAGATCTTCATCGAAAAGACCGTCCGCATGAAATTTCTTCGGCGAGATAATGCTTTTGGGCTGTCTGATCCCCGCATGCTCACATGTAAGCCAGGTAAGCGTCTTATCATCGCAGAGCTCTATTGCCCTTGCCGGATTGTATACTCTGATGCCCTGCCTCTCTATCTCGCAGGCCAGGCGCACATCCTTATCCCAGAAGAGGACGAAATCCGGCCTGTCCTTAAGCTCGTATCCGCATTCTGACAGCCTGAGCCAGGCCTGTGAATTACTGATACGCTCAAGATCCACATCAAAAGGAGCTGCTGCTGCCATAAGCAGTGCAAACAGCTCCTCAAACTTTTCCGTCCTTACAAAATGATTAACTACCAGCCAGCCCTTCATCAGATCTTTATCTGTGAGAATATCTCACCAATCTTTCCATGTATTGAATAATCCGCAACCGAATCCCTTGCAGTCGCATCATAGTTTATAAGAACCAGTTTCTTTCCGCGATAATAATCGATAAGTCCGGCTGCAGGATATACCACAAGACTGGTCCCACCTATTATCAGCATATCCGCATCCATGATGGCACGGATAGCACCGTTCATCGTGTCAGAGTCAAGCCCCTCTTCGTAAAGCACCACGTCGGGCTTGATATCGCCGCCGCAGGCATCACATTTGGGGATCCCGTCTGACTTATAAAGATACGAAGCGCTAAAGCCTTTGTGGCAGGATTGACAGTAGTTACGCAGTACGCTTCCGTGCAGCTCATACACTGTTTTGCTGCCGGCTGCCTGATGAAGACCGTCGATATTCTGTGTGATCACAGCCTTGAGCTTGCCCTTTTTTTCAAGCTCCGCCAGCGCCAGATGCGCTGCATTGGGCTTTGCGGGATTCTCCCCGCAGGTGCATTCCAAGAGCTTATCCCTGTAAAAATCAAAGAATTCTTCCTTGTGGGTCACAAAGAAACTGTGTGAGAGCATTGTCTCCGGAGGATATTTAAACTTCATGTGGTACAGACCATCAACACTTCTGAAATCCTTGATGCCGCTTTCGGTTGAGACACCGGCTCCACCAAAAAAAACTATGTTGTCGGAACCGTCTATGAGTTCCTGAAGTTTAGCGATGTCTATTTCCATGTGACTACCTCCTTTTTTATGCAGTGGCTTCTTTTTGGATGACAAAGACTACAGTTCAGCTATATCTTCCTGGGTAAGTACCCTGATGCCGGCGCGCTCAAGCGCCACTTCTGCTGTCTTATGGTCGCTGACGCGGAATATCATATATGCCTTCTGGGGTTCCTTACCTGCCGACAATGCATAGATATACTCCAGATTTATCGAAGCCTCGGTAAACACTTTAAGGACCTTATTAAGCCCGCCCGGTGTATTGGGAACCTCAACGATAACTACGCTGGTAAGTCTGTTTATATATCCGGCGTCTTTAAGCACTGTTGTAGCGCTGTAGGGATCGTCAACGATTATCCTTACTATGCCGAAGCCGTCTGTTTCGGCCAGCGACACCGCACGCATGTTTATGTTGTTCTTTCCCAGTATATCCGTCATCTCATCTAGTCTGCCGGTCTTATTCTCAAGAAAAATGGAAATCTGCTTTACGCTCATTTAGTAACCCTCCCGGTATAATATGTTTATTTCAGATCTTTCTGTTATCTATTACCCTGACTGCCTTGCCTTCGCTTCTGGTTATGCTCTTGGGTGCTACCAGTGTAACCTTTGCCTTGATGCCCAGCATGCTTAAGAGCCCCTTGACCAGATCGGCCTGACGCTTGTTTATCTCCTTGATATCATCGGTGAACATCTCCGGAGTCATCTCAACATGTACATCCAGGGTATCGGTATTGTTCTCACGGCCTACGATGATCTGGTAATTTGCCTGATAGCCGTTCTCCAGAAGCACAGTCTCGATCTGGCTGGGGAATACGTTCACGCCACGGATGATGAGCATATCATCGGTACGTCCCTTGGGTTTCTCCATCTTGATAAGGGTACGTCCGCAGCTGCACTTCTCACGTTTCAGCGTACAGATATCACGTGTACGGTAACGGATCACCGGGAATGCCTTCTTATCGATCGCGGTAAATACCAGTTCGCCCTGAGTTCCTTCAGGAAGCACTTCCTCAGTATCGGGATCTATTATCTCCGCGATAAAGTGGTCCTCATTGATATGCATGCCTGACTGAGCGCTGCATTCGAAAGCCACGCCGGGGCCGGAAAGCTCTGTAAGTCCGTAGATATCATAAGCCTTGATGCCCAGGGTATTCTGGATCTCGCGACGCATTTCCTCACTCCATGCCTCAGCGCCGAAGATACCTGCCTTTAAGGGGATATCATCCGGAGTGAGCCCCATTTCCTTCATGCTCTCTCCCAGATATGCCGCATATGAAGGAGTGCAGCAGATAATGGTAGCATTCAGATCACGTATGAACATGATCTGGCGGTCCGTATTACCGGAGGATGCCGGAATTGTCATACAGCCCACCTTATGGGCACCGCCGTGCAGTCCCATACCGCCTGTGAACAGACCGTAACCGTATGATATCTGGCACACATCTTCATCACTGCCGCCTGCCGCAACGATCGCTCTTGCACAGCAGTCTTCCCACAGATCGATATCGCCCTGTGTATAATAAGCAACCACACGCTTGCCCGTGGTACCGCTGGTGGAATGTATACGTACCACATCCTTCAGCGGTACGCCCAGCATTCCGTAGGGATATGAATCCCTCAGATCATACTTGGAAATAAAAGGCAGCTTATGCAGATCATCAACGGATCTTATATCATCCGGTGTTACTCCCTTTTCTTCCATTTTCTTTCTGTAGTAAGGCACATTATCCCAAACATGCTTTACCTGCTCCACAAGTTTTTTGCTCTGTATCTCACGTAAAGTCTCCTCTGAAGCACATTCAATCTCTTCATGATAATAACGCTCCAATGGTCTTACCTCCATATATTTAATATTTTTAAAGTATATCACAGTAATATATCAACTGCAAAGAAATATTGATATCAACTTTTCCCTGCGCCGCGGTAATACTCGTGCACCAGGCTTTTATACCCCCATTTTTTCATATCTTCATAACTGATGCGGTAATTGCCTTTATAATGCCTGCCACTCACGCACCAGCGTACATACTGCTGCATATAGGCATCCAGCTCTTTTAAGCTCTTATCGGTAGTGATGTTTGGGAAAAACCACCTGCTCCAGGAAAAAGTATCGTCTTCGGAATGCACATAAAGCTTGTGGTTCATTGCCGTGATAAAGCCCTTGGCACCGCGCTCGGGAGGCAGCTTCCTGCCCGTGCACCATCTGCGCAGGGCGTGGGCTTTACGCCTCATCTTATCCTTTAATTTGGTCATGGTCATCGTGGAAATATCAATGCAGTCTTCGGATATCGCAAATCCGAGATACTCTATGGGATCACCCGGCCCGTATGTGTTAAGCTTGCTCATATTAAGCTTAAGTCCGTCGGCCTCAAGTCTTTCAAACAGGGCTTCTTTGGCATTTTCAAGCTTTTCCCTGCTGCCGGCACATATGAGTATGTCATCGGAGTATCGCATATACAGAAGATCTTTATCCTCAAAGAAACGGTCTGTTTCAGTCAGATATACATTTGCAAAGAAAGGCGCAACGGGAATACCGGCCATAGCCCCGCGTTTCATTTCAACTGTATTTCCTGCAGAGTCTATGGCTTTGTCAGCCGTAAGCATCTTTTCAAAAAGAGTATAAAGCCTTTGATCGTCTTTTTTCAGGAAAGAAAGACGGCTTAAGAGTTTAGCGGTATCTATAGAATTGAAATAGTCGCTGATATCGGCTTTAAGACTATATACCTGCGATCCCCTGACTGCTTTGTAGATAAGCGGCAGGGCATCCCTGGCGCTCAGATCCGGCCGGAATGCATAACAGTTGGCTGAAAAGTACCCGTCATAGCGGTACAGGGCATAACATATGAATTTAAGGATCCTGCAAAGATCATCCGGATATGAATAAACGATGCGTTTTTTTGTACTCCCGGTCTTGTTTATCTCCATCTTATGGGGCAGCGGAGGCATATAGCTTTCTTCTTTTATTTCGGAAGCCGTTACCAGAAATCTTTTTGAATCTATGAATTCCCGCCAGAGCCTTATCTCTTCTTTGGACATACGCCGGCTGCTCTGCCTGTATGACAGGAATTCCTCCCATTTATCTTTTTGTGATAATCCGTCGATGATATCCATAAGATCAAAGAAATAAAAAAGGAAAGAGAAAACGCTTTGAAAGAAATTAAGCATGCTTATTTCTACAGGATGGTACACCGGCACGGCCGCCTGCAAGGCCTTTTATTAAGTGCCGTGCTGCATCCGCCGCAGGCGTGATGGATCACATTTCTCTTTCCTTATTAACAAATATTATTATACGAATGCCTGCATTATGCGGTCGCGCATATAATTTACACCGTTGGGCATATAATCAAAGAAATCGAGTACTTTCATACCCATCTGCATACAATACGCACCCACCGCCCTGTTAGCTGCATGATCATACTTACTATATGCTTTCCACAGACGGATATAAACCTGTTTTCCGTTGTATGATAAAACATAGGTGAAATTATCTGCAGGGCAGCGGTTTCCGCCACGCGCATATATCTGACGGCCTGCCTGAAGCTCCAGGAAATCGGGAGACACTTCATACTCTACAGAACATCCGGGCATCGAAGCCACGATCTCCTTAAACTTCTCATCAAAAGGCCGTCCGTCGGCTTCGGCCTGCATATCAAGCTGCCTTGTTTCCTCCTGATAACTCTGAGTATTGGAAGTAACTTCCGAGGTGGCATCTGCCACACTGTCAGTAACGCTTTTTGCCAATTTAACAATACTGTCAAATAATCCCATAGCTTTTCTCCTTTGAAATTATCCTAACA
>JAFRXH010000072.1 GCA_017437785.1 Lachnospiraceae bacterium
CCCAAAAAAAGCATATTAAGAACATTATTAAGTATCGTGACTGTCATTGCCGTGGTGATAGCAGCGGTACTTTTGGGAGCAGTATTGTATTTCAGGCTCCCGGTGTCGGCATATTACGCGCATTCAACTGCCGGATTTGCCATACCTGACATACACAGAGGCTTCATTCCCCAGGGCCTGGCCCTTGACACCGGGAGTGACTGTTTTTTTATTACCGGTTATATGAAAGATAAGAGTGCATCTCCTGTTTATATGGTAGACCGCACGACTGAGAGATGTGTAAAAAAGCTTCTGATGCAGGATACGGACGGAAGTGACTTCCACGGCCATGCGGGCGGCATTACGGTACATGGGGATCATATCTATGTTACCGGCGGCGGAAAGTCATGTCTGTATGTTTTTAATTATATAGATGCCATAAAAGCCACTGACGGGGAACGTATCAAATGCATAGGGACTTTTCCCATGCCTGATGATATGAGTGTAGCATATACTGCTTCCGACGAAGATGTGATATATGCGGGGGAGTTTTACAGGGAAGCCAACTACCCGACAGATGAGAGCCATAAGCTGACTACAGCTGCAGGGGACTATAACCAGGCACTGATATTTGCATATCATTTTTCGGATGATGATGACGCGCTGTTTGGCATTGAGCGCGAACCTTTTGAGGTGTATTCAGTGACGGATCTGGTACAGGGCATGGATACATATAACGGACAGATATATCTGTCAACATCTTATAGCGTTGATTTTTCACATATATTTGTATATGATAAACCGCATAGCACGAAGGAGCTTGATATCGCGGGTATGACGCTTCCGCTTTATGAGCTGGATCGCTCCGTGCTGGTAAAGGACTGTAAGTTCCCGCCTATGTCGGAAGAGATAGTATGTGCCGGCGGACGGATATATACGATGTGTGAGTCGGCGTCCGATAAATATATATTCGGAAAGCTGACAGGAGCTGCAAAGTGTTATTCCACCGATATCGATGCTTATATCGGTGATCAGAAATAGAAAACTATTTATGCGCAGGAGGCAATGATAATGCAGAATGGTATGAACATCGCTGCTGAAGACATGAGCTGGTCTCAGCAGGCTTTGGCAAAGCTGGATTCCTTTTTTTCATCGAGAGTGATAGGGCAGAAGAATCTTGAAAGAGCGCTTGTGGCAGCCCTGCTGGGAGACGGACATGTCCTTATCGAATCGGTACCCGGACTTGCCAAGACCACAGCGGCCAGAGCAGTGGCTGATGCCGTAAACGGACAGTTTTCCAGGATCCAGTGTACGCCGGATCTGCTGCCCAGCGATATTATCGGTACGCAGATATACAGACAGGACAGCGGCAGTTTCGAGACCGTGCTGGGCCCGGTATTTGCCAATTTCGTACTTTTAGACGAGATAAACCGCTCCAGTGCCAAGACGCAGAGCGCAATGCTTGAGGCAATGGCTGAGAGACGGGTGACCATCGGCGGTACCTCCTATCCCATGCCGGAGGATGTCTTTATCGTGATAGCTACCCAGAACCCTATCGAGCAGGAAGGTACGTATCCCTTATCCGAGGCTCAGTCGGACCGTTTTATGATAAAGGAAACCCTGTACTATCCCGCAGCGGGCGAGGATCTGCAGATCCTTAACCTTTTTGAGAACAGGAGCAGACAGAGGAATGTGCAGGCTTCTCCTGTCCTGGAAATAAAGGATGTGGCCAGGCTGCAGCGTATCACCGAGGCTGTTTACTGCGACGATTCGGTAAAGCAATATATCTCATCGGTGGTCACGGCAACGAGAAATGCCGACAATGTACTGCCTAACGAGCTGAAAGGATATGTCAGATTAGGCGCCAGCCCCAGAGCGATGATCGCTTTCCTCAAGATGGGCAAGGCCGAGGCACTTATGCAGGGCAGGGCGTATGTAACGCCCGATGACATCAAGAATTCGGCTTATGCCGTACTGCGTCACCGCATCGCCCTTAGATATACGGCTGCGGCAGATA
Source organism: Lachnospiraceae bacterium (assembly GCA_017437785.1). GTDB lineage: Bacteria > Bacillota > Clostridia > Lachnospirales > Lachnospiraceae > NK4A136. Next base: position 1,997 of record JAFRXH010000072.1, read on the forward strand.
ACGTTACCACCGATATCATCATCAATCATCTGTTGAATGCGATCCCTACTCCCTGATGAGGTAAAGCCATGACGCAGATAAAAAAGAAAACCGGGCGGATCAGACCGGATTACGAAACGCTTAACGCCCTTAGCGCGCGGATACGTTTTAAACATTACAGCCGTTCAAGTTCGGTTGCTGACGGGGCGTTCCCTTCGGTATTCAGGGGTCAGAGCATGGAATTTGAGGACTTAAGACCCTATGTCCCCGGAGATAACCTGCGCGATATGGACTGGAAGGCGTCTTCCAGATCCGGCATGCCCATGGTCAGGAACTATGTGGCGGACAAGCGCAAGCAGATCATCTTTATGGCGGATACGGGAAAGACCATGCGCGGTATCATGCCGGACGGAACAGACAAGAGGGAATGCAGCATACTGACCATCGCCTCGGCAGCATATCTGGCGGGCAGGAGCGGTGCGGACTACTGCATACTTTCCGGCAAAGACTGGAGGAGCAGGATCGGGAGATTCGGAAGCGGCCCTGCATACCTTGAGGAGGGTATGGCAGCGCTTCAGGATGAAGTATTCGGCAGGGAAGTCTATGATCCGGCCGCGCGCCTTGACGCCATACTTGATGCTCCGCTTAAAGGAGTGGCTATCTGTCTGGTGACGGATATGAAGGGCCTGATCGATATCCCGGAGAGGATACTGCGCACAGCCGCTGCAGAGCGGGAGTTTTATGTGTTTGAGATAACGGACACGGGCCTTGATAAGAAGAATTATTTTGATGTGATGACGGACCGGGTGATCCCTGAGTTCATAAGCAGGAGCAGGGGGCTTTCGGCCGCGATATGGAAGAAACAGACGGAGTATCAGGCACAGGTACGCAGCAAGCTCAGAAGATGCGGCGTTTACTATGCGTATCTTGAGAGCAGGAAGGAGATACCTGAGACTGTGACCTCTGTACTGAACGGGGAGATAACTGACTGATGAAATATACGGTTAAATTACAGGAAGCCGCATGGGACAGGCTGTTCTGGTTTTTGATAACAATCTTTATCCTGGCAGCCGGGATATTCTTCTTTACCATACTGATAGGCACTATCCGTAAAGTGCACGCCATGCGCATCGCAAGGATGAAGGAGCTTAAGAAGAAGGTGGGACTTAAGAAGGTACCTGAATCGATAGAGAGCTTAAGACAGAAGGCTATTGAGAAACTTAGGTTTATCGAGAGCGAGCAGATGCAGGGAAGGATGAAGCCGCGTGAGGTATGCATAGGCATCAGTGCGGTCGTGAGGGAATTCCTTTCAAAAGCAGGAGGTTTAAACGCCGACTGTCAGACGCTTTCGGAGATAAGGCGCTGGAACAGGCCGGAAGTCGCAGAGTTTGTCGAAGCGATATACAGCGCGGAGTTTTCGCCCTTATCGGTCAAAGACACCGGGAAGTATTTTAAGGACGCAGGAAGGCTGGTGGCGATATGGAGATAAGTTTAAGAAGCCCGTCATCGGCATGGGCTACTGCGGCCATTGTGCTGATAGTGGCGCTGATCATACTTGTATACAGGATCATCCGCCTGCGCAAGAGCCTTAAGGATAAGGAGAAAAAAAGCTTTAAAGGCTATTCTGCCATGTGGATCGCATCGGAGCTCCCCTACTATAAGCGGAGATGGGTACTCTATATCCTCTTTAAGATCATCGGGATCGCAGGCCTGGTCACAAGCCTTCTGGCCGGGGCTTATCTGATGGGGCGGCCCAGTTATAACAAAAAGATAGATGCGGGAGTAAAGAGAAGGGATATCTATCTCTGCCTCGATGTTTCCTATTCGCTTTATGAGCTTAATTCGGACTTTGTTGAGAACCTTGAGGAAGTGGTAAGAGGTCTGGAAGGAGACAGGGTCGGGATCTCTATCTTTAATACCTCTACGGTGGAATATATGCCGCTTACAACGGATATGAATTTCACCATAGACAAGCTGAGAGAACTTAAGGAATACTTTGTTCTTCAAAGGCAGTACATGCACTTTAAGGATGATAACCGTATCGGGGAAATGACAAACCAGGAGTACATGGATTTCCTGAATTCGCTGACGGAGCAGGAGCATGACGATTTCTCCGATCTGCTCTATAAGCTGGATCTTATCGATAATCCCGTAACTTTGGATAATCAGGTAAAGGGAAGCTCCCTGATCGGCGAAGGACTGGCAAGCTGTCTGTTCAACTTTCCCTATCTGGGGGATTCGGAAAGAACAAGGGTTATCATAATGGTCACCGATAATGCCCAGGCAGAGCTTATGCCGCCTACAATAGAGCTGGCGGAGGCCACTGACATGTGTAAGAATAATGATGTGGCTGTATTCGGGATCTTTCCGCCCGCGGAGGCGTTGCGTGACCTGCAGCCCGGGCAGAACTTTGATAACTTAAGCAGTGATATGAGACAGAATATCAGAAAGACCGGCGGTGAATTCTATATTGTCGGTTCCGACTTTGATACACAGAACGTTATCAGCCAGATAAGGTCCCACGAAGCGATGCAGGTGGATGAGGTGAGCGTCAACAGACTGACGGACGATCCCGGCCGCGCCATTATGATCTGTATAATGGGGCTGGTTTTATTTGTGATAGCAAAGGGGGCGGGGACCTGATGAGATTTCAGCCGGTTGTACCAGTTGCAGTTCTTGTGATCCTGCTTGTGGTGCTTTTTATATTTTTACTGATAGGGGCGCTCAGAAACCATGGGAGCGTACTGCACAAGATAGTCACGATAATAGTGTCAGCACTGCTTTGTGCCTCGGTGGTCCCCATTGCTTTAAGACCCATGATAAAGAATAAGGATGTCCAATACGCCAGACCCAATCTGGATGTGCTGTTCGTACTGGATACGACCATGAGCATGTGGGCCGAGGATTACCAAAATGATAGCAGGATGAACGGCGCCATAGAGACCATGGAATATATAATGGATGAAATGAACGGAAGCTCCTTTGCGCTGATCACATTCGGAAACAAGAGTGATATAAAGCTGCCCATCACCCCGGATGCCCAGTCCATAGATGATGCGATAAAGGCTATCCGTATCCCCGACAGGTGGCTGGCGGGAGGAACTTCCCTTAATTCTCCTTTTGAGAATATGGAGTACATGCTGGGCCATATGGGCAGGGAAGAGGGCCATGAACGTATCGTATTCTTCTTAAGCGACGGCGAGATCACCGTTGATGAGAAGCTGATCGATTTTAATGATATGGCATCGATGATCGACGGCGGAGCGGTCCTTGGTTTTGGAACCAAAAAGGGAGCGACCATAACGGACGGATACGGAAATAAGATCTATGATTATGATACTTTTTCGGATGCGGTAACATGCCTTGATATGGATTCGTTAAGCAAGCTGGCGGATTCGCTCGAGATCGACTGCATACAGATGTCGGACAAAAAGGATGTATCGGAAGTGATCGAAAAGGCCCTGGTGAATGCCGAGGAGATCATGGCGAACAGGGATGACCTGGATAATTACGATGATATCTATTACATGTTTGTGCCGGGATTTATGATCCTGTTACTTGCGGTATTTCTTCTCTATAAGGAGTAAACGCTGATGGAATTTAACAGAAAAAAATATAATAAACTGATACTTTTGATGCTGGTGATGACCGTAGTGTGTCTGGCTGTCTTTGCATGCTTTGGAATATGCGGCACCAGACTGGGCTTAAACAGCTTCTATGTATTGATGAGCAAAAAGGGTGAGTATCCCGTTGAGATCGAGGAGAAAGCAGCCGGGATAGGATTTATCGATAAATACATCACGACTTACAATCTGGCGAATGCGGAGTACAGCGACGGCGATTATGAAAAGGCCATGGATATGTATGAGCAGGTGCTGGATGATAACGTTACAGGAGACATAAAGGGCCGCTCGTGCATCAATCTGTCGCTCTCCCGCACAAAGACGATAGACTTTGACGATATCTATGACAGGTTTGAGGATTTTGAGGACGGAAAGGAAACTGACATATACGTACTGGCCGACAAGATAAATAAGGCGATACACGTCCTTGAGCATGCAAAGAAAGATCTGGCAGATAACGGCTGCGTGGGAGAAGAGGATACGCTGGATCTGTCTATCCCGGAGAAAGAACTTAAAGAAGCAAGGAAGCTTGATTCGGATATCGATAAGGAGATAGAAGAATTAAAGGATATGCTTGAAAAACTCAAGCAGGCATCATCTGACGGCGATTCCGGTGATCCCGGCGATAACAATGGCGGCGGCTCCGGGGAAGACGGGAATGCACAGCCCGCCGGCGGCGCACGTGAGGATGAGGTAAGGAGATACTTGGAAGACCAGCAGACAAGGACCAAGGAAGAGCAGGAACAGACGCAGAACGATTATGACGGGCGGAATTACTGGTTAGGTAAGGATTGGGATTCCGGCAGCAGCAGCAGCACCAGTTCCAAACCGTGGTAAGCCGACGCCCTGCCCATGATGGGGACGGTACACGCCCGGGCTTAAACGGTGCGTAAAGGAGATAAATTGGAAATATATAATGTTGTGCAGATAACCGAAGCCGACTATGGCTGCGAAGAAACAGACAGATCCGCCCCCATGGCGCTGCTTAAGCTGGTATCGGGAGACGAAGAGCGGTACTTTGAGATAGCGGAAGCAGAGCTTGAAAAAAAGGGGATAAGTGAAGGAAAACGCGTGGTATTTACGCCTGAAGGCAGTCTGCTTAAGTACGTAAGGGTAGTGGCCGCCGTGATCAGGAAGGAAGATAAGATATTTGCCACGGCCAGAGGCTATGGCGGATACAAGGGCTGGTGGGAATTCCCCGGAGGAAAGATCGAAGAGGGAGAGACACCGCAGCAGGCGCTGGTGCGCGAGATACGCGAAGAGCTTACGGCAGAGATAGAAGTTGATGATCTGATAAGGACCATAGAATATGATTATCCGGAGTTCCACCTGTCGATGGACTGCTTCTGGGCACAGGTAGTATCGGGGCAGCTTAAGCTGAAGGAGGCGGAGGATGCAAAGTGGCTTGATGCGGATAATATGGATGAGCTTAAATGGCTGCCCGCGGATCTTATGCTCATCGCTGATATAAAGAAAGGCATCAGACTGGCTTAAGCATGGCTTTAGTGTTATAATGGGTACATGAAAAGGATTTATATCATCATTATCAACATACTGATCATGCTGGGCATAGTGGTCTTTGTGGTGCTCTATTCCGGAGCTGCTAACAGGGCCTCTTACCGCAGGCAGATAGAATACTTTGAGAATACGACGATCGCCATGGAGCAGGTGACGGAGAATTACCTTGAAGGCGAGCAGGGTATATGCGATATATGGGCACAGTATATATGCAGCAGGGATATGACCATGGAAGAGGCCGCAGCATATATACGCTCTTCACATGTGCTTACGAATACATCGGCGCATATCGTAGCAGCTGATACGCTTATGGGGCTCTCCACACGCCCCAGACAGGGAACGGCGGATGACTATGAGGTTTCCTACGAGCGTGTCGGTCTTTGGGATAACCCGGACTGGATCGATCCCATCGGACAGTCGGTCAATATAACGCGCGCCTATACCAATCCGCTTAACGGCGAGCAGTCACTTGCGTTCTGCAATAATATCACCCTGCATGACCCGGACAGTGAAGGGGGCGTGGCAGCAGTGCTTCTGCGCGTGGTACCGGTATCGGCGCTGGAGCAGAAATGGGTATTCCCCCAGACAGAGCTTGAAAACGCCGAGCTGTCGATGATAGACGGCAGCGGCGATTATATCTTAAAAGGCTACGGCTTTAAGAACTCCGGTTTTTTTGAATTCTACAAATCTTACAATCAGACGGATCCCGAATCATCAAAGGAACTGTTCGACAGGATCACTTCATCGACAGGCTCGATATCAATGATCAATTCTCACGGGCAGGAGTGCATACTGGCCTTCACGCCCGTATCGTCATCTTCGGGCTGGTCGCTGCTGGGCATGGTGCCGGCAGAGGATCTTAATGTGGAGAGCAGGAACTACCTTCTCACCGGCGTGGTATTTACCAGCCTGCTGATCCTTTTCCTCTGCGATACGATCTATATGCGCTATCTATACAGGCGCCTTCAGACCACCGCCAGGGAAGCGGAATCGGCAAATAAAGCCAAGACCGATTTCCTCTCTACCATGTCGCACGATATCCGTACGCCCATGAACGCCATCATCGGTCTTACGGCCATAACGGAAAAGAACCTGTCCGATACGCAGTCCACGGCGGAAAACTTAAGAAAGATAAGCCTGGCCGGCAATCACCTGCTCACGCTGATAAACGACATCTTAGACATTTCAAAGGTGGAAAGCGGAAAGTTCAAGCTCAATCCCATAACCTTCTCTATCGTGGAGACGGTCGAAAATCTCGTAAATATCTCACAGCCCATGATAAAGGAAAAGAATATAGAATTCAGCTTCCATATTAACCGTATGGAAACCGAATACCTATATGCGGACCGTCTGCGCTTAAACCAGATCTATATAAACATCCTTTCAAACGCCATCAAATACACGCAGCCCGGCGGAAAAGTCAGCGTGGAGATGCGTGAGGAAAAGAGCGATAAGGAAGGCTGCATCAGGCTCAGCTATATCGTGGCCGATACGGGCATAGGCATGAGCCCGGAGTACATGGCCGATATGTACCAGCCTTTTTCGCGCCAGGTGGACAGCCGCGTAAACAGCATACAGGGCACCGGCCTGGGCCTGGCCATCACCAAACAGATGGTGGAGCTGTTTGACGGGACCATCGACTGCGTTAGCGAGCGGGGCAAGGGCACGAAGTTTAGCGTGGTGCTGGATATCCCCGTAGCCGACAGGCAGCGGGAAGATATGCAGCTTGATCCCGTGGATATACTGATAGTTGATGATGACGAGACCCTGCTTACGACCGCGGCGGATACGCTCAAATCCCTGGGCGCGTCTGTTGAGCAGGCATCGGGCGGCCTTGAAGCCCTGGGCATGATAGAGCACAGACATCTTTCCGGACAGGATTACAATATAATCATAGTCGACTGGAAGATGCCGGAAATAGACGGGCTGGAGACTGTCAGGCGCATACGATCGGAGATAGATACAAAGGTCCCTATCCTGCTCATCTCCGCTTACGACTGGTCGGAAATAGAAGATGATGCAAAAGCTGCGGGAGCGAACGGCTTTATCAGCAAGCCGCTGTTTCGTTCAACGCTCTATGATAAGATAAACGATCTGATGGGGAAAGAGTCCGCATCGGGCGAGCCGGAGGATGATTATTCGGATCTTAAGGGCCTTAACATACTGGTGGCCGAGGATAATGATATCAACTGGGAGATAATATCCGCCATGCTGTCCATGTTTGGAGTGAGCAGCGAGCGCGCCGAAAACGGCAGCGTGTGCGTTGATATGATGAGCAGGGCGGAGGAGGGCAAATATCTGCTGATCTTTATGGATGTGCAGATGCCCAAGATGAACGGTCTGGACGCGACCAGGGCGATACGTAAACTGAAGGATCCCTGGGCGGCGTCAATACCTATCGTTGCTATGACGGCGGATGCATTCTCCGAAAATATCACTGAATGCCTGGATGCGGGGATGAACGGGCATATTGCCAAGCCCATAGATGTTAAACTGGTTATCAAAGAAATACGCAGGATAAAGGAAGGAAAGTGAAGATCATGAAAAAGAGAGGGATAGTATTGGGCGCAGCGCTTATGACGCTGGCGCTGGCTGCCTGTACATCGGAAAAGAAGGAGGAAGCAGCAGCGGAGGGCTTTAAGCCGGCTCTGGACGCCTCGACTGCCTGCAACATACGAGTTGCGGGCGGATACGATAACTTTGAGGCGCTGGAAGCGGAATTTGACAGCTTTAATGAGTATTATCCCAATGTGGAGCTGGTCTATACCAAGATCGATGACTATAACAACATGATAGGCACGGTATTAAACAGCAGCGATGCTCCGGATATCTATGTCAATTATTCATGGATGTACGGCCGTGAGCAGTATAAGGCCTCTATCGATCATGCGCAGGATCTGGCAGATCCCGCACTGGGGCTTGACCTTGGCTGCATACGCAGCAACATAATCCTTAACACTGACGACGGCACGCTGCCCATGGTACCTGTATTTTCAAACACCTACGGCATGCTGATCAACAAAGACCTGTTTGAAAAAGAGGGCTTGAGCGTCCCCACGAGCTATAAGGAACTGGTGGATGTGTGCAAAGCTTTCCGCGATAAGGGCTATGCCAATCCGATGATGGGCTTTACGCAGAAGGAGACGACCTCGCTTTATACGCTGACGGCCTATCCTTTTTTCTGCGGCAGCGTGGCCAAAGACGCAGAGGCTGTTAAAAAGCTTAATTCCATGGACAGCGCAGCCGGTGAGTATCTGAGGCCCACGCTTGATAAGGTGATGCAGTTTTTAAACGACGGCTGTGCGGATATCAAAGCCTGCGACGAGATAGAGAACAATTACGAGGCAGTGATACTGCGCTTCTTTGAAGGCGACGTGCCTATGATGGCCTGCTCGGGCGATACCGTATCCGGTACCAAAAAGCGCGAGAGCCGTTCCGAAGCATTCATAGCAAACCCGTTTTCGTATACCTTTGTCCCGATCCCCATATCGGACAGCGGGGCCACTTTCATAGATATGTCAAACCTGCAGTTTTCGGTCAATAAGGAGAGTACCGATCTTAAGATGGCAGACGAGTTCATGCGTTTTCTGATCACGCCCGCAGAGCTTAATAAGATGGCGCAGAATAAGGGGCTTATGGCGCCCACTAAGGATCTGTCGTTTAACAGCATGTATGCCGCATTCGGGGATGTACCCGAATCGGGGATCCTTTCGCCCGAAGAGATAGGGCTTACGGATGATGCCGTGATACAGATGAGACAGGCAGTCTACAGTGTGGCTACCGGTCAGATGAGCATAGATGAGGCGGTTGCCGGCTACGGAACATTTACGGAGTGATACCGGGTTCATATTTACGCTGTGATCCCCGTGGGATTTATGCAGGATGGCGTGGTTTGTTGACACCCCGCATGGTTGGGGGTATTATCTTTAGCTGTGATAATATTTGTTTGGTTTAGGGAGAATGATTATGAAAAGAAAGAAGATCGGCGCACTGGCGCTGGCGGTATTTCTGTCTGCCGCAACGGTACTTGGAGGCTGCGAAAAGAAGCCGGAGACCACAGGGACTGACGTGCATGTGTTAAGCCCTGCATCAGATGATGCACAGCAGCAGGAGGATGCACAGGCTGATAAGCCCGGACAGGCAGCAGATGCGGATAACGTTACGGATAATACCGAAGCAGGCGGCGGTGATACGGCTGCCGCAGCTGATGCGAAAGCAGCAGATGCCCAGGACAGCCCTGCAGCGGATGACGCAGCAGAGACATCCACCGGAAGGAAAGACGGCGAGCGTTTCGAAGACGTGATAATCCTTGAGGGCGTGGAAGAGCCTGTCAAGTACGAACACATGGTAAACAATGCTCTTGGATTTGAGATGGATTTTGATTATGAATCGCTTACGCGCATAAGCGGCTCCGACAGCGAACGTCTTGTATCGATCTATGATAACGCTGATGCACCCGAGAATTATCTCGAGCTGACCTGCAGCAGCGATGATGCGGAGACTGCAGCGGCAGCGATAAGCGCAGAGCTTTCAAAGACTTACGATGTCAACAGGGAGTCGTACCCTTTGGATAATGCAGGCAGCTGCATAAGGCTGGATGCTTCTGCCGAAGTGGGCGGTCAGGTTATGCCAAAGCAGCTTCAGATGGTATACGTTATACCTGCTCCCGACGGCTGCCGCATAGTTACGGCACACTATTCCATCGAGGCCGCAGAAGGCTTCGGACACCGTTTTGCTTATATGGTAAATACCTTAAAGGTCACAGGAGAGCGGCAGATAAAAGACGCCGCTGCCGGTCTTTAGTGGGAAGGATGGGGGCTTATGAAAAAAAAGATCGCATTTTTTACAACGGGCTGGTGTTGCGAGATCTTGAGCCAGTTTATCAGCGGGATGCAGAAGGCATTCAGTTCCGAACACGTGGATATCTTTCTGTTCGTGTGCTATGCCACATACGGGGATAACGATGCTGTAAGGAGAGGGGAGATGAACATATTCAATCTCCCCGATATGAATGACTTTGACGGCGCGGTACTCTTTGGCAGCGGTCTGGATTTTCAGGATGTGCTGGATAACATACTTGAACGCTGCCGTAAGGCAGGGGTGCCTGTTGTAATGCAGGGAGCCGAAAGAGACGGTATAAGCTATGTGGGCTCCGATAATTATCAGGCGACGCGGGATATGTGTGCTCATCTGATAGAGGCGCATGATGCGCACAGGATAGTTTTCTTTGCGGGTACCGAGGATTCCCACGATTCCAACCTGCGTCTTAAGGCCATTAAGGATCATCTTAATGAGTGTGGCCACCCGGAATACCTTAAGGAAGTATTCTATACCAACTGGGAAAATGCGGCTGCGTCCCGTTTTGTGAATGACCTGTGCACATCGGGAAAAGAGCTTCCCGATGTGATCATCTGTGCCAATGACGGGCTGGCTATGGAAAGCTGCCTTGCATTTTCGGAAAACGGATATAAAGTACCCGGCGATGTGATGGTCACCGGCTTTGACTATATCGACGACAGCCAGATCTTTGACCCTTCGATAGCATCCGTAGACCAGTGCCTTACGGAGATGGGCGGAGCAGCGGCGCAGCTGTGGCTGGATATGATAAACAGCCGCACGGCTGCAGGCACGTCAAGGATCATTCCCTGCCGATTTATACCCGGAGAGAGCTGCGGCTGTCATGAGTACCGTAACAGCGATAAGAAGAGGAGGCGGGTAGGGCGCGAAGGTTTTTCAAAGCGCTCTATGACCACATATTTCAACAGGAAATTAGACCGCATCGATTCTACGGTGCTCTCCTGCAGGACTTATGAGGAGCTTAAGAAAAACTTATACGATCTGTTTAACAAAGATCACGAATACGAGGGAGATTCATACCATGTTCTCCTCGAGCCTAATTTCGGGCTTTCCATTTATGATTCCGACATAAAACTGAACACTAAGGGCTACAGCAGCCATATGGATGTGGTGTATTCCTACGAGGACGGAGTGCGCTACGGTGCCGGGAGTTTTGACTCAAAGGAGCTGGTACCCGGATACAGAGCGGATGCTGCTAATCATCTGTATGCTTTTTTGCCGTTGCATGAAGAGGATGAGGCGTACGGATATGTGATATTCAGGGACTGTGTGGATAAGATATACAACCGTTTCCTGCATAACTATCAGAACCGCTTAAGCCTGGTACTCGACAAGTTCAGACATGCGCTGACCCTGGATCATATCAATAAGAAGCTGCTGGATCTGATGGGGAAGGACCCGCTGACCGGCGTTAAGAACCGCATGGCTTTTGAGGATAAGGAGAAATACCTCCAGTCGCTGATCAACGACGGATCGGATACGGCATTTGCCATAGCCGCGTTTGATGTAAACAATCTTAAGCTCATAAACGATAATAACGGTCATGATGCCGGTGACGAATACTTAAACAGGTGCTGTCATCTGATATGCAGAGTGTTTAAGCACAGCCCGGTGTACCGTGTGGGAGGCGATGAGTTCCTGGCCGTGCTGCATGATGAGGATTATGACAGGGCAGAGGAACTGAGTGCGGACATGAAGAGCAGGATGAGCCCTTACTCCGATGAAATGCCTCTTCCCGATGATTATGTATCCATAGCCATGGGCATGGTAAAGTTTGATTCGGCAAAGGACAGAAGCGTGGCCGATGTGATGAAACGTGCCGACGAGAAGATGTATGAGGATAAGACACGCATCAAGAGCACAAAGGAAAACCTGCATCATGAGTGAGGAAGTAAGATATAATGCTTTCATAAGCTACCGCCATTGCGAACCCGACAAGACCATCGCAAAGGCGCTGCACAGAAAACTTGAGAACTATCATATACCGAAAGAACTGCGTTCTAAGCTCGGCAGGAACGTGCTGGGAAGGGTGTTCCGTGACGAGGCGGAACTGCCTGTTACGGATTCCTTATCCGACGCCATCCTGGAAGCGCTGCGCTGTACGGAGTATCTGATAGTCATATGCTCACCCAGGCTTAAGGAATCGGCCTGGTGCATGAAAGAGATAGAGATATTTACCAGGCTGCACGGCAAGAAGAAGATACTGCCGGTGCTGATCGAGGGCGAGCCGGAGGATTCTTTTCCGGAAAGCCTCTTCTATGAAGATATCATCGAAAAAGACCCCGACGGAAATGAAGTGACTGTCAGGATAGACAAGGAACCCCTGGCGGCGGACTGCCGCGGCGGGCGCAAAGCCATGCGTGATACCGTGATCAAGCTGAGCGCCGCCATGCTGGGGCTTAATTATGATGACTTGAAACAGCGCCACCGCGTTGAGCGGCTCAAGCGCAGGACCATCTTTTCGGGCGTCATCTTTGCGGCGGTGCTGGTGTTTCTGTTCCAGAGCCTGTATTTCTTAAATACCATACGCAGGCAGAAAAAGGAGATAGAGGCCAAGTATGCGTACAGCATGGCCAATACATCCGTGGAACTGTTAAAGAGCGGGGACAGGATGGCGGCTCTTTATGCCGCGCGCAGCGTACTTCCCGATAAGCGAAACGACGAGGTGAGTCCTGATGCTTTCAGGGCGCTGGTCGACGCCACCCATATGTACAGCAGGGATGTATATGTTACCGAAAGACGCGTTGCTGATTCTTTTGTTTACGGGATCTACGTTTTTTCGCCAAGCGGCAGCAAGGTGGTGATAGATGAAGGGGAAAGATGTACTCTGGTTGATACGCTGACGGGCAATACCGAGTACAGCTTTAAAGCCGATATGGGCAGCGTGGGCTTTTACCGCGATGAAGCGCTGGCCTATTCGCTGGATGGAAAGGTATATTATTACGATATCGAAAAGCGAACATCCGACGTGATACTGGATACGGATGCAAAGATTTTTTCCACGCCTTCGGGTGAGGCTCTGTGGATGATATCCGATGACGCCATACGTTGCTTTAAGGGCAGGGAAGAGGTCTTTGGGATCGATGCTAAAGACCTGGGGATAAAGATCACGGAAGCCGGCGAGAAGATCTGCTATTTTTCGGAGGATGAACGTTTCTGCCTTGTGAATATCAAGAACTTTAACGACGACGGAAATGTAGAAGAGGATCTGATCCAGATATCTGCCGAGACCGGCAAAGTGATCGCCGTACTGGACGGGCTGTTTGAGAGCGGGCAGTTTGGCGAAAACGCATATCTGGAGGATATGGATACGGACGGCAGCAGGATCTACCTGCTGGTGAATGAGATGTTTGGCGATAGCGACAGGATACTCTACTGCTATGATATTAAGAAAAACAAGGTGATAATGGCGACAGACCTGGGGCGGGAGGCTTTTACGGATCTGTATTACATCGATCACAGACTGGTGCTCCTAAGCGGTGACAGGGTGATGATCTATGATGAGGGCCTGGATTATGTTAATTCGTTCGGGGTGCCCAATTACCCTATGGAGGTCCTTTACGTAGAGGGGATACCTGTGGTCAGGAACGGCTACGGTGAACTGTATTCACTTGAGGAAGAAAAACTCGGATTTGAGATGACTGAAGATCTGTTTGAGGATTGGCAGCAGCGGGATGTGGATAGCTTTAAGTGGATCGAAGACAGGATATATGTGAAATTTTCTTCACAGGAGGGGATAGTGGTATACGCCAAAGCCGGCGGAGAGGCTTATGTCCCGATGCAGACACAGGCAGACATGTCGGCTTTATGGGCAGAAAGCGTGGATTACGATACTGTAAAGGGGTTCTTTGAGGATATAGACGAAGTGGACGGCGACAGCTTCCTCTCCGGAGCATGCTCCACGGACGGCAGATACTACGTGGGCATCCTTTCGGACAGATCGGCCGTGATCTACAACGCAGAAACGAAACAGAGGGTAGCGGTGCTTTATGATGTCGTGCCGTATGTGAACCGTTTTTTATATTCTGAAAAGTATGGCTGTTATGTAATTATATCGGACAGGATGGATGTGTTTGATTCCGATTTCGGACACATGTTAAGTATCGACGGGATATGGGAAGTCGCAGAGGAAGACGGAAAGATATTTGTTTGTATAAACGGAGGGGATATCTGTGAGCTTAAGCTTTTATCGTATGAGGAGACGATAGAGTACGCCGATGCGCTGCTTGAGGGATATACTCCGTCGCAGAGACAGTGTGATAAATACGGATTCTGACAGGGGGGCAGATATTGCATAAAAAAATAAAAATCCGCCGTAATTAGTGGTTGACAAGGGGCGCTTGTGTAAAGATAATATTAGGTAGGAGGTTGAGGGGTTATGGCGTCAATATTCAGTGCAGCAAAGCAGATGATCAATAAGATCTCTGACGAAGTCAACAAGGATAAGTGGGACAAAAGCTGTATAAATCAGGCTTTGTTCACGGATCCGGAACCGGGTAAAATGGTACCGCCTTCCAGGCAGGATTCACGTCCGGTACCGCCGGAGAAAACGTCTAATGTACAGCCGGCTATCGTACCGCCGCAGGCGGATATGAGCGCGCAGGCTGTTAATGTTGCGGCAGCGACTACCGCGGCTGATAATGCTGCGTCTTTTGTAGCAGCTGCACCGCAGATAGAGTACAGTACGGACAAGCCTCAGGTTAAGCAGAGTATAAGCGCTGCCGAATCTGAAAAGAAAGACAGCGTCAAGTTCATCAATTCAAGATTTAACAGATCCATAAATTATGTAACATCAAAGGTGGTAAAACCGGCAAACGGAGTACGTTCTATAAACGATCTGCCGGTGATCGATCCTTCCCAGTCGATAAGCAATATAAGCGGGATGACTCTGGGCGCGGGCGGAGAGCCTGTATATGAAGAGAAGCCGGTTGCAGAGCCTGCAGTGGCAGAAGCACCTAAGAGCGCAGCGCCTGTACAGCAGCAGAGTCCGTCACAGCCTTCGCCGGCAGTGGCAGCAGCAATGGCAGCACAGCAGCAGACAGCAGCATCGCAGCCTTCACCGGCAGTGGCAGCGGCAATGGCGGCACAGCAGCAGTCGGCAGCATCGCAGCCTTCACCTGCTGTGGCAGCGGCAATGGCGGCACAGCAGCAGATGGCTTCACAGCCTGCAGCACCCCAGACCGTGGTAGCACAGCCGGTAGTATCACAGCCCGCAGCAGCATCGCAGCCTTCGCCAGCAGTGGCAGCGGCTATGGCAGCACAGCAGCAGATGGCTTCACAGCCTGCAGCACCCCAGATCGTGGTGGCACAGCCGGTAGTATCACAGCCCGCAGCAGCATCACAGCCTTCACCTGCAGTGGCAGCAGCTATGCTGGCAGCGGCACAGCTGGCGGCGGTACAGCAGTCGGCACCGGCCGGGATGGTACCTCCTGTTATGGTCCAGCCTGTGCAGATCACGGAGCAGGTACCGGTAATGACCCAGGCAGCACCTCCTGTTATGTCTTCGGTGCAGGTGCAGCCCGCAGAGGCAGCTCCGGCAGAATTACAGATACCGGAGTACCAGGAAGAAGCACCGGCAGAAGGCGCGGCAGCTGCAGAAGAAGAGACCGACAAGTGCTATTACGTGCTGATAACGCATACGAAGACCCAGCCTGCAGAAGGCAAATGCGTACTCATGAGGAACTGCGATTTCCAGTATGCATGGACAGACAGTATGGCAGAGAGCGAAAAGCCTTCTTATGACACCTGTCCTGTATGCGGTAAGCCTATAGAGTATATCGAGACCGAAATGGACTGACAGCCCTTAAAATGAATAAGAAATGCCCCCGTAACATGTATGTGGGTGGTTACGGGGGTACTAAGGGGGGAGTAGAAAAACTCTTTTATCTAACGGCCGTGGGGGGCCGTTTTTTGTTGACATGCACAGTATATTACAGTGCACGGTCAAATGCTTATTGTTTTTTGAACTGTTTTATATCATTTTTTGTTTTATCCGTGATCATTAAAAAGCATGGTAATTTTACGCCGTTTCTGATAAAATATAAAAGTTAAAGGGCAGCCTTGACGGGGCGGTCCGCAGGGTATTTAAAAATCATTCAGGAGGTTACTAAAATGCAGAGAACAGAGAAGTTTTTAAAGGAAGCGGGAACCTATTATCTGGCAACGGTTGACGGCGACCAGCCCAGGGTAAGACCTTTCGGAACGATCAACTGCTTTGAGGGAAAACTTTACATACAGACCGGAAAATCAAAGGATGTATCAAAACAGATCCACGCAAATCCCAAGGCAGAGATCTGTGCTTTTATGAACGGGGAATGGCTGCGTGTCGCATGCGAGCTGGTAGAGGATGACAGAAGGGAAGCACGTCAGTCCATGCTGGATGCCTATCCATCACTTCAGAATATGTATTCCGCAGACGACGGCAATACCGAGGTGTTTTACTTAAAGGATGCCACCGCAACCTTCAGTTCATTTACACATGCCCCTGAGGTAGAAAAGTTTTAATAAAATACGGAGGATCAATCTCATGATCAAGCCCTACAGACAATCGCAGGTGCGGGTGACGGATGCTTATTTTTCCAATTCCTGCATCAAAGACGTTGCCTATCTAAAGAGCATCGACACCGACAGACTGCTGGCCGGCTTTTATGAAACAGCCGGTCTGCCCATGAAAAAAGAGCGCTACGGCGGCTGGGAAAGCATGCTGATAGGCGGTCATACCCTGGGACATTACCTTACGGCGGCTGCCCAGGGATATGTCAATCCCGGTGTGGATAAGGAAGATAAGGATGTACTCTATAAAAAGATCACAGACCTTATAGACGGACTTTTAGAGTGCCAGGCTGCTTCGAAAGGCAAGCCCGGCTTTGTGTTCGGGGCCAAGATCATGGATCCCTCCAATGTGGAACTGCAGTTTGACCATGTGGAATTCGGCAGGACCAATATAATCACCGAAAGCTGGGTGCCCTGGTATACGCTGCACAAGCTGCTGGACGGCATCATGTGCGTATACGAGCTTACTGGCTATGAGAATGCGCTTAAGCTGGGCAGCGGCATAGGCGACTGGGCGTATGCGCGCTGCTCAAAGTGGTCGGAAGAGACCCGCACCCATGTGCTGGGCATTGAATACGGCGGTATCAACGACGCGCTGTATGAACTGTACAAGAATACCGGAAAGAAGGAGCATCTGGATGCCGCGCATGTGTTTGATGAGGAGACGCTTTTTAAGAAGGTGTACAGCGGCGAAAAGAACGTGCTCAACAATCATCATGCAAATACCACCATCCCCAAGTTCCTGGGGGCGCTCAACCGCTATATGATACTGGGCGATGAGGCCTCGGAATACCTTGAGTATGTTAAGGCGTTTTGGGATATGGTGGTGGAACGCCATACCTATATCACGGGCGGCAACAGCGAGTGGGAGCATTTCGGCGAAGATAACGTGCTCGATACCGAGAGGACCAACTGCAATAACGAGACCTGCAACACCCACAATATGCTTAAGATGAGCCGCAAGCTCTTTATGATAACAGGGGATAAGAAGTATGCGGATTATTACGAAAATACGCTGATCAACGCCATACTCTCATCCCAGAATCCCGATGACGGCATGACGATGTATTTCCAGCCCATGGCTACCGGATATTATAAGGTGTACGGCACGCCCTTTGATAAGTTCTGGTGCTGCACCGGTACGGGAATGGAGAACTTTACCAAGCTAAACGACAGCATCTATTTCAAGCAGGACAACAACATATATGTGAACATGTTCGTCTCCTCTGTGCTTGAAGATACGGAGCTGGGCCTTGAGCTTATACAGCAGAGCAGTCTGCCGGACGCCGGCAGCTGTACTCTGAGCGTTAAGCTCGCGGATAAGGAAGCGGCCGTGGAAGCTGCGGTATGCATAAGGATACCCGACTGGGCAACCGGATATAAGCTTAAGGTAGAGCCTGCAAAAGGCAGCTGGTCCGGCGAGCCGGTATCTGAGAACGGATATATGGAGATCCGCCGTATCTGGAAGGACGGCGATAAGGTGGAGCTGGGCTTTGATATGAAGGTTAAAGCCTGCGGCCTGCCCGACTGTGACAGCGTGTTTGCTTTCCGCTACGGCCCTGTAGTGCTTTCGGCTGATCTGGGCTGTGAAGATATGCAGGACGGCAGCACGGGCGTGATAGTGACCATCCCCACCAACAAGCTGGTAAAGAACGAATATATCAAGGTGAACGAGGGGACGGTAGAAGAGTTTATCAGGGATATCAATTCGCATTTTGAAAAGGATCCGGATGAGCTTAAGTTTGTTTTAAAAGATACCGATCAGGAGCTGGTGTTTGGCCCTCATTACCGTAAGAAGCGCGAAAGATACGGTATCTACTGGTACTTTACCGACAGCAGTGCGGATGAGGCCGGCAGGGAAGAGGAAAGAAAGCGCCGTGAGCTGGAAGAGAAACGACGCGTAAATATCCTGGATGTGGTACAGCCCGGATACGGACAGTACGAAGTTGATGAACTGCATGCCATGGAGGATAACGGATCGACCGGTATCACCAATAACGGCACCAGCAGATCGGCTGATCCCGGCGGCGGATTTGTTTACCATATGAAGGCTGCTGCGGGCGAGGATATGCTGCTTGAGCTGCATTTCCTCCGTGAGGATAACGGGAAGACCATAAGGGTGTTCGCCGGTGAAGAAGTGATCTACGATAAGAGACTGCATTATATCGGCAGTGAAGAGGAGTATGTGGTGCTTCTGCCGATATCTAAGGAGCTGGCGGATAAATATATGGAACACAGGACGCTGTCGGATGGTACGCAGGCCGATACGCTCCCGATAGGCTTTAAGAGCGGGGCTTGGATGCCGTCCGCGAGGGTGTTCGGATTTATATATCTTTTAAAGGATTATACAAAGCAGCAATAAACATAAAGGCAGGGCATATCTGATGCGGAAAGGATAGCTTCATGAATGATCAGGTACACAGGGCTGCAAGGAATAATTCGCTAGGTAAGCTGATAATAGTCTATGCTTTGTTGGTAGTGTTAAACCTACTGATAAACCGCATGGTCGTAGCGACGGGCCTGCCGCTGTATGTTGATAATATAGGCACGCTTTTAGCTGCTGCCCTGGGAGGGTATCTTCCCGGCATCGTGGTGGGATACTGTACCAATTTGATCAACGCTACAGCCGATGCGTCAAATGCATATTATGCCGTGATCAGCGTGCTGATAGCTGCAGCCGGCGCCTATATGTATAAAAGAGGCTTCTTTAAGTCCATCTTTAAGGCACTGCTTACAGTTCCCGTATTTGCCTTCCTGGGCGGCTGTCTGGGGTCGGTGCTGACCTATATCCTGTACGGTTACGGAAACGGTGAGAATATCGCGCTGCCCTTTATCGCACAACTGTATGAAACGGGGAGGTTAAGCTTATTCCATGCGCAGATGGCGTCGGATGTGTGCCTTGACCTGCAGGATAAGCTGATCACCGTGATACCGGTATTTATCATCCTTAAGCTCATGCCGGATAAGCTTAAAGAATCCCTTGAGCTGACGGGCTGGCAGCAGAAACCGATGAGCCTCTCCGAGGTGAAGCACTCCAGAAAGAGCGATACCCGCGGCTTTTCGTTAAGGACCAAGATAATATTCATCATTGGCGTGATAATGGTGGTGATAGCCGTGGTGACCACTACCATAAGCTTCGTGCTCTACAGGACCTTTGCGATAGAACAGTATATGACCATAGGCAGGAACGTGGCAAACCTTGCGGCCACTGCCATCAACCCTGAGCGGGTCAACGATTATTTTAAAGAAGGCCCTGTGTCTAAGGACTATAAGGATACGCTGGATCAGCTCTACAGGATAAGGAACAGCTCGCCTTATATCGAATATGTGTATATATACCAGATAAGACCGGACGGCTGCTACGTGGTATTCGACCTTGATACGGAGACGCTGGAAGGAGGAAAGCTGGGGGATATGGTGCCCTTTGATGAATCCTTCTCGGCTGAGATACCGGATCTGCTGGAAGGAAAGGATATAGAGCCCATCATCACAGATGATACCTACGGATGGCTGCTGACGGATTACGAGCCGGTATATGATTCAAACGGCGAATGTGTATGCTACGCCTGCACGGATATTAACATGCAGGAGGTGGATATTGACAGGATACGATTCCTGACCAAAGTTACATCGCTGTTCGTAGGCTTCTTCATAGTGATACTGGCGGTGGGCATGTGGCTTTCCGATTACCATCTGGTATATCCTATCGATGCCATGACCTTTGCGGCACAGAAATTTGCCTACGACAGTGAGGAAGCCATAGGGACCAGTGTTGACCGGCTTAAAGCCCTGGATATCGCAACCAAGGATGAGATAGAGAATCTCTACGGTGCATTGTCGGAGACGATAGGAAAGACCGTGGCGTATCTGGATGACGTACAGAAGAAGGGCGAAGAGATAGCCCATATGCAGAACGGCCTGATCTACATACTGGCGGACCTGGTGGAGAGCCGTGACAAGAATACCGGCGATCACGTGCGCAAGACCGCCGCATATGTAAGGCTGATACTCGAGATACTTAAGGAAAACGGCGAATTCCCGGATATTATAACGGATGAGTATATAAAAGACGTATGTAATTCCGCGCCGCTTCATGATGTGGGCAAGATAAAGGTATCGGACGTGATCCTCAACAAGCCCGGCAAGCTCACGGATGAGGAATTTGAGATAATGAAGAGCCACGCCATGGCCGGCAAAGAGGTGGTGGAGAGCGCCATGAAGCTTACCACCGATCCCGGATACCTTAAGGAAGCCCTTAACCTGGCAACTTATCATCACGAGAAGTGGAACGGCAAAGGCTATCCCTGCGGACTCAAGGGCGAGGAGATACCGCTCAGCGCACGTATCATGGCTGTATCGGATGTGTTCGATGCCCTGGTATCAAAGAGGAGCTATAAGAAGCCTTTCTCGTTTGAGGATGCCATGAAGATAATCGAAGAAGGCTCCGGATCGCATTTTGATCCCGTTATAGCCGGCCTGTTCGTTAAGAACGCCGACAGGGTAAGGGAGATATACAATACGCACTGGAACGAGAGTACCTGAGTGAATAACAGATAATTACAGGCGGCCTGTCATCCTAACAGGACCAAAGCCTGACATGGAGGTTAGTGATGTACGGTTTTACGCAAAAAAGTTCTAAAGATTTTGTAGAGGTGCTGGCATCGAAGGAGCCGGTACCCGGAGGCGGCGGAGCCAGCGCACTGGTAGGCGCGATAGGCTGTGCTCTGGGCAATATGGTAGGCAGCCTTACGGTAGGAAAGAAGAAATACGCCGATGTGGAAGCCGATATCATAGCCCTTAAGGAAAAGGCTGATAAGCTGCAGGAAGAGCTGCTTAAGCTGGTGGATGAGGATGCAAAGGCGTTTGAGCCTCTGGCTAAGGCCTACGGCATGCCCAAGGATACCGAGGAAGAAAAGGCTAAAAAGGCGGAAGTGATGGAAGCCGCATTAAAGACAGCCTGCGGCGTGCCCCTTGAGATAATGCGTAAATGCGCCGAAGCCATAGAGCTTATCGAAGAATTTGCCGCAAAGGGCAGCAGGCTTGCGCTTTCCGACGCCGGCGTGGGCGCAGCCTTCTGCAAGGCAGCCTTATACGGCGCATCGCTTAACGTATTCATAAACACCAAGGCCATGACCGACCGCGCCTGTGCCGAAAGCTTAAACAAAGAAGCCAAAGGACTCATGTCCGAATACGGCCCCCGCGCCGAAGAGGTATTTAATAAGGTGAAGGGCAGCCTGATGGCGTAGAACTGCGCCTAGCAAAGAACTGCAGGTGTTTTGTTACCCTGCCGGAATGATATTAAGAAAGGATCCACATCATGTCAAAACAGTTATTAGGCAAAGAAGTAAACGCTGCGCTCAACGAGCGCATCAAAGCAGAGGCTGAGGCCCTCAAGGCACAGGGCATAGAACCCTGCCTGGGCATAATCCGTGTAGGGGAGCGTGAAGACGACCTTTCATATGAAAGGGGAGCCACCAAGCGCTGCGAGAACCTGGGAGTATCATATAAGAAATATGTACTGCCGGCAGATGTGGCGGAGGAGACGCTGATAGCACAGATAAAAGAGATCAATGCGGATGATACCGTGCACGGCGTGCTGCTTTTCAGGCCCCTGCCCAAGCATCTTGATGAAGAAAAGATCATAAATGTACTGGATCCTGCAAAGGATGTGGACGGCATCACCGATATCTCCCTTGCGGGAGTGTTTGCGGGGAAGGATAAAGGCTATGCGCCCTGTACCCCTTCTGCGGTGATGGAGATACTGGATCATTACGGTATAGACCCCGCAGGAAAGAAGTGCGTGGTGATAGGCCGCAGTCTGGTGGTGGGCAAGCCCGCAGCCATGATGCTGATAAGGAAGAACGCCACGGTAACGATCTGCCATACAAAGACAAAGGATATGCCTTCCGTGGTGAAAGAGGCGGATATCGTTGTGGTGGCGGCCGGACGCGCCGGAGTGATAGATGCCTCTTATCTGCGCGCGGGGCAGACGGTTATAGATGTGGGTATCAATGTCAATGAAGAAGGCAAACTCTGCGGTGATGTCAAGTATGATGAGGTGCAGGATGTAGTAGACGCCATAACCCCCGTTCCCGGCGGAGTGGGCAGCGTGACCACATCTGTTTTGTTATCACATGTGGTCAGAGCGGCAGCAGCGGCACATAACAAAAAATAATCATTGACGTAACAGCGTAGCTGACTGTAAAATAGGCGGGTACGCTGTTTGTTTTTTTGCTTTCAGGAGGAAACTATGAAAAAGAAGCTGAGACTCTCAAGACCTGCATGGGTAGGTGTGTTCGTGGCGGTGGCTGCCATCATCGTTGTGCTGGGTGTAGCCGTGGCCAGCCTTTTTGCAGACGGTGGCGAAGACGACGGAGGAGATAAGACCGCCGCAGTCAGTGAAAACGAGACATCCGTATCCGCCGATGATATGGTAGTAAAGGAACTGACGCCCGAGCCCGATCCCGCGGTGGCGGAAAACGGAGATACCGTATCGGATGATGAGGCTGAAGCTGTAAGTGATAATGCAGTATCGGAAAACGAAGCGGTAAGCGAAAATGCGGTATCGGAGAATGAGGCAGTAAGCGAAAATGCCGTATCGGAGAATGAGACAACGCAGGTACTGGCATCTGCACCGCCTGTAGCGGCTTCCAGCAGTTCATGCAAGCTTATAGATGCATCAAGGGTACACCTTACCGCAAACTTTGCATCTGTACCCGCATCCGATGATGGAAAGCTTCATATATACCAGATGGCGCCTTACCAGTACAGCCTGGACGGAGCGCAGGAAGTGGGCAGCATAGAGGCCACGGCTGCAGCTGATGCCGAGGTGGCTATGGGCAACATGGCAGTGCCCGGTCTGTACTGTAAATATGTATTTGCTGCTATACAGGGCGGTGCACCCGCAATGCAGGGTGAGCCCCAGTATATCACCAATCCCGAGATACTTGCTACCAATACCAGGGCGCGTGTAGGCTATCCCAAGAAGGGACTTACCGATTACTTCTACAACTGGAACCTTGATACCAATAACGGTATCCCCGCATATATAATGCAGATCAATAACTATGGTAACAGCGGAGTGCTCAGACACCCCATGGCTAATCAGGCAGACAGCCATATGGTGGATGAAGGACCTCTGCAGTATATGTTCAATGCAGCAAATGCCGACGGTGTTAATGCTCTGGCAAATGCCATGAAGGGTGTGGCGAATATGGCAGGAACCCAGGATTACATCATCGGAAACGAAGTGAATGTCAGAAAGTGGTGCTATATCGCATATACCGACTGGGACAACTACGTAAGGGAATACATGCAGGGCTTCCGCGTGGCTTACAATGCGATAAAGAGTACCAACGCCAATGCGCGCGTGTTCATCTGCCTGGATCAGAACTGGGACAGGAACATGACCAATGTTGAGGCATTCTGGTTCATGGACGGAAAGGACTTTATCGATAAGTTCAACGCCAAGATATGTGCAGGCGGCAACATCGACTGGGGTCTTGCTTTCCATCCCCATCCCGTACCCCTGACCTATGCAAAGATCTGGGATATGGGTGCGATCGATCCCATCTATGCACGCATGGTCAATTCGAATTCCATGATCAGCTTCCAGAACATGAGCGTGATCACAAACTACATGACATCCGCATCACTGCGTTCGCCTTCAGGCGGTGTACGCGCGATGATGGCTTCGGAAACAGGTATATCCGCAAATCAGGGAGCGGATGTACAGGCTGCAGCGGTATATGCTTCTTATCAGGCGTGCGTACGCAATCCGTATGTGGACATCATGATCTATTCATTTGATGATTCCACCGGGGCAAGATTTACCGAAAAGGCCTGGGAGATCTACAACAATATGGGCGGCCCTAACGATGCGGAGTACGATGCGTGGGCAAAGAGCGTGATAGGCATCAGCGACTGGGGACAGCTGCTGAGATAAAACGCCCCGCAGTGTCATCCTGAGCGAAGCGAAAAAGTGAAGCAGGAAATCTGTGATTTCCGTTGCTGAACTTTCCTACTCGGGGATCTAAAAAAAAGAAAGAACAGAGGTTAGAAAAAAATGAAAGAATTCAGACAGGCATACTTCGAGGGGGAGAGAGCACTGTTTGACAGCGATGGGCTTACACTTAAGGACTGTATCTTCGATAACGGCGAATCGCCGCTTAAGGAGAGCAGGAATCTGAGGATCTTTAATTCACGTTTCGGCTGGAAGTATCCTCTGTGGTATTGCAATGATGTAAAGCTGGAACGCTGCACCTGGATGAATATGGCCAGGGCAGGCGTATGGTATTCAAACGACATCAGCGTAAAGGATGCGCTGATCCAGGCGCCCAAGAATTTCAGAAGATGCAACAAGTTAAGCCTTAAGGATGTGATATTCACAAATGCGCAGGAAACCCTGTGGAACTGCAAGGATGTGGAGCTTAAGAACGTATCGGCCAAGGGCGATTATTTTGCCATGAACTGTGACGGTATGGATATCGACAGGCTGAACATTGACGGAAATTATTCCTTTGACGGCGTGAACAACGCGGAGGTGCAGAACAGCCGCCTTATATCAAAGGATGCTTTCTGGAACTGCACGGATGTGACGGTATACGATACATACATCTGCGGCGAGTACCTGGGATGGAATTCAAAGCGCCTTACCTTCATAAACTGCACTATAGAGAGTCTTCAGGGCCTGTGCTATATAGATGAGCTGGTTATGAAGAACTGCAAGCTGATAAATACCACATTGGCATTTGAGAATTCAAATGTGGATGCCGAGATAAGGACAAAGATCGACAGCGTATTCAATCCGGCGAGCGGACGCATAAAGGCTGTGGGCATCAAGGAGCTTATCGTCGAGAAAGACAAGGTGGATCCTTCAAGGACACAGATCATCTGCGATGCGATAGATCTTAAGTCCGATGCTCCCGAGTGGATAAGGAACAGAGCCGATGTATGAATTTGAAAACCTTCCCGACCGCAGGAAAAGCGCTTCATCCAAATGGATGGTGCCGGAGGGCGTACTGCCGATGTGGGTGGCAGATATGGACTTTCCGGCGGCGCCTCAGATAATCAGGGCGATCCGGGAACGCTTAGATCACGGAGTGTTCGGTTACGATGAAGTGCCGGATGAGTGGTACGATGCGTATATAAACTGGTGGGATAAACGCCATGGCTTAAAACTGAATAAGGAAGGACTGATATTCTGCACGGGAGTGATCCCTGCAGTATCGTCCGCTGTGCGCAAATTAACGACACCGGGGGAAAAGATACTGATACAGACTCCGGTGTATAATATTTTTTTTAACAGTACTGTAAATAACGGCTGCACTGCGCTGCAGAGTCCTCTTTGTTTTGACGGAGAGGCATACAGTATGGACTTTGACCGTCTTGAGAGGGATATGTCGGATCCGCAGGTGAGCCTGATGATACTGTGCAATCCCCAGAATCCGGGCGGCAGGATCTGGAAGAAGGAAGAGCTGGCGGAAGTCGGACGACTGGCAAAGAAGTATTCGGTCATAGTATTTTCCGACGAGATACATTGCGATATAGTAAGGCCCGGAACGGAGTACGTACCTTTCCTGTCGGTATCGGACGAATGCAGGGAAGTGGGTATAGCGGCAATGGCGCCCACCAAAGCTTTTAACATAGCGGGACTGCATACGGCGGCGGTATATTCGGAGAATAAGACGCTGCGGCATAAGATGTGGCGCGCGCTGAATACCGATGAGGTGGCGGAGCCCAATTCATTTGCATGCGTCGCTGCGATAGCTGCATTTAACGAAGGTGCGGACTGGCTGGATGAAATGTGCGCCTATGTATTTGAAAACCGGCGTATCGCAGAGGAATACATAGCGGCAAATATACCGCAGATAAAAGCTGTGCACTCCGATGCGACTTATCTGTTATGGCTGAAGATGCCACGCTCCGGCCTGCAGGGTGATCTTAAGGATAAAACAGGGCTTTATCTTTCCGATGGCGCCGTATACGGCGCAGGCGGGGAGGAGTTTCTGCGGATGAATCTTGGCTGCAGCAGGCAGACGTTAAAGGACGGACTTAAGCGCCTTTCGGAGTACTTTAATGCTAATAAAAAGGCATAAAACAGATATTGATGATCGTTGCAGTCTGGAGAGCATATGACTATTGATATTTTGGAATACAACCGCATATTCGAAGATATGATACTGGGGCTTGAAGCCGTTAAAAACTGGAAGAAACAGGAAGTTTTAAATGTGCTGCGGCCTATGTTCAGGGCGCTGCATGTGGCTAAGTTTAAGTGGGTATTCTTCCCCAATGAGCAGACAGAGGCCGAGCATATGGGGCGCGAAACGGATCTGTATGAAGAAGGCGTGCCCGAACTGACCAGGCCTTATGTTACCAAGGAGTATAATACGGGCGGCAGCAGGGTGGTCTACTATTTTTATGCGGATTCCTCCAAGCCGGAGTGGGATGCGGACGACCTTGAAAAGCTGCACATGGTGGAGAAGCTGATATTTACCTATCACGGACGGTTACGCCTGGTGAACCTGGTAGAGGAGCGCACATATACGGATTACCAGTTAAATACCCGTAATCTCCGCTATATTTTGAAACTGGCAGCACAGCTGGTGTTCAGAAAAGAGATATATGATTATTGCATGGTATGCTTTAATCTAAAAGGCTTTTCGCTAGTGAACAGCAGGATAGGCAGGGATGCCGGTACGAAAGTAATGTCGCGCTTTATATGCCAGCTGGTGAACAAGCTGGAGGAACCCGGAAGCATAGGGCGTATGGGCGGCGATAATTTCGTGGGCGTTTTTAAGAAGGAAGACCTGGACAAGGTAAGGACCCACTTATCGGGTACGGGTATCGTATATAACGACGAGACGAATGAACGCGTCATGATAAGCGCTGTGGCCGGATACTATATCCCGCGGGAGTGTGATGAGATACAAAGCGAAGACGACCTGATGGACAGGGTGATCATGGCGGTGAATGTGGCAAGACACGTGCAGGATACCATGGAAGTATTCTACAGCGTTGAGCTGCAGCAGAAGCAGACAGAACAGAAGCGTATCGAGAGGCAATTCCCCGATGCGCTGCTAAAGAATGAATTCAAGGTTTATTACCAGCCCAAGGTAGATCTGAGGGATTATTCCCTGGCGGGCGCGGAGGCGCTATGCCGCTGGGTGAAGGACGGAGTGGTGCTGCCGCCTGCAGCGTTCATTCCGGTACTGGAGCAGAGCATGAACATCTGCCTGCTTGATTTCTATATGCTGGATCATGTGTGCACCGATCTGCGCCGCTGGCTGGATCAGGGAAGGGAGCCCGTAAGGGTATCGGTCAACCTTTCGAGAAGGCATCTGGGCGATATGGACCTGGTGGAACATATTATAGAGATAATCGACAGGAACAGGATCCCGCACGGACTGATAGAGATAGAGCTTACCGAGACCACTACCGAGGTGGAGTTTGCCGACTTAAAGAGGGTGGTAAATGCACTGCAGGAAAAAGGCATTTGTACATCTGTGGATGATTTCGGGACCGGATATTCATCACTTAATCTGATAAAAGAGATCTCCTGGAATGTTTTGAAACTGGATAAGGCATTCCTTCCGGTGATGGCGCAGAGTGCGTTTTCAAACGATAATATCATGCTGCGTCATGTGATAGCCATGGCTACGGATCTGGGGCTCGAATGCATAATCGAGGGTGTGGAGACCAAGGATCATGTGGATCTGCTGCAGGAGAATATGTGCTACATGGCGCAGGGCTATTATTTTGACAGACCGCTTCCGGTCCTGGATTTTGAGAAGAGACTTGATAAGCAAAAGGATATATACTGCGAGGGAGGCAAGAGAGAAGAATGATAAATCCTTTAGATTTCTTTAAGGTAAAGGCGGGACTGGGAAAACTGGGAGAGGAACACCCGAAGCTGTTCCCTTTCATGCAGGCTGTGAGCGCAGCCGGCGCAAAAGAAGGGACCATAGTGGAGATGAAGGTGACTACTCCGGAGGGACAGGTATTAGAGAGTAACTTAAAGCTTACGGCCAACGATATAGAGCTGTTCCGCATGATAAGGGAGATAGGAGGCGCAGCAATGGCTAAGGACGCCGCTGCACAGGCTAAGGATGCTGAAGCGCAGGCTGATGCCGCTGCCGCTCAGGGCGATGA
Organism: Lachnospiraceae bacterium; assembly: GCA_017437785.1. GTDB lineage: Bacteria > Bacillota > Clostridia > Lachnospirales > Lachnospiraceae > NK4A136. Next base: position 30,676 of record JAFRXH010000072.1, read on the forward strand.
TACGGACGCAGGCTAATGACAGCGCTGTGCGAGGAGGGATTATGAAAAAGAAGCTGGTGATGAGGATCATGTGCGGCGCTATGTGCGCTGCAATGCTGATGGGAGGCTGCGGAAAAGAAAAGCCGGATACTGACACGAAAGAGGAAGAAGAGCTTACTCCGCATAAGAAGGATGAGGAGCCTTCCGGGAGCGAAGAGAGCAATGAAGCTGCGGGGGAGGAAGTGAGCGGCGGTGACGAAACAGGGACCGCGCCCGAAGTAAGGGAAGATAATTCGTACTTTGTAACCGCAGCTGCGCAGACCGATAAAATGATCGAGGAGGCAATGGAGCAGTATTTAAGCGGCGATCATACCGATCTGGATGCGCCGGTAGTATACAACGTGCTGTGGCTGGGATTTACACATGTTACATATGATGATCTGGACTTTCAGATGACGGATGCCGACAGGGAGTATCTTGAAGCTGTAGCATTAAACTACGAAAAGAGCCTGGAGAGCATAACCCATAACAATCTGGATATAAACGTTGATCTGCATTTTGTGGATGATGAGACAGAGCTTACGCAGGCGGACGGTGATGACTGGCTGTTCCTGTCGCAGGAGTCGGCTCAGCCATACATAGATAAATATGTGGCCGGTAAGGATATCGACACGGTACTTACCACCGTTCAGACCGACGGAGAAGAAAACGCACAGAGAAACGCTGACAAAGACGGCTACGGGATCAATTATGTGATGCTGGGACTTGAGACCGCAGGATTGTCTTCGGGCAGGGGTTATTCCACTTTTGATCTGAATATGCCTAAGGAGGGAACCATGCCGCTTGAGGATCCCGCGGTGCCGTCACTGTATGCCACCGCTGTAGCAGTTCATGAGTGGATGCATCAGCTTGAGGATATCAGGAATATCCTGGGTATTGAATATCCCAACACGCACGCATACATGGGACCCGATCAGTTCCCCGGATATACGCAGTATACAGCGGATGAAAATGATTACGACTTCTTTGAATTCTATAAGCTTGTACTGACCGGCGAGCTGCCTTATGACACCGGCAGCGGAATAGGGTATGTAGGTATGTATCCTAAGATGTGGCCGCTTATTAAGAGCAGTGTTTATAACATGGGCAGCTTTACCATTAAGGCTGCCGACGGATCGGGATACTTATGTGCACAGGAGGGTGATGTCAGCCTTACACTTGCGGACAAGCCCTGCGTATGGAATATACGTTACACTTCGGAAGGAAGATTTACGCTGGTGCCTAAGGAGTTCCCGGATAAGCTGATCGACCTTGGAAATGCATGGGATAATGAAGGCAATACGATAGGCATATGGATATATACGGGATATGCCGATGCGCAGAGCTGGCATCTGCCCGGTAACGCCGATGGCAGTTATTCCATTCAGACGCCTTACGAGAGCGGGCGCGTACTCACTGCACAGAAAGGGACGCAGGCGCTTTTATGCAGCCCCGGAGCGGAAGGCGTGCAGAACTGGATGTTCGAGCCGGTACAATGAGTTTGAATTTATACCATCTGCGAATGCACTGCATTCGCAGATGTTTTTTTATGCAAACAGATCCGCATGAAAGTGATAATTCCTCGAATGCAGAAAATATATTTTACAAAATATAGATTGACAAAATATATAAACCGTGAGATAATCACCATAGCAAGAGTTAAAAGAGCCGGAGTCGGAAATATACAGGAGCGCATTTAATGTGCCGGCGAGTCGTGAGAAAAAAGAAGTCATAGGCTTCGGTGAGTTAAAATGCAGGAGGTATGAGTGATGAAGGTAGCTGTAAGATATTATACCAAAACCGGAAATACGAAAAAGCTTGCGGAAGCTGTAGCTGCAGAGCTTGGCGTACAAGCGCAGCCTATCAGCGCAGCGGTCGACGAAAAAGTTGACATCCTGTTTCTGGGAAATTCCTATTATGCGTTTAACATAGATCCGGAAGTACGGGATTTTGTCAGATCGCTCGATAAGGAAAAGGTCGGATGTATCGTGAATTTCGGATCGGCGGCCATGCTGAATTCCACATATAAGAAAGTGAAGGCTGAGGCTGATAAGGCCGGTATCCCGATGAGTGAGAAGGAATTCCACTGCAGGGGTGAGTTCAAGGGGATCCACAAGGGGCGTCCCAACGCGGAAGACCTGAAAGCGGCAGCCGCATTTGCAAAAATGATCGTAAGCGGGAAGAGCAGTTGATCCGGTTGATTATTGAATATTTCTCCGATTTCGGGCATAATGAGTGAAAAGAGGCTATATTGAGTGTACAGCGGTATCATTACATGAACGGAATCCGGCAGAAAAAGAATACGCAGCTCTTTATACTGGCATTTGTAGCTGCCGGTTTTATCCATGTACTCGAAGTGGCCAGCCACAATATCCCCGAACCAAGCTATACGGTAGTAACTTTTTTCTTCTGTCTGGTATTCATCATATATCCCGTGATGCTCATATTCTGGATACAGTCTGTTCACGCCAGGCTGCTGCCATCCGCATCCAGGAGATATATGATAGCCACGGCAACGCTGATGATACTTTATCTATGCCTGCGGGCTTTCAGATACCGTTTTACGGAAAATGATATAGGTTTAAGATACGGCTGGTATGCATACTATGTGCCTATGACGCTTATGGCAACACTTTTTTTATGTGTCTGCATCCGTATGGGCAGGGGCAGGAAGAAGCGCGGGGATGAGAGGCTTCTTCTTATACCCGGCATAATGCTGGCAATGATCGTAATGACCAATGACCTGCATCATTTTGTTTTTGTTCCCAAACCAGAAACCGAGCATTTTATCGGAAGCGGCGGCACTTATACATATACGCCGCTTTTTTATCTGATCTATGCATGGATAATCCTTACGGTCATCGCAGGCGTGATAATCCTGTTAAGGGAGAGCGGGCGCGGCGAAGGCTTTAAGAAGATGCTGCCGGTGATCATAGTCATTGTTGTCTGGATGATGCTCCTGCAGCTTCATAACCTTAAGCGCCTGTTCGAATTCATACCGCCTTATGAAACGCCGGAGGCGAATATCTTTGCCATCGTGGCCATCTTCGAGATCTGTATCCGTGAGCATCTTATCCCTCATAATGAAAACTACGCCGGCTTTTTCTCCAAGCTGCCGATGCCTGTTATGATAACAGACATAAGTCTTAAGCCTGTGCATCATTCGGCAAATATCATAGAGGCTGCTGAAGATCAGCTGAAAGCAGCTATCGACGAGCCTGTTTATATACAGCCCGATAAGAAGCTCATGGCCAGGAAGATACGCGGCGGTTACGCCTTCTGGATCGAAGACGAGAGTGCGGTACACAGCGCCAACGAAAGGCTGAAGGAAGCCAATGAACTGCTGGAGAGCGAAAATACCCTGATCGAATATGAGAATAAGCAGAAGGAAGAAAACGCCTATCTGAGCTCGCGCCATCATATCTATCATGAGATAGCAGAGAAGATGTATCCCTATCAGACCAGGATCAAACAGCTGCTGGATGAAGCCAAGCCCGGTGAAGCGGACTTTATGGAGCGTATTGCTTATATCTCTGTGCTTAATGCCTATGTAAAGCGTAAGACCAACTTCCTGCTGCTGGCGTCGGGAGCGGATAAGACAGATTTAAACGAGCTGCAGCTGGCCGTATCCGAATCGGGAAGATATCTTTCCTATGTGGGCGTAAAAACATCCGTGGATGAGAGCGGCTTTGCGGGAAAAGACGGCGCTGCGCATAGGGACGCGGAAAGCGTGACAGCGCTTTATGACAGCTTTGAACTGATAGCGGAGCAGCTGATAGGAAAAGCCTCACTTCTGATGGTGTCCTATGCAGATGAGGGACTTAAGCTGGCGACGGATATGAAAGAAGATCCGGACCTTTCCGGCCCGCTGCTTAAGGCGCAGATCAAAAAGAGCGAAGGAATAATGTATATCACTATCCCTCTTCAGAAAGGGGGTGAGCAGTGATGAGCGTGATGCAGGCACTGTGTTCCTCCGGGAAAGAAGCGCTTCTGGTGAGCGTGATGCTGCTTATCCTGCTGCTGGCATTCATACTGCTGGCGTTGCGGCGGCTTAAGCGCAAGGGCTTATTTGCGGCTCTGGCATTTGCGCAGTTTGTACTGCTCTTTATTATGTTCTTTCTGATGCTGGACGGTATATTTCATTATGACGATCCGTTAAAGCCCAGGACATGGCCTGTAGCAGTCACTGCCTTTATGAGTCTGCCTGTGGCTGTAATAGTGGGCTTTGAGATAATATCAGCGCTTTATCTGGCTGTGGGATTTTACAGATTGAGGCGTTACCGTAAGGAAAACCTGACACAATGGGCTGTTAAGGAGGCCATAGACCTGCTGCCTGCCGGCGTTGCCTTTGCAGGGGAAGACGGAAAGGTGGTGCTGGCAAATCTAGCGATGAACGAGCTGTACCGGCAGATGAGCGCAAAGAGCCTGCTGGACATCGCTCCGCTGGCAGAGATAGCGGACAGGACGGAAGAAGGGGATGATGATAAACTTAAGGGAGTATACAGGGATGGGGATTCTGTGTGGCAGTTCACCAAACAGAACATAGAGGAGAACGGGGCGGAATATACGCAGCTGACGGCAACGGATATAAGCGAGCAGGCAGCGATCAATGAGGAGCTTAAGGATAAGAACAGCAGACTTATGCAGATACGTGCGCGTCTGGAGATCTATAACCGTAACGCAGAGCAGATCATCATCTCCAGAGAGCTGTTAAATGCCAGGATGCAGGTGCATAACGAGACCGGGCATGTGCTGCTGGCGAGCCGCAGGTATATGGACAAGCCCGGTTCTGTAGATGAGACGGCGCTCTTGAATACCTTAAAGGTGACCAATACTTATCTGCTGCGTGAATATGAGGAAGATGATACGCAGCGCGATCCCTTAAGCGAAGCGATAGAGATGGCAAAGGCCATAGGCGTAAGTGTGAGCTTCACCGGTATAATACCCGCGGAAGGATCGCCCAGGAATATACTCTCGGTGGCCATAAATGAATGTGCAACCAATACCCGGAAACATGCGAATGGGGACGAACTTAAGGTGGATGTGCGGGAAGAGGAAGGATTCATAAGCTTTAGTGTGAGCAGCAACGGTGAAAGACCGAAGAAAAAAATAAACGAGACGGGCGGTCTGCATACGCTGCGCACGGTTGCGGAGAATGCCGGCGGCAGCATGAAGATAAGTGCGGAAGAGGAGTTCCGCATAGATATCAGCATACCCGTGGCGTGATCGGGGATCTTTTTTGGAAAGGGGAATAAACGTGAGCAACAAGATCAAGGTAGTCATAGCAGACGATCAGTATGTGGCCCGGGGTTTTTTTGAGCTGCATGTGAAGATGGCTGCGGATTATGAACTGGTGGCATCGTTATCTGCGGCAGAACAGGCAGTGGAATACTGCAGGAGAAACAGCGTGGATCTGGTCATTCTGGATGTGATGATGAAGCACGGGCTGGATGGCCTTACCTGTGCGGAGACCATAAAGAATAATAACCCCAAGATAAAGGTGATACTTGCCACTTCTACGGCTGAGTACCAGTGGATAGAGAAGGCAGAGCAGGCCGGTATAGAGAGCTTCTGGTTTAAGGAATATGATGAGCGCTCCCTGCTTGAAGTGATGGATCGCACCATGAAGGGAGAACATGTATATCCGGGAACGCAGCCGGACCCGGAGCTGGGAGATGCAAAGAAATCCGAGCTCAGCGAACGGGAGCTGGAGATATTACGTGAGCTTACCACGAACCGTTCAAACGAAGAGATAGCCGAACGCTATTGTATATCGGTAAATACCGTCAAACGCCATATCCAGAACATGCTGGTCAAGACCGGATATACCAACCGCCTGGAGCTGGCGGTCAACGCCAAGGCCCTGGGTCTGGTAGTCCATGATGATGACAGGAAGAAGGGGTGATATGGCGGGAAGTATGATGGCATTGCTGCATAATTATTCGATTAAATATGGTGCGAAGTTTCGGCAGGTATATTATAATTGTAATGTATAACTGATACTTGATGGAGGGATAGAGATGCCGACTATAATGCCTATATCAGAACTTCGAAATTATACCAAAGTTGTTAAGAATGTCAGATATGGAAATCGTGTCTATCTGACTAAAAATGGTTATGATCAGATCACTCTGATAAACTCAAAAGAATTGGATGAATTGGAAAAGGAGCTTGCATTATACCGTTTTAAACTTGAAATGGAGAAGGGCGAACGTTCTATTATCGAAGAAGGGACTATCTCATCTGAGGATCTTAAGAAAGAATTGGGGATCTGATGTATGAAAAAGCTTGAGTATTCTGCGCTTGTAAGAAAGAAGCTGGTAGCTTTAAAAGAAAGGCTTGCTGAAGTCTCAGGAGTCTATTGATTATTGGGGAGAATGATTATTATGTAGCAGCTCCTTGTAGTGTTGTAATAAATCTGTTGCACTGTGGAGAAATCCATAGTGCTTTTTTTATGCACAGGGTCGCCGAAAGGAAAACGTTGCCTGACGGCAACCGGCGACCCGCACGCGAGCAGGGTGCGACTTCGTCTTCCCTACTCGATTGGGGAAAAATCCGAAAAATGGTTCTCGCGGGTGATGCGGGAAGGTTTGTAAAAGTATTATCATCTGTTCAGAGTGCCGGGAAGGAGGTGGAAACAGTCGTGGGCGATAAGAAAAGAGTCGTGATAGCAGATGATCAGTATGTCGCAAGGGGCTTCTTTGAGATGTATGTAAAGATGTCTGTAGATTTTGAACTGGCAGCCTCCCTTGCAACGGCTGAGCAGGCAGTTGAATACTGTCGTAAAAACCCGGTGGAGCTGGTGATCATGGACGTGGTAATGAAGCAGGGGCTGGACGGACTGACCTGTGCTGAGGCGATAAAGAACAATAACCGGAACATAAAGATAATACTTGCTACTTCTACCGCTGAATACCGCTGGATAGAGAAGGCAAAGAAAGCCGGTATAGAAAGCTTCTGGTTTAAGGAATATGATGAAAGCTCACTCCTGGAAGTGATGGATAAGACCATGAAGGGCATATCGGTATATCCCGGTAGGGAGCCGGATCCGGTGTTTGGGGATACAAAGAAATCCGGCTTAAGCTCCCGGGAACTGGAGATACTGCGTGAGCTGACGGCCAACCGCTCCAATGAAGAGATAGCAGAGAAATATGCTATCCCCGTAAGCACCGTAAAGCAAAATATCGATAACATGCTACTGAAAACAGGTTTTACGAACAGGCTGGAGCTGGCGGTGAATGCAAAGAACCTGGGGCTGGTGGTCCACGATGATAACATGAAAAAATAATGAAAAATGGTTCTCGCGGGTGATGCGGGACCGGAGACGCGTGTTCTAAAATATGTGATGATCCGGGGAAACCCGGCAAAGAATAAAAGGAGGAGATGGATTTATGAAGAGAAGATGGTACAGGATCCTGAGCGTGCTGCTGACGGTTACTATGGTAGCGGGGCTCTTCCCTGCAGAAGTGTCGGCACAGGAACCGGAAACAGAGATCGTGGAGGAAGTATCGGAAAACGATGCCGAAGATCCGTATGAGGATACGGTATCGGAGAATGAGGACACAGTATCAGAAAATGATGCTGAGGAAAATGATGCAGACACAGTATCAGAAAATGATGCTGAGGAAAATGATGCAGACACAGTATCAGATAATGATGCCGGGGAGTCGGCTGCGCTTGTGTCCGGATCGGATGATGAGACTCCGGATGAGCAGGAGACCGAAGAAGCCGAAGCACCGGATGAATCTGATGACGAAGAAGTAATCGATTACGGAACAGACGAAGAAGCTGAAGAGCCTGTTTTAGATGCTGAGACCTACGACGAGACCATAGAAGTTTCCAGTTGGGAGGAGCTCAGTGCGGCGTTTGGGAAATCCGAGGCACATAAAACACTCTATATAAAACTGATGAAGGATCTATATATGGATGGAAGCGGTCTGTCCAGGGACGCGTACTACTTCCAAAGCTATGATGTGTTTGGCCATGTTACTTTGGATTTTAACGGCCATACATTGTCCGGAAAGTTGGATGCTCCGACGGATAATAAGCTGGTAACATATACTTTTTTACAGTTCTATCTGTCTTTGGGGCCTTATGAGGATAGTTATGGATATGCAGAAGCACCTTTCTTGACGTTCGATGATACAGTAGGTGGGGGCGGGGTACGATATGAGGCGAGCACTTATATTGATTATCCCTGTGAAGCAGTAGATGTTAAGATGCATAATACATATATGGTATATTTTAACGGGCGATTAATACCTCAAACAAGCGCATATAATAATCCTTATAGTACGGTGACCGTGAACGGCGGTGAATTCTATATGGTTTCATCTATCACAAAATTCTCAAAGGGATCACGCCGAGATTATTCATATGCTGGAGAAGAATCCGGACCATGGGGCTTCCCCTTGTTTATGAGGTGTGCTTTTGGTTCTGCAATGCCAAATACCATAATTAATGGGGGAACGTTTACGTCAGTTGGTATTGATCATGTCAAAGATGTGGATGTTGCTTCAAGAGAATTATCGGGATTAGGTATACACTCTTGGTTTATAGATGGACTATTTATCAACGGTGGTGTATTCCAGTCCAGTGGATATGCAGCTAAAATGTATTGTGCTGGAAGGGGAAATTTGGAAGATGTAACTGACAGGAACGAGATGCCACAGATAAGCGGTGGAGTCTTTAAGGGGGGTATCTGCTTTACCAATAAAGATTTCTATTATGCAGATGAAAATATTAACGGTGAGGAGTTTAAAATGAACCGTAATATATCTGCATCTATGCTTTTTGATGAGAATACAAGGCTGTTTGTGGGTGAAAAAGAGAAGAATGCTTCTGACCTTAAATGGCGTAATCTTGAAACGCAGAAGCTTATAGAAGCATATCCTGCGGATCATGGCAAGATAAATGATGTGCTGATTAATAATGTATCACAGATCGATAAAGACAGTCTGGCATACAGGACGAATACAAGCTTAAGTATCCAGTGTATAGCCCAGAAGCTACCCGGCTGGACTGTATACTCAAATGTAGGAGATGTATATCTTAAGAATGAGTATTCTGTATATAAGAGCGGTGAGACTACGCCTGTATGGAGTTCGGAGGGCCTTGGGTATAAGTATAAAGCATCTTATAAGGCGGATGAAGCAGGGGAGTATACCCTTGTTTTAAAGCATAAGGTTACGATCGGGGATCGAGTTATCGCAGAAGACAGCATAGAAAAACAGCTGACCATTGCCGATAAGATTGCTATCAAGAATATAGATGTTAACTTGATGGTGCCTGTAGCCGGAGCTACGCCTACGAATGCAGTACCTGTTACGGAACATATCACTTCAACGAAAACATCCTGGAATCATGTAGTTGACGGTAAGGAAGTTGGTATGTCTGCATCTGCGAAATTTGTTGCGGGAGAAAAATACACCGCATGGGTTTGGCTTAAGGCAGAAGACGGTTATGTTATCCCGGATGATGCAGTTGTTAAGTTTAACGGAACAGCAGCAGGAGTATTATCATCAAGGTATTCAGAGGCCAAAGGAGTATGGGATGTCAGCTTTGAAGCGCTCGAAAACTATGTTATCGACAGTATTGATGTAAGCCTGCCTGAACCTGTGGCTGGAGCTAAGCCGGCTGATGCTGTTTCGACAACTGATCATGTTACTGTAACATATACTGATTGGAAGAATGTAATAACAGATCGGTTCCTGTCTGAAAATGAAACATTTGTAGCGGGACAGGCATACAGAGTAGGTGTTATAGTACTGATTGAAGATGGTTATCAGTTTTCGGTTGATTCACCCATTACATTTAATAAATCAACAGAAGGATATTTCTATGCGGCTACCAACGGTTATATAAATTTCTATACGATATATACAGTGCCGGAAGAGAAAACGACAAGTATTGATACAATCCATGCGGTAGTGATTGCGCCTGTAGCCGGAGCAAATCCCCAGGAGGCGGTTTGCAAGACACCGTATATTACTTTCCTGGAGAACAGCTGGATATGTTTGGAAAATAACAAACTGATGAAGGATACAGACACATTTGAGGCGGGAAAGACTTATGAGTTGCAGGTTGCAGCAGAACCTGCGTCGGGATACAGCCTGGCGGATGATACTGCATTTATCATCAACAATAGTATAGCCGGTGAAGTGGTCTTTCTGGAAAAGTATTATGGAGCATGGTACGCTGATTTTACTGCTGATGGAAAGGTACTTGACAGCATAGCCATAACCACAGCTCCCACTAAGACCACATACGTGGAAGATGAGTTGTTTGATCCTGCAGGTATGGTGGTAACAGCCAAGTACATTGATAATACCACTGCAGAGGTAAGCGGTTATACTTATTCACCTGACTACTCTCTTAAGACTACCGATAAAGAGATAACCGTGAGTTATACTGCAGGCGGTATAACAAAGACTGCGACGCAGGCGATAACGGTAAATGAGGCCAAGATCAGAACACTTGAAAGCATCGAGATAACTACCGTGCCTGCAAAGACTGCTTATGTTGAGGGAGAGACTTTTGACCCTGCAGGCATGGTGGTTACCGCCAAGTATGATGATAATACCACTCAGGAAGTTACAGGCTATACTTATACGCCTGACGGAGCGCTTACTCTTGCCGATAAGGAGATAACTGTAAGCTATACCGAGGGCAGTGTGACCAAGACTGCCAAGCAGGCTATCACAGTAAAAGGATCAGGTGTTAAGATGCTTAGCAGCATTGCTGTTACAACAGCACCTGCAAAGACTACATATTCGGCAGGCGAGACCTTTGAGCCTGCAGGCATGGTAGTAACTGCTACTTACAATGACAAGAGCACAGCAGAGGTGAACATGTACACTTACCAGCCTATGGGAGCGCTCAAGGCATCTGATACCGAAGTGACCATAAGCTATACAGAAGGCGGAATAACAGTAACTGCTAAACAGCCGATCACCGTTATCGATGTAAACGAGAGCCTGTATGTGAGCTTTACCGAAGGCGACAGCTTTGTTTATACCGGAGACAAGATAACTCCTGCTGTTGCAGTCATGTACCGCGGCAAGGCGCTGGTTGAAGGCGTGGATTATACCGTTAAGTACAAGAATAACGTTAAGACTTCTGTAGGCGCAACCAAACTGCCTACCGTTACCGTAACGGGAAAGACCGTAGCGGCAAGCGGAAGCAGGACCTTTACTATCACAAGAAAGGATATCGACGATCCCGATGTGACTGCAGCAGGCATCACAGTTGCAAAAGGCAAGACTGCATCACCCGTATTATTCTATGCAGGCAGGAAGCTGGGCAAGAACGATATCAACAATCCTGATGCAAAGGTCAAGTTCGAAACAGACGGTACCATCACTATCGAAGGCAAAGGCAACTTTACAGGTAAGCGCACCATTGATGTAAAGGTAGTTGATGAGAAGAAGATACAGGTGACTGCATTCAATCCCACAGAGCGCATCTATAACGGACTTGAACAGCCCCTGGCTGCAAGCGAGCTTACTGTAGTGAGCGGATCGACAACACTTGAACTTGGCAAGGATTTCGAGATCAACTATCCTGCTGACATAGCAAACGCAGGAACTGTTAAGATCACGATCGTAGGTATCGGTGAATACAGCGGAAGCGTAAGCAAGAGCTATAAGATAAGCCCCTGCACTGCAGGCATCAACGTAGATGTGCCGGCAAGTGTTCAGTACAAGGCCGGCGGAGCAACACCGGAAGTGACTGTAACTAATGGAACAGATAAGCTCATAGCAGGACGCGACTATACACTTAAGTACAGCAATAATAAGACAGCAAACGGTAAGAAGCCTGCAAGCGTAAAGGTAACGTTCAAGGGCGGCTATAAAGGTGCTGCAGCTGTTACAAAAGATTTCTCTATAACAGCGTTGGATATAAGCACAGCCATGCCTAAGATCTGCGGAGATGAGAAGGCGTACATCAAATCCGGCAAGTACCTCAAGGCTCCTTATGTGGAAGTAAATGGAACCCTGCTCACTGCTAAGGATATGGATGTGACATATAAGATCGACGGCAAGGATGCAAAGGCCGGCGATAAGATAACTGACGATATGATGTCAGCCGGTAAGATAACCGTAGAAGTGACCGTTAGCGGTAAGGGTAATTATACCGGCACCATAATCGATAGCTACACTATCAGCAAGGCCGAAAAGAACCAAGACATCTCGAAGGCAGGCGTTAAGCTTGATAAGAAGAGCTACGCATTTACCGGCGAGAATCTGAAGCCTGTCGTGACCGTGCAGACAGGTAAGGGAGCAAATGCCGTAACTCTTAAGGAAGGTGTTGATTATAAGGTGGAATACTTTGCAAATATCAACAAGGGTAAAGCAACCATCGTCATAACCGGACTTGGAGATAACGGCACAGGCACCACCAAGTATTATGGCAGCAAGAAGATCAGCTTCAAGATCGATAAAGGTACATTAAACTGGCTGTAAACATAGCGTATGATCAGTAGAAAGTATTGTTACGGATGGCGGAGCGGAAGCTTCGCCATCATTTTTTAATGAACTACTGCCCCCCTGGGTTTATTAGGGTGCTAAAATATTAGCAAAAATTGACAAAAACACATAAAATAGCTAAAATATTAGCAGGAGGTGACGCCGAATGGATCTTTTATGGGATACCCCTAATGATATAGCGCTTAGAACAGCCAATAAGATCAAAAGGATCAGAAAAAGAAAGAAGATAACTCAGGAGGTGCTTGCGGCAAGGAGCAATGTAAGCTATGCTTCATTAAAACGTTTTGAACGTACAGGCGAGATCTCATTTGTTTCGCTTATAAAAATATGTATGGAGCTTGGGGTTGAGGATGAAATAAAGGATCTTTTTACACGACCTGTATATAACAGTATAGAAGAGGTGATACGTGATGCCCGGGAAACATCTTGATGTATATTATCATGGAAAACAGGTCGGAACACTTGCAGAGACTCCGGAAAAAATTATAGCTTTCCAATACACGCATGACTGGCTGAAGGAAGGCTTTTCGATCAGTCCGTTTTCACTTCTGCTAAGGGATAATGTTTTTGTGCCCAAAGACAAAAACAGGGATTTTTTTGATGGCCTTTACGGAGTTTTTTCGGACAGCCTTCCGGATAACTGGGGACGTCTGCTTCTTAATAAATATCTGTTATCCCATGGTATCAATGCGGCAGATCTGTCTGCCCTGGATAAACTTGCTTATATAGGCTCATCCGGAATGGGGGCTTTGGAATATCATCCTTCTAAAGAGAAAGACTTTAATATAGATACCAAAGGCCTGAATTATGATGAGATAGCCGGGGAATGCGATAAGATCCTGTCATCAAAGCCGTCGGATCAGCTGGATCTTTTATATAATCTGGGCGGTTCCAGTGGCGGAACCAGACCTAAGATATTATTATCTGAAGCGGGAAAGGAATGGATCATCAAGTTCCCTGCCAGCAAGGATCCGAAGATCTGCGGGATCAGGGAATATGACTATTCCGTATGTGCGAAAAAGTGCGGTATCAACATGACGGAGACCAGGCTGATCCCATCGGATATCTGTGACGGATATTTCTGCACGGAGCGTTTTGACAGGAAAAACGGATCCGGGATAATGACATTAACTTTTGCCGGAGCACTGGAAGCTGATTTTAGAGCACCGTCATGCGACTATGCTACATTTATGAAAATGGTAAATGTATTTACGAAGGAATGTGATGAAGATAAAAAACAGATGTACAGGGTTATGTGTTTTAATATCCTGACTCACAACAGGGATGACCATACAAAGAACTTTTCTTTTCTGTACACCGAAGACAAAGGCTGGAGACTTGCTCCGGCGTATGACTTAACCTACAGCGATACCTATTTTGGCGAGCATACGACTTCCGTAAACGGTAAAGGTAAGGATATAGCAAAGGATGATCTTATAAAGGTCGGCATGGATGCCGGCTTGAAAAAAGATTACTGTATCGAATGTCTTGAGGAGATCCAAACCGGAGTCCGGGATTTGGAGAAATATAGTGTAAAACCTAAGCGTGGCAGGGGTGAGAAAATACCCGTTAGTGTACGTTTATCTGATATGATCGAAAATCTGCCGCTTAAGAGATAAATTAATGCGGGAACGAAGGGACGACGAAAGTCGCCCCTCTTTTTTTTGAAAAAAGTTCAAAAAATGGTTCTCGCGGGTGATGCGGGACCGGAGACATTTATTCTAAAATATGTGATGATACGGGGAAACCCGGCAAAGAATAAAAGGAGGAGATAAGCATTATGAAGAAACAGAGAGCAGTGAACAGATTGCTGTCGGTAATCCTGGCCATCATCATGGTCTTTGAACTGTTACCGGCCGGACTGGTAGTATATGCCATGAGTCCGGGGCTTGGCAGCGGGACCCAAGAGGATCCCGTGGTGGTCAAAAACTTTGCAGAGCTTAAGGAAGCCCTGGAGAGCGAGGAGGATCTGTACATCCGGGTGGATGAGTTCGAGAACAGCGAAGGGCTGGATTATTATCAGCTGGAAGAGGGAAAGGATTATTATCAAACTTCCGTAGCTATATTTACCAGAAATAATTTTAGGAAAGATTTGGAATTGAATACGTTTATTGATCTCAGAGACAAAAGCAACAGCCTGGAATATCTGATAAGTAACTATGGGGAGCTGACCATACACGGAAACGGCGGGATAGCATTTTCAATCCATCGTCCGAATTTTAAGTATAGCCCGGGAGTTATAAACAGTTATGGCAAACTGACCGTTTGGGGGAATCCCGTTATCATGGGGCACACGGATGTGACCGAGGCTCTTTGCGGAGCTGTTTCAGTATATGCCGGCGAGGCGGATATACGTGGGGGCAGGTTTGGCGGAGGTGGGAGTTACGGAGATGGCCCGGCTTTTTATTGCCATTCTGCCGATATAACGATATCCGCAGGTGTTTTTGAAAGCGGTATGGCAGGAGGTCATGCGTTGGCCATAAGTGAAAAAGCAGATTTGAAGCTCAGCGGAGGAAAGTTTCAGGGCATCAGATTGTGGACGGAAGATGAAAGCTATGATCTGTCCCGGTATATCGGAGACTGCCTGTACCAGATCAATGATGAAGATCTGGAAGACGGAACCGGAAAGACAAAGCTGGAGGGGGAAGTCAAAATCTTAAACAATAATATCCCTGCGGTGGATGTTTCCGTCGCAATCCCTTATGCGGGGGATACGCCGGTGGCTCCCGTGATCGTGACGGAGGATGTTACGGTGTCGGCCGGGACTACAAAATGGGAACGATATGACGGAACGAACTGGCTTGCGATGGGGGAAGATGAAGCCTTTATCGCCGGCGGGAAATATCGTGTCTCCTTTATTGCAGAACCGACAGAAGGATCGGGCCGATATTTTTCTAAAAAGTATCCGCCTACGGTCAGGGTCAATGGTGATTCAACGGGGGTGATGCCGGATCCAACCGGTGAAAATGATCATTATTTTATATTATACGTATTTACTGCTTCACCCAAATATATCAGCAGCATGAACGTGAATGTGGAAGTGCCGAAGGCAGGCGCTGCGCCGAAGGATGCGGTATCGACCACCGAACATGTAAGCGTGACAAAAACGGAATGGGCTAAATGGGATAGTGCGGAGAAAGCCTGGGTCAAGATGCAGCCGGACGATGTTTTTGAAGCGGTAACATATTATAAGGCAAGTGTCACTGTTGCGGCGGATGAAGGGTGTCGGATATCGGATAATCCGGAAGGACGTTTTAATGAAGATATCGAAGGTGAAGTTACGAAAGCAAACGAAGCGGATTGTGAGTATTATGCGACATTCAGAGTGCCGGGAATATATGTAGATTCCGTTGATATTTCTATTACGGAGCCTTTTGACGGAGAGGCGCCGGCAGAGGCGGTCACGACAACGGAGCATGTATCTGTGACCGAAACGAAGTGGAAAAGGATATCAGATTCTACGGTACTGAAGGCCGGTGATACGTTTGAAGAGGGTGAAACATATAAATTATATGTTTACGTAATGGCGGAAACAGGATATGACATTGCAACTGATGCTCAGATCCGCATTAATTCGTCGGAGCCGGATTTTTGGATGGTTTATATAGACGAATGTTATATGACTAAGGGATTCACAGCCGGCCCCTCCAGGACAATCTCGGAAATGGATGTAAACATGGCACTTCCCGTGGTAGGGGCGAAGCCGGAGAAAGCGGTCTCCGCGACGGAACATGTGTCTGTCACATCAACGGCATGGGCTTATATTGATGACGCGGGGAAGGAAGTAACGCTTGATCCGAACCAGGATTTTGAAGCCGGAAAGACCTATATTGTTACTGTTTTCGCACATGCAGATGAAGGATATACATATAGCGAAAATCCGGTAATGCGGATCAACGGCAGCATAAAAACCACTTTCATCCAGAAAACAGCTGCGTATATGGCTTTATTCCGTGCCAAATTCACTGCTGAGGAAAAGACCCTTGCGGATCTCACGATCACAAAAGCGCCGGATAAGACGGAGTATGTTGCGGGAGAGCACTTTGAACCTGCCGGTATGGAGGTGACGGCAACATACAGCGATAACAGCAGCAGTGTGATAACGGGATATACGTTTTCACCTAATGGCCCGCTGACGGCTGCGGATAAGGAGATAACCGTAAGTTATACTGCAGGTGATGTTACCAAAACAGCTAAGCAAGCTATAACTGTAAACGGGATCAAGGTAAGAAATCTTGAAAGTATAGCTGTAACAAAAGCTCCGGACAAGACAACTTATAAAGCAGGCGAGTTCTTTGATCCGACAGGTATGGTAGTTACGGCAAAGTACGATGATAATAGCACGGAGGTAGTTACCGCATATACTTATGAGCCCAAAACAGCGCTTACGGCTTCTGATACCGAGATTACTATAAGCTATACTGATGGCGATACTAAGACTGCTACACAGCCCATCACTGTGATAGATAAAAACGAAAGCCTCTATGTTACCTTTACCTATGGCGACAGCTTTGTATATACCGGAGCAAAGATCACTCCACCGGTGGCAGTTATGTACCGCGGCAAGGCGCTGGTTGAAGGCGTGGATTATACAGTTAAGTATAAGAACAACGTTAAGGCTTCTGAAGGTGCCAGCAAGCTGCCTACCGTTACTGTAACAGGAAAGACTGTAGCGGCAAGCGGAAGCAGGACCTTCACCATCACCAGAAAGGATATCGATGATCCTGATGTGACTGCAGCAGGCATCACTGTTGCCAAGGGAAAGACCGCTTCACCTGCAGTGTTCTATGCGGGCAGGAAGCTTGGAATGAATGACATTAATAATCCTGATGCGAAAGTCAAGTTTGAAACAGACGGAATCATCACCATAGAAGGCAAGGGCAACTTTACAGGTAAGCGGACTATAGATGTTAAGGTAGTTGATGAGAAGAAGATCCAGGTTACTGCATTCAATCCCGCAGAGCGTATCTATAACGGGCTTGAGCAGCCTCTGGCAGCAAGCGAACTGACTGTAGTGAGCGGATCGACAACACTTGAGCTTGGTAAGGATTATGAGATCAACTATCCTGCTGACATAGCAAGCGCGGGAACAATAAAGATCTCTATCGTAGGTATTGGTGAGTACAGCGGAAGCGTAAGCAAGAGCTATAAGATAAGCCCCTGCACTACAGGAATAAACGTAGATGTGCCGGCAAGCGTTCAGTACAAGGCCGGCGGAGCAACACCGGAAGTCACGGTAACTGACGGAACATCTAAGCTCATGGCGGGACGTGACTATACACTTAAGTACAGCAATAATAAGACAGCAAACGGCAAGAAGCCTGCAAGTGTAAAGGTAACATTTAAAGGCAGCTATAAAGGTGCTGCAGCTGTTACAAAAGATTTCTCTATAACAGCGTTGGATATAAGCACAGCCATGCCTAAGATCTGCGGAGATGAGAAGGCATACATCAAATCCGGCAAGTACCTCAAGGCTCCTTACGTGGAAGTAAACGGAACCCTGCTCACTGCCAAGGATATGGATGTGACATATAAGATCGACGGCAAGGATGCAAAGGCAGGCGATAAGATCACTGATGATATGATGGCAGCCGGAAAGGTAACCGTAGAAGTGACCGTTAGCGGTAAGGGCAACTATACCGGAACCGTAATAGGGAGCTACACGATCAGCAAAGCAGAAAAGACCCAAGACATCTCGAAGGCAGGCGTTAAGCTTGATAAGAAGAGCTACGCATTTACCGGCGAGAATCTGAAGCCTGTCGTGACCGTGCAGATCGGAAAGGGAGCTAACGCCGTTACCCTTAAGGAAGGTGTAGACTACAAGGTAGAGTACTTTGCGAATGTAAACAAGGGCAAGGCAAGCTTAGTGATCACCGGACTGGGAGACAGCGGAAGTGGCACCACCAAGTACTACGGCAGCAAGAAGGTCAGCTTCAAGATCGGAAAGGGCGTGTTCAACTGGCTGTAAAGGAATCTTTGGTTTCAACAGAATGAGGAACTAAATGCAAAAGCGGGTGATGAGAGTCACCCGCTTTTTTATGAAAAGAACTAAACCGGTACAGTGAGGTATAAGGCTGCTACACATTATTTCATAAAATGTGGGCGAAGCGACTGAAGTGCCTCATAAAATGTGAGACATCCATATCCTTTGCAGTGAGGGGAATTATTACAAAACTGTAAGTTGAATTTGCGCCCCTCACTGCTATACTTTCTGGTATAGGAGGCGGCATCGGTGGGTTATTATCTTCATCTGGCAAAACAGTATATGTGGCATAATAAAGCGCGGACCCTGTACTCGGTACTTGGTATCGCGCTTACTTACATTTTGAGCTTCAGTATCCTGACTGTGGGGTATTCCATATGGGATTATATTTTTTATTCGGTATATGCGTCTGATCCGTACGAATTGTATTCCGTGGGGAATGATGCGTTTTCTGATGATATGATAGATAAGGTCCTTAAGCTTGAGAAGGATCCGGATGTGGAAGCCCTCTGTATATATACTTATAGTTCGGATGGTAAGCGCCTGGTACTCAGTTCCCAGCTAAAGAAGGGCGAAACCTACGGGTTAAAAGTAAAGTTGAAGACCATGAAGAACTTGCGTGCACAGGCCGGTTCACTTAATGAAAAATATGGGCTTAGTTTTGAGGTGTATAAATACATAGAACAATATCTTCGCGAAGATGAATCAGTTCAAACGGCTCTTCTTAACTTCCTTCTGACCGTGGCAGCTACGGCGTTTGGTCTTTTTTCGGTGGTTATCTTAAGAAACACCATGATGATAGCGGTAACGGAACGCAGCAGAGATTTCGGATTGCTCAGATGTGTAGGTATGTCTGAATCGCAGAATACATTTCTTCTATTGACGGAAGGTATTCTGATGAGCCTTATAGCATCGCTTCTGGGCATGGGGCTTGGATTTGAACTGCTTAAGCTTTCAGAACCCTGGCTTATATCTATGCTTAAGCTGGAATCATTCTTTGCTTTTCATTTTTACCCCAAAGCTGCGCTCTACACTACGGTGATATGTATGGGGGTTACTTTGTTTTCACTTATAGAACCGGCAAGATTATCTGCACAAGTATCCCCTCTGGAAGCTTTGCATGGAGTCATGGCAAAAGAACTAACTGTAGGCAAGGCGATTAAACTGCTTGCGGGGAAGATAACGGGCAAGAAGACAAAGAAGAAAGAAAAGCCTTCCATAGTCGAAAGACTTTTCGGGGTTCCGGGATTTTATGCAAAAAGAAATACCTTAAGGGGAAGGGGGAGCGGTAAGGCTATATTTATAGCTGTTTTTGTCTCTGTAGCGCTGATGCTTACGGTACTTTCATTTCTGGATTCTTATAAAGCGTCCATTAAGAAAAGTATGGGGGATAAAGTATCCGAATATTGTGAGGTTATAGAGCTTTCGGGGGGAGTGGATTGTCGGGTTTATGATGATGAGAAGATGGAAAGCCTGTGCAATGCCCTGTTGAAAGGTGACAGCGTTACGGATGTATTTCCTGTGATAAGCAATGATCATTATTCCGGCATAAGTGCCATGGCCGGCTCTCCGTATTTTTACAGTGATAAGATGAAAGAACTGAGTCTTGGAGGAAAAGGCGATGTGGCCTGGATATTGGAGTTGGGCTGTAACAGTGAGAACATGGAGAAAGAACGGCCTTACCTGATGGAAGGTGATATCGACTATGAAAAGATGATAGAGGAAAACGGTGTGCTTCTCTGTGACATAACCACTTCTGATGAAAGCGGAAGGCGCAGGACGGATCTTCATGCCGGTGATACTATAGATATACTCAGTGTGGATGGTGCGCTTAAAGCGCGTAAGATCTTTAACGATGCGGTTGCACGGGCATCGGAACAACTGGGGATGCCTGCCTGGGGTGAGATGGATCAGGGGAAAATAAGTCTGGTCTATTTTGAGAACGGCGAAAAACAAGTAAGAATCCCTGATGAAAACGAAAAGGGCATTAAAACGCTTATGGGATTCCAAAGAAGCTATGCGGAGAAAAATGAAGATTATGATAAACTTGAAGATGCAGTGTTTGAGGCTCTGAAAGAAGCCGGATATGAATGCAGACATTTGCGGCCCGAAAACAATTATGAAATAAGTGGACTGCTCGAATGTGTAAGACAACTGGTTTTTAATGAAGGTGAAACAGAAACAATAAAGATATCCGGCATCATCTCACAGGAAGTTTTTTCGGGTAAGGCTTATGAACATGGTGGGATAAACAGCATGCAGAGAAGTAACTATATGCGCATCATATATCCTGTAGAGAGCATAAACAGACGGATTGAATATCTTGCAGAAAAGACCGGCGCCACACGAAAAAAGAACGGATATGATTTTACGGCTTTATCTCTGGGTGATTACCGCTTTTGTTATACCTGCGAGGTTGGCGTAAAAAGGGATATGGATATACTTGATGATAAACTGATGCTTTTTGCGCAGGATAACGGTCTGCGCTATACCTGCAGATATGGCGGCGGCTATTATGAGGATGTGCAACAGCTGAACGTGATAACTGTAGCAGGGGGAACTATATGCATATTTATACTTATCGTATGCCTTATACAGGTGATCAATACCATTCAGGCAGACATGCGTATACGGAAAAGGGAACTTTGGCTTTATGATGTGGTTGGTATGGAACCGGTACAGAAATTTAAGATGATGCTTATCGAGCATGGCTTCGGAGTAGTTGTGTCCGCGTTGCTTGGAGTGGTTATAAGCTTATTGCTCAGCTATATAGTATTTCAAAAATGGATAATCGATGCCGCCGCAGCAGAGGGATATGTTTTTGCGTGGCCGGTTGGAGCTGCGATACTTATCGTATTTGGTATGTTCGGTATCATAGCTGCGGTGAACCTTCTGGAGTGGAAAAGAAGTATGCAGGACGGAAAAAGATAAACGGGGGGATATATAAGCAACATTAAAACGGGGCTTGACATCATACAGGTCCTGTGATATTTTTAACTAAACCGTACTATGCGAAGTAATACAGTTGATACGTGATAGGAAAGGAGGCGCTATGTTCCAGATCGATAATCTGAGTCATGTGCCGGTATATGAGCAGCTTATACGGCAGGTAGAGAACTATGTCCTGACCGGGATTCTGCGTGAAGGCGATAAGCTCCCCAGTGTGCGCACGCTGGCAGCCAGCCTTACGATCAATCCCAATACGATACAGAAAGCTTTCGCGGAACTGGACCGCAGGGGGATCACACGCTCGGTACCGGGTAAAGGAAGTTTCATATCCCAGGAGGCAAAACAGGTTCTTGCCGGAGAACACCGGGAGGAACTGAAAGAGCTTGAGAAATATCTTAATAACTTCCGCCTGGCGGGGATAGGCAAAGAAGAGATCCTTGGTTGTGTGGAAAAGGTTTACGGAGGTGATGAGGAATGATAGAGATCAGCAATCTGTCGAAATCTTTTAATGATCATATGGTACTTGTAGGCGTGGGAACAAAGATCGAAAAAGGCAGCATATGCGGACTGATAGGTTCAAATGGCGCAGGCAAATCCACTTTGCTCCGCTGCGTGAGCGGAGTATATAAACCGCAGGAAGGTGAAGTGCGTATCGACGGTGAGCCTGTATATGAGAATGCAGACGCAAAGCAGAAGCTGTTCTTTCTTGCAGATGAAGCATATTTTCCCGGTGGCGCGGATATGGAGCATATGGCGAAGTTCTACGCATCTTATTACAGCGGATATGATATGGCATACTTTCATTCGCTCTGTGAAAGCTTCCGTCTGGATCCGAAGAAAAAGCTTCAGGGCTTTTCAAAGGGGATGAAGCGTCAGGCGTCAATGGTATTGGCTTTTGCTGCAAGACCTGAGGTGCTTTTACTGGATGAGAGTTTTGACGGGCTGGATCCCGTAGTGAGGGAGGCAATGCGAAAGCTTTTGTACCGCGAAGTGGCTGACAGGGGAATGACAGTCTTATTAAGCAGTCATTCACTGCGTGAGCTTCAGGATCTGTGTGATCAGCTTCTGTTTTTGCATAGCGGTAAGATCCTCCTGGATCAGCATACCGATGCGGTGGGGATTGAAATGCTCAAGGTGCAGGTAGCTTTTAAAGAGGAATATGACCGCAGTATCTTTGAGGGCTTTGAGATAGTGAGATACGAAAAGAGCGGAACAGTGGCGAATCTTGTCGTACGCGGGACTGAAGAGCATATACGCAGACAGATAGAAGCAAAGCATCCGCTGCTTTTGGAGATCATGCCACTGACACTTGAGGAGATGTTCCTCTGTGAAGTGCAGACTTTGGGCTATTCATTTAATATCGGGGAGGAAGGAGATGAAAGAGATGAATAAGAAAGGTAATGCTTTATTTCATAAAGGGGCATATATGGATGCACTGCGAAGGCTGGCTTTTCCGGCTGCAGCCATCACCGTATTGCTGGCATTGATTGAAATCGTATATGTCGTCGATGTAGATAGAAAAGCTGTAAAACTTGGGGAAAGCGTATTGGAATCCTATTATCAGACTGTTGTCCGTATGTCCTGGCCGATGCTTTCTATATTCCTGGTGGTTTCACCGCTTATGCTCCTGTTTCTGTTCCGCTATCAGAATAAGCGGACCGGGAGTGACTGTTTTCATTCGTTACCGGTTACTAAGAGATGTCTGGCGTTCTCCTCTTTTTCGGCGGTACTCACGATAGATACCGGTATTCTTCTTTTGGGAGGGATACTCACTGGAGCATTGGCACTGATCCTTCCATATATTCAGTTTGGAAATGATAATCGTTTTTTCTTAACATTTGGTTGTTATCTGGCGGCATCAGTATTCACCACGGCACTTATGCTGCTGGCACTTTCGCTGAGCGGAACATGGCTTTCGGCTTTGTGCATGTATGCGATCCTTCTGGTAGTACCCAGGCTGATCCTGCTGGTAGGGGAGATATGTGTTTTTGATAATCTTTCGACTATCCCTCAGGGATTAAAGGGAACGATACTCGACAGGCGTCTGAATGTAGTCACGAGCCTGATTGGAACCCATTTATCTAATTTCTCATATCCTGCTATAAGGAGTTTTGCAAGCCTGATATATACTCTTATACTTGGGATACTGATCTTCGTTTTGGCTGTTTATCTGCATGGCCGGCGTGCTTCGGAGGCTGCAGAACATGCAGCGGTGTCGGAGCGTGTGCAGGGGATATTCCGCACGCTGCTTGGCTGCGCAGTATGTCTGATCCCGGTGGCATTAATATTGGGAGGCAATTCTGAGTGGAAATCGATAATACTGCTGTTTTTGCTGGCAGTTGCGGTATCTCTGTTATATGAGATCATCCTTACACACAGCTTACATGACTGCATTAAGGCTTTACCCGGAATTCTATATATGCTGTTATTCTGCGTCGTATTTGTCACAATCGTATGGTACGGAAAAGGGTTCGCAGAAAAAGATATGGTGAATGCCGGCAAAGTACATAGCATATCAATGACATATCAGCCGAACAGGTATTACAGCTTTTCCGATACAGAGGATTATTATTGTTGCGAAATGCGGGATTATAAGATCATGGACAGGGAAGTTATAGATATTCTCTGTGAGGCGCTTAATAAGGAAGTACGCCGGGAGCCACATCATGAAGAGGCCGAAGGGATAAGACTTGTTTTTGACGGCGGTGTTTTCTTTAAGGAGCGTTATGTATGGATCGACAGGTCGGAGCTTGACCATGTTCTGACGCTGCTGGGGAAAGACAGCGCATATCGTGATATCTTTTTGAAACCGGTAGATAAGGATGATATATCATCCATTATGATATCCGGCAGTAATTATACGGTAGGGAGAGAGAGCGGTGATTTTGATAAGGCCTATGAGCTTTATTGTGAGGGCGTTAATGAGTATGGAGATCAGAACTTTACGGAACTGGTAAGAGAGATAACCGGCATATTTACGCGCAGGATGCAGTCGGCACTTGTAACATTAAAAGACGGAAGGAAACAACTGGTCTCTGTAAATGATCATGAAGCGGACCGGGAACCGGATGCACTTACTGAAGCTGTTTCGGATTATACGGAATGGGAGAGTGAAAAGGATCTTGCTGAAACCGTATTTCCGGAAGGAGGGCATGAGGGTGAAGTCGCAGAGTCGTATGTAATGGTGGAGTTCTGTAATATACGCCCCGAATTTACAAAGGGTACGGATCTTGATGAAGCTCAGGCAGCACTCCTTTCATCATCCGTGTGGGCAACCCATATGGATCTTAAGGCAAATGGCTGGGACCGTTCAAGCCAGAGTGAAACGGATATCCTGTTTGATAAAAAGATAAGGGAGATGACCAAACACATGCATTTTTGGAGTGGCTGGGAAGTTACCGATACATCTGCTCCTTATATGACGGTTACATATCAGATCGTTTATACTAAGGACGGGGAGCCCACTGCTGTAAAGGATATGGTTACGGAATACCGCATAGAGGATGATCTAAAGCAATGGCTGACGGGAAATTGATTTGTTGGCAGCACCCGTTGCAAAAACTACCCGCAATATTTTCTATAATATGTAAATGCGTATGATGTATGTGAAAAGCTCGGTGCAACAATAAAAAATGATGATGGGAATTATGCAATCCGTTGGAGAAATAATAAAATGAGGATCACAGATATTATAAGCCTGGGAATAACATATTTAATACCGGGCCTTATTCTTGCAGTTATAGTTGTATTGGGGTTCGCTGTAGGATATTTTCTGGTATATAAAAAAATACTTAAGGGAAAAAGGCGTATTAAGGCCGAAACGGTTGCCGTATGTGTAATGTTGATGGTTTATCTGATGATAGTTATTGGTGCTACCATGCTATCAAGGCCTTCAGCTGTGTTTGGAACGCAGAAGATACAGATGTTATTTTATTCATACCGTGATGCGTGGGTGAATTGGAAAGCTGCATCCTGGAGAGCTATAATACTAAATTATGTGATGTTTATACCCTTGGGAATTCTTCTGCCGTTGTTGGGGAAGATCTTTCGTAAAGGCTATGTATGTTATCTGGCAGGTTTTTTGTTTTCTGCTTTTATTGAATTGGTCCAGTTGTGTACGCACAGGGGATTTTTTGAATTTGATGACCTTCTGGGAAACACCGTGGGAACTATGATAGGATATGGTATCTTTACATTTGGATCATATGTTTTATCTGGGATTAAAAAAGTAGACAAGAAACCTGCTCTGAAGCATATGATTCTGTGTCAGATACCTGTTATACTCACAATATTGCTGTTTTCTATGATCTTTATCCAATATTCTGTAAAGGAATTAGGTAATAATTCATTTGTTGCCGTCAAAAAATATAATATGGACCGGGTTGCGGTAAAGAACAATATCACCCCGGGAGAGTGTGTGCATTCCATGCCGGTATATCAGGCGAAGGTTTTGTCTGTAAAGGAGGCTGAAGCGAAAGGCAGAGAGGTAATGAATTCATTTGGCCTTAATGTCGACGAGAGCAGGACTATTGTATATGATGAAACACTGGTTATGTATTCTACGGGTGACGGTGGCAACAGTATATGGATAGATTATCTTGGAGGAAAGTATACGCTGACATTTCCCGGAGTTTTTTTTACGGAGGATGGAAAGGAATCCCGGCTGCTTATCGGTGCATCCGAGGAAGAGGTACGAAATGCAGTACCCCTTATGATACCTGCGGATGCTTTTTTTACAGAGCAGGAGAATGGTATGTATGAATTTACTGTGGGTTTACATGAGTTGGGTGAAGATATACAGAGTGGGACTCTTAGGTGTAATCTGTATCATGATGTAGGAGTAGGAAGAATAGAGAACAGGATACTTGATCTGAACAGATATAAGGATTTTGAGACTTATGATATCAATGAGGCTCTAGAACAGATATATGCCGGCAGATGGTCATATTATAAGGACATATCTGAGATGACCATTGAATCATACAGGATAGATTATTCGCTGGATTCGAAAGGCTTTTATCAACCGGATTATGTGTTTTCGTGTATACTTGATGGAGTGCAGGAAGAGATACATATACCGGCGATAAAACCCTGAAGGGGCAAAAGAGAAGAATAATTGATCCGGGAAGCCAGAAAAGTAAAGAAATATACACAGAGTGAGTTGGGCAATCTTATCGGAGTCACGAACAAAGCTGTGTCCCGATGGGAGAATGGTGAGAGTTTCCCTGATATTGGAGTAGTGGACAATACAACGTATGTATGTTATAATTACGATACGGATTAAAGGAGATAATTGTGTTACTGTTTGATTGGGATGAGAATAAAAATAGGATTAATAAACAGAAGCATATGTTAAAGGAATATGATGTTGAAAAACTTAATCCCCGGAAGAATCCATATGCCAAAGAGCTAAAGAAACAGGTAACTATAAAGATTGCGCCTAATGTTATAGAATATTTTAAGGAGCAGGCTATGGAAACGGGGATACCATATCAGACCCTGATCAATCTGTACTTGGTAGATTGTGTTAATGAGAAAAAGAAACTGGATATGCACTGGCGGTCATCGATTCCTGTAGAAGACTGAAATTTTGCTGGACAATTGCCGGATGTGCAGATTGATACTGCGGCACTTATAGAATATGCTCAAAAAGTATTTTCAAGGGCTTTCAGCATTTAACAATTTGCAAAAAATGGCAGAAATTGGCAAATTTTGCCCACGGCGAGCCCATTTTTGCCCACGAGTCATAATATTATAAACATAGCAGAGAAAACCTATTATCAGAAGGAGAAAATGACGCGGGTGATGGATGTCACCCGCTTTAATATATTTATAATCTTATGTTAATCTTTTAGACATCCGATCGGGATTACAAATACGCCGTCTTCGCGTTTGTATCCGTATGGAGTACCGGTGAGG
The DNA here is from genome assembly GCA_017437785.1 of Lachnospiraceae bacterium. Classification (GTDB taxonomy): domain Bacteria; phylum Bacillota; class Clostridia; order Lachnospirales; family Lachnospiraceae; genus NK4A136. Next base: position 58,033 of record JAFRXH010000072.1, read on the forward strand.
ATTATCTTTAGATCCGGTAAACGGAGAGGAGCTTGCACCTCCTGAGCGTTATACTTCATTATCAATTCTTCTATTTCATTAAGATGCGACGCCCCATATTCTATTTCGTTACTTCCCAGTTTGACTTCAATCAATGCATATCTGCCATCCCTTAAATGAAGTACGATATCTGCTTCCAAACCATATCTGTCATGGTAATATGATACATTACCGCCTAGCGCAGATGAATATACCCGCAAATCTCTTATGCATAATGTCTCGAAGATAAATCCAAAAGCTTTTAGGTCTGTATTAAAGTATTCCGGAGAAACACCAAGAGCAGCCACAGCAATTGATGGATCTACGAATTCTTTTTTATCTGACGATTGAATTGCTGTTTTGGACCGGATCGATGGGCACCAGGCTTCAACATCCTTGATCACATATAGTTTTCGAAGAGTTTTTAAATAATCGTAAAACGTTGTGTCACTCATCGGGAAGTTTGCATTAATGTCTTTGAGGATTGTTTTATTACTGGCAAAAGTTGAAATATTTCTTGCATATGATCTTAACAAAAGGCGGGTTCCCTGTTCATCTCTTTTTACTTTGTCGACATTGCAGATGTCATCTCTACAGAGACTATCAAAATAACTATTAGCTATCATTAATTTGGCCTTATCAGTTTTCTTGTTTATGACGGAAGGCCATCCACCACGACACGCTGCCAGGATCAGGTTATCAATAGTAAGATTGGAGATACACTCGTCGTTTGGTAGTTCTTTATCCCTGAATAATGCAGATAAGGAGATTGTACCGTTGGATTCACCTGATTCGTAAAGGCTCATAGGATACATCTGCAGAGTGTCAATTCTTCCAGTGCCGGTATGCATGATCGAAGGTTTATCAATTGAATTTGAACCGGTAAGGATATACAATCCGGACTCATTTCTTTTATCGACAGAAACCCTTACCGCATCCCATAGATTCGGTGCTATCTGCCATTCATCGATCAGACGTGGGTTATCGCCGGAAAGCAAATTTGAAGGCTTTATCTGAGCTGTGTGAATATAAGCCTCTCTCATATCCGGATCCTGCATTTCTATATAACTTTTTGCGAATTGTTTTGCAGTTGTTGTTTTGCCACACCATTTTGGACCGGTTATATGAACTGCTCCAAAAGCATCAAGTTTGTCCTGTAATTCGTTGTCACAGACACGTTTAATATAATCCATTACCATCCTCCTAATCTGCACCATGTTAAACAATCTATATTATACATATTTTTCGGGCACTTGCAAGGGGTGACGAATAGATTTGTGGTATTTCGACGAATAGATTTGTGGCATTTTGGCGAATAGATTTGTGGTGTTTTGACGGACATATTTGTGGTTGGCTTGCCGTTAACTTGCAGCGCTATCTGGATGCTATAAGAAATGTGGCAGAGCGAAATGAAGTACAGGCCTGGCAGGATGAGATTTCGGGTTACCCGGTATACATAGTGGATGGTAAAGAGCAGACTGTTATACCACAAATAGGTGATAAAAATGCTCCACTTGATACCAGGGTTAAAGACGGAGCGGATGATACAGATGATGAATACCTTACAGGCGGACATGCGCCTTAGAAAGAAGGAATTATGGCTTTATGATGTGGTTGGCATGGACCCGGCGGACCGTTTTAAAATGCAGCTGATAGAACATGGTATGGTAGCTGCTGCGGCTATTATTGCAGGTATGATAGCAAGCTTTGCGGTTAGCTTTATCTTTATCAAAAAGCTGATGGTCCTGGACTGGAAAGGGCAGGAATTTATATATCGCTGGCCCTGGCATATTGCATTATTGCTGTCAGTCGGGATACTGGGGGCAATGTATATCGTAAACAGGATAGAACTAAAAAGAAGTCAGCGGAACGGAAGGTAGTTATTGCATAATAAGAGTTGAGATATACTTATCGTATTTGGTACGTTCGTGATTATAGCTGTGGTGAACCTTATGGAGTGGAAAAGAAGTATGCAGGACGGAAAAAGATAAGTGTGATTTCACATGCGGTGATATCAGCCCGCAATATTTTCTATAGTATCCCTGTTATATAAGTGAATGATGTGCGTGAAGAAAAAAAGATGAAGTCTGTTAAAAAAACTATTGACATGCAAGACTATCGGTGATAGTCTTTGGATAGACTACCGCGGATAGTCCGATTACATTTTTGGAGGTTGATCATGGGAGATATACAGCTTGGAGTTATCGAGAGCAGATTTGCAGAGATGATATGGGAGAGGGAGCCTATTACAAGCCATGAGCTGGTCAAGCTTACGGCGGAGGAATTCGGATGGGCAAGAACGACTACGCATAACGTGATACGTAAGCTCTGTGCCAAGGGAGTGTTTCAGAATAACGGAGGTACAGTGACTTCTGTTTTATCCAGAGAACAATTCTATTCGCTGCAGAGTGAACAGTTTGTGAATGATTCCTTTGACGGATCGCTGCCGGCATTTATTGCCGCATTCACAAAGGGCAGAAAGCTTACACAAAAAGAAGCGGAAGAGATACGCAGGATGATCGATGAAGCGGAGGAAAACTGATGGAACAGATCTTTTTAAAGGTACTTAATATCAGTATATCGGCGAGCATACTTATCATTGTCGTAATCGCAGCACGTTTGCTTTTAAAGAAAGCGCCTAAATGGTGTGTGATGCTTCTTTGGGCAATCGTTGCATTAAGGCTTGTGATACCGGTTTCGATAGAGAGTGCGTTCAGTCTGATCCCGCGTGGGATGGATGAAAAGATCGAGAGTATTGAAGCAGCGGTTATGGATCGGAATACTGATCAGGAGCAGATACCGCAGGCAGAAGCGAACAATATGCCGGTGACAGCGACTGAGGATATTCAGGAAGATGTGACATATATTCCATATGAGATCGTGGAAATCACAGAGCCTGTTAAACAGGAACTTTCAGTTTTTGAAATAGCCGGATATATCTGGATCGCAGGTGTTGGCCTGATGCTGATGTTCAGCCTGTTTTCATATATAAAGCTTAAGCTTCGCATGGCGGAGTCTGTAAAGTATAAGGACAATATCTATCTGAGTGACAGGACTGCAACGGCATTTATCTTAGGAATGATCCGGCCGAGGATCTATCTGCCATCCGGTATCGATGAAAAGGAGATCCCTTATGTCATAGCGCATGAGTTTTCCCATATAAAACGCGGGGATCATCTCTGGAAACCTTTGGCATATCTACTGCTTTGTGTGTACTGGTTTAATCCGCTCATGTGGCTTGCATACAGTCTTCTTTCCAGGGATATTGAATACGCCTGCGATGAAAAGACTGTTTCAGGGTATGACATGAAAGACAGGAAAGCATATGCCGCGGCGCTGCTCGAAAACAGTATTCAAAAGAAACTTGTAATGGTATGTCCCCTTGCATTTGGGGAAGGTAGCATAAAAGAAAGGGTGAGAAAAGTGTTAGATCATAAAAAACCGGCATTTTGGATATGTATAGTTTCACTGGCTGTTGTTGTTATCGTAGGGATATGTTTTGCAACAAAGCCGAAGAACGACGGTGATACGGCAGCTACGGAAGAAGGTGGAGTTGCGACAGAGGATGGAGCATTAGCGGGAGCACAGGATACAGCGGAGGATGAAGAATTAGTAACGTCGCAGAATATAGCAGAGAGTGAGATTCCGATAATCACAGTTGATGAGACTGAGGATCCGGCGGAGAAGGAACCGGATAATAATAGCTATTATCATACTGAAGCGATTTCTTATCCAAAGGATGTTGCTGCTGAAGATAAAGGAATAAAGGTTTCATTGATTGAGGCTGCAGCAGATAACTATAGTATAGTTATGAATCTGAAGATAGAGGGTGATAAGTTTGAGGAAAATGAAAGATTTCTGATAAGGCAGGGAAAACTGCTCATAGATGGCAGAGAGATTTCTTCTATAGGCGGGGAATTAAGGAAATCTGATTCGGGAAATTATTATGAATTTAGCGTTCCGTTTTATGCAGATCTCTTTAGTATGGAATTGCTTGGAAAGGATATAGAGGTTAAGATTGAGAGTTTTGCTAAGGCGCTCCATCCTGAAAAGGAACATATTGATGAAATAGAGACGTTTGCTGAAGGAAACTGGGATATTAAGTGGATTGCTGAAGGAAATGGATATCTATGCGCAAGCACCTCAGGTTATGAATTTAAAAATGGGGGTGTGTTGGATGGGATTACAATGACAGCGCTCCGCTTGGAAGTAGAGTACAATTTTCCTAAACAGGAAATCGTGAAAAAAGGATCTGATTCCGATTGGATGACGAGTACATGGACTGAATATGTGTATCCGCCGATACCGGTAGCTTATCTTATGGAAGATGGAAGCATAAGAAGACTTCATATTTCAGCACCCGGGAAGTCGGGATATCCTGAGAATGATGAGGTTCGCAGATATACGAAAACTGAGACAAACAATGAAGTGTTTGTTTATTCGCACGCTACAAATATTGTAGTTGATCCAAATGAAGTCAGCGCGATACTGTTTTTGGATAGAAACAGCGAATATTTTGGGAAGGACGAAGAGTATGGAGTTCCGGAGCTTCCACTTGAAGAATATGAAGTGGTGTCTTTTCATGCACCAACTCATTTATAAAAAGAGGATATAGGAAAAGGCTTTCTGTATTCAAAAGAAACTCGTAACGGTGTGTGCCCTTGCATTGGGGAAAGGCAGTATAAAAGAAAGGGTGAGAGATATGTCAGATCATAAGAAACCGGCATTTTGCATAGGCATTGTTTCCCTGGCTATATCTATATTAGCAGGGGGATGTTTTGCAACAAAGCCGGAGAACGATGGTAATCCAGCAGCTCAGGAAGAAGCGGGAGTTACGACGGAGGATGAAGCAATAGCAGTGTCACAGGATACTGTGGAGAGTGAAACCACGATGAGCATAGCCGGTGAAAATAGGGAGTGGAACTGGCCTACGATACACAAGTATGGTATTGGGACAAGGAGTGCTACTGATGCGCCTGACTATATAGAGATACATGCCTCATATCTGGATCCTGCCTTTGCAGCATGTACGGGAGATATCGTTGAGACAGGAAACGATGCTGAGTGGGGAAACTATATCGTACAGGATATCGGAGAAGGAATAACTCTGAAATATGGACATTTAAAGAATATATATGTAAATAAAGGAGAACATGCAGAAGCAGGAAGAGTTATAGGAAATATATCAGAGGATGCTAAGCCGGTGATGACAAAGCTGTTTTTTGCAATATACGATAACGGAGTAGCCGTGGATCCTCTTGCAGTCACAGATGACTGGAAATATGTAGAGTATGAGGATCTTAGGTTGTTGAACAGTAGTTTAGGATACAGGGTCTCGCATTATCTGAAGGTTGAAAAAACGGGGATCAGGCTGAATTTGGATTCTTTCGGATTTGATGAACAGGGAGGCGTGATAAAGCTTGTGATAAATGCTGATGACAGGATTTATGATGATGCCGTTATACAGTCACCTGAATTTCAGGAGATGGTAAATGAACTATCTGTCGGATTAAATAGTTATCTCGATGAGGTGTTCAGTGATGTTTTGGAAGACAGGATAGATAAAAACCGGTATAGGGTTGAAACGGAGATATTGTTGTGGCCATGGGAAAATGATAAGGTTATTGAACGTTTGAAGGAAGAAGGTAAACTATAAGCATTGGGAGAATGTATTTTGTTACGGCACTGAATCCATCTAACAGGGAATCCTGTAAAATCAGGGATTCTCTGTACAATGGATTGATTTAGAGTATCAGCTGTGATACGATGAAAGCACCAAAAACAAAAAAACAGGGTGCTGGTATATGGATAAGCTTAAAACGGGAGAAATGATCCGGGAAGCCAGAAAAGCATTGAAAGAAAAAGGTAGACGCCTGATATTTGATCTCTTCATTGATTGTGTTATTTCATTTCCGTATCTGTTTCTGTTCTGGTATGGAATGTGGTGGTTTGTATTTGCTATCCCTGTGGTTTTACTGCTATGCTACTGGATCCGAAATAAGATTTTATATCAAAAAAATGAAAAGATAAGCAAAACGGATATTATCGGAGCGGTAGTGAATACGATAATAGTGCTTGTATTCGCATATGTAAATACCTATTTATTGTGTTCAATAACAGGTGTTTGGCCCTAGTTGCCAGTATGGGATATGTCATTCTATGATATGAAAATGTGGGGGATAATCATAGGTTTTTATATTGCTTTGTTTAATTATATCAAGCATGATGAGAAAAGAAAAAAATAAGAGATGGAATTAAGGGTAATGTGCTATACATAAATCAATTGATTTTATATAGTATTATGTTAGAATGTGTTAATACTACGGATATACTTATTGAGGCTTCTATACATGGAAAAATACGAATATATTAAATAGTATGTGAAAGAATTTAAAGATGATCTTGCTCCGGTCATACTGTATGAAGTTGATCCAGAAAACGGCAGATATGCTACCCGGATAGTTGATAGGGATAAAGAATAGAAGATGGATTTTATAATAACTGGTTTTGCAGCTCTTGCAGAAATATTTTATAAATTGTTTTGTAAAGGAGGATGGGTTCTTGTTCCCGTCCTGTTTGTTGTAAGTATTATTTATATGATTGTTGTAAAGAAATACAAGAAAGCAGTTGTCCTTTTTGTGATCATGTTGCTCTTGCTTTTAGGAATATCGCAACTGGATTATCGAAAAAGCAGAAAAATCGTAGATACGGAATGGATGATAGGTAAACCGGTGTGGTTGGTACAATTAAGGTATTCTTCTAAAGGGAAATGCAAACCAATCGAATATAATGGCAAGGTATACAATTATTGCGTTCGGGAGATTTATTACCAGGATTGGTTGGATGGTTATACGGATGAGATAGAGTATTTTGTTTATGAGGAGAACGAAATTATCACAGATGTCTATGAAAAAGACATGTTGGAATTTCCGAAATCCTCATATGATTACGCTGATCGCTGGAGATAAGAATTGAGAGTATCATACCGTTTCATCTATTTCAAGTATTCAGTAGGATAACAGACGCCAGATCCTGTTATGGATCTGGCGTTCTTGCATTTAAAGAAAGATGATATTATACTTTGATCAGACGATAGAGGGAAGACAATGGAAATAATGGAGTTTCTGTTTTTGTTGTGTTGGATCATTGCCTTGGCGGTGATCATCACTGTAATTGCGCTTGTGATAAATATAGGGATATCAATTTATAAGAAGAAGTATAAGGAGATGCTTTGCCAACTTCTTACATTGGTAGTTATTCTGTTCTCGGTATCTCAATCAGACTATCTGAAAAGCAGGAAAGTTGTGGACAGCGAATGGATGATAGGAAAGCCGGTATGGCTTGTTAAGCTGCGGTATTCTTCAAGACGAAATACAATGGATACTATTGAGTATGACGGTGTGGAGTATAGATTTTGTGTAAGGGAAATCTATATGGAGGATTGGCTGGACGGCTGTGTAGATCAGATAGAATATTATGTAACAGAAAAAGATGGAAAGATTGCAGATGTAAAAGAGCAGTACCGGCTAGAGTGGCCGAAGAGTGATTATGATTATTGGGATCGCTGGTAAATAAAATGGGACAATTATAGATATTTTTAATAGTATTCAGAACACAAAAGAGGAAAAATGATGGAATTCAATAATAAGATTAAGGTGTCAAAAGTCGTTTTAAGCTAACGGCTTCTACACATATTTGGTACATTGAAAACTGAACATTGCTATGGATTGATTTTTGTAATCCGCATACAAATGCTTTTGTGCTGTATAACTGCCTCATATTGATATGC
>JAFRXH010000073.1 GCA_017437785.1 Lachnospiraceae bacterium
AGAGCTGGTGGGCAACAGCAAGATAATCCGTCCGGCTTATATGAGCATCATGAAGGAACGTAAGCTTAAGTAAGCAGGGATCCGGGGCATAAAAAATTATAGATAAATATTGTTGGGTATGCTATACTGTACAATACAGTAATAGGACTTCTTAAGGAGGATCATCATGTTAGCTACGCTGATACCCTTGTTTGACCATACGATGAGTGTCTGTGCTTATTCAGTATTCGCGCAGAAGGATAATTTCCTTCTGAACCCGCGTATGCTTGGAGTGGGGCGTTATGACGGGGCTGCCAACGTGGTGGCCTTTGAGATACTCGACAGCATGGGCCTTGAGACCATGACCGGCGATAAGAATGTTTTTGTCGAGATGAACAATATCTCCATATTTGCGGATATAGCAGCACAGTGCAGTGTGCCGCATGACCGTATCGTCCTTCTGGTAGATAATGAGCTTCCGCCGGATGAGAAGTATACGGCCAGATTAAAGGAGCTTAAGGAAGATAAATATAAGCTGGCTATCCGCAGGCTTCCCGTAGTGCGCTTTGAGGAATACCGTCCGGTGCTGTCGCTTATGGATTATATCCTTCTTGATCACAAGAAGATAGACATCAGCAAAGCGAAGGTATATTTCTCCAAGGTATATCCCAATATCAAGCTTATCGCTGTCAATGTTGATTCTCAGGAGGATTATGACCGCTTAAAGGAAGGCGGCGGATATGATCTGTATGAAGGCGAATTCTTCCGTATGCCCGTAAAGAAGGGAGCGGAGGAGCTGGCACCCTTAAAGGTCAATTATCTTGAACTGCTCAAAGTGGTCAATGACGAGGACTTTGATCTGAGCGATGCCGCATCGGTGATAGAGCGTGACCCGGCATTGGTAGTATCGTTGCTGGAGATGGTAAACCGTATGACGGTCAACTCCGGTATCACATCCGTAAAGCACGCTGCAGCAATGCTTGGGCAGAAAGAGCTTAAACGCTGGATCAACACTGCAGCCACCAAGGAGCTTTGTGTTGACAGACCCAGCGAGATTCTGCGCCTGTCGATGATCCGTGCGCGTTTTGCCGAGAATCTCGCACCCGTATTCAAACTGGCCAGCCAGTCATCGGAGCTCTTCCTCATGGGACTTTTCTCCGTGCTGGATGTGATAATCGAGAAACCAATGGCCGAAGCGCTGGATATGGTAAGGGTTTCGTCGGAGATACAGAGGGCGCTGCTTAAGAAAGAAGGTTCTTTCGCAGCTGTATATGATTTCCTGGTACAGTACGAGAACGCATCATGGCAGGAAGTTTCCAGACAGATGGTTGTCGGGGACATAGACATGGATACGGTATATAAAGCTTATGTTGATGCTCTGTGCTGGTTCAGGGATCTGTTTGAAGAATAAGCATCTGCGCATTACACGGCTGTTAACATATCCCCTGCCTAAGGCGGGGGATATTATTAAGAAAAGGAGAAAATATTGGATACCAAAATCTTGCTCGAGAATGGTACTAATGAGCTTGAGATCCTGGAGTTTCTTCTGGGAGACCGGCACTACGGGATCAATGTGGCCAAGGTGAGGGAGATAATAACATATCAGGAAGTGACTCCCGTGCCTCATGCACATCCCAGTATAGAAGGCATATTTATGCCCCGCGGTACGATGATCACCGCCGTGGATCTTAAGAGCTGCCTCCAGATGGGGGAGTCAAAGCCCGGCGGATTATTTATCATCACTAATTTCAATTCACTGGATCTGGCCTTCCATGTGGATTCGGTTCTGGGTATACAGAGGGTTTCGTGGGCAGATATCATGAAACCTTCGGCGACCATTGCCAATGTTGAAGACGGTGTATCCACAGGTATCGTCAAAAAGGGCGATAAGCTTGTGATAATACTGGATTTCGAAAAGATAATAGCTGATATCAATCCCGAGATAGCCATTAAGGTGGCTGATGTGGAGGCGTTAGCCGGCAGAAGCCGTATAGATGTGCCGCTGCTGATAGCGGAGGATTCCGCGCTTCTTAATAAGCTTATAGTCCAGTCTTTAGAGACTGCAGGCTATACGCACCTTACACATACGGAGAACGGGCAGCAGGCCTGGGATCTGATATGCAAGTGGAAAGAAGAGGGAACGCTTAAGCAGAACGTACAGTGCGTCATAACCGATATAGAGATGCCGGTCATGGACGGACACCATCTTACCAAACTGATAAAAACAGATGAGAATCTTAAGGACCTGATGGTCGTGATCTTCTCATCCATGATAAATGATGATCTGCGCCGCAAGGGAGAGCAGCTTGGAGCTGATGCACAGCTCACCAAGCCCGAGATAGGAAGCCTTGTTAGCACAGTGGATAAACTTTTGGGGGTAGTATGTTAATAGTATTATATATTCTGTTGCTTGTAGTGGGCTTCGTAGGTCTTATAAAGGGAGCCGATATGTTTGTGGATGGCAGCTCATCCATAGCAAGGCAGTTTAAGGTCCCGGGAGTCATCATAGGACTCACGATAGTGGCGATGGGTACCAGTGCTCCGGAGCTGGCAGTAAGTACTTCGGCAGCGATCTCCGGATCTAACGAGATAGCGCTCAGTAACGTGCTGGGCTCAAATATCTTTAATCTGCTGGTGGTGCTGGGCTTCTGCGCCCTGTTTCATCCCGTACCCGTGGATAAGCCCATACTTAAGAGGGATTTCCCGCTTCTTCTGGTCATGGCCGTTGCGGTGCTCGCAGTGACCTGCTACGGTGCTATAGCGCACGGTCAGTTATTTACGGTACCGTATACGGCAGAAGTCGGTGAGGTGGGAAGGATCGCCGGTATACCGCTTATGATCTTTTTTGCGATCTACATAGTGGTATTGATAGTCGATGCAAAGAAGAACCAAACGGAGGAGGAAGGAGAGGAACCGCTTCCTCTGTGGAAGAGTATGCTGTTTATACTTATAGGACTGGTATTTATAGTGGCCGGCGGTAAAGCCGTAGTTGAAGGTGCAAAGTTCATAGCAAAGGCAGCAGGCATGAGCGAGACGCTTATCGGTCTTACCATCGTAGCTGTGGGAACATCCCTGCCGGAGCTGGTAACATCCACCGTGGCAGCAAAGAAGGGTGAAGTGGGAATGGCTGTAGGTAATGCGGTAGGCTCTTCGATCTTTAACCTGATGCTTATTCTGGGTGTTTCTTCCACGATACATCCTTTCGGAGTAAATATGGCTTCGGCCTGTGACATGATCATACAGATAGGCGTGGTAGTCATAACCTTTGTTTTATCCGCTACCGGAAAAGGCATAACAAGATCCAAAGGAATATTCATGCTGCTGCTTTATGTGGCTGATATAGTATTTGCGGCCATCAGATAGGAGAACCAATGTTAAAACTTGCAGAAACGCAAAAGCTCATAGTCATAAAGCAGGTGGAATTCGGTGTCTATCTGGCACAGAGCCGGGAGACTGCGGATGAAAAGGTGCTGCTGCCCAAGGCGCAGCTTCCCGATGATATTAATATAGGCGATGAGCTGGAAGTCTTTATATACAGGGATTCGCAGGACCGTCTGATATCCACGACGCGTAAACCTCTTATCAGACTTGGAGAGACCGCTGCGCTTAAAGTCGTGAGCGTCGGCAGGCAGGGAGCCTTTCTTGACTGGGGGCTTGAAAAAGACCTGTTCCTTCCTTATGCCCAGCAGAACAGGAAACTGCATCCGGGGGAAGAAGTGCTGGTATATCTTTATATCGACAAGAGCGACAGGCTCTGCGCCAGCATGAAAGTATACGATCATCTGCGTACCGATGCGCCTTATAAGGTGGGGGATGATGTATCTGGGCTGGTATTTCAGGAGAGCGATAATTACGGCATGTTCGTTGCCGTGGATGATATCTACAGTGCGGCTATTTTAAAGCAGGAATTATACGGTGATATCAAGCCGGGAGACCGCATAAGGGCCAGAGTGAGCCGTGTGCGTGATGACGGCAGGCTTAATTTAAGCATACGCGAGAAGGCGCATGTTCAGATCTATCCGGATATGGAGCGTATACTTGAGCTGTTAGATCAGTACGGCGGTGTGCTTCCTTTTACGGAGAAGGCTTCGCCCGAAGTGATAAAGAGAGAGACCGGCATGAGTAAAAATGAGTTTAAGCGTGCGGTAGGTCATCTCTATAAAGAGAGAAAGATAGTCATTGATGACGGAAAGATAAGGAGTGTCACGGATGAACAGTAAAAAGAGCGGTGCCCTGTTTCTGAGTATCGTATGCTGTTTTATTGCTGTGGAGCTGGCCATAAGTTTTACGCCGCTTGGGGATAACCTTAGTGTGATCGCGCTTATGCTGATAAGCGAGCTTTCGTTCATGGTCCCCGTAGCGGTATTTTTTTTCTTAAGCGGCAGCAGTTTGAGGGAGTGTTTCGCGCTGAATAAGGTAAGCGTGTATGTTGCGCTTCTGTGCATACCCTATACCTGGATGGTAACGCCGCTTACGGCAGCGCTAAATGTCTCAACCCTGTTCTTTACGCAGAACCGTGC
>JAFRXH010000074.1 GCA_017437785.1 Lachnospiraceae bacterium
GACGGGGCGGAAAGCATGACCCAAACAGGCCGCAAAGTTGTGAATGGGTCATAAATCGGAGGCTGGATGACGGCAGACGGGGCGGAAAGTATGACCCAAACAGGCCGCAAAGTTGTGAATGGGTCATAAATCGGAGGCGGGATATCGGCAGACGGGGCGGAAAAAATGACCCAAACAGGCCGCAAAGTTGTGAATGGGTCATAAATCGGAGACGGAATGTCGGCGGATGGGGCGGAAAGTATGACCCAAACAGACTGCAAAGTTGTGAATGGGTCATAAACAAGAGACAGTGACAGATAAAAAAGTAGTAAGAACAGGCTTTTGATCTAAAGAGCCGTTCAAATGTGATGAAAGAGGAGGAAAAAGCATGAGGGATTATGTTGAGAAAATGAAAAAAAGGGCAGCTGATCTGGAAAAAGCGATCGATACAGCGATCAGACAAAGTGACGGATTCCCTGACGGACGTCTGCGCATATCGCAGAGCGGCAGGCAGGTAAGATACTATCAGGTTTTATCAAATGATAATAATTCGGGAGAATATATCACGAAGGATAAGCGTGATATTATTAAGAAGCTGGCGCAGAAAGATTATTCAAAACAGTTTATTACGGAGGCGCGCAGGGAATTATCAATTCTAAAACAGTGCATACGGATGTTGGAGGAAAGCGATGCGGACCTGTCTTATCAGATGCTTCCGGAAACCAGAAAACAATGGGTGGAACCGTATATTCTGACTGATGAACTGTATGCCAAACGCTGGGAGGAACAGGTGTTTAAAACCAATACTTTTGCGCCGGAAGCTAAGATATACGAAACGAAAAAAGGTGAAAAAGTCCGTTCGAAATCAGAGGCGATAATTGCGGATATTCTTAGCGGACTGGGGATACCTTATCACTACGAGCAGGCATTGGTGCTTAAAGACAAGTCTGTAAAGTACCCTGACTTTACCTTGCTAAGAGTGAGGACCGGGGAGGTGATATATTTGGAGCATCTGGGGCTTCTGGATGATGAACAGTACAGGATCGGCTGCATGAAAAAACTTGAAGAGTACCGTAGCAGCGGGATCTATCCAGGGAAGAATCTCCTGATCACATATGAGAGCAAAGAGACGCCTTTGGATATAAGCGGTACCAGAAAGATGTTAAAGAATGTGCTTTTATGAGATGGTGCCGTTTCGCGATGTATAACGGTCGCAGCGATATTGCCGCCTTTGATCGTCCGGACGATACTGATCTGTATGGTCGATGGCTGTTAATGATGCACAGCTGGCGCCTGTTCCGAAAAGCATAGGTGGATGCGGGCACATAGATCATAATAGAAAAGAGCGGCGCGCTTTACGCGGCCGCTCCGTTCATTAGCAGTGCCATCCGGCTGAGATCATGCGGGACATTCAAGCCGGACTCTATTACCGGCTGAGATCATGCGGGACATTCAAGCCGGGCGCTATTACCGGCTGAGATCATGCGGGACATTCAAGCCGGGCGCTATTACCGGCTGAGATCATGCGGGGCATTCATGCCGGACTCTATTACCGGATGATCATCCCAGATATTTCTTTAAAGTTGCTTCAACACAGCCTGTTCCGGCGGAGAGTTCTGCGAAGTAGCCCTTTACCTTGTCGGCCATGCCGATGGCGCACAGGTCTACGCCGAAGATCTTGTCGTTTTTAAGCAGCTCATCAAGCTTTGACAGATCCTTGGGAGTCGCGCTTAGCTCGTAATCTTTCACGAAAGGCGTTACTGTATCTAACAGCGGATCGGGACTTAAATCGAATGCATTTCCCTTATCATCCAAAGCCATCAGATAACGCAGCCAGCCTGCATATACAAGCGGGATGAACTTAAGTGACTTAACATCCAGAGTGTTGCTCTTTTCGTAAGCCTTGATGGTCTCGCCGAAGCGTATAGGCAGTTTCTGCGAGGTGTCGCATGCGATCCTCTGAGGGGTATCCGGCATGAAAGGATTGGGGATGCGCACATTTACAACGGTATCAATGAATTCTCTGGGAACTATGATGCCGGGATCCACAACTACGGGAAGGCCTTCAACATAACCCACATTTTCAATGAATTTCTTGAGCAGGGGATTCTTCATCTCATCGGCGATGAGAGTGTAGCCCAGCAGACAGCCGTATACAGCCAGTGTGGTATGCAGGGGATTTAAACAGGTGCAGACCTTCATCTTTTCAACCTTGTCAACAGTCTCACGGTCGGTAAAGATGATACCGCCTTTATCCAGGGGAGGCCTTCCGCCCGGAAAAGCATCCTCTATAACAAGATATTCGCATTCTTCGGCATTTACAAAAGGTGCGATATAAGTATTTTTTGAAGTGATAACGGGCTCGAGATTCTCCATGCCGTCGTCAAGGAGCATCTTTTCTACTTTTGCATCCGGCCTGGGGGTGATCTTGTCGATCATGCTCCAGGGGAAAGAAACCTTAGACTTGTCATTTACGTAAGCAAGGAAATCTTTATCTGCAAGACCGGCATTGCACCATTTTTCTGCAAAGGCATTTACTGCAGCATAAAGCTTGTCTCCGTTGTGGGAGCAGTTATCCATGCTTACCATAGCGATGGGAAGCTTGTTTTCCTTAAATCTGGTATAAAGCAGGGATACTACTTTACCAAGATAACTTGCAGGTTTTTCCGGACCTTTTTCAAGATCGGCAGCAACGGAAGGGAGCAGTTCACCGGCTCCGTTTACCAGGCTGTAGCCCTTTTCCGTGATGGTAAAGCTGGCCATCTGTAATGAAGGGTTACGGAAGATCTCTTTAAGGCGGGTATATTCAGCCTCATTTTCAGAGTCCAGTATAAGGGACTCCATGATAGAGCCTACAACAGTCTTTTCAACATTACCCGAAGCCTTTAAGGTGGCCAGCAGGCTTAAGCTGTCATGAGGGCGGTAGCTCTTTTCTATTATCTCATAATCGTATCCTTCGGCTGCGATAAGGCCTGTATCCATAACACCTGCGTTTAACAGGTTCTGCATAACGTTAGCCTGGAAAGCACGGAAGATGTTTCCGGCACCGAAATGTATCCATACCGGTCTTTCATAAGTGTTCTTTTTAACGCTTTCGTAGTCAAAGGAAGGAAGCTGATAGCCTTTGCTTTCATATTCGGCGCGTGCTTCTTTTATACCTTGCAATGTTAATTTCATATCTGACCTTTCTGCCTTTTTATGGCGGGGATATTTTGTAAAAATGATGTATCTTACAGCGCCTGCTTATGTCCGTGGGATTTGCATATAGCTTCCCAGAGACCGTTAAGATAGGTAGCACCCAGTGCTCTGTCATATAAGCCGTAGCCGGGCATAGCAACTTCGTCCCAGATCATACGTCCGTGGTCGGGACGGATGGGACCGTCAAAACCGATGTCATAGAGAGCCAGCATTATCTCGTACATATCGAAGGTACCGTCGCTCGAAAGATGGGCGGACTCTTCAAAATCGGTTGGAGAGTTGAACTTTAAGTTACGCACCTGCGCAAAGTGTATACGTCCCTTTAAAGAACGGATCATATCGGGCAGATCGTTCTCTAAGTTGGTACCGTAGGATCCGGAGCAGAAGGTCACGCCGTTGTGCGGGTTATCAACCATCTTCATCATGCGAAGGATGTTTCCCTTATTGATGATGATACGGGGCAGACCGAAAACGCTCCATGCGGGATCATCGGGATGTATAGCCATGTTGATATCGTACTTGTCGCACACGGGCATGATGCGCTCGAGGAAATATTTTAAGTTTGCAAATAATTTCTCGTCATCAACATCCTTATACATCTCGAACAGTTCCTTTATGTGCTCCATGCGCTCGGGTTCCCAGCCGGGAAGAATGGCGCCGTTTGCATCGGAGCTGATGGATGCGAACATCTCCTCAGGCTTTAAAGCATCGACTGCTTCCTGGGTGTAGGCGAGTACCGTGGAACCGTCGGGACGTACTCTTGCAAGCTCGGTCCTGGTCCAGTCAAATACAGGCATGAAATTGTAGCATACCATGTGTATGCCGGCCTGACCCAGGCGCTCCAGTGTGGTGATATAGTTATCGATATATTTGTCGCGGTCGGGAGTACCTACCTTGATAGCATCGTGAACGTTAACGCTCTCGATACCGGTAAGCTCAAGACCTGCATCCTCGATCTCTTTTTTAAGGGCAAGGATGTCATCCATCTCCCATACTTCCCCGGGAGCGGTGCCGTAGAGTGTGGAGATCACACCGGTAACACCGGGGATCTGGCGTATCTGCTTAAGTGTGACGGTGTCGTACTTGCTGCCATACCAGCGAAGAGTCATCTGCATTTTTACTTTCCTCCTGTTTGTTGATTGAAACGTTATATATTTAAAAATTATTGATTCTTATCTGTAATACTAGTATACTACCTATAATAAATGCTTGAAAAGGACAAGTATTGCTCCAAAACATGCAAATATTGCTATTCATCCCGGAAAAGAGGCGGATCAGATGAACAAAGTAAAAACGGATGACGATCACCGGACAACCGGGGGCGGAAAGATAAGGAGACTTCCTGCCAGTGAGGAACGGCAGTATATGATAGACCGTGACTACGAGGTGTATGAGAAAGAAGGCATACCCACCGGAGCCATGGCCTTTCATTATCATAATTACTATGAGATCCTTTATGTTCTGGAAGGTGAGTACTCCTCGATGATAGAGAATCAGAGCTATCAGCTGCACAAAGGGGATTTCCTGCTGATAGAGCAGAATGTAATGCATAAGTACCAGCCTACCTTAAGCGGTACGGATTCGAAGCGCATCATTCTGTGGGTTACACGTGCTTTCCTTCAGGAACTGGCAGGACCGGGACAGGATCTTTCGGAGTGCTTTTGTATGAAGGATTCCAGGGCATGGCATTTCCCGGTATATTATGAAGAAATGCTGAGGGGATATCTGCTAAAGCTGGCTATGAGCGGGGCGCCCGAAGGTCTGCGCCGTACCATGGACCGGGGATATCTTACGTTATTCTTTGCGTATCTGAACATATTATGCGGGAGAAAGGAATCGCAGCTGCTGGGAGAATATGTTGAGGAACACCCGCTGGTAAAACAGGTTGTGGCATACGTTGAGGAACATATGGAAGAACAGGTTAGCGCCGACCAGCTTTCCAGTGAGGTGCACATGAGCAAGTATCACTTCTTACGGAAGTTCAAGCTGCTTACCGGCGTGACCCCGCATTCGTTTGTGATGAATAAAAAACTGATCCGCGCCTGCGAATTGTTATCACGCGGTGAAACCATATCAAACGTCTGGCAGAAGACGGGATTTGGTGATTACTCGGTTTTCCTCAGGAATTTCAGGGCTGCTTTCGGAGTGTCACCCGGACAGTACCGTGTATAAAAACCATGACAAAAAATGATATGTTTTTTCCCTGAAAACTGTTTGACGTTGTGACTGTAAATCCATATCATATAAGCAGTTACCAAACCCGATGTTATCCTGACGGATCCGATCAGGAACTTAAAGAGGAGGAAAATCATGTCAAAGAACAGAATCTACTATGTTGATGCGTCCGCCCATTTCCAGGGAGACGGCAGCAAGGACAGGCCCTTTAAGCACATTAATGATGCTGCAAAGATCGCAGTTGCGGGGGATGAAGTGCTGGTGCTTCCCGGTATCTACAGGGAATGGGTATGCCCTGTGAATGCAGGAAGCAAGGATGCCAGGATCACCTACCGTTCGAAGGAACCGCTGGGAGCGGTCATCACCGGTGCGGAATCGGTAAAGAACTGGAAAAAGTATAAGGGCAATACCTGGACCGTCAGCATCGATAACAGCATATTCGGCGCATATAATCCTTATATAGAAAAGGTGGAAGGGGACTGGTATTTCTCCGATAAGATACGTCACACCGGCGCCGTATTTCTTAACGACGCAATGATGTATGAGGCTGACAGTCTGGATGAATGCCTTAAAGCGGCTGCGGATCCCTATTCCTGGGATCAGGAGGCTTCAAAATATAAATTCTTTGTAGAGCAGGACGGAAACAAGACCGTGCTGTACGCAAATTTCCGCGGTGCAGATCCCAATAAGGAAAATGTGGAGATAACGGTACGCCGTAACTGCTTCATGCCGGATAAGAATTTCGTCAACTATATTACCGTGAGCGGTTTTAATATCAATAAGGCAGCTACTACCTGGGCGCCGCCTGCAGCTTATCAGGACGGTATGGTAGGACCTCACTGGAGCAAGGGCTGGATCATCGAGGACTGCGAGATATATGGAAGCCGCTGCTGCGGAATATCGCTTGGCAAGTATCTGGATCCGGAAAACGATATGTACTTCTTCAGAAAATATGTAAAGAGCCCTACCCAGATGGAGAGGGATGCGGTATGCCGCGGACAGTATCACGGCTGGGTAAAAGAGCGTGTGGGTTCACATATCGTACGCCGCTGCCATATCCATGACTGCGGGCAGACAGGTATCGTTGGACGTATGGGTGCGGTTTTTTCTGTAATAGAAGATAACCATATCCATGATGTATGCACATCGGCACAGCTGGCAGGTGCGGAGACCGCAGGTATCAAGCTGCATGCGGGAATAGATGTAACCATCCGCCGCAATCATATACATAACTGTATAATGGGCGTATGGCTGGACTGGGAGGCACAGGGAGCCAGAGTCAGCCAGAATCTCATGCATGACAATCACCGGCCCGAAGGCGTGAAAGCAAAGCCCGGCATAATGTTTTCTACCGATGTATTTATCGAAGTGGGGCACGGACCTACTCTTATAGATAACAACCTTCTGCTTTCAAAGGTGAGCGTTACAATACCCAGCGAAGGCATAGCCTGCGTACACAATCTTTTCCTTGGAGCTTTCAGTCTTATCAATTCAGGGGTGGACAGCATAGTCAACGGCCAGCGTGAGCCCAGGTATACTCCTTATCATATACGTCACAGGACCGAGGTTGCGGGCTTTATGACGATACTCCACGGAGATGACAGGATCTACAACAATATCTTCGTGCAGCATTATCCGGTTGAGGATAAGAAAAAGACACCGGCAGATGCAGATTATATGGAAGTTGGCACCAAATGCTTTGATATATTCCCTTCATTCGAGGAGTGGAACAAGCCTTTCGAGATCGACGGCAAGCCCGATATGGGAGCACTGGCGCAGGCTCATTTCGGACATCTTCCCGTATGGATCTCCGGCAATGCGTATTTCAACGGGGCAAATGTCAGCCGGCATGATAAAGAGAAGCTTGTCGATAAGAAGAATAAGGTAAGCATTGAGCTTAAGAAGGGCAATAAGGGCAAGTACAGCATAAAGACCAATGTATATTCATTACTTAAGGATTTCAATATTTCCGTTATCTGCAGCGAGACATTGGGAAAAGCTTTTGAGCCCGAGCAGCGTTTTGAAAATCCGGATGGCAGCGACATAATCTTTGATACCGATTATCTTGGAAACCACCGCGGCATATCAACGATACCGGGACCTTTTGCGGATGAGGCTTCTGCAAAGAAGAGCCTTTGGTAAAACTTTTTGCCGGAAGGCGGATCAATCAAAGCAAAATGAAAGAGGGCTGATCAGCGATCAGCCCTTTTATTCTATATCGATATGTCCTTATGACGCATCATACACCGAACTTCTGACGTGTCTGACTGAGACTCAGACCGTGTTCGCGGGCGTAGGCTGCGATATCGTCGAATTCGGCTTTGCTCCTTGCAGCGCCGTAGCCGGAAGAAGTCTTGATGCGGATCCCGTCTTTTTCCTTAAAGCTGCGGTCTAAGACATAGCGGTTCATGCGGCATTCACGTATGCCTATGGTGCTGGTATGCTTGAATATGAGCTTGACGATCTCTTCTTTATGGGCATCATCGGTGATAACGCAAAGCAGTGTGCCCGGACGGCCTTTCTTCATTATGACGGCCGTTGTGAACACATCGCGGGCGCCGCCTCTCATTAACTCTTCGCAGGCAAAAGCGGTATCTTCCGCGGTCATATCATCTACATTGCAGGAGAGTTCGATTATCTCATCATTGCTTCCGGCGGTTTCGCCGATATATGCGCGGACACAGTTGGCAACGGGAAAGTCTTTTTTTCCGCAGCCGTAACCGGTAGAACTGATGCTCATGACGGGCATGGGGCCGAATTCACTGACAAAATGTTTAAGCAGTGCAGCGCCTGTCGGTGTGCAGAGCTCGCTGCGTATCTCTCCGCCGTAGATGGGGATACCCCGCAGTATATATGCGGTGGCGGGGGCCGGAACGGGCAGTATGCCGTGTGCACATCTGACCGTCCCGCTTCCTACATGTATGGGAGAGCAGACCACTTTGTCAGCATTAAGTTCTTTCATCAGCATGCATACGGCGGTTACATCGGCTATGGCATCCATCGTGCCCACCTCATGGAAGTGTATGTGCTCTACGGAAGTATTGTGCGCGTGCGATTCGGCTTCTGCGATAAGGCCGTAGACCGCCATGATATCATCTTTAACATCGTCGTCGATATCAAGGAAATCTATGATAAAGCGTATCTGATCGAGCGTGGAGTGGCTGTGATGGTGGTGGGAATCATGTCCGCCGTGTTCGTGATCATCATGACAGTGCTCGTGATGATGTTCGTGGTCGTGTTCATGATGAGGCTCATGATCGTGTTCATGCTCGTGATGATGTTCATGTTCATGCTCATGCTCATGTTCGTGCATATGAGGACCTTCTTCCATGCCGTCGACGAGTATCGACACATGTGTACCGTGTATGCCGCATTTTACGGCATCCTCTTTTATCATTTTAATCCTGGGGATTCCAAGTGAGTTGAATCTTTTGACGAAGTCTTCGGAATCGGGAAGAAGTTCTAACAGTGCGGCGCTCAGCATATCTCCGGCAGCTCCCATGTTGCACTCTATGTATAGTGTCTTCATAAGCGATACCTCCGTATTGGTTTTTAGAGAGTATAGCATAATCTGTACCCATTTTGCAAAATGTGCTATAATCACTCCTGTTATGGCACCAAGACGACAGCGAAAACCTTATGAATACAGAAAGAGCAGGCAAAACGGTGTAAAAAGGCTTATACTTGCGGGTATTTCGATCATCATCCAGATCGTCCTCTTTTTGCTCCTGTTCACTAAGCTGCATGAATATGCAACATGGCTGAACATCATAACCACGATTGCATCTTTAGCGCTGGTTCTTGCGCTTTATTCCCAGAATAAGACTTCTACCATGAAGATGCCGTGGATAATCCTGATACTGGCTTTTCCGGTACTGGGGGTGGCGCTTTATCTGCTGGTAGGTCTGGATTTCAGTACCAGGAGTATGCGTTCGCGTTTTGCGGAGACGAATGCCGTACTGCTGCCGTATCTGCAGGAAAATAAAGAACAGCTGGCTCAACTTGGAGATATCAATCTGTCGTCAGCAGGGATATCTACATATATACAGAACGCTTCATCTTACCCCGTATACCGCAATACCGATATCACATATTATGATAATGCTTTGGGAGGGCTTGAGGCACAGCTTGATGACCTTAGGAATGCTAAGGAATTCATCTTCTTGGAGTATCATGCCATAGAGGATGATAAGGCCTGGGCCAGGATAGAAGAGATACTTGCGGATCGTGCGGATGCGGGCGTGGACGTGAGGGTTTTCTACGATGACATGGGAAGTATCGGTTTTATCAATACGGATTTTGTAAAAAAAATGAATTCGCTCGGGATAGCATGCAAGGTGTTCAATCCCTTTACCATAATGCTAAACTTCTTCCTCAATAACCGCGATCACAGAAAGATCACCGTCATTGATAACCGTGTGGCTTATACGGGTGGTTACAACCTGGCCAATGAATATTTTAACATCACACATCCTTACGGGGAGTGGAAGGATACCGGCATAAGGCTTGAAGGTGATGCGGTAAGGAGTTTTACGATAATGTTTCTTGAGATGTGGTACGCTGGTCAGAGAAAAGGTACTCCGTCTGAAGATTTTAAGGGCTTTTTAAAGGAGTATCACTATACGGCAAAACAGTCGGGATTCTGTCAGCCATATGCGGATAACCCTATCGACCACGAGCGCATAGGTGAAGAAGTATATATAAGCATGATAGAAAAGGCCGGGTGCTATTGTTATTTTATGACGCCTTATCTGATACTGACGGACGAGATGATGCATGCTTTTAGCCTGGCGGCGAAGCGCGGTGTGGATGTGCGTATAATCACGCCGGGTATACCCGATAAGAAGATGATCTACAGGATAACGCGTTCTTTTTATCACAGTCTGGTGATCCATGGAGTGAGGATCTACGAGTGGACGCCGGGGTTCTGCCATGCGAAGATGAGCCTTGCGGATGATAAGATGGCTACGGTGGGCACGATCAACCTGGATTACCGCAGTCTCTATCATCATTTTGAAGACGGCTGTTTTATCAGTTCCTCTCCGGTAATAGAGCAGATAAGGGATGATTTTGAACGTACCTTTAAGGAAGCACGCGAAGTTACGGATGATTACATCGGCGGTTCGGCCACCCACCTGCCGCCTTCCCAGCTTTTCATGCGCCTGTTCGCGGAACTGCTGTAAGCGGGATATGGGGACAGGTACAGGGAGGACAGAGATTGAAGACAGATATCAGACAGATCGATAATGGGGAAGATGAGCTGATCCTCAGATACAGGAAGCTTACACCGGATATAAAGCGTATCATTGAGCTTGCAGGCGGCGGATCATCCAGGCTTGTCGGTAAAAAAGACGGCAACATGATCGTCATCGAAAAAGATGATATATATTATATCGAATCCGTAGATGATAAGACTTTTGCATATACTTGTAATGACGTTATCAGGCTGGATAATTCCCTGCAGGGAGTTATGGGGATACTGGATGATATACGCTTTTTCCGCTGCAGTAAGTCCATGATAATAAATATAGACAGAGTAAGGGTTCTGAAGAGTCTTTCATCCAACAGGATAGATGCCGCGCTTGAGAACGGGGAACATATCATCATCTCCAGAACTTATGCTACCGATTTCAGAAAACTTTTGAGAGGGGGAAGCTCACGTGGATGACAGGAATAAGCTGAAACTTTGGGAAAGATATCTTACCAAGGAGATCGGCATAGAGTTTAAAGCCTGCCTGTATTTTTTTGCCGTCCTTTTCTTTTACTGTGTATACAGGCTGGTGAACGGAGTGCATGAGGCAGGTATACTCCACATGACGGAGATGATCTTATCCTGTTATATAATAGGATACATTCAGGTTTATCTGTTCGATAATTTTGATGAGAGTGATTCTTTTAAAGCGCGGCATTGGCTTGGGGTAGTATGCTGCACGCTGGCATATACGCTTTTGTCATATTTCCTGGCCTGGTTTGATAAAAAGCTGTGGCTTTCTCTGGGCTTTGCAGCTTATATACTTCTTGTTTACTTCTGCGTTTTCCTGATATACCGTTCAAAGCGCAGGATAGATGACAAGATCCTTAATGAAGAGCTTAAGCTGTTTCAAAAGGATCACAAAAACGGCGGTGAAGAAGAATAAAGTGCAGTTTACGGACGGATAAGTGCAGCATACGGGAGCAGCTATTGCTCCCGTTTTTTATTTGTGTTAGAAGAAGATAAGGAGGTGGACGAAATGAGTGAAGTCATAAGAATAGAGAAACTTACGAAAACATACGGAAAGAAGCGCGGAGTTACGGAGCTTGATCTGCACGTGAACGAAAAAGAGATATACGGTTTTATAGGACCGAACGGTGCAGGCAAGTCTACGACCATACGCTCGATACTCGGCTTTCTGAATTATGACAGCGGCCGTATCGAAGTGTTTGGAAAGGACAGTATCAAAGAGCATACCGGGATATTAAGAGAGATAGGATACATGCCTTCCGAGGCGTTGTTCTATCCGGCCATGAAAGTGTCGGAAGTCATAAAGTTTGCGGCGGATGTAAGAGGGCTGGACTGCAGGAAGGAAGCAGACATGCTCTGTGAGAGACTTAAGCTCGATACCGGCAAAAGGATAAAGGAACTCTCACTGGGTAACAGAAAGAAAGTGAGCATCGTTTGTGCGATGCAGCATAAGCCCAGGCTCTTTATATTTGATGAACCCTCATCCGGGCTGGACCCGCTGATGCAGAATACCTTCTTTACACTGATAAAAGAATATGTTGATGCAGGAGCTACCTGTTTCCTTTCAACGCATGTGCTTTCGGAGGTGAGCAGATATTGTGACAGGGCGGCTGTCATGCGGGAAGGCCGTCTGATAAAGGAAGACAGTGTGGAAAATCTGATCACGAGCAGTGCAAAGAACATCAAGATCACGATGAACGGTAAGAGTGAAGAATATATATACAACGGTGATATCAACAAACTGATCAGAGAGCTTGCGGAAAAGAAGCTCGATAACCTTTATATAGAAGAGCCGTCGCTGGAAGATATGTTCATGCATTTCTATGACGGTGAAAAGGCCTGATATCAAACGCCGGAGAGTTTTTAGAAGGGAGAAGAGTTATGACAGCTGTATTTAAACATGAATTAAAGCTTAATCTTAAGAGCCTGCTGATATGGGCGCTTAGTGTGGGAGGCATGGGTTTTGCCTGTATTTTATTGTATACGAGCATGGAGGGGGAGATGGCTGAGATGGCCGATACCTTTTCAAATATGGGGGCGTTTTCCGATGCCTTCGGGATGAGTACCTTAAGTATCGCTACTTTAAGCGGTTTTTTTGCAACTGAGGTCGGAACGGTACATGGACTTGGAAGTGCAATGTTTGCGGCTATCATGGCAACGGTACTTCTGTCAAAGGAAGAAGAGGCGCATACCGGTGAGTTCTTGTATTCACTGCCGCTGTCGCGGGGGAAGACAGTTCTGGCCAAGGGCCTTTCCCTCCTTGCGGAGCTAGTGATATTTACAGCAATATGCGGAGCATTGTATGTACTGGGGTTTGTAATGCTTAAGGAAGATATACCGTTTAAAGAGACAGGGATTTTTCTTATAAGAATGCTTCTTATGAATGTAGAGATCGCCTCGTTAGCTCTTATAATATCGGCCTGCTCGGCAAAGAACCGTATAGGCCTTGGACTGGGGATGGCACTGGTATTTTATGCATATGATCTGATAGGAAGGGTGGTTCCTGATATGAAGGATTATCTTTTCTTCGGGCCGTTTTCGATCGCAAACGCATCGGAGATATTTAGCGGAAAGGAAATGCCGGTACCCGCCCTCATAACCACGGCGGTGATCATAACCATATCACTGATCGCGGCATATCTTTCCTATATAAAGAAGGACCTTGCCAGCTGACCGGTATATAACAAAAAATGATATGCTTAAAGTTCGGATAATAAGAAGTGAGCCGGACATGCAGGATGATAAAATGAGCGCAGCATGGGAGATGATTTTTTGTTTGCAAGAAGCATGTATTTGAGATATAATACATAAAGATTTTGCTCCCTGTTATTACAGAATGATAATAATGATATAGGAGGAAGAGAGTATGGCATGTTTTACGGCTACGGTAGCTGAAGCGGTAGTGGTCAAGGTTATCGAGAAGGTTGAAGAGAAGAAAGAGATCAAGGCTGCAGAGGGCGGTGCAAAGGCAGAAGTCAGTACGCACATTCCTTTCAGCAGAAAGCTTAAATGGCTTACTTCAATGCTTATCGGAGGATCCTTCCTTCTGGCATTTGAGCATGTATGGCACGGAGAAGTGGTACCGTGGTTCCCCTTCCTGACGGCGATGAACAATCCGGAAGACGCAGCGGAGATGTTTAGTGAGATAGCTACGGTGGGCGTATGTATGGCGGCACTGGTAACATTAGTGTGGGTAGGAATGTGCATAGCGGCTGATGCTATTGTTAAAAGAGCTGCCGGGAGCGGGGAGGTAGAGGCATGACATTACTCATTACGGTTTTTGCCGCTGTGATCGCCACAGTACTGTGGTATACCCGTAAAAATGACAATCTGGGACTGGGCTTTTTATGCTTCATGTTCTGGGGCGCATCGATCATGTGGCTGGTAGATGCGGTATTTGAGTATGTGGAGCTTAAGGAAGCTTATTTTACACCGGCTCTTGAGGACATGATAAATGATACTTTCCTTGGACTGAGCGTGGTGGCGCTGGCTCTGGTAGTCTGGGTGGTAAGGCTTCTCATTACGGATCCGCGCGGAGTGGTGCGTCGCAGTCTGAAGAACAGTGCAGCAAGATGATTTTAAGGTTTGAGGTGAGATGAACATGAGTTTAACATTATTTTTAAATGCATTTCTTTCATACGGTCTGGTATTTCTTGTATTTTCGGCAGCGATAGTGATCGCTTTCCTGCTGGGATTTGGCCTCAGAAAGAACAAGAACAAAAAGGAAGCTTCGGAAAAAGAGGCTTAATAGACAGTTGACATAAAGGATGATATTGCATATAATGATAAGGCACAATATCTTGTGTCTTATTTATTTGCTATAACAATATAAAGTGGTTACACGATGGAGGAAGTGTGATGGCGGAAGTGGATTACAGTGTGCGATACACACCCAAAAAGGACGTTAAGGTCATCAAAAAGGATAATACCAGAGAGGAGTTCAATGTCCAGAAGGTCATAAATGCCGTGGGCAAGTCGGCATACCGTGCCCTTACGGATTTTACCGAAGAGGAGAAATGCCGCATCTGCCAGTTTGTGGTAGATAAGGTTGATGCCATGGGTGTTGATGAGATACCTATCCCCACCATGCATAATATAGTCGAGAGCGCGCTCGAAGAGGTCAAGCCCATAGTCGCAAAGAGCTACAGGGATTACCGTAACTACAAGCAGGACTTTGTGCGCATGCTCGATGACGTATATAAGAAAAGCCAGTCCATCATGTATATCGGTGATAAAGAGAATGCCAATACGGATTCCGCACTGGTCTCAACAAAGCGTTCCCTTATATTTAACCAGCTCAACAAGGAGCTGTATCAGAAATTCTTCCTTACCACCGAAGAGCTTCAGGCCTGCCGCGACGGATATATCTATGTTCATGATATGAGCGCCAGACGCGATACCATGAACTGCTGCCTCTTTGACGTGAAGAACGTGTTGAGCGGCGGTTTTGAGATGGGCAATATCTGGTACAATGAGCCTAAGACCCTGGACGTGGCTTTTGATGTTATCGGTGATATAGTTTTAAGTGCGGCTTCACAGCAGTACGGCGGTTTTACCGTGCCGGAAGTTGATAAGATATTAGAGCCTTACGCGGAGAAATCCTACGAGAAATATATCAAGAAATATGAGCTTCTGGGCGTAGACCGTGCCAGTGCGGAAGCGGAAGCGATGCAGGATGTTATAAGAGACTTTGAACAGGGCTTCCAGGGCTGGGAGTACAAGTTCAATACCGTGGCATCCAGTCGCGGCGACTATCCGTTCATCACCGTTACGGCCGGCATCGGTACAGGACGTTTTGCACGCCAGGCTACGATAAGCATGCTGAATGTCCGCAGAAAGGGGCAGGGCAAAGAAGGGCATAAGAAGCCCGTCCTTTTCCCCAAGATAGTATTCCTTTACGATGAGAAGCTTCACGGACCCGGCGGTGAGCTGGAGGATGTGTTCGAAGCAGGCGTGGAGTGTTCGGCAAAGACTATGTATCCCGACTGGCTCTCACTTACCGGTAAGGGCTATATCGCCAGCATGTACAAGCAGTACGGAAAAGTCATTTCGCCTATGGGCTGCAGGGCATTTCTTTCGCCCTGGTATGTGAGGGGAGGAATGCATCCGGCCGATGATAAGGATGAACCCGTATTCGTAGGCCGTTTCAATATCGGCGCAGTTTCGCTCCATCTGCCTATGATCCTGGCCAAGTCGCGTCAGGAGAGCAAGGATTTCTATGAGGTGCTGGATTACTATCTTAACCTGATAAGACAGCTGCATATCCGTACCTATGCTTACCTTGGAGAGATGCGTGCATCTACCAATCCGCTGGCGTACTGCGAAGGCGGTTTCCTGGAGGGACACCTGGGGCTGCATGATAAGATAAAGCCTTTACTTAAATATGCGACGGCATCCTTTGGCATCACGGCGCTTAATGAACTGCAGATGCTCTATAACGGCAAATCGCTTGTGGAAGATGGACAGTTTGCCCTTGAAGTGATGGAGCATATCAATAAGAAGATAGCGGAATTCAAAGAGGAAGACGGAAACCTCTATGCTATCTACGGGACTCCGGCTGAGAGCCTCTGCGGACTGCAGGTACAGCAGTTCCGTAAGAAGTACGGTATCATCGAAGGTGTAAGTGACAGGGAATATGTCAGCAATTCCTTCCACTGCCATGTGACCGAGGACATCACGCCTATACAGAAGCAGGATCTGGAAGACCGTTTCTGGGAGATGTTAAACGGAGGAAAGATACAGTATGTTAAGTATCCCGTATCCTACAATACGGGCGCTGTACGCACCCTTGTGCGCAGGGCTATGGAAATGGGCTTTTATGAGGGCGTTAACTTAAGTCTGGCTTATTGCGATGACTGCGGTCATGAGGAGCTCGAAATGGATGTCTGTCCTGTATGCGGCAGCCGAAATCTGACCAAGATAGACAGGATGAACGGTTATCTTTCGTACTCGAGAGTCCATGGTGATTCCCGTCTTAACGATGCGAAGATGGCCGAGATAGCTGAAAGAAAGAGCATGTGAGCGATAAGCGACGATGGTGCGCACATAAGATGCAGAAACGGCATGCTTGCATGCCGGAGCTGCGTATTATGTGTGCATCAGAGTGCAACGGACATCCGGCGAAATGCGAAGCATTTTGACGGATGATCGTCGCTTATCGCGAAAACAGATAGGAGAGCCGGAAGCCGGCGAAATGCGAAGCATTTAGACGGATGATCGTCGCTAATCGCGAAAACAGATAAGAGAGCCGGACATCCGGCGAAATGCGAAGCATTTTGACGGATGATCGTCGCTTATCGCGAAAACAGATAGGAGAGCCGGAAGCCGGCGAAATGCGAAGCATTTAGACGGATGATCGTCGCTAATC
>JAFRXH010000075.1 GCA_017437785.1 Lachnospiraceae bacterium
CATCTCATTATAGATCTGCGACATCAGATCTTCCGACTCCTTATAGATACTGTCTAAAAGCGTATAACATCCTCCCAGTTCCTTAAATTCAGTCTCTGTATCGGACTGGGAGCGCATATTCTCCCTGATCTGATCATCCAGAACCTTTGAACGTTCCTGCAACATGCTCCGCTTTTCTTTAAGATCCCTTTCTGCATCAAGGCTCTGCTCTAAACCCTCAGATATCTCTTCCGCAAAAGCGTTGATCTCTTCGCTGTGACGCCGTATCATCTCGGTTTCGGCACTTAACTTAAGCAGTATCTGTTTAAGATTCTCCTTACCGGCCTTGCTTTCCATAAAAGCACCGTCCAGATCCTGTCTGGTATCTTTAAGCTCCTTTGACAGGTCGTTCATCTGCTTAGCCTGTTCCTTTAAGGAATCCGCTAATGCTTTCAGATCTTTTTCTCCGTCATCTATAAAAACCTGATCCTTGATAAGACCGTAAGCTATCTTATCCAGTGGAAGGAATAATTTCTTGATCCTGTTTACGATAAAAAGCGAATATAAGATATAAAGAGCCAGATATATACCGAGCATTCCAAGAGACTTGGCTAAAAAAAAGCTGTGATCGGGCTCTGTCAGAAATAAAAGCAGTTCGCAGGCACAGAATATGAGAAAAAAGGCCATGCCAAAACCTGCCACGACCAGCTGATTTATCTCATGCGAAAATGACTTTTGGGGATTGTTCATAGTTTAAATCACGGAATGCTTCGCATTCTGCTCAGTTTATATAAAAAAACGCCGTGCTACATTATGGAATGCGAAGCATTCCATAATGAGCGGCGCTGCGCTTTTATCAGCTTTCGCCGTGCCACATCACAGAATGCTTCGCATTCCGTGATGAGCGGCGCTGCGCGCCTTATGCATCCGGTCTCACGATAATACATCCGATCGTGCAAGCACGTCGTCTGTATCATCGTTCGTCCGTCTGCGCACGGCTTACTATCTTTTCCTTAGTTGTTGATAAGCTTATCCTCATCGCTCCAGCTGTAGAGGCTGCGGATCTCCTTACCTACTATCTCTGCAGGATGCTCAGCTGCCTTCTTGCGGAGTGCATTGAAGTGAACCTGTCCGCTTGCGCTTGACATATCGAGCAGGAAGTCTTTTGCGAAAGTACCGTCCTGGATATCGGAAAGAACCTTCTTCATAGCCTTCTTTGTATCCTCGGTGATGATCTTGGGTCCGGTGATGTAATCGCCGTACTCAGCAGTGTTGGAGATGGAGTATCTCATTCCTGCGAAACCGCTCTGATAGATCAGGTCTACGATCAGCTTCATCTCGTGGATGCACTCAAAGTATGCATTCCTGGGATCATAACCTGCCTCAACAAGGGTCTCAAAACCTGCCTGCATAAGTGCACATACACCGCCGCAAAGAACAGCCTGCTCACCGAAGAGGTCTGTCTCGGTCTCGGTCCTGAATGTGGTCTCAAGGATACCTGCACGTGCTCCACCGATACCTGCACCGTATGCCAGAGCTCTCTCAAGTGCCTTGCCGGTCTCGTCCTGCTCTACAGCTACCAGACAGGGAGTACCCTTGCCTGCCTGATACTCGCTTCTTACGGTGTGGCCGGGAGCCTTGGGAGCGATCATGGTAACATCAACACCCTTGGGAGCCTTGATAAGGCCAAAGTGGATATTGAAACCATGAGCGAACATAAGCATATTTCCGGGCTCAAGATTAGGCTCGATATCTGCCTTGTATAATGCTGCCTGCTTCTCATCATTGATAAGGATCATGATGATGTCTGCCTTCTTAGCAGCCTCAGCAGCTGTATAAACCGTGAAGCCCTGCTCCTCAGCACGCTTCCATGACTTGGAACCTTCATAAAGTCCGATGATGACATTAATTCCGCTCTCCTTTAAGTTAAGAGCGTGTGCATGTCCCTGGCTGCCGTAACCGATGATAGCTACGGTCTTGTCCTGGATAGCCGCCAAATTACAGTCTTCCTGATAGTAGATCTTTGCCATTTCTTTTTCCTCCTGAAATGAATAAAAAATTTAAAATATTCTTAGTCATCAAGCCAGACCACGCCCTGATTTCCGCGGGTCAGACCTGTTAGGCCCGTTCTTGCAAGTTCGGATATGGTATAACCTTTAAGCAGCCCTAAAAAAGCTTCGATCTTCGACTGATTACCGGTAAGCTCGATGATCATGCTCTCGGGTCCCACATCAACTATATTTGCTCTGAAGATATTAGCAACGGATATAAGGTTTTCCCTGTTATCCTCGGTTACTTCTACTTTGATAAGGCACAGCTCACGATATACGGAATCGGACGGATCCAAAACCTTTACATTACGTACTTCGATTAGCTTTGCAACCTGTTTCTCGATCTGGTCAAGGATCTCGTCATCTCCCTGCGCCACGATCGTGATCCTTGAATATCTGGGATCGGCAGTCACTCCGGCTGTAATACTCTCTATATTATAACCGCGCCTTGAAAAAAGACCTGATATACGTGAGAGCACACCTGAAGAATTGTCAACCAGCAGCTGAAATACTTTTCTGTTCACTTAGATCACCTCTTATATTTTATAAAAAAGCAAACTCAAGTTTACCAATATATTGGCCTCTTGTCAATTGCAGACTGTTACTCGTCAATGCATTTCGAAAGCGCCAGTGTCCCCGTCCTTGCGACTTCGACTATGGATATCTGCTGCAGCATACTGATCATAAGTTTGATCTTTTCAGGAGTATCGCAGATCTGGATGATCATAAGATGCTGGCTCATATCGACGATCTCCGCCTTCATTACTTCGCATATCTCCATTATCTCACGGCGGTTGCCTTTATTGTATTTGACTTTGATCAGCATAAGCTCCCTGCTTATGGCCCTGTCTTCATCAAAGGTTTTTACTTTTATTACATCCAGCTTCTTATTAAGCTGCTTTTCGATCTGCTCGAGCGTCTGTTCCGTCCCGGAGCTTAATATAGTCATCA
Organism: Lachnospiraceae bacterium; assembly: GCA_017437785.1. GTDB lineage: Bacteria > Bacillota > Clostridia > Lachnospirales > Lachnospiraceae > NK4A136. The sequence goes on from JAFRXH010000075.1 coordinate 2,982, forward strand.
AAGATACCGCTGTGTCATCGGTCTCTCCCACAGCAAGCGAATCTATGTTAAAACTTCTGCGTGCAAAAAGCCCGGCCACCTTGCTGAGCACACCGGAGCGGTTTTCTACAAGCACGGAAAATATTCGTCTCATTCAAAGTACCTCCTCAAAAATAAACATGGCAGCGGCTTTATACAAGGTCCATGGGATCGATGATACATTCACACAGATATGCCTCATCCCTGCCAAGGAACTCATCAAGTTTATCATCCAGCTTATCCATATCCGTGATACGCATGAACTTCATTCCGTAAGCCGCTGCTATATGCTCAAGATCCGGGCTTCCGGAAAGATCCACTACCGAATACTTATCATCATAAGTGAAATGCTGGTACTGTCTCACCATGCCAAGGTAGTTATTCTTAAGTACCACGATCTTTACCGGCACATCATACTGCCTCATCGTAGCCAGCTCCATCATAGACATCTGGAACGATCCGTCGCCGCATACGGCAACTACCTGCCTTGAAGGTCTGGCCAGCTTGGCGCCTACTGCAGCAGGGATCGAATATCCCATTGTACCCATGCCGCCGGTTGTAAGGAATCTTCCGTTCCTTACTACATGATACTTGCAAGACCAGATCTGGTTCTGGCCCACATCAGCCACATAGATCGCATTATCCTGCATTTTAAGCGACATACGTCTTATAAATTCCGCAGGATCCACAAATCCGGGATGGGCTTCCCTGACCACAGGCATCTCCCTGCGGTATTTATCAAGTGCAGCGATCCATTCGCTGTAATCACCGTCTATCTCATACTCACTCAGATCTTCAAGTATATGTTTCGCATCACCTACTATAGGAATAGTCGCACCTGCATTCTTTCCTATCTCGGCAGGATCCACATCAATATGAATGAGTACAGTATCCTTCATTACCCGCTCCGGCTGGTTCACGGCGCGGTCGGCCACTCTGGCACCTATCATCATTATAAGATCCGCTTCCTTCATGGCCTTATTGGCCCAGGGGAAGCCGTTATTACCCACCATGCCGTAGTAGAGCTCATGTTCCGTAGCCATTACACCTATTCCCATCATCGTGGAAACAACCGGGATACGGCACTCCTCTACCAGTTTTCTGAGTTCTTCTTTTGCGTTCGAAAGCCTTACCCCGCCGCCGGCGCAGATAAGCGGTCTCTTTGCCTTTTCCAGTTCTTTAACTATCTTCTTTATCTGAAGTGCATTTCCCTTTACCGTAGGCTTATATGTACGCAGCTTAATCTCTTCGGGATATTCGAAGCTCTTTATCTTCTGCTGCTGCACATCGATGGGCACATCAATCAGCACAGGAGCCTTACGTCCGGAATTTGCGATATAAAAAGCCTCCTTAAAGATACGCGGGATATCGTTAGCGTCTTTTACAAGATACGAGTATTTAACAAAACTCTCCACCGCACCCGTTATATCGGCTTCCTGGAAAACATCGGAACCGATAAGTTCTGAATTGACCTGCCCCGTGATGCAGACTAAGGGTATAGAATCGGCAAATGCAGTAGCAATACCTGTAATAAGATTTGTAGCTCCCGGACCGGAAGTCACGGCACATACCC
>JAFRXH010000076.1 GCA_017437785.1 Lachnospiraceae bacterium
CCCCTGTATCCATCCCCCCACCACTTAAACCATAGACAGGAGAAGATATATCATGAGAGATTTTATGGACAAAGATTTTATGCTGTATAACGATACCGCGAAGCGTCTCTTCCACGATTACGCAGAGGCGCTGCCGATCATTGATTATCACTGCCATCTTTCGCCGCAGGAGATATACGAGGATAAGAGATACGAGAATCTGGCACAGATCTGGCTGGGCGGCAGAAACGCCGACGGCACATATGCGGGCGACCACTACAAATGGCGTGTGATGCGATCAAACGGCGTGCCGGAGGAGAAGGTTACGGGAGACGCCGATCCTTATGAGAAGTTCCTTGAATTTGCAAAGGCGCTTGAGATGGCTATCGGAAACCCCATGTATCACTGGTCAAATCTGGAGCTGCGCAAGTATTTCGGCATCACCGAGCCCTTAACGGCCGACAATGCAAAGGATATCTGGGACAAGACGGCTGAGATATTAAAAAGCGATCCGGAGTTTTCGGTGCGCGGTCTGATCAGAAAGTCGAATGTTGAGTTTGTGGGTACCACAGACGATCCCATTGATACGCTTGAGTGGCATGAGAAGCTGGCAAAGGAAGAGAAGAGCTTCAAGGTCTGCCCTTCATTCCGCCCCGATAAAGCGGTCAATATCACAAAGGCCGGTTTCACCGACTACATCGGCAAGCTGGCAAAGAGTGTGGGCAAAGACAGTCTGAATTCCACGCAGGAGGTCTGCGATGCCTTAAGCGCGCGTCTTGATCATTTTGTAGAGCACGGCTGCAAGGCTTCCGATCACGGCCTTGATTATTTCATGTTCCGCAAGGGCAGCGATGAACAGGCGGATGCCGCTTTCAGAAAAGCGATGAACGGTGAGACGCTCAGCACGGAAGAAGCGGAGATATACCAGACAAAGATCCTTACGTTCATGGGCAGGAAATATCATGAAAAGAATGTGGTCATGGAGATACACTTCTCCTGCCTGCGTAACGGCAACGAGCGTATGTTCAATACCATCGGTGCCGATACCGGCTACGACATGATAGCAAAGAGCGACTGTTATAAAGAGATAGCTGCATTCTTCTCGGAGCTTGATAAGACAAAGGAGCTGCCCAAGACCATAGTCTTCTCGCTTGATCACAACGACTTTAACCAGCTGGCTACCTGCATAGGTTCCTTCCAGTCCGACGAGGTGCCCGGAAAGATGCAGCTGGGTGCGGCCTGGTGGTTTTTGGATTCACGCGACGGAATGGAGGAGCAGATGCGCTCGCTGGGCAACCTGGGCCTTCTGGGTAATTTTGTTGGAATGCTCACGGATTCGCGTTCTTTCTTATCATATGCAAGGCACGATTACTTCAGGCGCATAGCCTGCAATCTGATAGGCAGATGGGTCGAAGACGGCGAGTATCCCGCTCACGAAAACAGCCTCAAAAAGATAGTAGAGGGCATCTCTTACTATAATGCCAAGAGATACTTTGGGATATGACTTGACATCCTCACCGAGATGAGCTATAATTTCTCCTCGGTGACAAATGGTGCCATAGCCAAGTGGTAAGGCGTGGGACTGCAACTCCCTGATCGGCGGTTCAAATCCGTCTGGCACCTCTGGAAAAGACCGCAGATATCTGTGGTCTTTTTTTATGCACAGGGTCGCCGAAAGGAAAACGTTGCCTGACGGCAACCGGCGACCCGCGCGCGAGCAGGGTGCGACTTCGTCTTCCCTACTCGATTCACAGAAGGATAGGTATAGTGGATGAACACAGAGAACCGTCCCCTGTATCCATCCCCCCCGGCTCATCCCATAATGAAAGGACAGACGCTATGAAATGGCTCAGATTTATGATAACAACTACGACAGAGGCTGAGGATATACTGGTCAGTGATATGTATGACATAGGCCTTGAGGGGGCGCAGATAGAAGATAAGCTGCCGCTGACGCCGCTTGAGAAGGAGAAGATGTTCGTGGATATCCCGCCGGTCACCGGTGAGGATGACGGCGTGGCGTACTTAAGCTTTTTTGTGGAGGCACCGGAGGACGAAGCGGCAAAGGAAGCATTAAAGGCCGATACAGTGGAAAAGATAAAGGCGCAGCTTAGTGAGAGCGCGCAGTTTATGGATATAGGCAGCGGCGAAGTGGCTGTTTCGGAAACGGAGGATCTGGACTGGATCAACAACTGGAAGCAGTATTTCCACAGCTTCACTATCGATGACCTGCTGGTGATCCCCTCCTGGGAGGAGGAAGAGGCATCCGCACATAAAGGCATGATACTGCGTATCGACCCGGGTACGGCCTTCGGCACCGGCATGCACGAGACCACACAGCTGTGCATCAGACAGCTTAAGAAATATGTTACCGCAGATACGCAGGTACTGGACGTAGGTACCGGCAGCGGCATACTCTCCATACTTTCGATAATGTTCGGCGCAAAGCGCGCCCTGGGGACCGATCTGGATCCCTGTGCCATAGAGGCAGTCGCAGACAACATCAAAAAGAACAACATCGATGAGAGCAGGTTTAAGCTCATCATAGGAAATATCATCGACGATCCCGCCGTGGAAGAAGAGGCAGGCTACGGATATGATATAGCTGTAGCCAATATCCTGGCAGAAGTTCTGATCCCGCTCATGCCCGTGCTTTACAGACATGTAAAGAGCGGCGGCGTGGTGATCACCAGCGGTATAATAGACGGCAGGGAGAATGCCGTGGCTGAAGCGATGAAAGCCGCCGGTTTTGAGGTGAGCGGCATATTTGAGCAGGGCGAATGGCGCTGCGTGACAGGAAAGAAGTCATGAATCATTTCTTTACCGACCCTTCCCTTATACAGGGCATGGACATCTACATACATGGCGATGATGTAAAGCACATAAAAAACGTGCTGCGCATGAAAGCAGGCGAGGAGATATCCGTAAGCAACGGCGTAGACGATAAGGAGTACCGCTGCGAGATAGTAACGGTCACGGATGATGAGGTGCGCTGCCGCCTGCGTTTTATCAAGGAAGAAGGCGTGGAACTGCCCCTGCGCATCACGCTGTTCCAGGGCCTGCCCAAGGCCGATAAGATGGAGCTGATCATCCAGAAGGCAGTGGAACTGGGCGCCGCGGCGATAGTGCCGGTAGAGTGCAAGCGCTGCGTGACGCAGCTGGATGATAAGAGATATGCAAAGAAGCAGAGCCGCTGGCAGGAGATAGCCCAGGCAGCGGCGAAACAGAGCAAGCGTGCATTCATCCCCGAAGTTGGAGAACTGATGAGCTTTAAGCAGGCCATAGAGCGCGCAAAAGATATGGAATGCAGGTGCATACCCTATGAGCTGGCAGAAGGCATGGAGGCCACAAAGGCCTTTATGGAAATGATAAAGAAAGCGCCCGCGGGCGCCGAGGCCGCTGTATTCATAGGACCCGAAGGCGGCTTTGCGGAGGAAGAGGTGGAGCTGGCACAGCGCAACGGCATCACGCCCGTATCGCTTGGACGCAGGATACTGCGCACCGAGACCGCAGGCATGGCGATCCTCTCCATGATGATGTACGAGCTGGAAACACACTGACCGCGGCCCTGCAAAACGGCACGTCCCGCAACCTGACTGACCGCGGCCTGCATAGCGGCACATTCATATAATGACCGCGGCCCCAATCTTACGAAAGGAAAAAACACCCCATGATCTATATGGACAATTCCGCCACCACACGCTGCTTTGACGAAGTGGCGCAGCTGATGGCCGATATAATGTGCAACGATTACGGCAACCCCTCCAGCGCCCATCACTTAGGCGTTACGGCAGAGGCGCATATTAAAAAGGCAAAGGATATATTTGCACAGATACTGCGCTGCAAGGCTGATGAGCTGATATTTACCTCCGGCGGGACCGAGAGCGATAACCTGGCCATACTGGGGGCAGCCCGCGCGAACAAACGAAGCGGCAATCACATCGTGACCACCGTAGTGGAGCATCCCGCAGTGCTGCGCACCATGGAGCAGCTGCAGGAAGAAGGTTTTGACATAACCTATCTTCCCGTTGACAAGGATGGCTGCGTAAGCATCGATTCGCTGGAAAAGGCCGTCAGCGCCGATACCATACTGGTATCCGTCATGCATACCAATAACGAAGTGGGAGCTCTCCAGCCCGTAAGAGAGATAGGCGAGCTGCTAAAGCGCAGATATCCCGGGGTGATATTTCATGTGGATGCGGTGCAGGGCTTCGGAAAGGCACGTATCTATCCCAAAGAATCCGGCATAGACATGTTAAGCGTCAGCGCCCATAAGATACACGGACCCAAGGGCGTGGGACTCTTATACATTGCCGACAAGACTAAGGTGGAGCCGATAATATACGGCGGCGGCCAGCAGAAGGGACTGCGCTCGGGCACGGAGAATGTGGCGGGCATAGCAGGCTTTGCGATGGCGGCAAAAATGCTCTATGATGAGCTTGAAGCAGAGCGCGAGCGATTGTATAATATAAAGACGGAACTGGTGCGCGGCTTATCGTCATTAGAGGGCGTGCAGATAAACGGCATCCCCGGATGCGACCTTACAGCCGGCATCCCTGCAGCCGGTCTTAATGCAGACTTACTTTCAGCCGCCATCAGAAATAGCGCGCCGCATATCGTGAGCGCATCCTTTGCGGGAGTCAGAGCGGAAGTGCTGCTGCATGCACTGGAGGAAAAAGACATCTATGTTTCCGCAGGCAGCGCCTGTGCGACACATAAGCCGGAGCCTTCGCGTACACTGCAGGCTATGGGGCTTAAGAAAGAAATGCTCGAGGGAACCCTGCGTTTTTCACTTTCAAAGTTTAATGATGAAAAAGAGCCACAGGAAGTGGTAAGAGTGCTTAATGAACTGCTAGGCGAGCTCAGAAAGTTTACGAGAAGATAAATGCTGCCCTTTAGAACAAACATCACCATATTCATAGTCGAGTTCCTGTGTTCGGTCCTTCTGCAGGCCTTTTATACCGTATCGGAATACGGTGTGGAACGTGCCGGCCTGGTGGGACTTGGCCTTATACCCGTCTTTCTGGTATTCATACTTTCCTACAGGATAAGCAACGAAGGCGTGGTGGTGCGCTGTCTTGCGGGCGCGGGCATCGCTTCTCAGTATTACATGGCTTTCGCATCACATACACAGGGTATGCTGGTGTTCATGTTTTTGGCAACTGCTACGACCATCGCTCTCTTTCTTAACCAGAGATTCCTTACCGAATATTTCAGCGTGACACTTCTGGTGCTGATCTTAATAGGCGTATTCAGGCCGGATGAGATACTCTCCTTCATCGATATGAGCCAGTATGTGACCTATATCACGATGTACGCATTTGCAGGCGTGGCGCTGGTGTTCATAAGCTACAGCGTGGCCAATTACAAGCGCGAGATGGATGAGCAGTACGAGGTCGCCAGGGAGGCGCTGGAAGCAAAGAGTAATTTCCTGGCCAACATGAGCCATGAGATACGTACGCCCATGAACGCCATCTACGGTATGGCGGAGATACTTGAAGGAAGGGGAACCACCGGCCCCGATAAAGAATACATCGCGGTGATCAAACGTTCATCGGAAAATCTTCTTTCCATAATCAACGAGATACTGGATTTCTCCAAGGTCGATTCCGGTAAGATGGAGATAATCGAAGAGTCATATGATTTCAACGAGATGCTGCAGGATGTGGTATCCATCATCGAGTTCCGTATGAAGGACAAGCATCTTAAGCTGCTCTTAAACATCGATCCCAATACACCCAGCAAGCTGATAGGTGATGAGACGAGGGTAAGACAGATACTCATAAACCTCTTGAACAATGCCGTAAAGTTCACCCACCAGGGCAGCGTCACCCTTGACATAGTGTGGCGTGATGAGAGCGACATCTACAATATGGACATGGGCCGTATGACCATTTACGTAAGGGATACCGGTATAGGTATCTCGCAGGAGAACATCAAGAAGCTGTTCACCGCTTTCGGCCAGATCGATACCAAGAAGAACAGGAACGTGGAAGGTACGGGTCTGGGCCTGGCGATATCAAAGAGCCTGGCAGAGGCCATGGGCGGCAGCATAAGCGTAGACTCCGTAGTGGGAAGAGGATCGGTCTTCACGGTAGTACTGCCCCAGAGATTTGCAGATCCCACGCCCAGCCGTTTCCACGCCAACAAGCTGCAGGCTGCATACCAGCATGACAAGTTCACCGCAGAGTTCATAGCGCCCAAGGCCAAGGTGCTGATCGTCGACGATAACAAGGTCAACCTGCAGGTGGCGCAGGAGCTGATGAAGATATTCGGCATAAACGCATCAACCGCCGAGAGCGGCCAGGAAGCGATAGACAGGGTATCCAAGCAGCTGATCAACTACGATGTGATATTTATGGACCACATGATGCCTTATCTGGACGGTGTGGAAGCTACCAAGCAGATAAGGGCGATGAAGAGCGATTATGCACGCAGCGTGCCTATCGTGGCGCTGACGGCAAACGCCATCAAGGGCGTGGAGCAGCAGTTCATGGCAGTGGGTATGAACGATTACATCCCCAAGCCCATCAAGGTGGAGCAGCTGGCAGCAGTACTGAAAAAGTGGATCCCGCCGCAGAAGATGTTCCCCGCAGGTACTTCCATCGAGGAAGTGGAGCGCAGGGAAATGAACGTGCGCTGGAACGACCTGACCAAGGAGGAAAAATTAAAACGCCTCGACGGCATAGATACTGCAGGCGGTATCAATAACTGCGCCGGAAACGTAGATGCGTATTTCGAGCTTTTAAAGACCTATGCATCTTCGAACCTTATAAATCTGCTGCAGGGCTTCTACGAGAAGGAAGACCTGGCAAATTATACCGTTATAGCCCATTCCATAAAGGGCGCCAGCCAGTCGGTGGGTGCGCTGGATGTTGCGGAGAAGGCCTATGCGCTGGAACGTGCGGGCAAGCGCGGTGACATCAATTATATCTGGGACAATCACGACGATCTGGTGGAAGAATACGGCGGCATACTGGAAATGTTAAAAAAGTATCTTTTCCGCAGCAGTTGAAAATACTGTTGCACATGTGATATAATATACAGAAGCATGTGATGTTGTTTTTAAAGTCACATGTCATTCTTAAACTCGGGGGGGTACAGAATGTTTAAAGTAGCTATCTGCGACGATGAGGCGACGGCTCTCCAGCTCAATACACTGCTGACGGAGAGCATACTTAAAGAAGAAGGAGTCCCTTACGAGATCACGACTTTTGACGACATTCAGGCAATGACGGACGCGCTGGTGCGTCCCGGACAGCCGTATGACCTGCTTATCTCGGATATACTGGCCAGCGGCATCAACGGCATCGAGGCGGCAGAACGCCTGCGCAGCATAGGAGAGAAACTGGATATAATCTTCATATCCTCCACTGCTGAGTATGCCATCGAGGGTTACAAAGTACAGGCACTGCGTTATCTTAAGAAACCGGTAGATATAGAGCAGCTGCGCGAGGCGATAATGATCAGTTACCGCAAGACTTCACAGAAAGACGGGCTTTCGCTGACCTGCGAAGGCAAGCTCTATAACATCCGTTATGAAGAGATAATCTATGCGGAGAGCCAGGCCCGTGATGTGGAGCTCACATTAAAAGACAGGCATCTGGTCACGCATATGAAAATATCGGATTTTGAGAAACTCCTGCCCGATCAGTTCTTCCGCTGCCACAGATCCTACATAGTCAATCTGCTGGAAGTGGAGAATATAGAGCGTTACCAGGCTACCATGAAGAACCAGGATTATATCCCGATCAGCCAGCAGCTCTATACGGAGATGAAAAACAGGATGTTCCAGAGCCAGACCAAGAGGTAAGAAATGTTTCAGGCTTTTTTGATAAAGTACGCGGAGATCGCGATAAAGGGGAAAAACCGCCCCCTCTTTGAAGATGCCCTTGTAAGGCAGATACGCCGGGCACTGAAGAAGGTGGACGGTTCTTTTCATGTTTATAAGACCCAGGGGCGCATCAATGTGAGCGCCGAAGAAGGCTTTGATTACAACGGTACCGTTGAGGCGCTTACCAGGGTATTCGGTATCAATGCCGTATGTCCCGTGCTGGTGCTGGAGGACGAAGGCTTCGAAGTCCTTAAGGAAAAGGTGGTCGCATATATGGACGAGGCCTATCCCGATAAGGATATGAGCTTTAAAGTACATGCGCGCAGGGCCAGGAAGAATTATCCCGTGGAATCCATGGATATAAACGCAAAGATGGGAGAGGCCATACTTAAGGCGTTCCCGTCCATGCATGTGGATGTTAAGGATCCCGACGTGATGCTAAATATCGAGATCCGCGAGAAGATATATGTATATTCGATAAGCATACCCGGAGTTGGCGGAATGCCTTCGGGTACCGGCGGCAAGGCAATGCTGCTTTTGTCGGGCGGTATCGACAGTCCTGTAGCCGGCTATATGATAGCAAAGCGCGGCGTGAGCCTTAATGCGGTATACTTTCATGCTCCCCCCTACACCAGTGAGAGGGCCAGACAGAAGGTCGAGGATCTGGCAGCGATCGTGGGGGATTACGCGGGAGAGATATATCTGCATGTTATCAACTTTACCGAGATACAGAAGTATATCTACGAGAAGTGTCCGCACGACGAGCTTACGATAATCATGCGCCGCTATATGATGCGCATAGCCGAGAGGATAGCGCTCGAGCAGGACTGTCTGGCGCTGGTTACCGGCGAGTCCATCGGACAGGTGGCGTCACAGACGATGCAGAGCCTTATGTGTACTAACGAGGTGTGCGAACAGCTGCCTGTGTTCAGACCGCTGATAGGCTTTGACAAGCAGGAGATAGTAGAGATCTCAAAGAAGATAAACGCTTACGAGACATCGATACTGCCTTTTGAAGACTGCTGCACCATATGGGTGGCAAAGCACCCCGTGACCAAGCCGTCCGTAAAAGTGATACGCAGGCACGAGGAATTCCTTAAGGAAGAGATAGACGAAATGGTGGAGCGTGCCGTAAACGGGCATGATGTGGTAAAGATCTGAGATAGCTTTTCGGAAAATAAAACGGCGCCCCGCAAAGGGCGCCTTGAATATTTATATGCAATACATTGTCCGGATCAGCCGGCCAGATAAGGCTGCAGAGCCTTCATTATCTCGGCTGCCTCAGACTCGTCGTTAACATGGATGTCCAGCTCGATGGGTTTGGAGATGTCGAGACTGAAGATGCCCATGATGGACTTTGCGTCGATGACATATCTGCCGGAGATAAGGTCAAAATCACAATCAAAACGGGCGATCTCATTAACAAAGGCTTTAACCTTATCAATGGAATCGATGAGGATCTGTGTATTCTTCATATCCGTGTATAGCTCCTTTCGTTTGTAGTTAGATATTTATTTAATATTAGAGCAAATGGAGAAATAAGTCAATAATGAAAAAGCGCGTGTCCTTTCACAATCTGGGCTGCAAAGTAAACGCATACGAGACCGATGTGATGATCGCACTCTTTGAAGATGCCGGTTATGAGACAGTGGCATTTGAAGAGCCTGCCGACGTTGTAGTCGTAAATACCTGCACCGTAACGAACATAGCGGACAGAAAGAGCCGCCAGATGCTGCATAAGGCAAAGAAGCTGAACCCTTCGGCGGCAGTAGTGGCAGCAGGCTGTTATGTTACCGCGGATGCGGAGCGCGCCTTAAAGGATGAAGGCATCGATATCTGCGTGGGAAATACCGATAAACCCCGCATCGTAGAGATAGTGGAGAGATTCCTGCAAAGCAGAGAAAAGGCTGACGCGGCAGGAGAAAGCGCTCAGACCGACGCGGCAGCAGGAGACTCCGGGCAGCCGGACGCTGCAGCATGCACCGGATCTACGTTCCCTTCGCAGTTTAAGCTCACGCGCCTTACGGAGCGCACCAGGGCGTATATAAAGATACAGGACGGGTGCAACCAGTTCTGCAGCTACTGCATAATCCCTTTTGCAAGGGGCAGGACGGTAAGCCGCAGCAGGGAGGATATACTTGAAGAGATAAAGGGGATGACCGCGCAGGGCGTAAAGGAATTCGTCATTACCGGCATACACGTATCCTCTTACGGCTACGACATCAAATACCCCGGCGCTAAGCCGCAGGCCGACCGCTTCGCGCCGGATATCCTGATAGGGCTGCTAGGGAGCATAGATGAGCTTGAAGGCGTAGAGCGCATAAGGCTAAGCTCGCTCGAGCCCCGTATCATCACAAAGGAATTTGCACAGGGCTTAAAGAGCATAAAGAGCCTCTGCCCGCATTTCCACCTGTCGCTGCAGAGCGGCTGCGACAGCGTGCTAAAGCGCATGAACCGCCATTATGATACAGCGGTCTTTGAAGAATGCGTGCGCATCTTAAGAGAGACTTTTGACGATCCGGCCATCACCACCGATGTGATAGTGGGCTTTCCCGGGGAGACCGAGGAAGAGTTTGAGCAGAGCCTTGAATTTGTACAGAAGACCGGCTTTTACCAGATGCATATCTTTAAGTATTCAAAGCGTAAGGGGACCGTGGCGGCGGGTATGCCGCACCAGCTTACCGAGGCGCAGAAGGCAGAGCGGTCCGACCGCATGGAGGAAGCCGAACGCAGGATGACGGCCGCTTATATCAGCAGGCACACCGGCCGCGTGGCGGACGTGCTGTATGAGGAAGAGCAGCTGATCGGCGGCGTGAAGATGATCTGCGGATATACAAGAGAGTATATCAGGGTGGCGGCAGTTTCCGGGGCCGGCTCAGGTGAGATAAAAAGCGTACGGCTGGGTGCGGAGGCTGCGCCCGGGATTCTTTCGGGTGTTGAATTATAGTGTGTTTTGGGGTATAATGTGCCCATAATCATAGAAAAAAGGAGTCTTTCATGAGCGAAAACTTAAACAGCACACAGTTTTTCAAGGTGGAAGTGGAGCAGGTAGACAGTGTAAAGACCATTTTGCAGGAGGTTTATAATGCCCTGTCCGAAAAAGGCTACAATCCCGTGAATCAGATCGTGGGCTACATAATGAGCGGGGACCCCACTTACATTACCAGCTACAAGAACGCCCGCAGCATTATCATGAAGGCAGAAAGGGATGAGCTGGTGGAGGAACTCCTGACGGAGTATATCCGCAGTAACAACTGGCCCGGTGCAGAAGAATGAACAAACGCATAATGGGACTGGACTACGGTGACAAGACCGTAGGCGTGGCGATCAGCGATCCGCTGGGCATCACTGCCCAGGGGCGTGAGATAATCCGCCGTGAGCGGGCCGATAAACTGCGGCGTACCTGTGCCCGTATCGAGGAACTGATACAGGAATACGGGGTAGAAAAGATCGTGCTGGGGCTGCCCAAGAACATGGATGGCAGCGAAGGTATACGTGTAGAAAAGACAAAGGAATTCAAAGCGATGATAGAGCGCCGTACGGGGCTTGAAGTGGTGCTTTGGGATGAACGACTTACCACCGTTGCCGCCGACCGTTACATGGACGAGGCAGGCATAAAGGGTGATAAGAGAAAGGCTGTAGTGGACGAGATAGCTGCGGTATTCATACTGCAGGGTTATCTTGATTCCCTGGAGAAATAAAGTTGGATAAGATAAAAATCGAAATAGAAGATGGACAGACAGCGGAATTCTTCGTTCTGGAAGAGACAACGGTAGGCGGTATCGATTACTTCCTGGTCACCGAAGAGGAAGAGGGTGACGGTGAGGCTATGATACTAAAGGATCTTTCCAAAAAGGACGATACTGAAGCTGTCTTTGAATTTGTAGAAGACGAGACAGAACTTAAGGCCGTAGGTGCAATATTCGCCGGCCTTATGGAAAATACTGATCTGGTGTGACAGGTAAGGGGTTACGGATTTGAAGAAAACAGTATCTACGGATGCACTGCCGCTTAAGATAATACCCTTAGGCGGTCTGGAGCAGATCGGAATGAACATCACCGCTTTTGAGTACGGTGACAGTATAATGGTGGTTGACTGCGGACTGGGATTCCCCGAGGATGACATGTACGGCGTGGATCTGGTCATCCCGGATGTCAGCTATCTTGAAGAAAACTTAGACAGGGTAAAGGGCTTTATCATCACGCACGGACATGAGGATCATATCGGTGCCCTGCCCTATATCCTTAAAAAGATAAATGTGCCCGTGTACGGCACCAGGCTTACACTGGGCATTATAGAGCATAAGCTTGAGGAGCACGGTATGCTGGAAACCACCACCAGGAAGGTGGTGAACTTCGGACAGACCATCACGCTGGGAGAGTTCCACGTGGAGTTCATCCGTACCAATCACAGCATATCCGATGCCGCGGCACTTGCCATATATACGCCGCAGGGCATACTGGTGCACACGGGGGATTTTAAGGTGGATTATACCCCCATTTACGGCGACGCCATCGATCTGCAGCGCTTCGGCGAGCTGGGCAAAAAGGGCGTGCTGGTGCTTATGTGCGATTCCACCAATGCCGAGAGACCCGGCTTTACGCCTTCGGAGAGCACCGTGGGCCAGACCTTCAACAATATCTTTGAGGCCAACAGGAATAAGCGTATCATTGTCGCGACCTTTGCCTCAAACGTTGACAGGGTACAGCAGATAATAAATACAGCCTACCGCTACGGCCGCAAGTGCGTGATCGAAGGCCGCAGCATGGTGAATATCATAAATACCGCCATCGAGCTCGAATACATCAGCATACCCGAAAATACGCTGATAGAGCTGGACGAGATCAAGAATTATACCGATGAGCAGATGGTGATAATCACCACCGGAAGCCAGGGAGAGCGCCTGGCGGCGTTATCGCGCATGGCAAACGGCACGCATAAAAAGATAGTGCTGGGGCCCAGGGATGCAGTGGTATTCTCCTCACATCCCATACCGGGCAACGAAAAGGCTGTGACCAAGATAATCAACGAGATCTTCCATAAGGGCGCGGATGTGGTATTCCAGGATGCACATGTATCCGGACACGCCTGCCAGGAAGAGATAAAGCTGATATATGCACTCACCAGACCGAAGTTTGCGCTGCCGGTGCACGGGGAATACAAGCATTTAAAGGCACAGGCTAAGATAGCGCAGCAGATGGGTGTGGAGAAGGAAAATATCTTCATAATCCAGAGCGGTGACGTGATAAAGATAGAAAACGGAAAGATGGAACGCGACGGACAGGTGCAGTCGGGCATGGTATTCGTGGACGGTTTGGGCGTAGGAGATGTAGGAAACGTAGTGCTGCGTGACAGACAGCGTCTGGCGGCTGACGGCATCATGCTGATAACCTTTGCGATGGACGCCGAGAACCGCGTGGTATCGGAGCTTGAGATAGTCACCCGCGGCTTTGTGTATGTGAAGGAAGCGGATGAGCTGCTCGAAGACATACATATGATAGTGGACGATACCATCATGGAGCATTTTGAAAAGGATAATCCCGGCGGACGTGCCAAGCTTAAGAACAGCATAAGGGACGTTGTGGGCGAATATGTATGGAAAAAGACCATGCGCAGGCCGATGGTGCTGCCCGTGATCCTGGATGTTGAATAGGGGGCAGAGATGACGGAGATAGATAACGAGCTGTTTACGCTGATAGAAGCGGTAAAGGCGTCGAATACATACAAAGAGTATGACCGCTGCCGCAAGGCGTTAAAGAGCGATCCGGAATTAAAGGCCAGAGTCGATAAGTACCGTGAGGAAAACTACAGACTGCAGATCATGGAGGATGACGGTACGCTTCAGGATAAGATAGATGCTTTTGCACGCGAGAACATGGAGTTAAGCGAGCAGCCGAAAGTAAGGGCTTTTCTGGATGCGGAGCTGGCACTGTGCAGGATGCTGCAGGAGATAACGCAGAGAGTGATCAAAGCGATTGATTTTGACTGATAAGAGGAATGAAGGATGAGTCCGCGTAAAGTAGCATGGGCTATAGTAAAAACGATATTCGGAGTGGTTATAGCGGCAGTGATAATGATGCTGGTATACCGTTTTGCGCTGGAGGCACACGATTTCGGCTACAGGATCTTTGCCGAGGAGCCGGTGAGCCCCGAGCCGGGTCTTACCATGTCCGTGGCTATAGTGGAAGGCAAGTCTTCGATGGATATCGGAAAGATACTTGAGGAAAAGGGCCTGATAAGGGATGCATATCTCTTTTATCTTCAGGAGTTCTTTTCTTCATATCACAAGCAGCTCAAGCCCGGGATCTACGAGCTTAACACGGCCATGACTCCCGAAGAGATGATGGCGGTAATGGCTACGAGCGCATCCGGCAGTGAAGAAGAGGAAGAAGAGATAAGCGGAAACAGCGAGACTTCCGTAGAGCTTTTAGATGGTGCCGATACGGCAAACAGCGAAGAAAACTCCGAAAGCGGGGAAGCAGGAACGGAATGAATCGTGCCGAACGCATCGGATCATTTATAGAATCACTGCAGCCGGATCTGCCGGACTGGCTGGCGGAAATAGAGAGCAGAGCGGTCAGGGATGATGTGCCCATCATCCGGAAAGAGACAGCCGCTCTTCTTACTTTTATGGTAAAGAGCAGCAAGCCGGAGCGCATACTGGAAGTGGGCAGCGCCACGGGCTATTCGGCACTTCTGATGTGGAATGCATCCGGCGGCAGAGTGCATATCGATACCATCGAAAAGTACGAAAAACGTATACCCATAGCGGAAGAGAACTTCCGCAGGAATGCGCCCGACATGATAAAGCTATATGCGGGAGATGCAATGGATATACTGCCGCAGCTTAATCCCGGATACGATATGATATTTATGGATGCCGCAAAAGGGCAGTATTTAAGCTTTCTGCCCGAGGTGTTGCGGCTTTTAAAATGCGGCGGGATACTGATCACCGACAACGTGCTTCAGGAAGGCGATGTGATGGAATCGCGCTACGCCGTATGCAGAAGGGACAGGACCATACACGGCCGCATGCGCGACTACCTCTACACGCTGATGCACCACGAAGAGCTGGTAAGCACTATCTTAAGCGGCGGCGACGGCATGGCCCTAAGTTACAAAATGCCTTCCCCTTGAGGGGCGCATTTGCCTTCCCCTTGAGGGGAAGGTGTCAGCCGCAGGCTGACGGATGAGGTGTTCTTAGAGGTGTTCTTACAGGGGTCAGCCGCAGGCTGACGGATGAGGTGTAATACATACATGAAACCCTTAAAAACCCCCGAGCTCCTTCTCCCCGCAGGCAGCCTTGAAGTACTCAAGGTGGCCGTGGACTACGGAGCCGACGCAGTATACATAGGCGGAGACGTATTCAGTCTCCGGGCCAAGGCAAAGAATTTCACCCGCGATGAGATGGAGGCAGGTATCGCCTATGCCCATTCCCACGGCGTAAAGGTTCATGTTACCGCAAATATCCTGGCGCATGAATACGACCTGGATGCCGCGCGTGAATATTTTAAGGAGCTTAATGAGCTTAAGCCCGATGCGCTGATAATCTCGGATCCCGGAATGTTCATGCTGGCGAAGGAGCTGTGCCCGGAAGCGGAGCTGCATGTGTCCACCCAGGCCAATAATACCAACAGCGGCAGCTTTAATTTCTGGCATGCGCAGGGAGCAAAGCGCGTGGTATGCGCAAGGGAGCTGAGCTTAAACGAGATAGCTGCGATCAAAAAGAATATCCCGGAAGATATGGAAGTGGAGTGTTTCATCCACGGAGCCATGTGCATATCGTATTCGGGCAGATGCCTGTTATCGGCGTATTTTACCGGACGTGACGCCAACCGCGGAGCCTGCACGCATCCCTGCAGATGGAAGTATTACATCACGGAAGAGACCAGACCGGGTGAGTATATACCGGTGGAGGAAAACGAGCGCGGCACATATATCTTTAATTCGCGCGACCTGTGCATGATCGATCACATTCCCGAACTGATGGATGCGGGGATCGACAGCTATAAGATAGAGGGGCGTATGAAGACCGCTCTTTACGTGGCAATGGTGGGGCGCACCTACCGCAAAGCCATCGACTGGTACATGCAGGGGAAGGATGAGTATTTAAGCCATTTGGGCTGGCTTAAGAACGAGATACTCAAATGTACCTACAGGCAGTACACCACGGGCTTTTATTTCGGAAAACCCAGGGAGGATGCCCAGATCTACGATAGCAACACTTACGTTACCGGCTACAGATATCTTGGCATAGCCGGAGCAAAGGATGAACGCGGCGTACACATCGTGCAGAAGAACAAATTCTGCGTGGGTGATGAGATAGAGATAATGAAACCCGACGGGCGCGATATCACGGTCTCCGTATTGGGGATAAAAGATATCGAGGGCAATAAAATGGACAGCTGTCCGCACGCTGCCCAGGATATATGGATCACGCTTTCGCAGGATCCGGCGGAGGGCGACATTTTGAGAGTACGTACAGAAGGCTATGAAGGAGGCTGAAATGAGCGAGATAAACAGCGTAAATATCGAAGAGTTTTTCGGAAAGAACGTCTTTACCCTGGGAAAGATGAGGGAGAGGCTGCCGAGAAACGTGTTCAAGGAAGTGCAGAAGGTAATGGACGAGGGCGGCGAGCTTTCAAAGACTTCTGCGGATGTCGTGGCAAAGGCCATGAAAGACTGGGCTGTGGAGAACGGCGCGACCCACTATACACACTGGTTCCAGCCGCTTACGGGCATCACTGCAGAGAAGCATGATTCGTTCATAACCCATCCGGATGAAGAGGGCAGGACCCTCCTTGAATTCTCCGGCAAGGAGCTTATAAAGGGCGAGCCCGATGCATCATCATTCCCTTCGGGCGGTCTGCGCGCTACCTTTGAGGCAAGGGGATATACCGCATGGGATATCACTTCGCCCGCGTTCTTAAAGGAAGATGCTACCGGAAGGATACTCTGTATCCCCACGGCATTCTGCGCATACACGGGTGAGGCACTTGATAAGAAAACGCCGCTGCTGCGTTCTGAAGAGGCGCTAAGCACTCAGGCTCTGCGTATATTAAGACTCTTTGGCAATACCACGGCTAAGAAGGTAACGCCTTCCGTGGGTATAGAGCAGGAGTACTTCCTTATCGACCGTGAGAAATATTTAAAGAGAGAGGATCTGATATTTGCCGGCCGCACGCTTTTTGGCGCACCTGCGCCCAAAGGCCAGGAGATGGACGATCATTACTTCGGCGCCATCCGCGAGAGGATAGGCGCATATATGAAGGATCTTAACCAGGAACTGTGGAAACTGGGCGTGCCCGCAAAGACCCAGCATAACGAGGTGGCTCCCGCCCAGCATGAGCTGGCGCCTATCTATGAGAGCGGCAATGTAGCTGTCGATCATAACCAGCTGGTGATGGAGACGATGAAGAAGGTGGCGGGCCGCCATGGCCTTATGTGCCTGCTCCATGAGAAGCCTTTTGCCGGAGTAAACGGATCGGGCAAGCATGACAACTGGTCCATCGTTTCCGACGACGGCATAAATATGCTGGATCCCGGCCTTACGCCCAATGCAAACATACAGTTCCTTCTGGTGCTGGCCTGTATAATAAAGGCTGTTGATACGCATGCGGCTCTGCTGCGCCAGTCGGCAGCGGATGTAGGCAACGATCACCGTCTGGGGGCAAATGAGGCTCCTCCGGCCATCATATCCGTTTTCCTTGGCGATCAGCTGGAAGACGTGGTACGTCAGCTGGTATCCACCGGTGAAGCAAAGAAGAGCAAAAAGAGCGGTAAGCTCATGACAGGCGTATCCACACTGCCAGATCTGGAAAGGGATGCTACCGACCGTAACCGTACGTCGCCTTTTGCATTTACCGGAAACAAGTTTGAGTTCCGTATGGTGGGAAGCGCGGATTCCGTGGCAGGTCCCAATACGACTTTAAATGCGATAGTGGCCGAAGCCTTCTGCGAGGCGGCAGACGAGCTGGAAGCAGCAGAGGATTTTGAACTTGCTGTACACGATATGATAAAGGAGTACTTTACCGAACACCAGCGTATCATCTTTAACGGCGACGGGTATTCCGAGAGCTGGATAAAGGAAGCACAGAAGCGCGGCCTGCCCAATATCTCTTCCATGGTAGCTTCGGTCGAAGCGCTGCTGGATGCGGATGCGGTAAAGATGTTTGAAAAGTTTAAGATATTCACAAAGGCTGAGCTGGCTTCCAGAGCAGAGATACTCTATGAGACATATTCAAAGTCGATCAATATCGAGGCACACACGATGATGGATATGACAGGCAAACAGATACTGCCCACCGTGATGCGCTATGCAGGCAGACTGGCAAAGGATGCCAAGGATGTGCGCGAGGCAGGCGGCGATGATTATGTGCTGAGCCTGAGCCTGCGCCAGTGTACGTCATCGATCAAAAAAGTGCAGGAAGCATATGACCGGCTTAAGGACGATGTGCAGACGGCAGCAGCTATCGCTGATAAGAAGGAGCAGGCAGTTTATTACCGCGATGTGGTATGCGCGGATATGTCGGCACTGCGCGCCCCTGCGGATGCACTGGAGATGATGGTAGATAAAGAGCTGTGGCCTTTCCCGACCTACGGCGATCTGCTGTTTGAGGTGTGAGTGGCAGATAAAAGAGCTGTGGCCTTTCCCGGCCTACGGCGATCTGCTGTTTAAGGGATGAGTGGCAGTATGAGCGGAACTGCCCTGCCTGATGATCATCGGGCGCGGGCAGTTCCCGCTTTAACCTATCTTTTTTAAAAAAGTGCTTGCATTATCATCTGAAGTGTGCTATACTTTCATTCGCTGGTGCATAAGAGCACCGCACATATACATATAGCGCTATCGCCAAACGGTAAGGCAACGGACTCTGACTCCGTCATTGTCTAGGTTCGAATCCTAGTAGCGCTGCGAAACCTCAGTGGAAACGCTGAGGTTTTTTGTTTATGAAAAAGCTTATTTTACGGGCTTTCAGGGACTTTTTCTTATCCGTTTTCAGTTGATTTCAGCTCACTTTTTCAAGACTTATTTCATGGCCAAAACACGAACGCGCGTTCGGCTTGAAGGTATAATAATGAAGTTTTTCTGAAAAATAATGAAACTTATAATGAAACCTTGAAACGGCATTTTTTTACTTGAAATGTAGTCAATGACTACAATAAAATAACAATATACACAATGACTACATAAAAGGAGGCGCGTTATGGAAAAAGAAATATTAAATGTAGAAGGGATCGATATTGAGGTAGAAAAAGTTGAAAAGGATGATAAGGATGCAAGGCGTCGTATGATGGCATATGTATTCAGTATGGTGAGGCAGAAATCCGGGATGAACCGTGTGGAGTTTGCCAAATGGCTGGATATACCTTACAGGACGATGCAGGAGTGGGAGCTTGGCCGCAGAGCTATGCCGGACTATGTTCTTCGCTTGATCGCTTATAAGGTAGTAAACGAGAAAGAAAAAGGGAGGATATGAATATGCTTAAGAGGATTGCAGCGATTCCCTTTTATA
>JAFRXH010000077.1 GCA_017437785.1 Lachnospiraceae bacterium
ACAACTTCATGGCATAATTCCCCCATATATTGTACGTGTCATATATCAATATACAACATATACAACATTTAGTCAAGAGGAAATTGACACAAAAATACCGCCGTTAGGCGGTTTCATCAAAATTGGCTGTCAAACTACCGTTCCTGCGATGTAATATTGGTTGAGTCTGATAAAATCTTTATCCTCCATAAACTGTATTATACCACTTACGGCGCGGCATTTGCAAGGTTGAGTTTACATAAATCAGTTTGTAACTTATGGGTGAATATGTTAAAATATCACTGTCATGATAAGCGTAATCGTCCCTGTGTACAATGCCGCAGGATACCTTCGCGGCTGTATAGAAAATGTCCTGGCCCAGGACTTTACGGACTGGGAACTTCTTTTAGTTGATGATGAATCTTCGGACGATTCGGCTGAGATCTGTGATGAATATTCCCGTAAAGACAAAAGGATAAAAACGATCCGTGCAGTCCACGGCGGTGCGGCAGCAGCCCGTAACCGCGGTATAGAGGAAGCAGGCGGTGGATATATCTGTTTCGTGGACAGTGATGACAGCATAGAGCCGGATTATCTTTCGTATATGTATAAGGCAGCGCTTGAGCATGATGCGGACATAGTAAGCTGCGGACACGACGAACCAAAGGAAGGTGAAGACAGCGCCGCCGGTGATAAAGGCGGGGACTTTTGTGATTGCTCGTTAACGGATCTCTTATACCAGAGAGGGCTTATGAGTGTACCCTGGGGATATCTGTTTAGACGCAGCCTCTTTGATGAGGTGCGTTTTCCGGAAGGGACGGAAGCCGAGGACATGGGTACCATCTACCGTCTTTTTATGGCAGCGGATAAAGCAGTCAAGGGTACAAAGGTCTGCTATCATTATATACAGCGTGGCAGCAGCACTATCTATACCACGGCAGCCTCCCGCAGGAAGGCATACTACAGGCACAGCCGCCATATGCTGCATGAGGTAAAGACAGATAAGCCTGAAGCTTTTACTGCGGCGATAAGCAGACATTTTTCCTGCTGTGCCCAGAACCTGTCCGAAACGGCATTAAGTGAAAAAGGGGCCTTCGTAAACAGGTTATATTCGGATATGAAGAAGATGTCTGCCGTTGTCAGAAAGGACAGACAGGCCAGAATTATCAACAGGGCAGCCGCATACATACTGGGTGTTTCGCCGGCAGTGCTGCATATAATGCTCAGGATGTATTATCGTATAAAGATATGGAGAATGAAAGACAGGGCGTGATGAAGACGGAAAAGATTTTGGAAAAGATAGAAGGAGCCGGGCAGCTTATCATATCGGATGAAAAAGGAAAAAAGCTGCTAAGCATAAGTGCCGCAGAGCTGGCAAAGATCATGGGCGGAAAGGACAGCCCGGAGGATCTGTATGCGGATGTGGTCAACGAACGTATAAACGATGCTGAGATACAAAGCCGCGCATCTGCTCTGGGAATAAAAAGCGATGTGCACAGGGCCCTGTATCTTATGGAGCTGGAGGCGGATCCGGGAAGCGATGCGAAGCAAGAGGCCATGCAGCTTTTACATGAATTATACAGCGCCGATAAGAGTGCCGTGATAATAAACAGCGGACGTAATGATCTGATACTCATACATGCTCTTTCTTCTAAAAAAGAAGCAGAACTGATGAAAGAGAATGCCGATAAGGCGCTCAGCATGCTAAATACCGAGCTTATGATAAAGCTGAGGATAGCTTACGGAAAAGTGGCACAGACGATCGGCGATCTGAAGGAAAGCTTAAGAGAAGCGCGCTTTGCCCTTGAAGTGGTAAAGACTTTTTATGAGGAACGTCTGGTGGCGGATTACTCATCGCTTGGGATAGGCGGCATGATAGGTGATCTGAGTGATACTGCCTGCGAGCGTTTTTTAAATGAGTGTTTCGGGAGCGGTCTACACTCGCGTCTTGATGAAGAGGAGCTTCAGATGGTGAACCGCTTTTTTGAAAAGGACTTAAATATATCCGAGACCGCCAGGGAACTGTATCTTCACAGGAATACGCTGGTGTATCATCTGGAAAAACTCCAGAAAAAAACGGGACTGGATATACGCAATTTTGATGATGCGTGCCGGCTTAAACTGGCGCTCATGATAGAGAGTAAACGCGCGTCTCTGTCAGCAGATCAGCGGAGGGAAAGCACACATGCGCAGTAAAAGGGCCCGCAGGCAGGCAAGACGCGAGCGTAAAGAAGCAGAAGCTATAGAAGCAGCGGCATTGCAGCTTAAAACAGATGAAAAGTATATGAAGCAGGCCATAAAGCAGGCTAAGAAAGCAGCTGAGCTGGGAGAGGTCCCCATAGGCTGTGTTATAGTATATGAAGGAAAGATAATAGGCCGCGGCTATAACCGCCGCAATACAGACAAGAGCACTTTTTCTCATGCGGAGATAAGTGCGATGAAGAAAGCAGGTAAAGTAATAGGTGACTGGCGGCTGGAAGGATGCACCATGTATGTGACCTTAGAGCCATGCCAGATGTGTGCCGGGGCAATAGTACAGGCACGTATCCCAAGGGTGGTCATGGGCTGCATGAATCCGAAGGCAGGATGCGCGGGATCCGTCGTAAATATCCTGCAGATGAAGGAATTCAATCATCAGGTGGATGTGACAAGGGATATATTAAAGGAAGAATGCAGCCGGGTGCTTAAGGATTTTTTTGCCGGACTGCGATCAAGAGATAAAGAAGGAAGAAGAGGAAAATGAGAAGAAAAAAGCTATGGCTGTCAGTAGCAACACTAACAATATTAACGGCGCAAATGCTGACTGCCTGTGAGAGGGCCGTACCGGACAGAGGGATATATCAGCCGGAACCTGAGGAAGAACCCACGCAGAAACCGACTCCCACACAGGAGCCGGAGCCCGAAACACCCACGAGCGCTGCGGCAGCTTCCGGTGCAGGGCTTGCTTTGGATGCATCGGAGATAGAATATATCAATGAATATATCACCGTGGATTATAACGGCTTTTTCCTTTGTGATTACTGCTGCCCTGAAATGATCGACTGGGGCTGCGTTCTATATAACGGTGCAGGTATCGACAGGGATCTGACCGATGAAGAGTACGATGACTATACAAGTGAGTACGGAGAGGTGATGACAGGTATCACCGCGATAGATGAGGATGCTTATGCTGCTTATATAGAGAAGACCACAGAATCGGATATCGCACATATCATAAAAGGGCTTGACTGGGATTATTTATACAGATACAGGCTATACTGCTCTGCGCATGGCGATACTAATTATATGCCAATCACAGTGACGGGCGGAGAAAAGAACGGTGATATCTATACTATCGAGTACAATAAAACGGACCCGGTTGATCTTGTGGAAAAGGACTATGTATTAACTGCTAAAGCAGATAACGGTGACTGGAAGTTTATCTCCAATCTTCCGAAAGAATATCCGTCCCAGAAGGTCCTTGCGGATATCGATTTCTTTAATACATGGGAGGAAGTCGTACCCTTTGACCCTTATGATTCCTATGTGGTGGATCAGCTTGAGTCTGATGAACCGGGTACTTACTGGATGCTGGTAACAGCTAAAGAGGATCAGACGTTAATAACATTAAACAGAGCCGATATAAGTGATGACTATAAAGAAACACTGATATGGGACAATATCTATCTTCCCGGTGAAGAACTTTATTTCGCAGAGCTTGATGCCGGACAGAGCATAGCCGTATGTACCAATCTGCCCTGGAGTCCGCGTATCCACATGAGCGTGGGTTCATCAAATATGAGAGGTGAATACTGGTTCGGACAGGATAACTGGAGATACAATTACTTAGAAGACGGTTTTATGGATCATACCGTTGTAGTGGGTGAGGATTACACAGCACAGACTGATCCCGTCAATATAGTTCAGTATTTGAATATGCTAAAGGGCAGATGGGTGCTTTTTGATAAATACGGTGATCTGCATTACACTTTTTACTTCGATGAGCAGGACGCTAACAGTCTGAATATAGAGAGCAGATATGATTATTTTAAGATCACATCGAATGCGGCGTTTATCGATGATACACATTCGGAAGTACCGGATGGTCTGGCTTTACAGATATTTGATGATATACCGAAAGATAAACTGGGTAACTACGATACGACTACCAATACATATTACAAGGTCGATGTAATGGATCTGGGTGATGAGAGGGTACTTACGCTTACGGCTGCAGATACAGACAGGGATTTATTATCGTATCTTTGTCATAACTGCGGAGATGACGGCGTATATATCCTGCACAGATACAGATAAGATCACAGATATCGGATGCGTGTAGATTAATAGGAGAGTAAGATATGATCACACTGGTATGTCCCTCCTGCGGCGGGCAGGTTGAATGTGCGGACGAAGGGCGCGAATCTGTAAGATGCCCTTATTGCGGTTCGGAGATCTTTTTCGGGGCCCGGCACACCGATGCGGAATTTAATGACATCCGCAATGCAAATTATCAGATGGAGCAGGATAATCTGCTGGATGAAAAGAACCGCCGCTCGGTAAAGACCTGGTCTGTTGTAAGGGCTGTATTGATATTCCTGCTGGCAGTGCAGAATTATTTAGGGTGGCTTTTTATCGCGATAGCTTTAAAGGAAGAGAACAGGGAGGCTGTCAAAAACGGCGATTTCGGGTTTTTTATCTTAGCAACGCTTCTTATAGTCGGGGCATTCTTTTTAGGGCTCATCTCTCCTGTGATCCTTACACTTACGCGGCCAAACTATAATGTGGTCACAAAAGAGGAAGATAAAAACGCCAAAGTAAAAGCATTTTTTATAACTCTGCTGATAAATGTACTGGTGTGGATCGCTTCTGTGACATTAGCGATCATTAGCTGGAAAGTATTCAATATACGCTGATAAAACGGGGAAAAGATCATGATCGTATTAATGTGTCCGCATTGCGGCGGTAAGGTGGAAAGGACAGATGACAGGCAGTATGCGCTAAAGTGCCCGTACTGCGGCGGAGAGGTCAGTTTTGAAGCTATCCGCTCAAATGTAGAGTATAATGATCTAAGGGACATAAATGTCCGTATGCAGCAGGATGATGCCGCAGACGCAGACAAACGCAGGAAACTTAAGCAGTGGATGCTTATGAGAAATATCCTTGTGGGCGTATTCGGACTGATAAACTTCCTGGCCTGGTTTTCCCTGGGATATTATACACGCAGTGGCAGAGAGCCGGTATTTACCATGCTGACAGCACTGCTTTTGCTTTTGATGTTATTTACATCGGTAGCCTTTCCGGTCCTTCTTGCGGCGACCAGGGTATCTTATAACGCCATGAACAGACAGGAAGATAAAGGCGCAAAGATCAAAGCATTCTTCGGCCTTTTACTGACAAATGTCCTTGTTTTTGTCGGAACTTTTCTGATCGCACTGATCGTGATCTGGGCGCTGGGATGGATAGGATAGATGTGATATAATCAAGAAGATATACGGCCAGCAGGCCTTATGGAGAAAACAGGAGGTATTTATGGAGGCAGATAACAGCAGACAGATACTATCGCAGATCTATGATATCTGTGACAGCCTGTACTTTGGGATGTCAAAAGCCAGGGATCATTCTGAGATATTCAATTACCTGACGGAACTGGGCAAAGTGCTGGCAGGAGCCGACAGGGCCAGTTTCTGGAAATGGGATAAGAGACACCATGAGCTGTGGACGGCTTCCGCTACGGGTACCGATAAGATAGTCATCCCCGATAATTCCGGTCTTGTGGGAAAGGCTCTCCGCGAAAAAAGGGTGATCGTGACCAACGATCCTTATAACGATCCCGATTTTAATGCATCTGTCGATAAAAAGACCGGCTACGTGACCCGTTCCGTACTGGTGATGCCTGTCACGGATATAAACGGTGAATACATAGGTGCTTTTCAGATAATAAATAAACTGGATGGTGGTTTTGAAGAGGAGAGGGATGTAAGAAAGCTTTCCATGGCGGCGCTTATCTGCGGTATAGCTTTGGAATCCGAGACCTTCCAGGAGGCATCCATGCGCGACCGTCTTACGGGACTTAAGAACCGTATGGGCTTCTATCATGATTTCTCAGGGAAATACAGTAAAGTTCTGGATGGCAGCAAGCCGCTTAGCATGTTCATCTGCGATATAGACAAGTTTAAGCGTGTAAATGATACCTATGGCCATAACGCCGGAGACGAAGTATTAAAGTTTATGTCTTCGCTGGTGGAAAGCTGTGCGCGTACCGAAGACGGCGTATACCGCTGGGGCGGTGAAGAGTTCATCATGCTGATGCCGGATACCACACTGGATGAATGTGTGAAGATGGCGGAAAGCATCCGCGCAAAGCTGGAAGCAACGCCCTGTAATGCGGAAGGCAATATCATAAACCTGACAGCAAGCTTCGGGTGCTGCGCTTTTGATCCGTCAAAGACCATAGAGGAAAACGTGAGCGTGGCGGATGGTCACCTTTACAATGCTAAAGAGACGGGACGAAATAAGGTATTGTATTAAAGGCAGGAAGAGATGAAGATATCGGTATTGGGGGTAAGGGGGTCAGTCCCTGTTGACGGAGAAGGTTTTATCAAATACGGAGGCGCTACGGCCTGCTGTCTGGTAGAAGCAGCCGGTCAGGTGATCTATCTCGATGCAGGCAGCGGCCTTTTGCGATCACCGGATATTGATAATGAACAGGTATCCGTACTTTTAAGCCACACGCATATCGATCATATACTGGGGCTTCCGCTCTCCCGTCTGTTATTATCGAAGCGGCGTATAGATATATACGCAAAGAGCAGGGACGGACTTAATGTTAAGGAGCAGCTTAAGTGTCTGATGTCACCGCCACTCTGGCCGGTGGGCGTGGAGACATATCCGGCGGATATAGTATTTCATGATGTGGATACCGCCTTTGATCTGGGAGATGTGCATGTGGACATGATGGAAGCGGATCATCCCGGAGGTTCAACGATATTCCGCCTGGAACATAAAGGCAGGTCACTTGTGTATGCCACCGATCATGAACACGGCGGGGATAAGCAGAAAGAGCTGGCGGTATTTGCTAAAGATACGGATCTGCTTTTGTATGACGCACAGTATACGCAGGATGAATACGAAAGGATGAAGGGCTTCGGCCACTCCACCGTATCGGAAGGAATGAAGCTGTTTGATAAATGTGGTGCAAAGCGTATCCTCTTTGTACATCACGATCCAAGGCACGATGATATAAAGCTTGCGGAAATGGAAGCACAGATAAAAAATGAGCACGCGGCTTTTGCACGTGCGGGAATGATCGTGGAATTGTAGGTTATTTTATGAATAAGAAAAAGAATCTGATCATAGTTATAATAGCGGCATTGGTCGTGGTAGCGGCCATTATTGCCGTTATTTTTATATTTAACGGTAAGGATAAGATATCCGCCACCACCATGCGCCTGTTACGCATACAGGGAACCGTAACGCTGCAGTCGGGCGGGAAGAAAAAAGATATCATAGATAATCTTAAGTTAAACAGCGGCGATCTGCTCGCTACCGAAGCGGCCAGTCTGGCCAGCATCGCTTTGGATGATACAAAGATGATCACGCTGGAGGAAAACAGTGAAGCGGAATTTAATCAGGACGGAAAGAAGCTGGATCTGAACCTGAAAAAAGGATCGCTGTATTTTGAAGTGAGCAAAAAGCTGCAGGCGGATGAGACATTTGAGATACGTACATCAACAATGGTAGCTGCCATACGCGGTACTTCCGGATATATATTTGTCCAGAAGGACGGAAATGACGGTATACTGATCACCGACGGCGAAGTGGAAGTAACCGGTATAAATGATGTGACGGGAGAAACAAAGAAGATAACAGTCAAGGCAGGAATGATGGTAAAGGTATTCCTCTATGACGAGCTTGGGAACAGTGTAGACTTTGAAAAACATGATCCGAAGGAAGAAGACCTGCCTGATGAAGTCATAGCATATCTGATAGGGCATGAGGAGCTGCTTGAAAAGGTATGTAAAGAGACAGGCTGGGATAAGGATAAGATCAAGGGTATAGCTGAAGAAAGAGGGATAACGCCTGATTTCGAACCTTCCGTTACACCCACAGCTGATGAAGATGATGAAAGTGCATCCGATAATGATGCAGAAGAAACGCCAACGGCAGAACCCACAACAGAACCGACAAAGAGTGCCGATACTACGCTGACGCCCACTGCGGATCCGACGCAGGGCAGTGCCGGCAATACCTCTACACCTACTCAGGCACCACAGGGTACGGTTACCGGATCACCTACGCCTACCCAGGGTATAGGGGGAACTTCCACATCGTCGACAGACGGGGGCGATACACCACCGATACCGACTCTGAGTCCTACACCGCAGGTAACGCCTTCGCCGCAGCCTACTAACGGCGATGAGCCTACGCCTACGGCAGACCCTACACTTACGCCTACACCTTCCGTAGAACCTACGCCGGTGGATCCGCCTACACCTACGGAAGCAGATCCGACGCTGACGCCTACACCTACGGAAGCGGATCCTACAGAGACGCCTACGCCTACGGAGGCTGATCCTACGGAGACACCGACACCTACGGAAGAGCCTACGCCCACAGAGGAGCCGACACCTACGGAAGACCCTGTTCCTACACCGGTAGCCGTAACGGGAGTGGCGCTTAATGAAACGAGCATAACGCTTGAAGAAGAAGAGACAGCTACACTGACAGCGACGGTATTACCGGAAGATGCCGAAGATAAATCCGTAAGCTGGAGCAGCAGTAATGAAAGTGTGGCAACGGTGGCAGGAGGAGTGGTAAGTGCGCTTTCTGCAGGCAGTGCTACGATAACAGTCACAACTACCGATGGCGGTTACACGGCATCATGTGAAGTGACGGTAAATGCAAAAGCAGTACCGGTATCGTATGCGGTATCACTTAATCCTGCGGCACTTACCTTTAGTTACCGTGATGTGGGAAGCGACCATCAGCAGACAGTAGATGTGTCTGTAAGCAAGGATGATATAACACATTCTCCGCTTATGCTGGCGATAAAGCGCATGCACAGCGGTTTATTCGCAGAGGGCGGCGATGATTACAGCGGATTTACGCTTGAAGTCTCTTCCGGTGCACCGGTGAATGCATCCGCCGGAAGCTTTGGCAGCAGCGGACACGCGGATCTGGAAGTATATCTGGATGAGACAGTTACCGCTGCAGATGCAGGAAGCTATTCCGTAACGGTCACTGTTAAAGACAATGAGTCCAATATTGTGGACACAAAGACACTGAGTGTGACGGTAGAAGATACGGATGTTCATGTTACGGGAGTAGCGCTGGATAAAAATACTCTTACGCTTAGCGTAGGGGAAACAGATACGCTTACGGCAACGGTAACTCCGGATGATGCTACCGACAGCTCCGTAAGCTGGAGCAGCAGTGATGAAAGCGTTGCCGCAGTATCAGGCGGCGTAGTGAGGGCTTTGAGTAAAGGAACTGCTACGATAAGTGTTACAACAGCGGATGGAGCGAAAACCGCTTCGTGTGTGGTGACAGTCGTAGCTGCGGTTAATACACTGGAAATGAACTCTCATGAATTAACACTTTATGTAGGAGAAATGACGGAGACCGGATACTATGTGGATCCGGATGATACGGAAGTGGAGATCACTGTAGGGGACACGTCCATAGTAACTGTGGATATAATGGGCAGCACCTTAATGGTAAAAGGAATATCTGCAGGGACCACAACGATCACCGCAACGGCCGGTACGAAATCAGACAGCTGCACTGTGACGGTTTCAGAAGCACCGTCACTTAATGTAAGTGTCGGAACAGTAGAAGTTAGAGGATCCTACGGAAGTTCAATGACGATGAGGATCAACTTCACTTTGTCGGGCATGACAGCTGATACTTCTTATGAGGTACAGCTTGAAGACTGGCCGGATGGTCTTATGGCTGCAAATGATCAGAATATCGATGACGCAGGGAACGGGCATATAGATGTGACAGGTACTGTCGGAGAAACATATACCGTTAAACTTAAGATAACAGGAAATGACGGCAGTGAAGTGATAAGTGAAGATATCGTTCTCGTATTTACGGAAGACTGAGCCGCGTATGAAAAAACAGACAATACTTGCATTGGTCTATTCATTTGTTATATCCCTTATCTTTACCCTGCTGGTATCGGCGGGGCTTTTGCGCTGGCTCGATCAGTGGGTGCAGGATCTTTTGTTCCAAAGACCGCAGTATATGGACGGAGAGGTCATACTCTTTGGTATTGACGAAAGATCGCTTAAAGAGTTCGGACCTTATAATACCTGGGACCGTCATGTTATGGCAAAGGCATTGGAAGCGCTGGCGTCGGATCCCGATCATCTGCCGGCAGTGGTCGCGGTGGATACCATGTATTTCGGTGAGAGCGATCCCGATGCTGATGCGCATCTTGTGGAAGCAGCAAAAAAGCTGGGCTGCG
Source organism: Lachnospiraceae bacterium (assembly GCA_017437785.1). Lineage (GTDB taxonomy): Bacteria > Bacillota > Clostridia > Lachnospirales > Lachnospiraceae > NK4A136. The sequence goes on from JAFRXH010000077.1 coordinate 10,433, forward strand.
TGATCACCGCTACAGCTGCAAGTTTTGATTCGGGCTGGTATGAGGCTGATGACGGACAGATGGCCTGGAGCGATTACCGTATAGTACAGTATGAGGAACCCTTCAGCGCATTAAAGGATGTAACGGTCCAGGGCCATGTCAACGTCATGTATGACTATGACGGTATCATGCGCCATGCGTTGTTATATATCAATCCCGGGCATCGTGAATACTATATGCCGTATCAGGCAGCTATCATGTATGCGCAGAAAAAAGGGATCAATATAGAACCCCCGCTGACAAACGACCGCGGACAGTTTTATGTTACATTTACCGGTAAGCCCGGAGATTATTACGATCAGTCTTTTGCGGATCTTATCAACGGAAAGATACCTTCAAGCTATTATGATGGCAAGATCGTATATATCGGACCCTATGCAGCCGGACTCCAGGATTCGTACTATACGCCTATAGACCGTGCCGAGGCCATGTATGGCGTTGAGTTCCATGCAAATGTGGCGCAGCAGATACTATCCGGTAATTATCGCAGTGAGGTAAATGACAGAGTCCAATATATGGTACTCTTTATCATCTGCTTTATTTCCGGCATCTGCTTCTTTAAATGGAAGATACTGCCTTCGCTGGGTTTGTGTGCAGCCATAGCCGGTGGTGATATGCTGCTATCGGTTATTGTTTATGATAAGGGATATATCCTTCATCCGCTGTGGATACCTGTAGGCGTGGTACTGATCTACCTTTCATCGGTGGTATGGCATTATGTTCATGCTGCCCGGGAAAGAGCACAGATAACACGTACCTTTGAGCGCTATGTGGCTCCCGAGATAGTGCAGGAGATATTAAAGGAAGGAACGGATTCGCTGTCGCTTGGCGGCAAGCTTATCGATATCGCAGTTCTTTTTGTGGATGTGCGCGGATTTACCACCATGTCCGAGCGCCTGGAGCCGGAAAAGGTAGTGTATATCTTAAACCGTTATCTTACGATGGCCAGCAGCTGTGTTGAAGAAAACAAAGGTACTCTTGATAAATTCGTCGGAGATGCTATGATGGCTTTCTGGGGTGCGCCGCTGCCGCAGGAAGATGCGGTATATAATGCTGTAAAAACCGCGCAGGCCATAGTTGACGGAGCAAAGAGAGTTTCGGATGAACTTAAGGAAGAAATAGGTGAGGAACTGCGCGTTGGCGTAGGTGTCAATTACGGTCCTGCCGTTGTGGGAAATATGGGAGCCGAGCGCCACATGGATTACACGGCTATCGGTGATACCGTAAATACAGCAGCGCGTCTTGAAGCAAATGCACCGGGCGGTACTGTATACATAAGCCGCGCAGTTGCGGATAAGCTGGGTGATAAGATAGAGTATACATCCCTGGGCGGTACCATTAAGTTAAAAGGAAAGGCTGAGGGCTTTGAGGTTCTTAAGCTTGAGAAGATAAAAGACTGAAGTTTGGGATCTGAAAAGTCAGCGGAAATATAAAATGAGTTTATCGATAATATTACAGCAGATGGGTGTGATCTGCATTCTGGTGGCGATAGGGATATTGCTGCAGAAGAAGGGCGTGGTCGATGCCCTTACATCAAAGAAGCTTTCGGCCATAGTAGTGGATGTGTGTAATCCGGCCATGATAATGGCGTCCATCCTTGGCGGGGATATCACGGCAGGACATAAGGATCTGATATATGCTGCGATACTTGGAGCGGCTTTTTACACACTTCTGATCATCACGGGACTTCTGATGCCGCGTATTCTGCGTGTGGCACCTGATAAACGTAAATTTTATAATCTGATGAGCGTATATACCAATACCGGATTTCTGGGCATTCCGGTAGCAAAAGCGATACTGCCGCCTAATGCTATCATCTATGTTATAGTCATCAATGTGTTTTACAGCCTGCTGTTTTATACCCATGGTCTTACGGTGCTTGGAAAGACAGATGACAGTGATAAAAAGAATCCCTTATTGAACATCATAAACCCCGGGACCGTAATGGCGCTCTTAAGCCTTGTGGTATTCTGGTTTGACATCAAACTGCCGCCGATACTGGGAAATACAGTGCAGTATGTGGGAAATGCCACGGTGTTTTTATCAATGGTACTGCTCGGAGTATCCATCTCAAGATCAAAACTGTCGCAGTCACTTAAAGATATCAGGATATGGGTGTTCATACTGCTTCGTATGATACTTCTGCCCATAGCTATCGTACTGGTACTGCACAGCATTTCTTTTGATAAGACAGCCACATTGGCAATGTGCCTTATGGCAGCGGTTCCCGTCGGTAACCTTCCGATGATACAGGCAGAGAAGCAGGGCATGGACAGCACGATACTTTCATCCGCCATAGCCGTGACTACAGCAGTTTCAATATTTACGATAACGGCTCTCATCGCGGTGGCGACGGTGATGCTGTAGTATACTTTAGAATACAGTCTTGAAAAATTATCAAAACAGTGCTATAAATTAAAAGCTGCTTTTGAGCATAAAAAAATACAGGGGAGCTTGTAGTGGCAGGCTGAGAGGAAGTGATCAACTTCGACCCGTGAACCTGATGCGGATAATGCCGTCGTAGGAAGTCATATAAAGATTTTTTACAGGAGGATACCGTATCGGTGTCCTCATTTTTTTATGCACAGGGCCGCCGTAAGGAAAACGTTGCCTGACGGCAACCGGCGACCCGCGCGCGAGCAGGGTGCGACTTCGTCTTCCCTACTCGATTGCACAGGGTCGCCGAAAGGAATATTTATAAAAGGAGTGCTTATCATGAAAAAAGCAAACATTAAAAAACTGGCATTATCCGGAGTGTTATGCGCGGTTGCGGTAGTGGGGAGCATGTTCTCGTTTCCGGTTTTCGGAAGCAAATGTGCGCCTGTGCAGCATATGGTGAACATACTGTGTGCTGTGTTACTGGGACCCTTCTACGGCGTGGGTGCAGCCTTTGTTGCATCGCTTCTGCGTAACCTTTTGGGACTGGGAAGTCTTTTGGCTTTTCCGGGAAGCATGTTCGGCGCATTGTTATGCGGCATCATCTACTCAAAGAGCAAGAACCTGATAGCTACCGTCATAGGAGAAGTTTTCGGTACTGCCGTGATCGGCGGGCTTTGTGCATATCCGGTAGCGATACTCTTTATGGGAAAGAGCGCTGCAGAGCTGGCCTTCTACGCATATGTAATCCCGTTTCTGATATCTACCGCAGCGGGCGCACTGATATCTTCGGTAATACTTTTCAGCCTGCAGAAGACAAAGACACTGCACAACATGCAGGAAGCCATCAGTCACTAAGGAGGACATATGCTGGGACATCTGCTTGATAATGTCAGAAACAAAAATCCGATGATACACTGTATCACGAATTATGTTTCGATAAACGACTGCGCGAATATACTGCTTGCATGCGGAGCATCGCCCATAATGGCTGATGATGAAGAAGAAGCGGCGGAAGTAACATCTTCCTGCGATGGGCTGTATCTAAACATGGGAATGTTAAGCAACCGGAAAGTATCTTCCATGCTCACGGCCGGCAGGAAGGCTAATGAGCTGGGACATCCTGTGGTTTTAGATCCTGTGGGTGTCGGAGTATCGGCGCTCAGAAGACAGAGTGTAAAGCAGCTGCTTTCCGGGATAAGCTTTTGTGCGATACGAGGCAACTTATCGGAGATACGCACCATTGCTTGCGGCAGCGGGAATACAAAAGGCGTTGATGCCGGTACTGCCGACAGGGTCACGGAAGCGGAGCTTGATGATATCACAGCAATGGCAAAAGATCTTTCAAAAGAGACAAAGGCAGTCATAGTCGTGACCGGCGCTATAGATATCGTTGCAGATGATAAGACAGCTTATTGCATAAGAAACGGTCATCCGATGATGAGGATGGTGAGCGGTACGGGCTGTCAGCTGTCGGCATTGCTTGCAGCATATATCACGGCAGGTCAGGAGAATAAACTTTCAGCGGCTGTGGCTGCGGTATGTGCTATGGGATATGCAGGTGAAACGGCATATAAGAGACTGGCCGAAACAGACGGAAACGCTGCATACCGCGACCGCATAATAGATGCAGTCTTTAATATGAGTGCGCAGGAACTTGATAAAGGAGCCGTATATGAAATGCGATAGGAAGAATATGATACTTTATGCAGTAACGGACAGATCCTGGGTCGGAAAACAGAGTCTGATAGAGCAGGTGGAATCAGCATTAAAAGGCGGAGTGAGCTGTGTGCAGCTTCGTGAAAAGCAGCTTGATAAAGAAGCGTTTCTTAAAGAGGCTGTAGAAATGGCTGCACTGTGCAGACAGTATAAAGTCCCTTTTATAATAAATGATGATGTGGATATAGCACTGCGCTGCGGAGCAGACGGCGTACATGTGGGACAGGATGATATGTCTGTTGACAAAGTGCGCAGTATTGCCGGAGATGATCTGATCATAGGCGTATCCGCACACAGTGTGGAAGAAGCGCTCACTGCCGTAAGGGGAGGCGCGGATTATCTGGGTGTCGGAGCGGTCTTTCAGACGTCGACTAAAACAAACGTGACCGCAATGAGCTATGAAGTGCTTAAGAGTATCTGCACAGCTGTCGATATCCCCGTGGTGGCGATAGGCGGGATAAATAAGGATAATATGACAAAGCTCGCAGGAACGGGGATCAGCGGTGTAGCGCTGGTCAGTGCGGTCTTTGCGGCTGATGATATAGAGCGGGAATGCCGGATCTTAAGGAGTATGTCGGAGGAGATCACAGCATGAAGATAAAAACAGCACTTACAATAGCAGGCAGCGACAGTAGCGGCGGAGCGGGTATACAGGCGGATCTTAAGACAATGATAATGAACGGCGTATACGGGATGAGTGCCGTTACTGCGCTTACAGCGCAGAACACGACCGGAGTCAGGGCCATACAGGAAGTGGATCCTGATTTTCTAAGACAGCAGATAGATGCCGTATTTGAGGACATTTATCCCGATGCGGTAAAGACGGGTATGGTGTCCTCTGCAGAACTGATACGTGTAATCGCAGACAGACTGCGTTTTTATAACGCAAAGAATGTGGTGGTGGATCCTGTCATGGTAGCGACATCGGGCTCCGCGCTGTTAAAAAACGATGCCGTCAAAGTACTGATGGGAGAGCTTCTGCCGCTGGCAAGAGTGGTCACTCCCAATATACCCGAGGCTCAGGTTTTATCCGGAATGAAGATAGTATCAAAAGAAGATATGATCAGCGTGGCAAAGAAGATAGCTGATGATCATAACTGTGCAGTCCTCTTAAAAGGCGGCCACAGCATTAATGACGCCAATGATCTGCTATATGCAGACGGTGAACTGCACTGGTTTGAGGGGAGGCGTATAGATAATCCCAATACTCACGGGACGGGATGTACTTTATCGAGTGCGATAGCATCGAATCTGGCTAAGGGATATACGCTTACGCAGTCTGTTAAAAGAGCAAAGGAATATATATCCGGTGCGCTTGAGGCAATGCTGGATCTGGGAAGCGGATCAGGGCCCCTGCATCACGGATATCTATTAACGGAACAATAATGGACGAAAAGCAGGAGATCAATAGTTTTGATATCTGCACTGCTGCAAGATGATAAATGATATAAGAAAGGAAGAAAACTATGAAAGATTATATAACACAGATGGATGCTGCAAAGCGCGGCATCATCACTCCGCAGATGAAGGCGGTGGCTGCTAAGGAATACCGAAGCGAGGAAGAGATACGTGAGCTTGTGGCAAAAGGGCAGGTGGCGATCTGCGCAAACAGGCTGCATACCTGCATCGAGCCAAACGGCGTGGGATCGATGCTGCGTACAAAGATCAATGTCAATCTGGGTGTATCAAAAGACTGCAAGGATTACGATATTGAGATGCAAAAGGTAATGGCTGCCGTAGATATGGGAGCGGAAGCGATCATGGATCTTTCTTCACACGGAAATACACAGCCGTTCCGCAGGAAACTGACATCGGAATGTCCTGCTATGATCGGTACCGTGCCTGTATATGACAGTGTGATACATTATCAGCGTGATCTGGATACACTGACAGCAAAGGATTTTATCGATGTGGTAAGGCTGCATGCAGAGGATGGAGTGGATTTTGTAACCCTTCATTGCGGTATCACACGCAAGACAATCGAACAGATAAAGAAGCATAAGAGAAAGATGAACATCGTATCCCGCGGCGGGTCTCTGGTATTTGCATGGATGAGCATGACGGGTGAGGAGAATCCTTTCTATGAATACTATGATGAGATACTGGATATCTGCCGTGAATATGACGTGACCATTTCGCTGGGTGATGCCTGCCGTCCCGGGTGTCTGGCAGATGCGAGCGATGTGTGTCAGATAGAGGAGCTGGTGCGGCTTGGTGAGCTGACAAAGCGTGCGTGGGAAAAAGATGTGCAGGTAATGGTCGAAGGGCCGGGACATATGCCCATGGATCAGATAGAGGCAAATATGAAACTGCAGCAGACCATCTGTATGGGAGCCCCTTTTTATGTACTGGGGCCGCTGGTCACGGATATCGCTCCGGGATACGATCATATCACCTCCGCTATAGGCGGCGCCATTGCGGCGGCATCCGGTGCGGCGTTTCTTTGTTACGTGACACCTGCCGAGCATCTGGCATTGCCCAATGTGGAGGATGTAAAGCAGGGTATAATAGCTTCGCGTATAGCAGCACATGCTGCAGATATAGCTAAAAAGATCCCGCATGCCAGGGATATAGATGACAGGATGGCAGACGCCAGAAGAGTGTTCGACTGGGAGAAACAGTGGGAGTGCTCCATTGATCCCGAGACTGCAAAGTCGATCCGCGACAGCCGTGCACCCGAGCATGAAGATACCTGTTCCATGTGCGGTAAGTTCTGCGCGGTAAGGAGTATGAACAAGGCACTTGCCGGAGAGCACATAGATATCTTGTAAAGCCGCCCTTATACGTATAATCCGCTTGTAGTGCACTGATCTTTGTGCTATTGTAGCAGTGAGGCGGATGGCTCAAATGAAGAGATGAAGCATGTTCGTGAAGTATTGCAATTGATGTCGCAACTTACGGGTGATGACAGATTTACAAATGCAATCGGTGAAATTGACAGGAATGGGCAAGAAGGAGGGATAAAGACCATGAGATCGGCTATAGATATTTATTGGGAAAAAGGAATAGAGCAGGGGATAGAACAGGGAATAGAAAAAGGAATAGAAAAAGGAATAGAACAGGGAGAAGACCGTCATTTGGTAGAACAGATCTGCAAAAAGCTCCGTCGCGGTAAGGATGTTGAGCAGATAGCGGATGAGCTGGAGGAAGATATAGTTAGGGTTAAGCTTATCTGTGAAATGGCGAAAGAATACTATCCTGATTACGACTTTGATAAGGTATACAAGGCAGTAAAGGAAGAATTATTATCAGTGAACGTATAAGTATGTAATACGGAAGGCAGGGGTAATACCCTGCCTTCCGGCATTATGAAAACGGAGGAGAAAGAACATGAAAAAAAGCATGAAACTAAAACGGATTATCGCCGGGATACTTACTGCACTTATGATCCTTGAACCCGGAATGGAAGCACTGGCTGGAGACACACCGGGCTTTGAGGGCGGAAACGAAACGGTCGTATCGGAAGACGAAATATCTGTTTCCGAAAATGAGACTACCGTATCTGAAAATGAGCCGGCAGTTTCAGAAAATGAAGCTGCGGTATCAGAGAATGAAGCGGGCGTTTCCGAAAACGGAGCAGAGAAACCGGAAGAAGACTCTGCATCTGAAAACGAAGCGGTTTCCGAAAATGAGGCGGCTGTCTCAGAAAACGAAGCAGCGGTTTCCGAAAATGAGGTATCCGCATCCGAAAACACAGCATCTGAAAATGCGGCTGCAGAATATGTTGCCGGATTTAATCTGTATCCTTCGGCTCTAATGTATGGGGAAGACGGCAGCAATGATCATGGTAATCTTGATGCTGTCTTTAATCCTGTTTTGTTTATAGATGATGAATTATATGATCTGTATGATGTGACAGACGGCAGCGGTGATTATATAGTCAGATACAAATTCGTTTCCGCAAACGAGGCTGAAAGCATTGATACGGTATCTGTGAATAATGCAGAGGATTTTGATGCGCTTGACGGCATTGTGCTTGATACGGTAAATGCAGGGACAGATCTGTATGCAGTGACGTTGCTTGAGCCGGTAAGTGATAAAGCCATAGCAAAAATAACAAAAGACATAGTTTCCGTAAACAGCATAACGATCGCAAAGCGAAAGATAAGCTTAAGATTTGAAGCGGATCCGGATTTTAAACTGGACAGTAAAGCCGTAAGTGATAACGGTCTTTATACAGTATCAGAAAATGCATCCGGATGTGGAAGCTTTGTGATCGATACCATAGAAGGCAGCATGTCAAAAGAAGCGCTGGAAAATGCGAACAGGATCTTAAGTGCTTCAGAGAATGATGCGGAGATAGTATTTGACCTGTCTGATATCGAAGTAGATGAGGATGCCTGGATGGAGATACCGATGGAGTATATCCCCGATCCGGAATTTGATGAAAACTTTGAGATAGTCGGAAACATATTCGGTAACGTATATACGCTTAAGGCGCATTATTATATAACATTCAGGGCACAGAATAACGGACAGTCAAAAATTCTTACATATGAGATGTTACTATTCACAGCCTAATCACCCTCTTGGCTTCTCTGCCCAATAACACGTGACGATTTTTCACCATGTTCGAATGCCAAAAAAGTTAGATTTTATCGAACTTTTTGGCATTTTTCTATTGACTTTATTATCGTCATG
>JAFRXH010000078.1 GCA_017437785.1 Lachnospiraceae bacterium
AAAAATACCAAATCAGGTAACCCAGATAGATGGATACGCATTTGATAACTGCACCAAATTGTCATCAGTAACGTTATCTAAAAGCTTAAGTAACTTTGGAGCGGGCGTTTTTAAAAATTGTGAGTGTCTAACAGAAATAACCATACCTAAGAGTCTGACAACGGCAAAATCCGGGGTGAATCATAGCGATGGTGTTTTTACAGGAACATCATTAAAGAGTGTATATTTTGAAGATGGTGTAACAGAAATTCCGGAATGGCTGTTCGCAGGTTGTACATCACTTGAGGAGATAGAAATACCTGATACTGTTACGGTGATAGAGTCTGGAGCATTCTATAAAGCTGAAGGATTAAAAAGAGTAAAACTATCTTCAAACTTAAAAAGTATAGAGGGTAATTCAACCTACACGTATAATGGTGCATTTAACGGGTGTAAATCTTTAGCTGGTATAGAATTACCGGATAGTTTGGAAAAGATAGGAGGTGGAGCTTTTGCTAATTGTCTTTCTCTTGAGTCTTTATTGATACCGGAATACGTATCTGTAATAAATAACGAAACGTTTATGAATTGTTCTTCTCTAAAAGGAATAGTTCTACCGGAGAATCTTCTATCTGTAGGGGAAAAGGCGTTTTATGAATGTGAATCGCTTGCTGAAATAAATCTGCCGAAAAAAGTAAGTAAAGTAGGCAAATATTGCTGTGCTGAAAATAAGGCGATGGTAAAAGTACGTATTTCTTCTGAAGTACCTGTTACAGTTGGGTATTATGCATTTCAGAATTGTACGTCACTTAAGAATGTTGTTTTTTCAAATTATGTCACATCTATAGGATCATATTGCTTTGATGGGGATACTGAACTTACAGAAGTAAACCTTGGCATGGGAATCACCGAGATACCGCAGAATGCATTTTCAAATTGTAATACACTTGAAAGCATAATCATACCATACTATGTTACATCTATAGGGAAAAATGCATTTGCCAATGATCCTAAGCTTTCTTCCATAACAGTGCTTCCGACGGTGACCTCTATAGACAGCACTGCTTTCTCGTACTCGGACAGCCGTCTTACCATGTACGGCGTTAAGGGCAGTTATGCAGAGACATTCTGTACCAATAACCCCGGAAAGGCAGTGTTTGCTGAGAAGAGCGTGAATGCAACAAAGGTTGAATTTGATGCAGACAGTATCAGCATTCCCAGCGGATCCAGTATAGTGCCTCCGCTTACTATAGAGCCTGCAGATTGCACAGATAATATCACCTGGGTATCAGCTGATGAATCGATAGTTAAGGTGACGAATGGTCTCGCAAAAGGCGTTAAAGCCGGAACTACCAAACTTACTGTAACTGTTGCGGATCCTGTTACGGGAGTTGGAAAGAAAGCCAGCATCAATGTTACCGTTACTCAGGGGGTAACAGGAATAACGCTTAATAAAACCAAACTCGAGCTGGATGGTGGTGAAGTATATAAACTTGTAGCTACAGTAAAGCCTACCAATGCGGATGATAAGCGTATAGCATGGGAGAGCAGTGATCAGGATATAGCAACTGTTGATGAGGAAGGAAACGTAACAGCAATAGGAAAGGGAAGCTGTACCATTACGGTAACTGCTCTCGACGGCAGCGAGAAAACCGCAACATGTACTGTTACTGTAAAGACTAATCTTATTGTGGTTTCCTCTGCAGCTGATCTTCAGAGTGAGCATCCTTATCCGATAAATGCAAGTGATATCTGGATGTATAAGGATGAGAGAATGAACGGTATGGTTGTTACATTCTCAGAGGAGACAATGCTTGAAACGGATTCTACGGATTGTATTGTTATCATGGATGCGAGCAGGAAGCAGATAGGAAAGTACAGCGCAGATCAGCTTTCAGGTAAATCTGTTGAAGTGCCGGGAAATACAGTATATATACAGCTGTTATCTGATGGCTTCCAGTCCGGAGATTACGGCTTTGCGGTTACTGATATAAGGGCAAAGGGTACAGCAAGTCCTACGCCTACACCTACCAAGACAGTAACACCTACGCCTACTCCGACTGGTGGTGCAAATCCTACACCTACCCCTACCGGCGGTGCAAAGCCCACACCTACGGGTGGAGCTAATCCTACTCCTACACCCACGCCCGGCCCGGATGGCCCCGATCCTTATGTTGATGCACCTACTATACAGCTGGCAGCTAAGGCGAAGTATAATGTTGCTGAGCTTATGGCTCCCCAGATCCCTGAAGGAAAGCAGATAGCTAAGTATAAAGTAGACAGTAAGAAGATCGCAAGCGTAAGTAAAAAGGGAATCCTGACCGCGAAAAAAGCAGGAACTGTCATAGTTACTGCTTTTGAGAAAACCGGAAAGAAGTCATATGAACCTATAGCTTATGCAACTGTTACTGTAGTAAAACCTGAGTTTAAGTTTACCAATAAGGATCTGACGTACACCGGTGCTACCGTTGATGCAAATGACTTTATTAGCAATCTGCCACAGGGGGCAACGATAAGCTGGTCAGTACCACCGAAGAAGACAGCCATAGCAACGGTTGACAGCAGCAGTGGTGTAATAACTGCAGGTGTGAAAAACGGTACCGTTAAGGTCAGCTGCGAGATAAGCGAAGGCGGATACAGTGTAAAGTATTCGGCAGATATTAAGGTTAAGATACCTAAGCCGGCAGCTACACTTAATATCAAAGACGGAAAGACAAAGAAGCTGACGCTTAAGAATGTAAGCAAGTATACGGAAGTAGAATGGTCATCACCTTCTCAGGCGATCATTATACAGAGCACATCGAAGAACTATATAGTTAAACTTACAGCTTTATCTACACTTGATCCGGAAGCGGCTGCTGCTCCGATACCCATTACAGCTGTGGTGGACGGAAAAGAATATGTGACATATGTGACAATTAAACAGTAGAAAGAAAGAGGCGGCTGATGAGGCCGCCTCTTTTGGAGATTACATACGTGCCAAAGATATGCCATAGGGATTAAGCGCATCCCTGTGGCTTTTTTTGATTATGTCGCGGTATTTGGTGGGCGTCATGCCCATGTATTTTTTAAAGATGCGATTATAGTAGCTGGCGTTATTAAAGCCGACCGCCTCGGATAGGCTCTGCATGGTATCGGCGGATGCATCGCTTCGCTGCATGCGCTTTGCAGATTCGAAGATGCGGTGGGTAAGCAGATAGTCGAAGGGTGAGCCGCCTGTACTGCGCTTGAAGCAGCGGCAGCATTCGCTCTTGCTGACGTGGATGCTGCCTGCGATATCGTCTAAGGTGATAGCCTTTGAGAAATGGCTGTGGATATAATCCATCGCATCCTTTACACGCTGCTCATCAGTCAGTGAGTGGTCGTTTTCCTTTATCTGATCGCCGGCATTTTCGAGCAGCTTAAGCCAGAGGGCGCATAGGAGGCTCTTTGTCTGCAGCTCATAGCCATAGGCTTTATTTAAGTTTACTTCCAATATCGTATCCACGTTTTCGAGTGCCCTGCGACCGTAAGCATCATCACGCTTAAGTATCATACAGGGAAGGGCGGCGGAATCGGTAAGCGGCGTGTAGTACTTAGCCGCCAGGAAAGAATCATCTTTTTCGAAAAGATATGCGGGATGAAAGAGTATCGAGAGGATCACGCATTCATGCTTTGGATCTACAGGCTTTATCGAGTGCAGGCGCCCCTGGTTTATCCATATGGCGTTGCCTTCGTTAAGTGTATATTCCTCCTCACCTATCTGGAATACGGCGCTGCCGCTGCGCAGCAGGTCTATCTCCATTACATCATGCCAGTGAGTGCGCACGCTGTCCATAAACATCCTGTGCATGTCCACGTAATAGACACCCACGGGATAATCCATATTAGTATGTTCGAAATAGTCTTCAAAATTATCCTTAAGCATGCGTTTATTATAGCATTAATGCACTCTGCGGGCAAATCGGTGTACAGGAGGGAAGTGCTGTGGTATCATATTTGTTGATCAAGAGATGACTGATGCCGTATAAGCGGCGGATATACGGAGGGAAACATGGCGAGAGAATACTGGAAGCCTTCTAATATGCTTTATCCCGTACCTGCGGTGCTGGTATGCTGCGCGGATGAGGACGGAAGGGCTAATGTGATGACTGCGGCCTGGGCAGGGACGATATGTTCCGATCCCGTGATGGTATCGGTATCGATACGAAAGGAACGCTTTTCATACGATATAATAAAGCGCACCGGAGAGTTCACGGTCTGTCTTACCACCGAAAGAATGGCGAAGGCTGTGGATTATGTGGGAGTAAAGAGCGGAAGGGATATAGACAAATTCGCACTTAAGGGTGATCTTAAGCTTACTAAGATACCATCGCAGAAGGTGAAGGCACCCGGGGTGGCCGAAAGCCCTGTATGCCTGGAGTGTGTGACTAAGCAGGTGATAGAACTGGGAAGCCACGATATGTTCGTGGCAGAGGTGGTCTGTACGAATGTTGATACTAAATACATGGACGAAAAGGGGCGTTTTGATCTGTCTAAAGCGGATCTGATGGCATATTCACATGGCGAATACTACGGCCTGGGAGAGTACCTGGGCAGATTCGGGTATTCGGTAAAGAAGAAAAAATGATAAGGGGGTATATGTGATGGGCAGAAATCATGAAGTGACCAAAGAACAGCCGTTACTTAATGCAGAGGGGAATATCAATGAGCCGGGATGGGCCAGGAAGCAGGTATGGCGGTATAACAGGAATGCCATAAAAGCACCGGCTTTCCGCATAAAGGAATGGGATTATTACCTGGTGATGGGGCAGGGATTCGCAGCTGCTTTTACCGTATCGGATGACGGGTATATAGGGCTTCAGTCGGTATCCTTCCTGCAGTGGGGCGATCTCAACAGACAGGTTACCAGGTCGCAGATCAACGGCTTTCCGATGGGTAGCATGAAGCTTCCGAAAGATTCATCTGAGGGGATAACATACTTTAAGGATAAGGATCTGAGGATCAGATTTGACGCTTTATGCGGCGAAAGAAGGATACGCTGTGTCTATGAAGACTTTGCGGACGGTAAGCCGCTTAAGTGTGACATACGTCTGGCCCAGCCTGAGATGGACAGCATGGTGATCGCCACACCCTGGGACAAGGCAGGGCATTTTTACTACAATCAGAAGATCAACACCATGCGCGCATCAGGTTATGTGATATTCGGTGATAAGAGATTTGAACTGGATCCGAAGACGGACTTCGGTACACTTGACTGGGGCAGAGGCGTATGGACTTACGATAATACCTGGTACTGGGGTTCGGGAAACGCCGATATAGACGGACACAGCTTTGGCTTTAATATAGGTTACGGCTTTGGAAATACTAAGGCGGCATCGGAGAATGCGCTCTTCTATGACGGAAAGCTGCATAAGCTGGATGATGTGGAGTTTCATATACCGGAGGATTCCTATATGAAGCCCTGGAAGTTCACCTCCTCCGACGGACGCTTTGAGGCGGATTTTACGCCGGTAATGGACCGCGAAGCAAATATGGATTTTAAAGTGATCATCTCCGACCAGCATCAGGTATTCGGCAGGATAAACGGGAAAGCGGTACTTGACGACAGCACAGTGATAGAAATGAAGGATATGATGTGTTTTGCGGAGAAAGTTCATAATAAATACTGAGCGCAAGATTTAAGATGAGATGCAACAGAAGCAGATAGCACTGTAGCAGCTCAATAAAGGTGTTAACCAAATAGAGATGCTTATAGAGTTAAAAGCTCTGTAAGCATCTTTTTTATTGGAAGGAGGTGAGTAAGTGAAAAAGAAGAAATACAGGCGCATCAGATTTGAAGACAGGAAGGTCATAGAGGAAATGCTGAACGCCGGCAGCAGCATAATACAGATCGCTACGCGGATCGAAACCAGTTCCCAAACAATATACAACGAGATTAGGCGCTGCCCTATCGGAAAGTATAACGCATCACAGGCGCAGGAGAGTGTCGGATGAGCAGGTTATCAAAGAACATTTTACTGCGCCGCAAAGAGCTTCATCTGACCCCGGCCAGAGCAGCTGAGGGCGCTGAAATGCCCGTTGAGCGTTGGAAGCTGATAGAGAGCGGGAAAGTAGCACCACATACGGATGAGCTGGAGGCTATCAGCAACGTCTTAAGGGTAGCACCTCACATCCTTATGGGGTGGCAGCCGGAAGGCCGCGGGATCGTCCAGCGCCTGGAACGGACAGAACACGGATACGCAGCCGTGATCGAATTTGAAAAGCCGTACCGCATGGAGTCGGTAGACTTACAGCCCCAGGATGGATATATCCGCATCAAGTTTGAAGAGGTGGAGTTATGAAAGCCTTTGCTGTAGCCATCCAATCTATTTTACAAGGCAGGGGAGAAGGATGTTTGGTTAGCGGACATGCGGTCCCTCTGCACAATATTTTTAAGGAGGAATTGCCATGGGTAAAGCTAACAATGCTATCATCAATTATCTGTCGGATAAAAAGCGTTTTGCCGACATGATAAATGCGGAACTGTACGGTGGAAGGCAGGTGATTAAGCCTGAAGGTCTGACGGAGATATCTGCCACCACATACACAAAGAAGGGAAAAGCTACAAGTACCATGCCACCGAAAAGAAGGGAGCGGCGCTCAGATCTGGCGATGGTCTACGAAGACGGTGCCATTTACAGGATGTTTCTGACGGAGGCACAAAATAAAATTATGTATGTACTACCGGTAAGATCTATGGATTATCTCGCATCGGCATACAAAAAGCAGCTTGATGATATAAGCAGGGAGCACGAACGATGTGATGATTATAACAGTTATGCCGAACGCTTCAGCGGATTCAACAAAACGGATAAACTTAAGCCGGTCTATTTGTTGTGGGTATATCACGGAGAGGAAAAATGGGACGGCGCGGAAAGCCTCAAAGAGATAGTAGATCTTGGAGAAGACAGTGATGGCTTCGGCAGGATATTTCAGGATTTTAAAGCGCATATCATAAAGATCAATGAGATGCCGGATACTGAAAAGTATAATACAGAGCTTAAAAGTCTGCTGGATCTGCTGAGGATAAGGACAGATAAAGATGCATTGAAGATGCTGGTAAATGATGACAAAAAGTTTTATAATGTGGATGAAGAAACGTATGAAACAGCAGCGGTATTACTGAATGCACCATATATTTGGAGAAAACGGAAAAAATACAGATCGGATACGGAAGGGAGGACTTACGATATGTGTAAAGCGTTACGTGACTGGGAAGCGGAAATAACCGAAGAGAAGAATAAGATAATAGATGAGCAAAATGCGCAGCTGGAGCAGAAGAATGCGCAGCTTGAGCAGCAAAACGCGCAGCTGGAGCAGCAGAACGCACAGCTGGAGCAGCAGAATGCGATCATAGACAGCCTGGAAAAAGAAAATGCCCTGCTTAAGGCAAGGCTGGAAGCGGCAGGATTGTAGAAACAGTAAAAAAATATAATAACGAGGGGCAGGCTTTATAGTCTGTACCCTTGTTTTTTTTATGGGGCTATATTATAATTCGGCAGTTATGATCAAGTAATGAAAAGGAGAGAATTATGAAAAGCAGGATCGTAAAAAGGACTCTGGCGCTGGCATCGTGTTTATTCATGCTGGCCGGTGAGGTTATGCCGTCGTATGCGGCAGGAACAGCAGATGACGGGCAGATAACAGAAGTTGTGATAGAAGAAGATAACGCTGAAAATGAGGAGGACAGCGAATCAGAAGACGAAGCGGTTTCTGAAAATGATGCAGAAGAGAAAGAAGATACTGTTTCAGATAATGATACGATATCCGATAACGAAGCTGTATCAGAAAATGAGGCAGTAGGTGATGAAAATACTGAAGATGACAATGAAGATGAGACTCCCGGGGATGAAGAGACAGTAAGCGCTGCAAAGCCTTCGGGAAATCCTGTGGCTACAGCAGCTTTAGGAGATAATGTGACCGGCTCCATATATAATGAAAGCGGAAAGGTGATCCTTTACGTGGATGGTAAAGGAACAAAAATGGATACGGAGTTTAAGGAATCGGCTCTTGCCGGTTATGCGATCACGGATGTGCTCTTCGGCGGCAATGTCTCCTCCATTTGTGACAATGCTTTTGAAGAGGTTATATCCATACAGCGTGTGGTTATTTCAGGAAGTATCTTATACATCGGCGAAGAGTCTTTTTTGGGATGTACTTCACTCACATCACTTACGTTTGAGAAGGGAAGCGGCCATCTTGATATAGAAGATAAAGCTTTTAAGAACTGCATCAGACTTAATAATGTGACCATACCCAAGAGAGTAGGAAAGAATGTAGGCGATGGAGAGGAATATTACGGAGTATTTGCCGGATGCACAGCTCTGACAAATGCAGCACTTGAAGACGGGATAACTCTGGTGCCGGCAAATACTTTTATCGGAGCTTATGCTCTTACCAATATAAGCATACCTTCATCTGTTACGGCAATAGGGGATAGTGCTTTTGAGGCCTGCAGCAGTCTTAAGGCATTTACTTTTCCCGCAAATGTAAAGAGTATCGGAAAGAGCGCCTTCTCAGGAACGGCGTTTGGCTCATTTGCAATACCGGGAACTGTTACAGAGATAGGAAGCTGGGCATTTATGAATTGCAAGGCTCTCGGAACGGTCAAATTTGAACAAGGCAGCGGTACGCTCGAGATGGGCGACGGGGTATTTAAAAACTGCATCAATCTGAATAATGTTACCCTCCCGAAGAGAGTCGGTAAGGTGGTCGGCGGTGAAACGTCATATTATTCGATATTTACAGGCTGCACAAGTCTTACAAACGCAGCTTTGGAAGACGGGATAAGCTATGTACCTAAGAATGCATTTGCATTTGCTCCGGCGCTTGTACAGGTGACTATACCTTCATCCGTAAAAACCATCGGCGATAATGCTTTTGCAGGATGTTCAAGGATCGGCGCGTTCAGCCTGCCGAAGAATCTTACCGCATTAGGCCGCAATGCATTTGGTGAATGTATATCACTGACCAATATCACTATCCCCAATAAGGTAAAAAAGATAGCTGATTACTGCTTCTTCGGCTGCAGCGTTCTTTCTGAGATAAAGCTCCCTGACAGTATAACCGAGGTGGGGCACCGTTCTTTTGACGGATGCTACTCTTTAGAAAAGGTATACTGCAGCAAAGATAAGTCGAAGATCAAAATAGGAGATTTAAATGATCATCTTAAAAATGCACAGTGGATCAAGGTTGCGAAGGGCGGTAAGGAAGAAACTAAAACAGGCGTGATCACACTTAACGGTGTTGCTGTAAATTCCCTGAAGGCTGCATTCAAGCAGATGAAGGATAAGAATAAAGACTACATGATCGTGCTGGGCAGTGATATCGCAGGAGAGAAGAACCTGACGATACCTTCGACGGCCAAGTCGGTAACGATCGACGGTAAAGGTCATTGCGTAGAGATAACCGGAACAAAGCTCACATCAAATGTTCCGCTTACCCTTAATAATATGATTTAGGTGTCAAAAGTACTTTTTTGCAATAAACGCACTTTGAGAACTGAATATTACTATGGATAATCAACCTACCTCTGCTGTATAATAGATGCAGTAAATATCTATATTCTGAGGTGTTGTTATGGCTTTTGTAT
>JAFRXH010000079.1 GCA_017437785.1 Lachnospiraceae bacterium
AATATGTGTACAGGCTTGCCCAAAGCGGTCTTCCATATTTTCTGAGCCGCCCCCGTCGTTTCGGGAAAAGCCTTTTTTTATCGACGCTCCGTGCTTATTTTGAGGGTAAGAAGGAGCTGTTTACCGGACTGAAGATCATGGAACTGGAGGGGGACGGTCCGGATGCCTGGCAGAAATATCCGGTGTTCTATTTTGATTTCAACAAAAAGAATTTTAAAACTGATACCGCTTTGGAGGAAGTGCTTGCAGAACACTTGAAAGAATGGGAGTCTATATATGGTGATGAGCGAAAAGACACACCTTTAGAGGAACGTTTCCGGTATATACTGGTCAAAGCAGTAGAACAAACCGGGAAGAACGCTGTTGTTCTGGTGGATGAATATGATAAAGCACTTCTGGAAACGGATGAGGAGAGGCTTGAGCATAACAAGGCTGTTTTCAAAGGTTTTTTCAGCACTTTGAAAAGCTATGATCATTATCTTAAGTTTGTTTTCCTGACCGGAGTGACCAAGTTTTCAAAGGTGAGTATTTTTAGTGATCTGAATCAGCTCAGGGATATATCGCTTATTCCCGAGTACAACGGGATCTGCGGGATCATGCAGTCGGAGCTTATTGAGAATTTTGCACCGGAGATAAATGAACTTGCGATAGCAAATGGAATAGACCGGGAAAACTGTCTTATGAAATTGAAAAAAATGTATGACGGGTATCATTTTGGGCCTGATACTGATGGAGTTTACAATCCGTTCAGCCTGTTAAATGCATTTGCCGATAAGAATTTTGGCATGTACTGGTTTGCTACGGGCACGCCGACTTTTCTGATCGAAAAACTGAAGAAATCCGGCTTTGATGCAAAAGAGATCACAGAGGGGGATCTGTATGCGCAGGAATATGTTCTGACGGATTACCGTTTTGATAACCCCAATCCGATCCCATTGTTTTATCAGACCGGATATCTTACGATCAAAGGCTACGATAAAAAATACAGGAGTTATCAGTTGGGCTACCCGAATGATGAGGTAAAATACGGTTTTTTGGAAAGTCTTGCCCCTTATTATCTGCACGATGAAAAGGAACCGGATCCGCTTGATATCAGATCCTTTGGGATGGATATTGAGAGGGGCAGAACGGATTCGCTTCGGGATCGTTTCACTGCGCTTTTTGCCCGCCTTCCTTATCCGACAGATGAAAAGATAGTGGAGCAGAACTTCCAGAATGTGATCTATATCGTTTTTATGCTGCTGGGTCAATATACCTTTACAGAGATCCACAGTGCCAAAGGCAGGGCAGACTGTATAGTCGAGACTGATGATTATGTCTACATCTTTGAATTCAAGCGCGATAAGAGTGCGCAGGAAGCCCTTAAGCAGATCGAGGATATGGGCTACGCAAAGCCCTACGCGGCGGATAAGCGCAAGCTTTTAAAGATCGGTGTAAATTTCGATTCAAAGGAGCGCAGCATAAGCGGCTGGGAAGTGAGATGAGCAGAAATGATCAAAGCAGTGATATTTGATATGTTTGAGACACTTGTCACATTATTTGAAGGCAGGACTTATTTTGGGGAGGATATTGCGGCGGATACAGGCGTTGATCCGGCGGCTTTTCGAAAGGAGTGGCATGCTATAGAAAATGACAGGAGTATCGGAAAGTATACCATTAAAGAAGGGCTTGAGCTTACATTTAAACGGCTTGGGGTTTATTCGGAGGATAAGGTAAAGCTGGCTGCCTCCAAAAGATGGGAGGCTCTGGGTGATACCTTTAATGCGATCCCGGAGAGGTCGATAGAGCTGCTTAAGAAACTGAAAGAAAACGGACTCAAGGTGGGGCTCATCACAAATACCTTTTCGGATGAACGTGAATTCATCAGAAACTGTTCGCTGTTTCCATATTTTGATGTGGCGCTTATCTCTTTTGAACAGGGGATATGCAAGCCCGATCGGGAATTGTTTCGCAGGATGAAAGAGCAGCTGGGTGTAAAGCCTGAGGAATGCCTGTATGTAGGCGATGGGGGATCAAAGGAGCTTTATGCGGCAAGGGAAGCCGGGATGCATCCGGTGCAGTGCACCTGGTTTCATGAAAGGGCTTTTGAGCCTCATATCCCCTGTGCGATACTCGATGAATTCGACCACGCAGACAGACAGGAGGATATCTTAAGATACGCCGGGATTTTATCCTGATTCATACAGGGTTTACTTGTAGAAGGCGGCTGTTTTTGGTATAATTTATTAGTTGGCGGCAGACAAACTGCCGGCGGAAATCACATGATCATAAGGGGGTCTGCATAATGGCTGATGAATTGTTTTCCAATAAACACATAATATCCTGGTTACAGTATTTTTCGGATAATACGGATATAGATCTGGAGCATGTTAAGCTCCTGGACATCACCAAAAAGAATAAGAGCCTGATTCCTGCAGTGGAAGCACACCGCTGCGTGCTGGTATTTACCGAGGCCGGAAATATGGACATCTTTTATAAGATGTGGGAAGTGGGCCTGGGCGACTGCGAGGTTATTTATAATGAAGGTTCCGAGCCTGCAGGCCCTATCAAGAGGGATAAGGTTTCGGACATGATCGACCGCGGCATCAACGCCAGCGCAGGTATGATAGTGCTTAATCCCAACGCCAGATCCACCGTTAAGTTCGGCATGGACAATAAGCTCTTTGCATCGGGATCCGTTAAATATGTTGGCAGTGAGATACGCTCCGTGCTGCTTTCACGCATGCAGATCGATGAGCATAAGAATCTGTGCGTGATAAGCGGTGAGAGCATCGCGGTTGAAGCTGCCATGATGTGTACCGAAGGCACGGTCATAGCTGTTGAGTACAAGAGCCAGGACCGTGAGACCATGGAAGAGAACGTAAACCAGTTTGGTCTGCGTAATGTTACCATAGTGGATCATGTGGGAGAGGATACCTTCACAGGTCTTCCCGTTCCCGACACCACCATGCTGGTAGCAAGCGCCAGCCTTGAACATGAGCTGGAATATCTGACCAAGCTTAATCCTGCTATGGATTTCGTGATCTATACGCTGGACTTTAAGGTGGCTGCAAATATCAAGGATATACTGGCAAATTACGGCTTAAATGATGTGAACATCATCCGCATCGCCGTATCGAGGCTTAAATCGAATAATGTTTTTGAAGATCAGCCGGCGCCGTGGATAATCACAGCGAAGGCAGGTGTATAAAAAACTGTTTCGGCGGGGGTCTGACCCCGCCGTTTGTATGTATCGGAGGAAATAATGTATTTTGTTTTGGTAGCGCTTGCCATAATACTGGTGGCGGCTGTTGTAATAGCGATCAGCAGATCAATGGGAAGCAAGGTATCCCCATTTTTGCTCTTTGGGATAGTAGATATCTTTTTCGGCCTTTTGATACTGTCTTACGCTTTATTTGATTTTCATACTGCTACCGGTGAGTTCGCAGGCATTTTAGGCACGGTTGCGCTGATGATCGGCGAGCCGGTCGTGCTTGTCCTGCTGCTTGCAGACGTCATCGTATGGCTTATAAAGAGAGAACGGTAAGGACGGAGACGGTTCTTTGCCATCACTTAAAAGGGGTGCATAAATATGAAAGATAAATGGTTAAGAACGGACAAGGCAGGTAAGATAAGGCTTATAGTTCTGGCGTTGATAATGGCGTGGTGTGCATACTGCGTGATCGCATACAGCCGCGAGATCTATGATCTGAGCATAGATACAAAGACAGTCGGGCCGATAAACATAGACGGATCTGATTTTACAGCCATATTTAAAGGTCTGGCAGCAGGAAGCAATGCAATGGTAGTGACTTCTGTTTTAGGGATCTACGCTGCTGCTACAGCTGTTTTTACCCTGATACCGATCTTTTTGTATTGGCTGATAGCTATCAGAAAAGCGGAAAATGTAAGTGCCGAAGAAGCGGAACTTGCTATGAACATCTGCGGTCTGGCCGGATTCATAAGTGTAATAGGAGGGATCCTCATAACGGGATTTGCCAGCCGCATGCCTGCAGTCCTGCTCACGCTGGTATGGCTTTTGCCGGCATTCCCTATCATAGTGATACCGCTTCGTAAGCGGATCAATGCATGAGGACGGGAAGGGGCAGTCTTTAATACGCTAGAAGCCACGAAAAGGGGGACGGCTCTCGTTGGGCAGCTTATGTGCCATTCGCTGAGAACCGTCCCCGGAAGTTTTATTTTCCTGAAATAACGATCCCGTCCACCGCGATATACGGCAGCACGGATCCTCCGTCGCAGATCTGTTCCTTTGATATTGCGCGGATGTTATTGAACATTTCGGCCAGATTGCCGTTTACCATAGTCTCGCTGAGCGCGCATTTTATCTTTCCGTTTTCTATAAGGAAGCTGTTCTTGGCAACGCCCGAAAAATCTCCGTTTACACCGGGCTCACCGCCGGAAAAACCGCCCATTATTATTCCTTTATCGACAGTCGAGATGATCTCGTCTAAAGTCTTATCTCCGGCGTTCACCACCATATCGCCGCCGGTATTCTTTACTACAGGCCGTCCGGTCTTATTGGCTGCATACAGATTAAGCCAGTGTGTTTTTAGTACTCCTTTATCGATAACTTTGACCGTTTCCGAGCGGAAGCCGTCCTGCGTTCCCCGTTCTCCGTTAACAATGCGTTCATCAAAGGGATCCAGCGTAACGCTTAGCTTTTCATCAACAACCTTTTCGCCCACTTTGTCCAGCCATAGGCTTGTGCCTTCGATAATGCGTCCGCCGGAAATATAATTACCGGCCAGCATGTAGAGGAACTGGGATGCACAATCGGGGATCAGCACTACGGTCCCGGTAAATTTGGAATCGATCGTTTCGGGATAGATCCTGTCGCAGACAGCCTTAAGCCTGCGTTTTACATCCGCCATTTCGATGATGGGAGTATCCAGGTCTTTCATTGAAAAACCAAGGAAATCCGCGCCGCTGTTCTTATCGCCTTCACCTGCACTGAACTCCAGGGAGAAGTGGTACTGTCCGCCGATACCTTCAAATTCGGTGCCGTTGGAGTTGCGCGAAAACCAGTTCCACCGGTCGATCACTGCGGCGCCGCCCGCGATCTTGATTTTGGGATAGTCTTTTTCAAGGATCTTAAGGAATTCCTGCACCCGCTCGATAAAGCGGTCCATATCCGGCTCCTGAACGCCCTGTACAAAAACGTCTTTGCCCTGGTCGGGAGCGATATCATGACAGGGATCTTCATCAGCCGATCTTGCGGCAGAGAGGCTGTCTTCGATCAGTTTTTTCAGTCCTTCTTCAGAGATATCATTTCCGCCCACGGATCCCATTTTGTCGTTTTCAAATACTTTAATAGAACCGTAGTTATCAAAAACGGTGCGCATCAGCTTAAAGTCGCCGTCCTCAAGATTCAATTCCTGTTTTTGTGATTCGGAAAGCGTATAAGTATATTTTTTTACTTCGCTGTTTTTGATCAGCGCATCAAAGGTATCACCGGTATTTCTTATATTCGACATCTTATCTTCCTCCTATCGTTATCTTACAGCGTATATGGGGACCGCCCATTCCCACAGCCATAGGCTGTTTCTTTCCGCAAAAGCCGGAGGATGACCATTCCACCTCATCGGATACCATGTCAACGCTTTTTAGCATGTCAAAAGCTAAGCCGCTTACCGTAGAATCCAAAAGGGCTCTGCCTAATTTTCCGTTTTTGATCTCGTAGCCGCAGATCACGCCAAACATGAACTCGCCCGTAAGATCTGCCTGACCGTTGCCGGACTGCATAAGATAATAACCGTCGTCAACAGAAGCTATCAGTTCCTCCACGGTATTCTTTCCGGGCAGGATAGTGGTATTGCGCATACGTATTAAGGGTTCATCCCTGAAAGTCCAGCCCCTTGCATTGCCTGCAGGTTTCATACCGTATTCTGCAGCGCTTTCACGGTCATTCATATAACCTACCAGTATGCCGTCTTTGATCAGTACAGCGTCTTCGGCTATCGTGCCCTCATCATCCAGATATACGGGAAGAGGCGCAAGGCCGCCGTTATAGCTATGGGCAAAGTCGACAAGGTTTACCAGCTCCGAAGCCACGCGCTTGTTAAGACAGGGGCCCGCAACGCTTCCGCCGCGTACCAGATCTGCTTCCACGGTATGGCCCACTGCTTCATGAGCCAGCATGCCGCCCATCATACCGCTAAGTACGACAGTCTTTTCGCCTGCGTCGGGGTATATGCCTTCTCTTTTATCCATAACCCATTTATAAAGCTCATCTATCTCCGGATAGTATTTTTCCGGATCGGAGAAGTGATCATAAAAACTTCCGAATCCGCCCAGCGCCTTGAACATTTCAACCGGCGTACCTTCTTTTGACTCCGCAGTCATATGGATATAAACATAAGCGCGGGGGGTTACCAGATGTCCGCATGCCGCATCGGAAGAATAGATTACCCTGTCCTGCGAATCCTCTGCGTACGAAACAACGCGGCTGGTAAGTTCCGGACAGTTCTTTTCAACATACGCATCAAACGTGCGGCAGAGTTCGATGATCTCTTTCTGCGTGGCATCAACTATATCGCGGTTTAATGCAACGCTGCCGCTGCATACGGAAGCAGGCAGGGCGATGCTGCGTGAAGAATGCCTTGATAAGAACATGGCGTTCTCCGTTGCCGCCTTTATAACTTTTTCCGCTGCCTCGGGAGAATATTCCGCGATAGAAGCAAAGCCGAAAACGCCGTTACGGTTTACCCTTGCGCTGATACCCCTTCCTTCCGAACGGGAATTATTCACGAGATTTCCTTTGAGTATGGTCACGTTGCGATTACGGTTCTCATGTCCTCTCAGAACCGTCTGTACCCCGTCCGCAAACAGTTCTGTCTTTGATCCTATGATATCCTGCAGCATAACAACCTCCTTGAAATAATTCATTTCTTGATCATATTTCATATAATAGCATTTGTATCCGGGATTGAAAACCCTCAGGCCCTCTGTGCATAAAAAAGCTGACGCACCAAAAAATAGTACGTCAGCTTCTTTTATGCACAGAGTCGCCGTAAGGAAATCGTTGCCTGACGGCAACCGGCGCCCCGCGCGTGAGTAGGGTACGACTTCGTCTTCCCTACTCAATGCTTAAAGCCGCTCTCATGTCAGTAATACTCGTCAGTAATGGCGGCTGAAGCATACAATATGTCATTGCCCTGAGTTTTAGGTATCGCCAGGATCCGGAGTGGAAGGCAGAAAGCATAATCCATTCCACCGGCAGTTGCCACAGAGCTTTTCTCTCTTTCCGGTGATCAGTATCTTTTCATACACTTCCCGTGAAAAATCTTTGTAACGCATTGTGGTTTCGGTTTTCAGTCCGCAGATCTTAAGGACCTGCGCATCATAGCAGTTTACTTTGTCGATGGAAGTGCAGACCCCTGAGCGGTTATTGGGGCATTTTGCGCAGATATCATCTACGCCTTGTGTAAGTGTGATAAGCGGATCTTCTTTCTCCAGCAGTTCTTTATATTCGGTCATATTGCGGACGAAGTCACCGCTGTAGCCCTTCCCCTTAAAAAAGTAGAGGCACATCCCGTGATGGGGACGCAGACGGATCATGCGTTCTCACCGTTTCGGATCACACGGCGCAGAGCCTTGTTGCTGCCTATCAGAAGCGCTACGGCTATCTTGACCAGATCCGGGATGATGAAAGGAAATACGCACCATGAGAGTGCGGTCATCAGTCCGGCGCGGCTGCCGTCCTCGGCAACATATACTCTCATAAACCATAAGGTTCCGAAGGCATAGCAGACGATCAGGGCAAGTATCATGGAAACAGCATACATCCAGACTTTTTTGCCAAGCAGTTTTTCAAATGCCCACATTACGAGAGCAGAGAAAAGAAATCCGATAAGATATCCGCCGGAAGGACCCAGTAAGGCGCTCATCCCGCCGTGCATATCGGCAAAGACCGGAGCTCCGGCAGCACCCAGCAGCAGATAGACAACTACTGCGATCGTACCCCGGAAACCGCCTAACAGACATACGCTCAAAAATACAGCGAAGGTCTGCAGGGTGAAGGATATCATGGTGGGGATCGATATCCATGAGCATACCGCCATTAAAGCAACGGCGATCGCGATATATGCGATATCGATGGTTTTGAAAGCGGCGGATCTTTTTGAAGGTAATTTTGCGGAAGCGCTTGAGGGTTCATTCATTTGTGTATCTTCCTTTCCGATTATTATGTGCAAGGAAGATAATAGCACCGGTATAAGGGATTGTCAACCTCAGATATCAAAGGTTGACAATTCGCGATAGAGGACTGTTCTGCCTTCTGTTGACTCAATACCTTGTCTTTTCTATCAATTCATTAAGCGCAAGCACCCGAAGGAATACGAAAACTTCGTTAAGATGAAAGAAAAGTAGGACAGAAACAAATTGACGATTTATCTGTCAAAAAGTAAAATATAATGTGTAAATTTCATATAAGGAGGGTGCCTTATGAAGGTTCGAAAGATCAGTCTTACTTTGCGCATACTCATCATAAATCTTGCTATTCTGGTAATAAGTACAGCGGTAATAGGAATAGTCTCGGTGCTTCAGTCCCGGGCAACAACAGACGAACTGGTCAAGCAGAGGATGCTTGATATATCCAATACTGCGGCGTTCAATCTTGACGGGGATGTATTGGCTTCGCTCGGCGAGGGAGATGAGGGAACAGAGGAGTATCAGTCGCAGCTGGACATCCTGGCGGTTTTCCGTGATCATACGGACCTTGAATATATCTACTGCATGAAGCAGACGGGGCCGGAGAGCTTTATATTTACGATAGATGCCGATCCGGAGGATCCTGCAGCCTGGGGCGATGAAGTAGAAGTTACGGATGCCCTTATTGTTGCCGGAAACGGTACGGCGGCAGTGGATGATATTCCATATGAAGACGAATGGGGCCTTCATTACAGCGCTTATACGCCGGTGTTTGATTCCGGGAATAAGGTGATAGGCGTGGTAGGAGTGGACTTCAGCGCCGACTGGTTTAATAAAAAGATCGCGGATCATGTACGGATAATAGTTTTGCTCAGCATAGGACTGATCGCTCTGAGCGTGGCGGCAGTCATCGCTCTTACCCTGAGCATCAGAAAGAGTTTTAAGACATTGAATGATAAGCTGTGCGAGATAGCCGACGGTTCGGGCGATATGTCAAAGAATATAGTCATAACATCGGGCGATGAGTTTGAAGTGATGGCCGGGAATATGAATGCTTTTATCGCCCAGGTGCGAGATATCGTTTCCGGAGTAAAGGGAAGCGTTGATTCTTCTGTGACATCCGCGCGTGAACTCTCCGATATAGCCGAGCAGGCTTCATCGACCATGGAGGCTCTGTCCAGGGCGATCGACGGTGTTTCTTCCGGAGCGGCTAAGCAGGCGGATGACGTGAATGATGCATCGGATAATGTGCGGGCTATAGTAGGAAAGCTTAATGATATGAACGGTTCTATCGATGCCGCGGATGTCTGCACGAATAAGATGAGCGAGTATTCCGAAAAAGTAGCCGGCAGTTTTGATGAGCTTATCGAAGCAATACAAAGGTCCATGCAGGAATTGGAAAAAGTAACACGGGAGATAAGCAGTGTAGGCGCTTCCGTGGAAGAAGTGACCAATGCGGCGGATGCAATAAACGCCATAGCGAATCAGACCAATCTGCTATCTCTTAATGCGTCGATCGAAGCGGCCAGGGCAGGAGAAGCAGGAAGAGGCTTCGCGGTGGTAGCGGAAGAGATAGGCAAGCTGGCTGTCCAGTCCAACGAGTCGGCGGCATCCATAAAGCAGATAATGGATGCGTTAAAGAACCAGACATCCAATGCTATCAGGCTGGTAACCGATCTGAACAGTGTTATGGCCGGGCAGGAGCATACAAGCGCGGATTCAAAGGAATCGCTCTTTGTGCTGTTTGAGAATATTAGTGACACCAAAGATAACTTCGATCAGATCAGGTCAAATGTGAACGGCATACGCGAGGCGTGCGATACCTTAAACGATACCATAAAGAGCCTTTCGGCTATTTCGGAGCAGAATGCGCAGTCGGCCGAAGTCACTTCCGACGCCTGTGCCGGAATAATCAAAGTGATCGGCAACGTAACCGATAAGGCAGACAGCATAAAGCGCCAGTCCGACGATCTGGGCAATATGGTGGGTAGTTATAAGGTGTGAGTAAAAGGATAAAATGTTGGAAAACGATGATACAAGGATAATCGCGGAAGCGGAATATACAGACCGTATCCGTACCGTCGGTGCGGATTATCTGCTTTGCAATATGCTTGTGATCTTTGGCGGAGGGGCTATAGCGGCAGCAGCTCTCCGGCATGGATCCGAAGGCAGGGATCTTGCAGCATTATATTTATGCATGTCTCTTCTAGTCGCTATTGTATGGCTTTTGTTTAACATAAACGCCGGTAATCCTCACAGCGTGTTTTACCGCGTCATTTCCAAAACGATAGAGAAGAATAAAGGAAAGTACGGCTTTGATGAGGCGTATACCTATAGGGGATATAACGGTACTATACTCATCGATACACAGGGTGGAAGGCTGGCATATCTGTCGAATATGAATCCCTGGAAGTTTCAGATGATATCTGCCGGGGCGATCGGAAAGATCAGCGTAAGCCATGTTCCATATATGAGTCAGGCTTTTACAACCTATGTTTACTTTCAGTTTTATCATAAGGGTAAGAAGATCCGCATACCTACCTTTGCTACAAACGGTAACGGCAGATCGCTTGCGGATAAGGAAGTTGCGCGGGGAGTTTCTGATGCCGAAAAAGGCACGGATAACTTAAGGCTTGCCAAGCAGGCGGCTCTGATGAGGGAAGGAAAGAAGAAGTTCGATAAAAACAGTATTGTTCCTGCCAATATGTGGACACTCAGCACGGCAGAGGATAAACGGATCATCTATAATATTTCTGTTTTCGAGACAGCACTGAGTAATGCTCTAAACGATCCGGAAGAGGACAGGCAAAGCTCCGTGAAGCTTTCTCCGCAGGAGAGCTTCCTGGGGCTTACTGAAGTTTCTATTTGCAGATCACCCGACCCCGGGATATTTTATATCGAATATACTGTGTCTTATGATAAGAATGCGGGGATATCAAAGAAATACTATGTATATGATCTAAAAGCCCTGGATGTATTAAGCATATGTACGGAACTGTTTTTGAAGAAGGATCCCAGGATGGACGGAGAGAAGGATGGCCGTGATCCGCAGTGGGGATCGCCTTTGGCACCGTGAGCTTTACACCCATAAGGGTATGATACCGATAATGCTGCTTGGATCATACCTTTACGGGTGTATTTTTGAAACTCAATACCTTGTCTTTTCTATCAGTTCTTCAAGCAGACCGATGCTGCCGCTGCAGTCCTTTATGTTGCTGCCGAAGAATGAGGTAGCTTCGGCGGCGTCAAAGCTTATGGTGCGAGCCTCCATGTCGACTGTGTATTCGAAGATCACATGATCGAGATTGTCTATGACAGCGATCAGTATATATGCGATATCCTGCATATCGGCATTCATAACGGCTTCTCTATCCGCAGGAACACTTTCCTTAAGGCGTATTATCCAGCCGTAGGGTTCACTTGAAGTCTCGAGCTGATTTTCGTATTCGCCCAGTCTTGAATATATATTGAGGGCATTGGCGGTCTTCTGGTTTGCGGACATATCGCCGATATATGCATGCCTGGTCAGGTACACGGCAGATGTTACGGCAGAGAATGGCTTCATTGGGCTTCCGGCTTCCCAGATGATCTGCTTGCCTATGCATATAGTCTTAAGCTCATCCGGTTGTTTTAAGGTATAGGAAAATTCCTTTCCGCCGCGGCAGAATATGCTTGAAGGCACTTCGTTCGGCGTTAAGTTCAGCACACCGTTCTCTTCTTTAAACGCTATGCGGGAGATCACATTCGCACTGCTGTCTGCAGAACCTAGCTGTATGCTCACCACGCCGTTATCCATGGAAAGCTTATCGATCATATAGTATGAACCGCTGTAAGAGGTGCCCACTATAAAGAAGCGCAGCAGTATGAAGAGGCCGCAGAGCACGATGGCAGCAATACTGCTGAATATCGCGATGTTCTGCATGAGCTTTGTTTTCTTTAAGAAAGCTATCTCTTTCTCATCATCCTCACCGGGCTGCATTTGTGCATCGTTTTCTCCGCGCATCTTTTTTAAAGCTTCGCTGCATTCCTTACAGTCCTTTAAATGCTCCTCGATCAACTCCTTTGTTTTTTCGGAGGTGAGAGAGTCGATATACGAAGGCAGCAGGTCTTTTATTACTTCACAGGGTATCTTATCCATTATCATCAACTTCCTTTCTTAATTTTTCTTTACCACGGTAAAAGGTTACTCTTGCCCAGTTTTCGCTCTTTCCCAGTACTTCGCCCGCTTCTGCAAAGGACAGGCCGCCGAAGACCCGCAGATACATTACTTCCCGGTACGGTTCCGGCAGATCATGGAGCTTTTTAAGCAGATCCAGCTTTCCTTCGGAACCCATGACGACGCTCTCCGCGGATTCTACGGGTATCTCGGTATCCGTAATGTCCTCATGGGCCGGGTTCTTTCGCAGGTGGCTCAAATACAGGTTCTTTGCTATGGCACAGAGCCAGGTAGATACCTTGCAGCTTCCGTCAAAGCGGTCTATGCTGCGTATGGCCCGGTAAAAGGTTTCCTGAGTGAGCTCCTCGGCCAGATCTTCGTTATGAGTGACCGACTTCAGGTACTTATATACCGTACGGGCATATTGTTGGTACAGTTCATCCATTGACTGCAAAGCAAGTATCTCCTTTACGCGGCATCCGTTATTTTGCCGCTTTTTAACCGTTCTGTATGGTTAATGATAAAATAAGAGCATTCGTTACAGGATTATAACAAAAATTTTTTTGCGGGTACAGCAGAGGGCGTCCCGGGCTGTTTTCACATCTATGGCGGTATGGTATAATCCTGTATTGGAATAAGGAACTTAATGCATACCGGGTATTTTGGGACCTGTAAAACAGCAAGGGAGAATGTAATGGACGAATTAAAAGATGTACATTATGACGCCTTTATCAGCTACCGGCACAGTGAGCTGGACAGTTTTGTGGCAGAACAGCTTCACAAAAAGCTGGAGAGTTTTAAACTCTCAAAAGCGCAGCAGAAAGCTGTAAAGAGCGGTAAAACAGGGATAAGCAGGGTTTTCCGCGATGTGGAGGAACTGCCGCTTTCGGAAAATCTTTCCGAACCCATTAATAACGCCATAAAGAATTCGGATTACCTGATAACCATCTGTACGCCGCGCTACCCGCAGTCCAGATGGTGCATGAAGGAGATCGAGCTTTTTCTTAAGAGTCATGACCGCAGCCATCTTCTGGTGGTCCTGGCAGACGGGGAACCTTCGGAATCCTTCCCCGAGATCCTTACCTATGAAGAAGTCGAACGTAAGGAAGAGGACGGAGAGGTGCATATCGTAAGGCGCGAGCTGGAGCCCCTGGCTGCGGATACCCGCGGTGCAAATAATAAGGAGATATTAAAAGCTATGGACACGGCGGTGCTGAAACTCTGCGCTGCAATGTTTGGCTTAAACTATGATGATCTGCGTCAGCGTCACCGTGAGGCAAAAATGCGCAGGATAATGACGGTCTTCGGGATCGCATCGGCTGCGTTTCTGATCTTTGCGGTGGTGGTGACAGGGATGCTATTAAAGATCAGCGACCAGAACAAGCTGATCAGTGACCAGTACCAGAGTCTGCAGGACAGATATGCTTCCCAGGTGGCCACCAATGCGGAAACCCTGTTAATGGATGGCCGGCGCAAGGATGCCGTCTTTGCGCTGCGATCGGTGCTTTCGGATAAGGAGGGCGAGCCCTGCAATGCGGACGCGCTAAAGATGATGTATAAGGCCATGAATATCTATGGGGTGAATAAGGGATATGCTCCGCTTGTTACCTATGATATGGATGAAGATGTGATGTATTACGATGTGTCTTCCGACGGAAAATATGTACTGGTGGTAACGGATAAGAAAGCCCGTGTCTTTGAAAGCAGGAGCGGAAATGTCATACAGGAGTTCATCGCATTGTTTGATGAGGAAGGCAATCCGGGAAGCCTGATCAATGCCACTCTGTGCGGAACGGAAGGCGTGATCGTAATGAATACTGACCGTGAGGGGTATTTCTCCTTAAAGGACGGGAGTGAGCATTCTTATTCCGGGTTTGGCGGCAACGCTACATTTATGAAAGCCCGTGGCGGAGAGTATATTATGGCCCAGGAGTACGGCAGTGTCTGGGCGATCGGTCCCGATGGAGAGATCCGTTATGAAATGGATCTGAAAAAGGAGCTTGGGAATGATTATGAATATCTGTATCCCATACAGTGTGATCAGGGAAGGGTCCTGGCTCAGGTAGACGGAACAGATAAAGCGATCAGTATCATATACGATGAGGAAAGCGGAAAGATCCTCCATAAACTTTCGCCGCGGGATCTTACGAGCTTTGATGAGCATTATTACTGTTTATACGGGGATACCTATTATGAGCTGACGGTGAAGGGTGACGAAACGGAATATGATGATGCCGGATTTTATGAAGCAGATCCCGATGAGACTGATCTTAACGAAGGCGGATCTGATGTGACAGAAGCTGATGAAGCCGGCGAAGAAGAATATGACGGGGCCGGAACCGATGAAGCAGATCCTGACGGAGCAGATGCCGATGAAGCAGATGCCGATGAGGCGGATCCCGACGGAGCAGATCAGGATGAAGCCGGCCCTGATGATACCACAGAGACAGGCACCATCTTACGCGCGACAGATCTTAAGAGCGGGGAAGTACTGTGGGAAAGACATATCGATGATGTATTCACTGTAGGGATGGTTATTTCGGATTATGGCCTGTACCTCTACGGTGGTGATGCGACTATGATAGACAGGAATACGGGTGATATTATCAGCCATTATTCACTGGATGAAGGGATACTTACCGAATGGATAGGAGAAGATGATTGTTTCTACTATATGACGTCTTCAGGAAAGGTATTTATCATGGCGGATACAGGCGTTCTCTGGGAGGTGACGGATGATTTCTTTTTAAGTATACCGAGCGAAACTATCCAGATGGCTGTAATTACGGATAAGCTGATCGCTGTTTCTCAGGGAACAAATTATATCGTCGGTTATATGAATGATGAGATTGGAACGGAAGTTAAGGAAGGAGAAGGCAACTACCGTGATATGTACGATTATCAGTGGGCCGACGATGATGAGCTGGCAGATTATGCTGTGCTGAATCCCTCCTCCATTATCAATGCGATCTATTCCGATGACGGAAAATATCTTCTGGCGTTTTATTCCGGCGGCCTGCTGCAGATCCTTGACCGGGAGAGCAAAAAGCTCGTCAAAAGAATAACGATCCCGAATAGCTATGGAGTGACTCTGTGGTATTGTGATGCATGGGATACTTATGTCCTTGATACTGAAGATGTTTCCCGGATACTGAATGAAGATTTTGATACCATCTGTGAAATGCCGCTTATCCAGGGAACGATCGGTAATGACCTGATCGTGCTGGGACAGAATTATGAGGACCGCAGGGTTGAGGTCGTCCGCTATGATGAACTGATCCGTTCTTCGGATGAGTATCTCGGGGATTATGAGCCCAGTCAGGAGATACGCGAGAAATATGATTTTGAGTGAGCCGGATAGCAAAAGCGTTAACTACGGAAGGGATATCTTCGGCGGTATAGTCATAGCTCTGGTCTCGATACCCATATCCATGGGATATGCGCAGATAGCGGGCCTGCCTGCCATATACGGGCTTTACGGATCCGTATTCCCTATAATCCTGTACGGCCTGCTTACCACTTCAAGACAGTTCGTGGTGGGTGTGGATGCAATGCCTGCAGTGATAGTGGGAAGCATGCTGTCGCAGGCCGGTATAGCTGCGATGTCTGCAGAGGCTCTGTTAACAGTCCCGTTTATAACCCTGCTCACGGCATTGTGGTTTCTTGTGCTTTATCTGCTGGGAGCAGGCAGAGTCGTAAAGTATATCTCCACCCCGGTGATGGGCGGTTTCATATCGGGCGTAGGCATGACCATCATACTGATGCAGATACCCAAGCTTTTCGGAGGAGATCCGGGGACAGGGGAAGTTATAAGTCTTCTTAATAATATCATCTCACAAAAGGACAGTTTCCATCCGCTTTCTTTTATACTGGGACTGGGGACGGTTATCATAATCCTTATCTGTAAAAAGTTCATTCCCAAAGTTCCTATGACGGTCATTATGATGGCGGCGGGAGCGCTGCTCCAGATAGTATTTCATCTGGACGGATACGGTGTTAAGCTTATGGCTTATGTTGAGCCGGGTGTTCCAAAGCCTGTTCTTCCGGGTTTGGGGTTTGACGGAAACGGTGCTTTTACATTTGTGCTGTCACAGACAGAAGGGTTTTTTGCTAATCTTCCCGATCTGATCATACAGTCGCTGGGTATCGCAGCAGTCATAATGGCGCAGACACTTTTAGCCTCGGGCAATTATGCCAGGAAATACCGTGATGATCTGGATAATAATAAAGAGCTGCTGGCATACAGTGCAATGAACCTGGCCGGCGCTTTTTTCGGATGCTGTCCGATAAACGGGAGTGTATCAAGGAGCGGTATCGCCGATTCACAGGGCGTGCGTTCCCAGCTTATGTCTTTATCTGCCGGTCTGACTATGCTCCTTATCCTTTTATTCGGTACATCTTTCATACAGTATCTGCCGGTACCGGTCCTTACGGGGATCGTTATCACGGCGCTTATCGGCATACTTGAACTTAAGCTCGAGCGCAAGCTGTGGAATACGGGCAGGAATGAATGGCTGGTATTTATCATAGCCTTCTTAGGCGTTATGTTTTTCGGAACCCTCTACGGGATCATCATCGGCGTTGTGCTTTCCTTCGGAGAAACAGCTATACGGAGCGTTACTCCGCCCACCGCTTTTGTAGGGCGGATACCGGGGCATGGGAATTTTTATTCGCTTAAACGCAATTCTGCGGCCAGGCCAATAAAGAACACTTTGATATACCGTTTCAGCGGGAATCTCTTTTTTGCAAATATAGATAAGTTCTGCAATGATATCGAAAGCGCCATAAAAGAAGATACCCATCAGGTAGCCGTGGATGCACGCGGCATAGGAAGCATAGATGTTACGGCTGTTGAGAGACTGCTGGAGCTGTATAAAAATCTTCGTGAGAGAGGCATACTCTTTTACTTAACGGAGCATGACGGATCCTTAAACGACCAGCTGCGGTCGCTGGGCGGTGAGATGCTTATAGAAGAAGGCGCGGTGAGGCGCACCATCACACTGGCGCTAAGGGATGCCGGTCTGGAAAAGCCTTATAAACTGGAGGATGAAGACAGAAAAGCAGAGGCGGCAGCAGGCGCAGAACTTTGCGATGCCACGAATGCAGAGGCAGCCGCAGAGCTTTGCGATGCTTCTAATGCAGTGGAGGCCACGGAAAGACTTTCCGAATTTGAATGGCTGTTTGGGATAGAAGCAGAGGAGAAGATGGAGCAGCTGGCCCGCGATACGGCTGATGAACTGGCCGGAGCTGCCGATAAAAAAGATGCGGAAGCAAGTGTTTTGGATGAAGAAGGCATACGTACATCGTGGGGACTATTGGGGCGTTTTGATGAAGACGAATTCTGGGATCTGCTGGAAGTGCGCCTGGAGGAGTTAAAAACAGAAGGAAAAATAAGTGCCGAAACAACGGAAAGGATAGAGAGACATATAGAAAGACGCCGCAGTTTCGGTAAGGAAAGATTAAGCCGTATAAATCCGGAGGCGATACGGCTTCTTAACAAGCATGAAAAAGTCATAAGAAATTATATAAAAAGAAAACATCCAAAGGAGTATGAGAATTTTATCAAAAAGCACAAACCCTGATCTATGCTTATATTCACCGCAAAAATCTTATTTTGTGAATAAACAGTGAAATCAGGGCCTTTAAGCTTGTCTTTTCCGCAGACGGGTATATAATAGGAGTTTCTGGACGACGAGGCATAACAGACAACAGGGAGAAGGCGATAATTTAATGAAAGAAAATGAATTGAATATGGAGGAGAAGCCGTCAGCGATGGTCAGAGTGGCAACATTCATCGTGGACCGGCGGAACCTCTTTTTTCTATTGTTCGGAATAGCGATAATCTTTTGTCTTATAGCGGCTAACTGGGTAAAAGTCGAAAATGCCCTGTCTGCATATCTGCCGAAAACTTCGGAAACAGCACAGGGACTTGACCGCATGGAAGAACAGTTCATCACATACGGCAGCGCCCGCGTGATGGTGATGAATATCGGTTACGACGAAGCAAAGAAGATAGCGGATGAAATAGATGCGCGAGATGATGTCTATATGATAGCATTTGATAATACATCTTCCCACTTCAATAATTTCTCCGCGCTATATGATATAACCTTTGCATATCCGGAAGACGACCCTGCAGCACTTGATTCGCTCGATCAGATAAAGCAGCTGCTTGAGGGATACGATCTGTATGTATCCACATCGATGGGAAATGCGGCAGCAGAACAGATACAGTCCGAGATGCAGGTTGTAAGCTTGATAGTGGCTGTGATCGTAGTAAGTGTTCTTATCTTTACTTCCCAGACTTATGCGGAGGTACCGGTGCTGATACTTACCTTTGGTGCATCGGCGCTTTTGGCATCGGGTACGAATTTCTTACTGGGAACTATATCTTTCGTATCTGATTCCGTGACGATAGTGCTGCAGCTGGCACTGTCGATAGACTATGCGGTAATCTTCTGCAACAGATACAAGGAAGAGCATCAGCGCCTTGATATACGTGAGGCTGATATTGTGGCGCTTTCAAAATCCATTCCCGAGATATCATCATCTTCACTTACAACCATAGGCGGTCTGATAGCCATGCTGTTTATGCAGTTTGGCATAGGTAAGGATATGGCGATATGCCTGATAAAGGCTATAGCGTTTTCGCTGCTTTCCGTGTTCCTGCTGATGCCGGGACTTATAATGCTTTTTGGAAAGGCAATGGATAAGACAAGACACAGAAGCTTCGTGCCTAAGATCCCTTTTGTGGGCAGGCTGGATTATCACACCAGACATGTGGTCCCCATCCTTTTCCTTATAGTAATGATAGGTGCGATGATACTGTCCAATAAAACGCCCTATGTTTACGGATACTCAAAGATAGAGACGCCGGTTAAGAATGATACCCAGATAGCAAACGAGATGATGAGCGAAAGCTTCGGTGAGAGCAACTTTGTAGCGCTGATAATCCCTGCGGGTGATTATGAAAAAGAAAAGAAACTGCTTAGTGAGCTTGAGAAAAGACCGGAGGTCGATCATTGTCAGGGTCTTTCAAATACCGAAGCGATGAACGGATACATGCTTACCGATAAGCTTACAGCCAGACAGCTGTCGGAACTGCTGGATCTTGATTATGAAGTAGCACAGCTTCTGTATATGGCTTATGCGGTAGATGACGAAAATTATGCAAAGCTGATCAACGGCCGCAGTTCATATACGGTACCCCTTATCGATATGATAATGTTCCTCTACGACGAGGTGGAAGAGGGATATGTAACGCTTGATGATGAAATGTACGAAACACTCTGTGATGCCCACTCAAAGATGCAGATGGCGAAGGACCAGCTGCAGGGAAAGGATTACAGCAGGGCGCTGGTCTATCTCACACTGCCTCAGGAAGGTGAAGATACTTTTGCTTTCCTGGACGAGATGCATGAGATAGCCGGAAAGTATTATGGTGATGATGTACTGGTAGCCGGTGAAGCCACCAGCCAGTACGATCTTAAGAAGACCTTTGACCGCGATAATACGGTAGTAAACGTGGTGAGCATACTGGCAGTGCTGGCCGTACTGCTCTTTACTTTTATGAGCGCGGGCATGCCCGTTCTTCTGATAGCCGTTATAGAGGGAGCCATATGGATGAACTTTGCTTTTCCCGCACTGCAGGAAAAAAACATATTCTTCCTGGGATATCTGATAGTCTCTTCCATACAGATGGGTGCGAATATCGATTACGCCATCGTTATCGCGGGACGTTTCATGGAGATAAAAGATTCCATGTCTAAGAAAGAAGCGATGATAGAGACGCTTAATTTTGCTTTTCCTACTATAATAACCAGCGGTTCGATGATGGCCCTGGCAGGCTTCTTTATAGGACAGCTTTCTTCCGACGGTGCCATCTGCGGTATAGGGCAGTGCCTGGCAAGAGGTACGGTGATATCCATCTTCCTGGTAATGTTCGTACTGCCGCAGATACTGCTGATAGGTGAGAAGGTGATAGAGCACACAAGCTTTAAGGTATCCATACCTCTTAAGCTCGATCACGGCATGGGCTTAGTCAGAGTGGACGGTCTGGTGCAGGGTGCGGTTAACGGCGTGGTTATCGGTGAGATGCATGCGCTGGTAAGAGGTGAAGTAAATGCAATAGTACGTATGGGAAAGATAAGCCCCGCAGACGAGAGTGACATACCGCCCGAGGAACTGATAGAACAGAAAACAACAGAAGGGGGTGCAGAATGATGAAAAGATTTATAAGTACTTTACTTAGCATATGCCTGGTATTAAACTGCATGTCCCCTGTTAAGCTTTATGCTGCCGGAGACAGCGTATATGCAGACGGTGATGACAGCAAAACAGCTGTGCAGACGCAGAGGATACGCATAGAGATAAAGACTGCAGAGGATCTTTGCACACTGGCGCAAAACTGTCATGAGGATACATATTCATCCGATAAGGATGTATACCTTATGAATGATATATCACTCTCAGAAAGTGATTTTACATCGATACCGATATTTAACGGACGCTTCTATGCGCAGGGACATGTTATCAGTTCGTATAATTACGGGGGTGACGGTTATGTGACAGGCTTCTTCCGTTATCTTGAAAAAGATGCTATAGTGCGTGATCTGACGTTAGCCGGAATGATAGAAGCCAAAGGTCAGGAGCAGATCACCGGAGGGATAGTAGGTGTAAACGCCGGAAGCGTGGAGAACTGCAGATTTAGCGGAAGGATCAGCGGGCGCAGTGAATGCGGCGGCATAGCCGGGATAAACGAAGCAGACGGAAATTTATTGGACTGTATCAATGAAGGAGAGATATTCGCATATTATTACACCGGCGGTATATGCGGAAAGAACTTTGGTCTGGTATACGGCTGCAAGAATATCGGTAATCTCAACAACAGTACGGAATGGGTGGAAGAAGACGATGCCATGAGCGGAGAATTCCTGACATCCTTTACCGAAAGCGATGCACCCGAGAGCAGGGCAAGGACGGGCGTTGATACCGGCGGGATAGCAGGTTATTCAAGAGGCGCGCTGATAAACTGTTCAAACGAAGGTGTAGTGGGTTATGAGCATACCGGATATAATACCGGTGGGATCGTGGGCAGGCAATCCGGCAGTGTTACGGGATGCATAAACAGGGGAACGGTACTTGGGCGTAAGGATATAGGCGGTATAGCCGGACAGATGGAGCCTTATATAGAGCTTACCGATTCGGATACGGTATCGGATGAGGTGCATGTACTGCATGATATGGTGTCCGATTTATTGGACATGATGGATGGTGAGAACGATCAGGTACATAACGACCTTGTAAATCTGCAGGCGCAGGCAGAGCGTGTGAGCGATACAGGTAACGAAATGGCCGGGCAGGCTGCCGGTTATGTAAATGCAAACCTTGATGTGGTGAATGATGCAGGCAGACGGCTTTCTTATGTTATGGAGCAGATGCCGTCTGTTACAGGCAATGTGGATATAGCAGCCGAAGATCTTAAAGATATGGTCAGCAAGATCAGAAAGGCCAATGATGATCTGTATATCTACGGATACTTAAGTGAAGAAGAAAAAAACAAAGCGGATGAGCTTTTAAACGAACTCGAAGAGTATGCTGAGGAGTTAGAAAAACTGCAGAAACCTTCGAAACATGCTACGGCAGGTTTTTATGTACATTCGGTCATCACACAGACAGTGGAGGAAGAGCTCCCGCCGGATCCTTCCGTAAGTGAAGATGAAGTGAGCGGCAATGAAGTAAGACAGACCGTCATAGAGACTCCCGTACCTTCATATATAAAGAACGGTGATTCCTGGGATGAGATAAGCGATATGCAGGATAACTACTTCATGCTTAAGGAAGGTTCGGAGTATAAGATAAACGGGGAATGTATCGTAACTCCGGTCAAGAATGGCGCATCTATTACGATAAGCGGAAATTCATACAGCGGAGTAAAGGTAAAGGATCTGAACGGAGACGGTAAGGCAGACAAGGAAGGCTACTACCGCGTGTCTACAAAGAATGCCGAGGATGTAATGAGACAGGCTCAGATCATGGCAGGCACAACATCCGATATAGCCAAGCTTTTAGTACTGTTTGCGCCTTATATGGATGAAGCGGTAACTGCGACCAATGCGGATATAAAGGAAGCCATGGACTGTCTTGAGAATGCCGGTGAAGCTGCAGGCGTGGCGCAGAGCTCTTTAGAGGCCATAAATGCTTATTTGAATGCACAGTCGGATCTGCAGATGGTGAAGGTCGAGCAGCAGTGGAATGATAACATGGATGAGATACACAGGCAGTTAGACGCCATGAGCGGGACCATGTCACAGCTGGGAGATCACAGTATGGAATATTCCACCGAAGTAAACGATCAGCTGCACAGGATCAACGACCAGATAAACAAAATCTACAATATGATAGAACAGGATCTTAAGGATCTGACCGGAGAAGACAGGGGCTTTATCTATGCGGATATATCCGACAGCGATCTGGAAAACATCACTATGGGGAAAGTGAGCGGAAGCAGCAATTACGGTAATATACGCGGCGATATCAATATAGGCGGCATCGCCGGATCGATGGCCATCGATGAAGAGGATCCCGAAGACAATGCAGCCGGAAGCGCGAAGGTAAATATAAACGGAAGATACACGACGCAGAATGTGATAAGTGCCTGTATAAACCGCGGCTACATTACCGCAAAGAATGACGGTGCCGGCGGTATAGCGGGCTTTATGAAGAGCGGTGTTGCATCACATTGCTGCGGCTACGGTTTTGTTGAGAGCAGGGAAGGCAATTATGTAGGCGGTATAGCCGGGCAGTCGCTGGCAATAATCCGTGATGCATATGTGCTGTGTTCTTTATCGGGAAAGAGTTACGTGGGCGGTGTAGCCGGAGGCGGGACCACGATCACCGGATGTTATGCCATGCCTATGGTACAGGAGTATGAAAGCCGCTGCGGCGCTATTGCGGGAAAGATAGATATCGACGACGAAACGGGAGAACTTAAGCTTGATAAATTATCCGATAATCATTATGTGAGCGATGAGCTTTATGGCATAGACCAGATAAGCTACAGGGACAGTGCCGAAAAGATGAGCTACGAGGATCTGCTTACGGCAGATGGCATTCCTGCGGAGTTTAGGAATCTTACAGTAACATTCCGTATCGAAGATCATTACCTGAGTACGCAAAAGGTAAAATACGGTGATGATATATCGGTGCTTCAGTATCCGCTGGCGCCTGTAAAAGAAGGCTGCTATGTAAGCTGGCAGGAGCCTGAGGATAAAAAGATACTGGGAAACATGGTCATCACTGCAGAGTATGAGGACAGCGTGCAGCTGCTTGAAAGCGGAAATACGGATGTAAACAGCGGAAAGAGTCTGGCGCTGATAGACCGGAGCTTTGACGATAAGGCAGTACTTGAAGCAAAAGAAGTAACAGAGCCCGGATTTGCAAAGCAGGGATACAAAAGCAGTGTGATATATCAGGTAAAAATATCGGACAGTGATATCGCATCGGAAGAAGAGATAGCGCTCAGGCTATATAATCCTTACGACAGCGATAAGATAGAACTGTGGGGATATAAGGATAACAAATGGCAGAAACAGGATATGCTGATAAGAGGCTCTTATGTGCAGACCAATATGAAAGGCAGCGCCGGCATATACTGCATAGCGCTGCCCGAAGTAAACTATGATCTTATCGTGAAAGCTGCTGCCGGTGTGACAGTGGTGGTGCTTGCGGTGATACTGCTTGCGATCATCGCTAAAGGCCGTAAAAAGCGTTAATGACTGTTTTAAGCTTCCACCAGGCTGTCGACATTGGAGCGGTCAACAACTGACAGACGGCAGGGGATGAACTCGTCGAGCTTCTCTCCGGTGACCAGATTATTGTACAGCCAGATCACGGGGTCGTGGCCCTGGCCGAAAGCATCCTGTCCTATAGCTGCAGTGATGATACCCGCTTTTATCTGCTGGAAGATCTCCTGGTTGTGATCGAAGCATACCAGCGAAGTCTTTCCGGATCTTCCGCAGTCTTTGATCGCATTGGCAACCGGGATAGGGAAGCCGTTTGTCAGGAATACGATGTCGGCTTCGGGATGAGCGCTAAGACCTTCTTTTGCTATCTGATAGACCTTGTCCGCATTATCGGGAACGGTCAGCTCATCACATACCTTCATACCCTTGTAGTTCTTAAGCTGGTCCTTAAATCCGTCGCTTCTTTCGACGTTAACGCCTACAGTTCTGTCGCCGGTCAGCATCAGTACGTTGCCGTGGCCTTCGACTTTTCTTTCGGCAGCCTTTGCACCTAATACGCCGGGCTCTAAGGGATCGGGACGCAGGCAGGCGATCCTGGGGATCTCGCTGCTGCAGTCGCAGTTATAGGCCATGATCTTGATGCCCTTTGCAG
Organism: Lachnospiraceae bacterium; assembly: GCA_017437785.1. Classification (GTDB taxonomy): domain Bacteria; phylum Bacillota; class Clostridia; order Lachnospirales; family Lachnospiraceae; genus NK4A136. Next base: position 24,701 of record JAFRXH010000079.1, read on the forward strand.
CTGCTTCTTTAAAGTATTTATTGGCCCCGCCTAAAAATCCGGGGAATACTATACCGTCAAACTTGCGCTCGATCGCGGACTTGACGGCATTGATAACTATTTCGTCCAGTGAGAGCTCACCCGGGATCAGAGGAACATATTCAACTACCGCATTGCATTCCTCAAGTTCCTTCTGTGCATACAGAACGCCCTTTCTTACGCCATACCAGAAATCATTGTCCAGCATACTCATGGAGAGTATCTTTATCTGTTTTGAGCTGCGTCTGTTGGTAGGAACGATGGCGGTATTGTACTGTTTTAAGAGGTTACGTATACCGGTAAGCATATTATCAAGGTTCTCGGTATTGGTCCCTATCTTGATGGATTCGGCAGCCACCTCTTCCGATACCGCAGCGATCTCGTGGGTGTTTTCGCTGATAGCCTCGGCGGTCTCATACAGGTTCTCTGCCTTAACCCTTGATTTATCGGAGTTTTTGCTCATCACATCAAAGAGTGATGAGATATCACCCAGTTTCTTCTGGATATCATGTGAACTCTTGTTGATCGTATTAAACGAATCACTTACTGTCGAGAAAGTGCTGTTGCTCTTATTATAAGTATCGGTGCAGTTACCGATGCTCTCGTTGACCATGCGGCTGGATTCGGTGATCTCGGATAAGATATCGCTGATGGTCTCCATACCTTCCCTTGTCTTGGTGGACATGGTGTTCATCTCGTTTGCCACAACGGAAAAACCGCGTCCTGCTTCACCTGCACGTGCAGCTTCTATGGAAGCGTTCAGTGCCAGCAGCTGTAACTGGTCTACGATCTCTATGATGAAATCGCCGACCTCGCTTATCCGTTCTATCTCATGGTTGAATTTGGAGAGTATATCATTTATACGGCCCAGGTCATTGCTCATGGCTTTCATATCCACATCGAGCTCTTTGATCCTGCTTATCCCGTGATTGCTCTCTTTGACCGTATCGTCAAGTCTGGAACTGATATCCTTAAGGGAAGAATCGATGCGCATCATGTTGGAGTTGTTTTCTTCGATCAGGTTTAAGTTGTCCTTAACGAGTTCCAGCTGCTCTGCGGTCTTTTCTGCTACGTTTGTAGCGCTGTTTGCTATCTGTTCATTTCCTCTGGCATTCGCATCGACGCTTTCGGACAGAACGTTGATGGCATCGGAAAGAGTGACCACATTAACCTTGGTGGATTCCACAAAGGTCATGAGGTTTGCACGGATGATCTCGCTTTCATTGGAATTGGTTTTTTTGAACAGCATGATACCCTCCTATTCTTTTTGACCGGGTTCTTCTTCTGCCAGTTTAAGACTGAAGATGAACTCCGTTCCTACGCCTTCTGTGCTTATCACATTTATGTTTTCGCCATGGGCGCGGATGATCTCTTTGGTTATGGACAGCCCCAGTCCGGTGCCTTTTTTGTCCTTACCGCGTGATATATCGGATTTGTAAAAGCGGTTGAACACCAGGGGAACGCTGTCCTTTGGGATGCCTATGCCACTGTCCTTTACGGAAACAAATACTTTGTTGTGACGTTCAGTGGTCTCCACCTTTATAACTGAATTGTGGTGGCTGAATTTGATAGCGTTGTCTATTAGATTATAAAGCACCTGCTGTATGCGGGTCAAGTCTGCATGAACGGGCAGGGTCTCGCCGGTAAGGGACAGTTCCATGGCTATCTTCTTTTCGCGGCAGCTGCCTTCAAAAGTGGATATGGTCTTGCGTATCACTTCGTTTATATCAAAATCCGTCTTATCCAGTATCATGCCCTCTGTATTGAGATTGTTGAGGGTCAGCAGATTGTTGGTCAGCTTGATGAGGCGCTCGGTCTCGTTAAGTACTATACCGATATACTTCGGATACATCTCCGGTGGTATGGTCCCGTCCTCCATGGCCTTTAAGTATCCGTTTATGGAGGTAAGGGGTGAACGGAAGTCGTGTGAAACATTGGCTACGATATGCTTCTGGTTATCTTCGCCTTTTGCCAGCTCTCCCGCCATGTAAGCCAGTGATGCGGCCAGATAACCTATCTCGTCATCACTTTCCACACTGATCGGATACCTTAGGTTGCCGGCAGCATATTCCTCCGTGGCAGCTATGATACGGCGCAGAGGCATATACACCAGCTCGGTAAAGAATATAAGTATTATCAATGAAAGTACGAAGAGTATGAATACCAGTATGTAATCTATGTCAACAAGGTGGTTGGCCGTGTTGTACAAAAGCTCACAGTCATAATGGATAAGAACATAACCGCGCACGGAATAGCCCAGCGTGATGGGAGCGGCTACAGAGAGATGATCGGATTTAAACTGTTCGTAGAATCTTCCGATGGTGAAAAAGGAGCCGCTTAAAGTGGTCATATCAAAACCATCCACCCTGGGAGGGTTATCGGCGTTCACCGGCAGGCCAGAGTCAACTATTATAAGGCCGGAGGGGTTGAGTATCTGGATCCGTGCATTTAACATTGATGCATACTGGTCGATGATACTCTTGGTACCGGCTATCGAGGACTCGTTCTTATAAAGAGCCAGACCTTCGTTTTCGGAAAGGATATTGGCAAAGCGGTATAGCTCCTCGGCCTTATCGTGCTGCAGGCGGCTTAATGTCATCTGCTGCATAAAAGTAGCTACAACGATAAGACCAAAGACTGCAAATATCGCATATGCTATCAGCAGTTTAATGTAAAGGGTTTTTTTCATAATACCTCAAAGCGGTAACCGCGGCCCCAGATAGTAGAGATCTTCCATGCCTTATGATCGCCTATTTTTTCGCGGATACGCTTGATATGCACATCTACCGTACGTGTATCGCCGACATAGTCGTAGCCCCAGATCTGATCCAGAAGCTGTTCGCGGCTGTACACACGATTTGGTGCGGAAGCCAGATAATAAAGCAGCTCCAGTTCTTTGGGGGGCATATCCAGACGCTGCCCCATGCAGATGACGCTGTAGTTTGTCTTGTTGATGATAAGGTCGGGGAAGCGCAGTTCCTCTGCGTCCGCCACTTCTTCCTCAACAGGGCTGCTGTTCTTATAGCGGCGCAGTACGGCTTTGACCCTGGCCACCAGTTCCTTTGAATCAAAGGGCTTTTCCATATAATCATCCGCGCCCAGTTCCAGTCCCAGTACTTTATCAAAGACTTCGCCTTTTGCGGAAAGCATTATTATAGGTACCTGTGAAGTACTGCGCACTTCACGGCATACCTGATAACCGTCAATCCCCGGAAGCATCAGATCTAAAAGTATCAGATTAGGATTAAAATCTTTTACCGCATCCAATGCAGCTTCCCCGTCGCCCACTATCTCTGTTTCAAAGCATTCCTTTGTGAGATACAGGCTGATGAGCTCGGCTATATGTTCATCATCATCTACTATAAGTACTTTCTGTTTTTCTGCCATCTTTTATTACCCCCGATCAGAACGATACGATGGTCACGCCCGCATCACCTTCACCGTGGGCGGCCAGTTCGTAATGCTTCACTATGGAATTAAAGCGCAGATAATCGTGTATGCCTTTCCTGAGCGCGCCTGTACCTTTACCGTGAACTATGCGTACTTTATCGGCGTGTGACATGTAGGCATCATCCAGGTACTTGTCTATCCTGGCAATAGCCTCATCCACGGTGCAGCCCAGTACGTTGATCTCGGAAGAGATCGTTGATGCCCTTGAAAGATCCAGTTTGGGCTGGGCCTTTTTAGGCCTGTTCTGTTCTATCTGTTTGTCGCTTAATTCTGTTTTTACCAGTTCGTTAAGAGGTACACGGCTGGTGATTATGCCGCAGCGTACCTGTACGTTTCCGTCTTTATCGGGTGCACTGATCACTTCTCCGTCTACGTCCATGGAGAGTACGTGAACCGTAGTACCCGGTACTGCTTCGGAAGGCTTAAGGGCGGCCCCTACGCTTTCCTTTTTATCGGTCCTGTTTCGTTTGAGCGTATCTTTATAGAGCGCCTCATCCTGCTTGCTGAGCCATTCACGCACATTGCTGCGCTTTTTTTCCATGGTCTTTATGTTCATCTGACTGCCCTGGTTGTTGAAGGCGCGGATGGTCTCGTCGGCCACGTCCTTTGCTTCCTGTAGCAGTTCTTTTGCCTCTTCGCGGGCATTGTTCAATATGCGCTCTTTCTGGCTCTCCAGCTTAGATTCACGCTCGGTCAGTTCTTTAATGCGCTGCTCAAGGCTTTCCTTTTCCTTTGCAAATTCTGCCAGTTCGGCTTCCAGGCGTATACGTTTATCCTGCAGTTCGCTGATAACGCTCTCAAAGCTTTCTTCTTCGTTGCTTAAGTATTTGCCTGCGGACGATATGATATCTTCGGAAAGTCCCAGCTTGCCGGCTATGGCAAAGGCGTTGCTCTTTCCCGGGATACCCGTGAGCAGGCGGTATGTGGGACTTAAGGTCTCCACATTGAATTCACAGCCAGCGTTTTCCACACCGTCGGTAGATAGTGCGTAGATCTTCAGCTCGCTGTAATGCGTGGTGGCCATGGTGCGTATGCCCTGTGAATGCAGGCGGTCAAGTATGGCCGTGGCAAGTGCCGCGCCTTCAACGGGATCGGTACCTGCGCCCAGCTCGTCAAAGAGTACCAGGCTGTCGCGCTTTGCTTTCTTGAGTATCCATACGATATTGCTCATATGTGACGAGAAGGTGGACAGCGACTGTTCGATGCTCTGCTCATCACCTATATCCGCAAATACGTCGCCGAACAAGGACAGCTCCGAACGGTCTGCCGCAGGTATGTGCAGCCCGGCCTGTCCCATAAGGCATAAGAGTCCCACGGTCTTAAGTGAGACCGTCTTACCGCCGGTATTGGGGCCGGTAACGATCAGCAGGTCGTAAGTATCTCCCAGGCTTATATCGATGGGAACAGCCTTTGACTGATCGAGCAGCGGATGCCTTGCACTGCGGAGCTTTATGCGACCCTCCGTATTATAGACGGGCCTCATGGCGTTTAGCTTAAGGGCATATTTTGCCTTGGCGAAGATAAAGTCCAGCATGGTGATATTGCGCTGATCTTCGTTGACTATATCGGCGTTTTCCGCAAGCTTAGCGCTTAAGGCGGCCAGGATACGGCGTATCTCGTCATCTTCTTCGCGCTTTAAGCTGTTTAACTGGTTATTGAGCTCCACTATTGCAGCAGGCTCTATAAAGAAGGTGGAACCGGTAGAGCTCTGGTCATGTACTATACCGCTCACCTGTGATTTGTATTCCGCTTTAACGGGTATGCAGTAGCGGTCACCTCTTTTGGTGATGATGGCATCCTGCAGGTAGGTCCTTAAGGACTGGTTTACCATGTGGTTTAGCTGGCTGTGTATACGGCCGCTGACCGTAGCAAAGGAATTGCGTATGCGTTTAAGCTCGGAAGATGCGTCATCCGCCATCTCATCCTCGCTCTTGATACAGCGGTTTATCTCGTTTTTAAGCGTACTTACGGGGATAAGGCCGTTAAACAGTTCACTCAGCTCATCACCCGCATCGGCAGCCGTATCCTCACCGTACTTTACCAGATCCTCCACGCATTGTAAGAGCCTGGCGGTTTTTAAGAGTTCCTCCATGGACAGCGATCTGCCTATGGTGGCATCCTTTAAAAGCTGCCTTGCATCAAAATTAGCCCCAAAAGAGAGGCGGTCGCTTTTAAGCATCCTGTTAAAAGCCGCGGCGGTCTGCGCCTGGGCTTTTTCTATCCATTCAAGTGACTGGGAAGGACGCAGTGTGGCACACATATGTTTAGCAGGTGTGCTGCCGCAGAATTCCTCCAGGATGGAGCATATTTTATCAAATTCAAGGGTATGCAAAACTTTTCCGTTCATAATATTTAAATATACCTTAATAATAAGGAAAAAGCAAGAATCTTACGCTGTTTGGACAGCTGTATGCGCATCCCGGAGGCTATGATGCGCCATAAGGGAAGGGGGGGCTTAAAGAGAAATGATCTTTGCCTTTAATAATACGGCATCTTCTTCGTCGTGGCTCACTACCAGCATGGGGCGTCCGTTCTGTTTTTCCAGTATCCAGGATATCAGTTTCTGCCTGGTATCCTTATCAAGCCCCGTGAAAGGTTCGTCAAGGAGTATCTGCGCCGAGGGGCTTAACAGGGCTCTTGCCACGGCTATACGGCGCTTTTCGCCGCCGCTTAGGTTTTTTACGGGGGTATTAAGGGTTTCTTCGGGCAGCAGCTGCTTTAATTCGGCAGGCAGATCACCTTCACAGCCGGCCAGCCACAGATTGACTGCTGCGTCGGCGTCTTCCCACAGCCTGTCCTCCTGAAAGCACATGCCGGTCTTTTGCAGGGATACGCTGCCGCTGTCGGGCTTAATCAGTCCGCTTATTGTCTTAAGCAGCGTAGTCTTTCCTATGCCGGAAGCGCCCATGAGGCATACACAGCTGCCTGCGGGTATATCCGTATCCACATCGTTTAATACCTTTTTTCCGTCATAGCTTTTATTTATCTTTATTGCCCGGATATGCCCGGGTGCATCGGCGTGTTCATGCCCTGTTTTGTTATTATGTGCTTTGGGCATGGGGAAGGCATCTATGGCAAAAAGTATGAGTTTTTCACTGACAAAGCCAAGCAGGAGTATCACGATGACCCAGGCGAAGACCCCTGCGGTGTTTAAGTATATCTTGTCCATATATATGCCTGTGCCTATCGAGTGATCGGGAAGGCCTATTATCTCGGCAGCTACTCCGGATTTAAAGCTCATGCCTATGGAGAAGCTCATTGCGGACTTAAGATAGGGAAGATAAGCGGGGCGGTATATACAGCGCAGTCTTTTAAAGAACGGGATGTTAAAGACATCTGCCATTTCCAGCATATTACTGTCGGTCTTTTTAAGACCGCTAAGCAGATTTCCGTATACGTTGGGAAATACCACCATGAAGGTGATGTAGTAGACTAGGTGGGATGCTCCCGACCATATCAGCAGCAGGACTACTACGGCAGCTACCGGTACAGACTTAAGAAAGGCTGCCGGTACAGAGAGCAGTTCTTCGATGAGCTTAAAGCGGTATGATAAGAAAGCCGCCGGGTAGGAAAGCAGCGTGGCAATGAATAATCCAGCAAGTATACGTATGTATGATGAAAATACGGCCGTGATAAAGGAGCTGTTCTTAAGTTTAAGGATGAGCTCTTTAGCCACTTCGAACGGTCCGGGGAAGAATAAGGGAATGCGCGCTAACAGTGCGGCTGCCTGCCATATGAGCAGCCAGCCGCAGATGATCGCTGTTTTTTTGATGATAGTCTTATTGCGCAATATAATACAGATCCTCTTTCGGGAGAGCCCCTCCTACAGATGAGGCATCGGCCGAATATAAAACGGAAAGGTAACCCGATAGCATATCCTGCATCTCAGTATTGCGTATGCATACCAGATGGCAGTAGGGGATAGCACTTTCGGCTACGGCTGCATTTTCGATGATACCCTGTTCGACAACAAGTGCCGCGGTAGCGGCTGCATCGGAGTTTGCGGCATTTACGCTTGATTCGTGATCCTTTAAGAACTGCTCGACGGCATCCTTGTGTGCCTCCAGGAATTCGCGTCTTACCACGGTAACTCCGGTGACAAGGGATGAACCTTCGTTTAATTTATCCCACTCCTGCGTCATGTCCAGTACTATGGAAAGATCTGCGTTCTTTTTTAAAGTGGCGGTGACAAAGGGCTGGGGCAGCATTCCTACTGCAGAAGGATCGCTTGTGAGTACTGCGGCTACTTCGGAAGCTTCGGACTTATATTCTACCGTAACCTTATCTGCTAAAGCATTGCCCTCAAGTATATGGGTGAGGACGTATTCCGGCGTGGTGCCTTTACCGGTAGTGTAGACGGTCTTTCCGCTTAAGTCGGAAATGCTCTTTATGTCTTTGTCTCCGCTTACCATATACAGGACGCCCAGGGTATTGATGTCTATAACGGCTATGCCGCCTGAAGTCTTGTTATAAAGTACGGATGCCACGTTTGCGGGGATAAGCGCGATATCCAGTTCGCCGGATATCAGCTTGGGCAACAGCGCATCGGCCTGTGTCTCCATGGTGAAGTTGTATTTATTTTGTGTTTCACCGGCGGCGCTCTTTTTTACAAGGTCCATGATGCCTATGGATGTGGGGCCTTTAAGTGCGCCCAGATTTACCTCTGTGGCTTCGCTCTGTGCAGCTGGTGTGTTGCCCTCGGCCGCTGTGCTGCCCCCGCCTGTTTTTGATGTGCAGCCGGAGAGTACCAGCATAGCAGTAAAGATCGTTAGAATAAGTAAGTTTGTATGTTTTTTCATGATCGTTCTCCTTTCGGTAGGGTATTATATCACATAAGAAATCGTAAATACAGCAATTTGCGTTTTTGAATACTATAAGGTAAAATACAGTATTGTATGCCGGGGATCAAAGATATCCCCTTGTCTTGCAACTGTAAAGGAGAGAAAAAATGAGTTTTAAATGGAAACTGATCGTAGCGATAGCCGCACTGGGGATAGGCCTTTGTGTTGCTTCGATACCCGACTGGATCTGTCTGAAAAAGGACCCCAAAGATATCACTGAACTTTGGGATGCGGATTATTCGGACATAAAAGTGGGTGATCATGTCTGTATGGACGTGACTCTGGTCTGGGATCAGATAGGTTCACAGATATCACAGGAAAAAACTTTTGGTGTGACGACATCGGAGAAGGAGACGGGCAGATACTATCTGTTCCCCTTCTGTCAGGATATTGAGGGCGGTCTTATCTACCCCACGCCTTATCTGATGGCCAGGATACCTACAAAATATAACAGCGTGCTGGATGCACAGATAAGCAAGACCCAGTCATGGTGGGAATCGGACGGTGATTTTGACAGTGTGCCCACCTCTTCGATACACCTTGACGGAAAGATCCAGAAGATACCCGGGGACGTACGCAAACAGCTGGTTGCATCGCTGGATTCGGGAGAGGTACTGGAAGACTATATGCTGCCGGTACTGTTTGTGCCTATCTTAGTACCCGAAGCAGTACAGCCTGCAGCGATAGCAGGTATATTGCTGGTAATGGTAAGTCTGGTGGCAGTATTTCTGATGCTCAGGGGTGCGGTGGGATCAAAGCCCACGCCTTTATACGGCGGCGCTCCTAAAACACCCGATTACGGCGGAGCTGCTCCTTCGGGTACAGGTTTTGCAGGAAGCCAGGCTAATACTGCCGGCAATATGGGTTCTGCATTTGCGGGAAGCCAGGCGGGAACGACAGGTTCTGCATTTGCGGGAAGCCAGGCGGGAACGACAGGTTCTGCATTCGCGGGAGGCCAGGCAGGAACGACGGGGTCTGCATTCGCGGGGCCGCAGCAGGGAGTGCCGGGAAGCATGGGCTTTGCAGGCGGTCAGCCTGGTCCCGCAGGCACAGGTTTTGCAGGCGGTCAGGCAGCGCCCGGAGGTCCGAATACAGCTTCAGGCTCAGGCTTTGCAGGCGGTCAGGCAAATACGGGTTCTGCTTTCGCGCTCTCACAGCCGGGTATCAGCGGTTCCGGCGTTGCGGGAACGCAGCCGGGTGCGGTGTCATCAGCTTTTGTCGGAGCAGCTTCTGCATTTGCGGGAAGCCAGGCAGCACCGGGAAACCAGGCAACTCCGGGAAACCAGGCGGCTCCGATGGGTACAGGGTTTGCGGGGAGCCAGACGGCACAGCCCGCTGCACCTAAGGCTCAGCCCAATCCGTATTCGACAGCTACTTTGGAAACTACACAGATCCCTTATATACCGGGCATTTCCGTAGGGCCTGCACCGGGAAGTGAGCCTCTTGGCCCTTCATCGTTATCCGGACCGGCACAGAATGGTCCGGCACCGGCAGCAGCTCCCGCACAGAGCGGACCTTCTGCAGTATCGGGTCCTTCATCAATTCTTGGGAGCGGACCTTCTGCAGTATCGGGCCCTTCATCAATACTTGGGAGCGCACCCCTTGGGCCTTCATCCTCACAGGGACCCAAACCTCTGGGACCTTCATCTGTATTGGATGGTTCACAGTCGGAGAATACATCGATACTTGGAAATACGCCGGCTCCTGCAGTTTCACCGCTGACATCATCTGTGCAGGAAAGCCCGGCTGCTGCACCTGCAGCCGATAATACTCAGGAAAAGAAAGATGCGCAGGGATATACCGAAGAAGAAGCAGCGCAGTTAAGAGCTATGGCATTTGCGACTTCGCAGCCGGCAGTACTGCCTCTGGGAGGCGGCGGAGAGAATGTTCAGGCATCTACACAGCCTGCGACACTGCCACTGGGAGTATCTCCCACAACAGTAAGCAACCACAATTTTGATATACCGGTGCCTCAGGCTGAAAGTGAAGAAAGCGCAGCACCGACGCAGCAGTCACCGATGGGAGCATCGCCCTTATACGGAGCAGGCTCTGCGCAGCAGTCGCCGATGGGAGCATCACCCTTATACGGAGCAGGCCCTGCGCAGCAGCCGCAGAGCGCAGCGCCCACGCAGCAGTCGCCGATTGGAGCATCACCTTTATATGGAACCGCCCCCGCAACAGCCGCACCCAAGCCGGCTCAGCCCGCAGAGGATGATAATGCACCTCTGTATGCGGATAATACGGAAATGAAGAATGTATTTAAGGGTGCATTTGCCAATTCCAACAATAACAACAATTATAATTAAGAAAAAATGATACTGGTTATAGAAGACGATCAGATGATAAACAAGCTCCTGTGCAAGGTATTGTCCGACAGCGGATACGAAACCGACAGCGCAGCAGACGGAAATGAAGGCTTATCAAAGGCTTTAGCCAATGAATACGAGCTGATACTTTTAGATCTGATGCTGCCGGGCAGGACCGGCGAGGAGCTTTTGGAAGAACTGAGAAAAACAAAAAATACGCCGTCCATAGTCCTCTCCGCCAAGAATGAAGTGGTAAACAGGATAGAGCTGCTGCGCCTGGGGGCTGATGATTATATCAGCAAGCCCTTTGATGTGGACGAGGTGATATTGCGGATAGAGGCTGTCTTAAGAAGGAGCGGCGGCACAAAAGCCCGGAGTGGATTGCAGTATAAAGATATGAAACTTGATAAGGAATCCGCAAGAGTCTTTATCGCTGAACAGGAGCTTAGCTGTACCCAGATGGAATACAGCATACTGGAGACAATGCTGGCTAATCCCAATAAGGTTTTTTCAAAGCGCAATCTCTTTGAGAGCATAACCGGTGAAGAATACTTAAGCGAAGATAATACCATGAACGTGCATATGAGTAATCTTCGCAAAAAGATAGCAAAGATAACGGATGAACCGTATATCGATACAGTATACGGAATGGGGTACCGCCTTTCAAAGTAAAGGCGGTTTTTCATCTTTAGTTTTTCTTTAGGATCTGTGAATATCTTTTTTAAGCTCTTTTTTTATACTCACATCATCAAACGAAAGGAGTCACATAAATGAGTGATGTAATACTTGAAACAAGAAACCTCACAAAGAAGTACGGACGTTTTCGTGCCCTTGATAATGTGAGTGTCAGCTTAAAGAAGAATCATATATACGGCTTTATCGGTGAGAACGGCGCCGGCAAGAGTACCTTCATGAAGATCATCAGCGGACTGGTATTTCCCACTTCCGGAGATTATTCGCTGATGGGCGCAGACGATCCGAAAGAGATCGATAAGAAGCGAAAACAGGTGGGGACCATGATAGAAGAGCCGGCCCTGTATCCCAAATTCACGGTACATAAGAATGTGGAACTGCAGAGACTGATAGTCGGGAATCCGGATGCATCCTATACAGACAAGGTGCTGGAGCTGGTGGGACTCAGTGAGGTAAAGGATAAGAAGGCAAAGGACCTGTCCATGGGAATGAAGCAGCGTCTGGGTATCGCAATAGCGATGATAGGCAATCCCCAGCTTCTGATCCTGGATGAGCCGATAAACGGACTGGATCCTATAAATATCGTGGCTCTCAGGAACATGCTTAAGAAGATCAATGAAGAGAAGGAATGTACGGTCTTTGTTTCGAGCCACATCTTAAGTGAGCTCTACCTGCTGGCAACGGATTTTATCTTTATCCATAAGGGAAGGATAATAGAAACGAATACACATGAAGAGCTTGAAGAAAAATGCAGCCAGTACATCCTGGTCAGGGACAGCAACATCCCCGAGACGGTAACGATACTGGAAAAGCATTTCCCGGATACGCAGTATAAGGTGATCGCCGATGATACCGTAAAGGTTTACGGCAGGGCGGATATGAAGGCAGAGCTTTCAAAACATCTTATGGAAGCAGGGATAGTGATAACGGAGCTTTCGGAAAAAGTACAGTCGCTTGAAGAATACTTTATGGCCCTTACAGGAGGTGAGACAAATGTATAATCAGTTGAGAGTAGAAAGATATAAGATGTGGAGATTTACTCCTTTATACGGATGCATGTTGTTCTATCTGTTTTCGGTATTGTACGTTATCCTTGGAAGAGGGATGAATCCTCAGGCCATTGCGGAATTCCACACGATGTATGACGGATTTAAGGAAGGTGTTCAGGACTGCAGTTTTGCTTTTCTCTGGGGAATGCTCATCGCCTGGTATGTGGGAAGCGATTTTGCAAACAGAACGGTACACAGATCGATAGTTACCGGAAGCAGGCGTTCCGACATCGTTATATCAAGACTGATCGCGACCAGCGTGTTAACGATAGTATTTCATCTTGTGACTGTCATAGGTGATGTGATCATGTACGGAACGCAGTTCGGCTTCTCTTTTGAGGGCTTTAATGCAAGAGATATACTCTGGTTCTTAACGGTTTGCCTGCAGATGATAGCTTTCAATGCGTTCTTCATCCTGATAACCTATATCTGCGGAAACGTATATGCTGCATTTGTAGCATCGGTACTCATTGCGACCATAGGCGGAAATATCTTAAGGAATTTCTTGGGCGGAAATTACATTTACGAACACTCCTTCTTCTGCTTTGCAAAGAGCAGCAGTAATGCGGATTTGATACCCTGCGCGATATGTGCGATAATAGCTACCGTGATACTGGTAACGATAACCCTGTTTATCTTCAGAAAAAAGGATGTAAATTAAGCTTTGATATACGCAGTGATAATAATCCTGATAGTCCTGGTACTGGTCCTGTCGCTTAAACTGGCAGTGATCAGGAAGCAGATGCGCCGGATCGCGGAAGAGATGCATTCTAACGAAGACGGCCGAGATATGAATGTCGACTTTGTGGATGCGGATCTTGAGAAACTGATCTGTGAAGTTAACAGGCTGTACGAATATGTGATGAGTATCAGGGCCGAAGGCAGGGAAAACGAGAAAAAGATCAAAGATTCCATATCGATGATCTCACATGATATGAGGACTCCCCTGACTTCCGTGATAGGTTATCTTCAGCTGGCGGAGAAAGCAGCGGACCCCGAAGAGGTGGGCGCCAATCTCCGCATAGCTTTGGAGAGGGCCAGATACCTTAACAGGCTGGTGAACGATCTGTTTGAACTGTCGCTGATAGAATCCGGACAGATGGATATCAGCGCCGAGCGCTTAAATATCTGTGAGATCATCTGTGAAGAGATACTGGCGGAGAGCCCGGAGATAGATAAAAAGGGCATGGAACCATCATTTGAGCAGGCAGATGAGAACATCTATGTTACCGCCGATAAAAAGAAGCTTTCAAGGATAGTGCAGAACCTGATATCCAATGCGGTGAGGTATTCTCAGAAGACACTGGAATTTAAGATAGAGACTGCCGCTTCGGATATGGTAAAGATAAGGATAATCACCGATTCCGACAAGGCGGTTGATACAGAAAAGATATTCGACCGCTTCGTAAAGGGGGACAGCTCCCGCACCAATGACGGGGCCGGACTTGGACTTTACATCTGCAAGAGCTTCGCCGCGGTAATGGGCGGCGACATAAGCGCGCAGCAGGATGAAGAGCGCTTTATCATAACGCTCAGCCTGCCGGGATAAAAACCATGGTTTTCCCTGTAAATTTGCGGTTTGACATGACTTATGCTATAATGCCTTCTCGAGTTTATTTCGGGGAGGTGTTTTTATGTACGAGGCAAATATTACCGAAGATATCATAAATATAGGCGTAGATGATAAGAATATCAAAGTATTTGAGAACCAATATGAACTGCCCGATGGTATGGCATACAACTCATATCTGATCCTTGATGAGAAGGTATGTGTCATGGACAGCGTGGATGCGGATGTGACCGATGAATGGCTGTCGAATCTGAATAAATACCTGGGCGGCAGAGATATAGATTATATAGTAGTACAGCATATGGAGCCGGATCATTCCGGATCGCTTTTGGCGTTTCTGGATAAGTATCCGAATGCAAGGATAAAGACATCCATGGCGGCCTCCAATATGATGAAGCAGTTTTTTGCTGCAGATCTGAGCAGCCGCACGGATATCATAAAAGAAGGTGACAGCCTTGAACTGGGCAAACACACGCTCAGCTTTATTGCTGCGCCCATGGTGCACTGGCCCGAAGTGATGATGACTTATGACGCATCATCAAAGATACTCTTTTCCGCAGACGGATTCGGTAAATTCGGATACAAGGGCGCCGAGGCAGACGACTGGGCATGCGAAGCGAGAAGATATTACTTTAATATAGTAGGAAAATACGGAGCGCAGGTGCAGGCGGTACTTAAAAAGCTTGCAGGTAAGGAGATAGAACACATCTGTCCTCTTCACGGACCGGTGCTTCCGGAAAACGAGCCCTTAAGCTTCTATATAGATAAGTACAAGACCTGGTCGGCATATGAGCCCGAGGATGAAGGCGTGGCGATAATTTATGCCGGGATCCATGATACGGGCACTAAGCCTGCGGCGCTTAAACTTCAGGAAATACTGGAAGCTAAAGGCGTTAAGTGCGGCGTGACCAACTTAACCGAGGACGATCTGCATGAAGGCGTGGAAGATGCCTTCCGCTACAGTAAGATGGTACTGTGCGCATCTTCCTATGATGCCGATGTATTCCCGCCCATGCGCGCATTCCTCAATGTCCTTAGCATAAAGGCATATCAGAAGCGAAAAGTGGCACTGGTGGAGAACGGCAGCTGGGCACCCACCGCCGGCCGCGTGATGAAGCAGTATATCGAGGGCTTTAAGGATGTGGAACTTGTGGAGCCCATGGTGACAATTAAGTCCACGCTTAAGGAAGAAAATATAGAGCAGCTTAAGGCACTGGCAGAGGAATTGATAAAATAATAGAATCCTTCGGTGAGCATGTCATTCTGAGGAGCGCAGCGACGAAGAATCTTTTGAATATTTAGATAAAGGAAA
>JAFRXH010000080.1 GCA_017437785.1 Lachnospiraceae bacterium
ATTAAGTTCTATGGTCGATCCGTTCTCAAGTTTGGGTTTGATGTCCGCACCGGTGATATACTTATCACTTATCACTATCGCCACATCATGTTCTTCATTCCATGCTACGCCCAGGCTTTCCCCGCTAAATCCCGACGACAATTCCATCGCCCAGTAATGCTGTCCCTGATAGCTGACATAGGCTACGCCTATAGAGTTAAAGTTTTTGCCCAGCATATTCCTGCGATGTCCCTGGCCGGAATAATCTTCGTCGGTCTCCTTCCATTGTTCCATTGTTGCAGCTGCAGAATTGTGACCGGCTGCAAGGTTTTCTCCGCCGGCGCCGCTTAAGTTCACCGCTGAAAAACAGCTTTCGCCGTTTGGCCTGGTATGCGAAAAAATGATAGCCGCTTCCGCCGCCCTGATCTTTGCCGCCTCTTCGAGTACCGGATCGAATTTAAGCTTTCCAAGGCCTTTAACACTCACTTTATTTCCGCTTTGATCATAGTACCAGGCTTCCGATCCGCTGCGGAATTCGTTCACAAGCTTTTCAAACTTTCTGGCTTCTGTCTGTCCGTAAGTCATGCCGAATGTATATACTTCCCCGACCGGCTTTTCACTTACATTTACTACGCAGCTTTTTGAAGACAGGCTTTTATCGGGAGTATAAGCCGTGATATTTGCCCTGCCCGGTGCTTTAGCTACGATCCTGCCATTTGCATCTACCGTAGCCACACTCTTGTCATCGCTTTCAAATATGACACTCTGGTCCGCATCTTTGGGCTCTATACTTGCAGTGATACTTACGCTTTCGCCTGCCGTAAGATCTATACTGGTTTTTGAAATATTAACTGATGAGGGTTTTATGACGGCTCTGTTAACACTTACCGCCCATTTGAAATGATACTCTTTACCGTAATACTCATCTGTCGCAGCATGCAGGGTAGTATTCCCGGCTGATATAGCATAAACATAATTGCCCGATACCACTGCTACAGCCGGATCATCCGTCGTATATATTACCGGCGGAGTACTTTGCGGCGCAGTAAGTATCTCAGCGCCCTGCGGCAGCACTGAAGGCACTGTATAATATCCGCCTTCTTCAAGATCATAAATAAAAGTCTCTTCGGTAAAAGCTTTCAGATAAGGAGTTTCACAGATATTGACTATGCAGGACTCAGTAAGCCCCCCCTCTGTCTGCGCATGTACATATGTTGAATCTCCTGCTTTTCCTGCAGCTGTGACTACACCGTTACCGGAAACCACAGCTACAGACTCATCATCGCTTATAAAGCTCACAGCCCCATCCACAGCGCCTTCGGGAAGGACAGACGCATTTAAACTTATGCTTTCGCCCTTCACTATATTCAGGATACTATTATCAAGGCTTATCGACTGCGCATAGATCTGTGAATCCAGGGTCAGATCCAGGGAATAATCCTGATCCAAGAATACATATTCTCCGTGTATATCAGTTTTTCCGTTGATATCGGGAGTGATACTGCCATCAGTAACAGTTCCGAAATCAGGGTCGGACAGTGTCCAGCTGACAGGAATATTAACGGTCCTTTTTTCTGAAGAACCGTTGATCTGAAATACGCCCTGTGCAACAGGCAGCTTATATGCCACGCCCTTAGTGACTTTTATGATATCCCCGTCGGATGCACCCGGGATTATATAAGCCCCTTCTGCGATATCCGCAAGTACATTATCGATATGTACTCCGTCATCCGCATCTGTATAAGTCAGATCGTCCGGGTTCTCGCAAAACTCCTGAACCCAGTATCTGCTCCCTTTATAACTGACGCAGGCCGCAGCCATATATCTGTATTTTGCCCCTAACATATTACGTCTGTGGCCCTGGCCGGAATAATCATCATCCTTTTCTTTCCAGGCTTCGATGACAACTTCGGAACTGCTGTGCCCCGCAGCTATATTCTCTGCTCTGGCCCCGGTATTTTTTACGGCACTAAAGCATCCCGTACCATCAGGACGTGTATGTGAAAAAACCAGCGCTATCTCTACCGCTCTTGTTAGCGCGCTCCTCTCCAGTCCATAATCCCATTCAAGCTCCGCAAGGCCCGCATCACTTACTACAGTTCCGTCCTGCGCATAATGCCAGGCCTCATCACCGGTGCGGAATTCATTTACCATAGCCAGCTGTTTTCTTGCTTCGGTCTGCATATACTGCGTTTCTATCTGTATATAATGAAGATCCGCAGCCTGTACCGGGATTACGGTCTTTAAGTCGGAAAAGACAAGTAAAAATATCAGAAACAAGGAAATAAATCTTTTTTTCTTAAGCATCACAGATCTGAACATAAGCTTTTCCTCCTGTCATTTTTTATATCAAAGCTGCTTTTATACTGTGCATTATCGCATCTGTCTGGTCTAAAGTCTCCGACAGTTCTCCGCTGTTATCGATTATCCTTTTACAATATTTTCTGAATTCGATATCGCTTTTCTGCTTTCGCATTATGCTCAAAGACTTTTCTCTGCTGTATCCGCGGTTTTCTTCAAGCCGCTTAAAACGCACTGCTTCATCAGCATATATATACCAGATCTCATCAAGTATCTTATCATAACCTTCTTCTATCAGAAGCGCTGCCTCAACAATGAAAACTTTGCAGCCATCAGCTTCTTTTGCCTTAATACGGTTTAGTATCTCTTCTTTGACCGCAGGATGTATGATCGAATCAGCTTTCTTTAATGCATCCTCATCACCGAATATGAGGTTTGCGAATGCTTTCTTATCTATGCTTTTATCCTGTGAAAGTATAGTATCTCCAAAGCATTGCACCAGTTTTTCATACACTTCCTTCCCGGGTTCTTCCAGCTCCTTGGCCAGTTCATCGGCCACTATGATATATGCATCATATTTTTCCTCAAGATATTTAAGTATCGCACTTTTGCCGGCTCCCACGCCGCCGGTGATGCCAATTGTGATCATGATGTTTCCTCCTTTTGCCCTACTTTGCTTCATACCAGTCAGTACCGGTATGTACATCAACCTCAAGTGCTACCGGCAGCTTTGCTGCCGCGCACATTTCTTCACGCATGATCGCTAATACTTTTTCTTCCTCTTCCTTATAGGTTTCTATCAGGATCTCATCGTGGATCTGCAAAAGCATCCTGGATCTGAGTCCGCATTTTATCAGCGCATCATATACATTTATCATTGCTATCTTCATGATATCCGCTGCCGTCCCCTGAATGGGAGCGTTCATTGCCACGCGCTCACCAAATTGTCTTTGCATAAAATTGGAATTGTTAAGTTCGGGAATGGGACGTCTTCTTCCGAAATATGTCACCGAATATCCCGTCTTTTTAGCCTGCGATTTTACCTCTTCCAGATAAGCCTTTATCCCGGGATAGGTAGCAAAATACTGTTCTATGTATTCCTTTGCTTCCTGCCTGGATATTGACAGATCCTGGCTCAGTCCAAATGATGAGATACCATATACTATGCCAAAATTAACAGCCTTGGCATTACGCCTCTGAATATCCGTAACTTCTTCAAAGGGTACTCCGAATACCTTGGATGCCGTTATCCTGTGAATATCCTTTCCTTCCCTGTACGCCTCTATCAGGTCCTTATCCCCTGCCAGGCTGGCAAGTATCCTTAATTCTATCTGTGAATAATCGGCATCGGCAAATACGCAGCCGTCTTTGGGTTTGAATACCTTCCTTATACGCCTGCCCAGCTCGGTCCTCATAGGTATGTTCTGCAGATTGGGATCGGTAGAACTGAGCCTGCCGGTAGCCGTAATTGTCTGGTTAAACCGCGTATGGATACGGCCGTCTTTTGCAATATATTCCGCAAGCGAATCGGCATAGGTCGATTTAAGTTTGGCATATGTACGATATTCAAGTATGTCTCTGACAAACGGTACATCTTCGGCCAGTTTCTCCAGCACATCCGCAGATGTCGAATATCCCGTCTTGGTCTTCTTTCCGCCCGGTATCCCCATTTTCTCAAAGAGAATGACTGCAAGCTGCTTGGGAGAATTTATATTAAACTCTTCTCCGGCGGCTTCATATATCTTCTGCTCAAGTTCGCTTATGCGCGCGCTCAGTTCACGGCCGTATTCCTTAAGCGCACCCGCGTCTGCCTGTATGCCTTCCCTCTCCATACGGTAAAGAACATAAGAGAGCGGCATCTCGATATCCCTGTAAAGCTTATCCATCTGTTCATCGTTTAAGGCTTTTTGCAGCACATCCTTTAGAGCTAACAGCTGCAATACTTCCGCAGCCGCATATCTGCCGAACGCATCTTTATCTGTCAGGGCCTCTTTCAACGGCTTTTTATCAAATATCTGAGCATAAGAAGCGATAAGTGTATCAAGATACTGCTTGGCCGCATCCTCTATACTCCAGTCGCTTTTAAGCGGATTTAACAGATAAGCTGCTATCTTAAGATCATACAGATCCTGCGTAGCTTTATGTGAAGTAAAGTCACTGCCAAAATCCGTAATGTCTTCTTCTGTCTCTTCGCCTGTGGACAGAAAATCCTCAAAACTGAGCTGCTGCTCAGCCGTTTTATTTTTTTTACTGTTTTGTGCTGCTTTTCCGAATAACGCAGAATAAAGCTCTCTTATATCAAACACGACCAGAGCACAGCCCGCTGAATAAAGATCACGCAGATAAGCGGGGATATCGCATATCTCATCATCTATAAGATAAGCGCAGTCATCGCCTATATCCATTGCCAGCACAAAAGAATCATCTGAGGGCATATATACGCAGCATCCGGCGCTCCCGGCCTTTACAGCTCTCTTAGAAAGCATTTCAGCTTCCTTTGCACTCTTTACATAAACATATTCATATTCCTTCTGCGTCCTACTCACATCAGGATCAAAGTTTTTAAGCAGAGCCTTAAATTCCAGCTTTTTACATAATTCATAAGCCTCAGGTGTATAGATATTACCAAAGGCAGCATCTTCAAAGCTTATGCCCAGTTCACAGTCAGTCTTTATCGTCACCAGTTTAAGGCTCAGGTCTGCAAGCTCCCTGTTTGCTTTAATGCTCTCCCTGACCGCATTTTTACTGATCTCGTCTACATGTTCATAAATGCCTTCGATAGAACCATACTTAAGCATAAGTTCCGTGGCTGTTTTCTCACCCACTTTTGGTATGCCCGGCACATTATCGGATGTATCGCCCATAAGCGCCTTAAGCTCTATAAAACGCGCCGGTGAAAGCTGATATACTCTTTCCACATCCGCGGCGTAATAGTCCTCTATCTCGGTACCGCCTCGTTTGGTCTTTGGTATACGTATCTTGATGTTATCCGATGCGATCTGCAAAAGGTCGCGGTCTCCCGATACCAGGGCTACCGAAAGCCCCGCCGCCTCTCCTTTCTTAGCCAGCGTTCCAAGTATATCATCAGCCTCCAGCCCGGCCTGTTCAACCGTAGTTATCCCCATAGCTTTAAGCATCTCTTTCATTAAAGGCACCTGTTCGCGCAGCTCATCCGGCATAGGTTTTCTGGTTCCTTTATACTCTTTATACATCTCATGTCTGAATGTAGGCGCATGCACATCAAATGCAACCGCCAGATAATCGGGCTTTTCTTCAGCAGCTATCTTAAGCATTATATTTATAAAGCCAAATACAGCTCCTGTATGCAGGCCTTCGCTGTTGGTCAGATCGGGCAGTCCGTAAAATGCCCTGTTTAAGATACTGTGTCCGTCTATAAGCATCAGTTTTTTACTCATATTTCACGCTCCGAATTTTTTTCTTGTTTTTGATCGAACCATATGATATAATTTCATAGTTGAATTAAGCCGGCGTGTCGGAATGGCAGACGAGGCAGACTCAAAATCTGTTGTGGGCAACCACGTGCGGGTTCAAGTCCCGCTGCCGGCAGTTATATTTTAACATATAAGATGAATAAATAAAACCCCGACCATCCGGCCGGGGTTTTTAAGTACTTATCTTCCGTTTGCTTCCTTAAAGTTAGCGATCACGACATCCAGATCTGCCTGTGTAACTCTTCCAAGAGGATCTATGATCTGTGTATCCTTTGTATCACCGCCCTTACCGGGAAGGATCAGCCAGGTCTCCGCCCAGCACATAGGCTCCCAGTGCCAGAAATCGATATCAAGATAATCGATATAGTCATCTGTACGTCCGAAATCTATAGCTCTCTTCATACCCTTGGTATATTCGGCATATCTCATCAGCATGAACATCAGATCCTGTCTGGTCACAAACTCATCGGGTTCAAAGGTATCATCGGGAATATATCTGAATCCCGCAAGCATATGCATACTCTCTGCCCAGTTCAGCGCATTTGAATACTTATGCCCCTTGATATCCGTAAATCTGCTCTTTACCGCTCCCACCTTAGGGCTTCCAGCCATTTCATAAAGTTTCTGTATAGCCTCGGCACGTGTAAGAAGCCCCTCTTCGGAAATACCTGCATCCGAATAAGGATAAGGATCTCTTGACGGAAGCGTATAACCGTTGGTATCCATACTAAGCTTTACAACATCATCAAAGCAGATGAACAGCAGGCTGTCCAGACCTTTATCGCCGCCGGTCGTGGAATCATCCCAGCCGTAATCTATAGTCCAGGAATGTATGGCTTTTCCCAGATGCGCTGTCTCGTCATTTATCACGCCTTCGTTATAAGCCTTCATAAGGAAGGGATTCTGGCCGATATCCAATTTCGTCATACTGCCGTTTCCAAAAGCCTGCAGGAAATGCATATAGTGATTATTGGACAGATCGATGGTCTCTATCGGGCAGCACTCGCATATCAGTATCTCAAGCTTGGGATTGTTAGATACATCCAGCGACGTAAGCGTTGAATTATATGCACAGTTTAATTTGAACAGTTCCGGATTGTGGCTAAGATCCAGGCTTTCAACATCATTATATGCGCAGTTATAATACTGCAGTTCCGGGCACCGGCTGATATCTATAGCACCAAGTCTCTGTTCCTGCGGCGTTTTATAATTAATAACATTATTCCATACATCAAGACGTTTCATCTTAGGACACACTGTTACATCCAGCTGTGTAAGATGATTCTGGAATGCATCAAGATGTGCAAGCTTCGGGCAGGGACTTAAGTCAAGCTCGGTAAGCTCACAAGTACCGCAGGTCAGATGTTCAAGTTCATGACAATTGGACAGATCCAGCTCCTTGATGGGATTGGTATTGCATTCGATAAACGCCATCTTGGGAGTCTGTGAAAAATCCAGCTCTGTCAGCTTGCAGTCAAAGCAGTAAACCCATAACAGCTCATGATTATGTGACATATCCAGTTCCGTAAGCGGGTTATTTGAGCACCAGATACCGGTAAGTTCTACATTCTTACTGATATCGATATGCGATATATTATTATCCTTGCACCACAGGCCTACCAGTTCGGGGAAGAATTCTATACCCTGAACGGATTTGACGCCCATGCCTTCGCAGTTTACATTCCTGATATAAAAGATCTCATTTTCATCAAGTGTACCGTTACCGTCTTTATCATAATCACGGCCGGATATGACTTTTCTGAAAATATCATCCGGGAAATTAGTCTTATTGATCTTAACAGCCTTGATCGCAGGCTTTTCCGGATTGGGGGTAGGTTCTACGGTCTTTGTAGGCTCAGCTATCTTAGTAGGCTCCGCTCCACCGGTAGGATCCTCTGTGCCTGTAGGTTCAGCTCCGGGCGAAGGTTTTACGGTAGGCGTAGCCGTAGGCTTTGTTGTAGGTGTTGCCTTGGGTTTTCCCGTAGGGGTAGGTGTAGCTTTGGGTTTTCCTGTAGGCGTAGGTGTTGCCTTGGGCGTCGTGGTAGGCGTAGCTGTAGGCTGTGCAGGCCCTGTAGGTTTGATCACGCCATCCTTTGGTATCGTTTCAACAATAGTAAAATACATCCTCTCAGCTTTTTTTGAAGCTGCGGAATTTATCTTTGATAATCCTTTCTTGAATCTGGTGAGATATTTTCCCTTAAGGCCTATCTCCTTAGCAGCAGATTTTTTAACCTTGCCTTTTACAATGAAATAGGATTTAGAAGCGATTTTCTTATTCTTAGTTTCAGTGAATTTCCATTCGATCACACCCGAAAGGTCGACGTGATCTACGCCTAAGATCTCGGCAGCAAGCTGATCAAGGCTTGGGCTCTTGACTTCTGCATCCAGGTCAAGCCCTGCTTTTATCTTTCTTCCGCAGTATTTAACCACATCGTAATAAGAAACTTCGGCCGAAAGCTCATAAGTTATCTTATTGATCTTTACGGGTTTAGCATAAATGGTATTGTAGCTTACACTGCTCTTGTCAATAGTCGCAGGTTCCGGATCCGGCTTGGCAGCTGTAACATCCTCATCTGTTACCACATCTTCGTCATAGACACCGTCCGTTTCATCATAGGAACCATCTGTATCTTCTTCACTCTCTGTTACATACACATCATCAGATGCAAGGACCGGCCGGATCGTGCCGATCAGCACGGCCAGCGAAAGCAGCCCTGCCAACAGTTTTTTCTTCATTATTTTATCCTCCTCATGGTTAGTGGAATCCGTTCCCACAAAAAAATCCATTGAAATACTACCATACTGCACGGGATGAAACAATGAAGCGGTAATGAATGAATAAGAATTTGTCATAATCAGACAAATCCCGATCAGTAAAGATCAATCTAACTTAAGTTCGTCATATTTGTCCTTAAGTATATAATAGGACTGTTTCAGTCTCTCATGATATGTTGGCATATCCCAGTTATCCCAGGTATAGGGCGACATGCCGCTGTATCTCCCGGCGCTCATGATCCCTATATAGATCTCGTCAACATTAATGCCGTAAAGCTCTTTTTGTCCCCAGAAATCCCCTTCAACCTCTTTTGACGAAGGATCCCTGAAACTTAACAGCCCCCAGGCCAGTCTCAGCTCTATAAAATCATCTCCGTAACACATATCTGCTAAAGAATCATAATCCTGCGCTGAGGGATCTGCATTCCCATAACGCAAAAGCCCGCTGTCCATGCGTTCGGCATCCCGCCATTCTTCCGTTGTGGGTATCCACTGAGTACGGTTCATGCACAGATAAATGGGAATAAACTCCGCACTGTCCGGATCATCATATCCCTTTGTATCCAGAAGGTTATCATATTCCCCGAAGGCAAACGCATAGCGGTCATAATAGCGGTGTACTAAAAGAGTACTGTCGTCTTTTCCGTTTAAACAGAGTACAAAATCCGCATCACGGTCAAATTCCTTTTCATTATACGAAGAATGTCCGGAAAGAGGCGTGATATCAAACGGTATCACAATGCGGTCTTTTTGCGAACTGCTCTTCGGAAGCGCCTTCATACCTTTAATACACAGATACATATAGCGTTCGTCCTTTTTTACATAAAGCTTAAGGCCGTCTGTTTCGGCAAACACTTCTTCATCCGCCCAGTCGTCAAACTTCCCGTCGATCAGCGTATCCATTTTTTCTTCACCGGGATCAAAGCAAAGGATACCGAAATTCTGCTCGCTGGTCTGTATATCACTCCAATATGCGCGTCTGTCGGGATCGGTATAATCCATGGTATTCCAGGTTCGTTTAAACCATTCATCCTGCCATGCAAAGATGAGGCCTCCGCAATATCCGCAGTCATATATATCCTGCGCCATTGAAGAGAGAGCTTCTCCCTGCTCGGTTTCCGTCAGATGCCCCTGATCATAATGTGAAAAAGGATTCTGGTGAGTACATCCCCGGGATGTTGGCACTCCGAATTCCGCAACCATTACAGGCACTTTATGTATGCTCTTAAGGTCCTTAAGATATGCCTTATATGTGTTTATCCTGCCGCTTTCATCCTTGTAATGGGTGTATTTATCAGAAAGCATCATAAAGTCCGGATAATAAGGATAGACATGATAGCTTGCAAATACTCCGGGAGCAAACTTCTGCGTAGGTTTGATACGCTCTACATTTATGGTTACGGCATCCTCCATTTCAAAAAGAGGCTCTTCTGGATGAGTCAACTCATCGGCTGTAGGCCAGTTAGACCAGCTTACAGGGCGCTGCATACCGTATTTTTTGCTCTCATAAGCAATAGTCTCATCGCCCAGACGGGCCAGAAAAGCGTGAAAAGCATCTGCATTCTCTACGCTAAGATATTCTCCTTCGTATGATGTGATATCTTTATACAGATCATTTGTTGTCCCGACAAAGTATGCATCGGATTCTATTCCCAGTATCCATCCCAGAACATAATCAGCCACATCTACGGTATAAGTACCGTAAGAGCGTCCTGCCCTCTGCGGTATAACGCAGTCGCCATGGATTATATCTATCTGTTCCTTTGCTTCTGCCACAGCATAATCGATCACATCATAGGCATCACCCGTCTCTATGATCTTATCTTCGTCATACCATACGCCCATAAGTAGATAAAGCTTATCCTGCGATACAGCATTATAATCATATAAAGCTTCATAGAACTGCGGCATCATCGTAGTATATATACGTATACAGTTACAGTTCATGGCAGCTATCTCATCAAACCAGCGTCTGTACTCATCATAAGTGATGCCCAGTTCTCCGGGAAAATATCCCGGAACACCGGAGCCTATATTTACCCCGTTTAAATATACAGGCTTAAAATCCGCGCCGTCATATACAGCCAGATACTCACCATCCACACGGTAAGCATAGCTGATACCGCTTTTGTCATCTTTAAAAACCGGCTGCGGATACATTTCCTCTATAGGTTCATTTTTTGAAACGCTCTCCTGTTTCGCAGGTGCTTTCGCTTCATGCGTATCTTCCGTAACATTATCCGGTAACACCTCTCCGCCGCTCACCGACCATATTGCCGGATCATCTGTTCCCTGAGCGTTTTCGTCACCTGCAGTGCATCCTGCCATAAGCATCATAATGACCGGTGCAATATTTATAAAAGCATTTCTTTTCCCGTTCTTCATTATCCATCTCCGTAGTCATATGGAAAAAGTCCATATGCAATATACAAAATACAAAAACCAGCCTACACAATAGCATAAGCAAAAAAAATCTGCAATGCATAAACAGCCGGCCATAGCCATTTTTTGCATTGCAGGATCTTGTTTCCGGTTCAACTATCAAAAATTAAAGATATCACTGATATACAGGTCAAAATAATCTTCGGCTATCTCTCCCAGGATCTCACCCACACCCAGGGCAAGTGCCGCGATTATTATCACCAGGAATATCACAAGCAGACAAAAATGCGATAAAGTGAAATTCCTGAGATTCCTGTTTTTACTAAACGAGAATATGATCATAAAGATCAAGCCTATAACAGGTATCGCAAACAATACCTCATAACCGAAGTATCCCCATATGGATATGGGCTTATATTCCCTGGGTATACTGTTTAATTCCTCTTTTCTCCGCTCTCTTCTGCTCTTTTTTTCGTCGCTCATATCTCCGATACACCTTTATCAAGCTGAAACAACACGGTTCCTTCCTTCTGATTTAGCTTTATATAATGCGCAATGATACATACATTATATCATATTTTTATCATGTTCAACACATTTTTTACAGATCCTCTTCAAGAACTATCATCTCCAGATGATCATATTCCAGCGGCTCAATGAAATTATCCCCTGTAAAAC